>NZ_CP071868.1:1883626-2511501 GCF_017569225.1 Pengzhenrongella sicca
ATCAACGGCATCCTGGCGCAGCAGAACCCGATCACCGGCATGGTCGCCTACTTCCTGCCGCTCGAGGGCGGCGCGCGCAAGGCGTGGGGGAGCCCGACCGAGGACTTCTGGTGCTGCCACGGCTCGCTGGTGCAGGCCCACACCCGCCACTCCTCGCTCGTGTTCTACCGCGGCGAGGACGAGTCCCTGACGATCGCCCAGCACATCGCCGCGACGGCGCGGATCACGACGGTGGCCGGCGAGGTGAGCGTGGGCCTCGAGCGGCTCGACGACGCCCAGGACGTCGGGCCTGACCAGAACTCGGGCGACGCCGGGGAGACGCACCGCCCGCACGCCGTCCGGCTCCGGGTGACGGTCGAGTCCGCGCAGGGCGTCCCCCTGCAGGTCCGGCTGCGCGTTCCCGGCTGGACCGAGGGACCGCCCGTCGTGGCGGGCGAGGCGCGCGTCGAGGTGGCCGACGGCTTCCTCACGTTCGAGCACACCGGCGGCCGGACGAGCCTCGAGGTCGCGTTCGGCTTCGCCGTGCACGCCGTCCCGATCCCGGACGAGCCCACCACGGTCGCCTTCGTCGAGGGCCCCGTCGTGCTGGCGGGCCTGGTCGAGGGGGAGGTCGCGCTCTACGGCGACCCGGGGGCGGCGGCCGAGCTCCTCGTCCCGGACAACGAGCGGCAGTGGTCGGCGTGGCTGACCCGCTACCGCGTCACCGGTCAGCCGACCACCGTGCGGCTGCGACCCCTGCACGAGGTGGTCGACGAGCGGTACTCGGTGTACTTCCCGATCGTCGAAGGAGAGCCCGCATGACCGCTCGCACCGCTCTGATCGTCCGAGGCGGATGGGACGGGCACCATCCCGTCGACGCCACGAACCTGTTCGTCCCCTTTCTCGAGCGCAACGGGTTCGCCGTCCTGATCGAGGAGAGCAACGAGGTCTACGCCGACGAGGCGCTCATGCGGCGCACCGACCTCGTGCTGCAGAGCGTGACCATGTCCGAGATCTCGCACGAGGCGCAGGCCGGCCTGGCCGCCGCCGTCCGCGCCGGCACGGGCCTGATGGGGTGGCACGGCGGGATCGCCGACTCCTACCGCGCCAGCTCCGACTACCTGCAGCTGATCGGCGGCCAGTTCGCGACCCACCCGTCGAAGGACCCGGCGCTGCGCGTGGGGGACGAGACCGACAACTACCTCACGTACACCGTCGAGATCACCGACGCCGGCCGGGCGCACCCGATCATGGAGGGCATCGAGGACTTCACCCTGACCACCGAGCAGTACTGGGTGCTGCACGACGACCTGATCGACGTCCTCGCGACCACCACCCACCCGGTGCAGCCGTACCACCCGTGGCACCGGCCGATCACGTCGCCGGTCGTGTGGACCCGGCAGTGGGGCGCGGGCCGCGTCGTCGTCGCGACGCCCGGGCACAGCGTCGAGGTGCTGCAGGTCCCGCAGGTCCAGGCGATCGTGGAGAGGGGGCTGCTGTGGGCGAGCCGCACGGGATCGGAGTAGTCGGGCTGGGCGTCATCGCGGTCAAGTACCTCGGCACCCTGGTCGGGCACCCGGACGTCGCGATCCGGGCGGTCGCCGACCTCGACCACGCACGGTCCGTCGAGGTCGCGGCGGGCATCCCCGGCTGCCGCGCGCTGTCGGTCGCCGACCTGATCGCCGACGACGGCGTCGAGACGGTGCTGAACCTGACCACCCCCGACGCGCACGCCGCGATCGCGCTGGCTGCACTGGCCCGGGGCAAGAACGTCTACGGCGAGAAGCCGCTGGCGGCCACCTTCGGCGAGGCCGCGGCTGTCCTGCGCGCCCGCGGGCGCGCCTGGGTCGGGTGCGCGCCGGACACGGTGCTGGGCACCGGCATCCAGACCGCGCGCGCGGCGGTCGATGCCGGGGTCATCGGGCGCCCGGTCGCGGCCTCCGCCACGTGGGTCGCCCCCGGCCACGAGCTGTGGCACCCGAACCCGGACTTCTACTACCGGCCCGGCGGGGGGCCGCTGCTCGACATGGGTCCGTACTACCTGACCTCGCTGGTCCACCTGCTCGGCCCCGTCACCCGGGTCACCGGCGCCTCGTCGCGCGGCCGGGGCTCCCGGACGATCGGCTCGGGCCCGCGCACCGGCGAGTCGATCCCCGTCGAGGTCGACACCCACGTCACCGGCATCCTCGAGCACGCCGGCGGCGCGCTGTCGACCGTGGTGCTGAGCTTTGACGCCGTCGCCAGCGCGGCGGCGCCGATCGAGGTGCACGGCGAGCTGGGCAGCCTCGCGGTGCCCGACCCCAACGCGTTCGACGGCACCGTGCGGGTGCGCCTGCTCGGCGATCCCGACTGGACCGCGGTGGAGCCGTCCGCCGGCTACGTCGGGGCCGAGCGGGGGATCGGGCTCCTGGACTTCGTCCGCGGCGGCCATCGGGCCGGCGGCGACCTCGCGCTGCACGTGCTCGAGGTCATGACGGCGCTGCTCGACTCCGCGCGCGACGGCGTGCGCGCGCAGCTGACCACGAGCGTCGAGCGCCCGCCGCTGGTCCCGCTGACGACGCCGGCGCAGTGGCGGAAGCCATGACCGGGCGCGCCCAGAACCTCCCGCGGCTCGACGTCTCGGCCCTGCCGGCGCCCGTCGACGTCAGCGACAACCGGACGGCGCTCGCCGAGGTGGCCGCCGTGGTCGCCGCGGGGCCGTACTCGGCCGACTGGGCCTCGCTCCGGCGGTACACCCCGCCCCTGTGGTACCGGGACGCGAAGCTGGGCCTCTTCGTGCACTGGGGCGTCTACTCGGTGCCGGCGTTCGCCAACGAGTGGTACTCGCGCTCCATGTACCTGGAGGCCTCGCCCTCCTTCGCGCACCACGTCGCGACGTACGGCCCGCAGAACGAGTTCGGGTACAAGGACTTCATCCCCAGCTTCACGATGGAGCGGTTCGATCCGCACGAGTGGGCGGCGCTCTTTCGCCGAGCCGGCGCGCAGTACGTCGTCCCGGTCGCGGAGCACCATGACGGGTTCGCGATGTACGACAGCGGCCGCTCGCGCTGGACCGCGGCGAACCTGGGGCCGCGCCGGGACGTGCTGGGGGACCTGCTCGCCGCGGTCGACGAGGCGTGGATGGTGCGCGGGGCGTCGACGCACCGCGCCGAGCACTGGTTCTTCATGAACCCCGGCATGCGGTTCGACTCCGACGTGCGTGACCCGGCCCTGCAGGACTTCTACGGCCCGGCGCAGCGCGAGGAGACGGCGCCGAACGAGAGGTTCCTCGAGGACTGGCTGCTGCGCTGCGTCGAGGTCGTCGACCGCTACCGGCCCCAGATCGTCTACTTCGACTGGTGGATCGAGCAGCCCGCGTTCGAGCCGTACCTGCGCACGTTCGCCGCCTACTACTACAACCGCGCGGCCGAGTGGGGACGCGAGGTCGTCATCCACTACAAGTGGGACGCCTTCGCGCCCGGCTCGGCGGTCTACGACGTCGAGCGCGGGACCGTCGCGGGCATCCGCGAGGAGCTCTGGCAGAACGACACCTCGCTCTCGCGCTCGTCGTGGTGCTGGGTCGAGGACCACGTCTACAAGCGCTCGCGCGACATCGTCGCGGAGCTCGCCGACGTCGTCGCGCGCAACGGAGTCCTGCAGCTGAACGTCGGGCCCAAGCCGGACGGCACCATCCCCGACGCCGAACGCGGCATCCTCGAGGACCTGGGAGCCTGGCTCGCGCGCAACGGCGAGGCGATCTACGGCACCCGCCCCTGGACCGTCGCGGCGGAGGGCCCGACCCGGGTCGCGGCGGGCTCGTTCACGGACGGCGCCCCGACCGACTTCGGGCCCGCCGACATCCGGTTCACCCGGCGGACGGATCTGACCGGCGAGTACGTGTACGCGATCCTGCTCGCGGAGCCCACGGACCGGGTGGCTCGCGTGCGCAGCTTCGCCGCGACGTCGGGGCTGCTCGAACGGGGCGTCCGGGCGGTCACCGTGCTCGGCGCGACGGGCGAGGTCAGCTGGGAGCGCACGGCGGACAGCCTGGACGTCGTGCTGCCGGACGGGCTGGTGAGCGAGCACGGCGGCCCGGTCGTCAAGCTCGCGCTCGAGCTGGAGCCGACCCTGCCCCGGACCGACTTCCTGCACGGCTGAGCGGTCGCCGTGTCAGCGAACGGGATGCACGAGGCCGCCACGCGCGCGACGCAAGCGCGCGGGCGCGCGGTGCCCGCAGCCGTCGGCGACCGGCTGCTCGTCGTCGCGCCCGACGGCGACGACGCGGGGCCCGGGACCCGCGCGGCGCCGCTGGCCACGCTGGACGAGGCGCAGCGCCGGCTGCGCACGGTGCCGGGCGGGACCGTGGAGCTCACTGACGGCACGTGGCAGCTGGACCGGCCGTTCCGGCTGACGGCGCGCGACTCGGGGGAGCCCGGCGCGCCGAAGCGCTGGACGGCGGCCCCCGGGGCGCACCCGGTGCTCTCAGGCGGCGTGGTGGTCCGGGACTGGGCTGTGCACGACGCGGCGGCGCGGATCTTCCGCGCGCCCGTTCCCGGGATCCGCGACACCCGGCAGGTCTCGATCGACGGCGTGCTGGCCGAGCGGTCATGGGTGGCGCTCGGCCGCGACCAGGTCGAGGTGACCGAGGAGGGCCTCGCCCTGCGCGACCCCGCGCTCGCGGGCCTCGTGGCGCTCACCGGGCACGAGCGGATTGAGGTGGTGTGCGTCGCCTCGTTCACCCATCGGTACGCGCCCGTCGCGCGCATCGAGCGCGACCGGATCGTCATGCAGCAGCCGGCGTGGCGGAACAACTGCTGGGGCTGGGACACGCTTGCGGACCCGATCGAGGGCGGCGCGCTCCGGCTGGTGAACGCGGTCGAGCTGCTGCAGCCCGGCCAGTGGTACCTCGATCCCGCGCGGGCCGAGCTGTTGTATCGCGCGGCCGAGGGGGACCACCCCGACGCGCACCGGTTCGTCGTCCCGCGCCTGGAGTCGCTGCTGCAGATCGCCGGGACCGTCGACGAACCCGTCCACGACCTCCAGCTGCGGGGCCTGGAGTTCGCGCACACGAGCTGGCTCGGGCCGAGCGGACCCGCCGGCTACGCGAGCCAGCAGGCGGGCACGTTCCTGGGCCGCGCGTTCGACCAGCCGCCCGACTACCTGCGGACCTGCCAGCGCAGCTGCCCGGAGTTCGAGGCGACCCGCAACGACTGGGAGCAGCTGCCGGCGGCCGTGCAAGTGTCGGCCGCGGCCCGCGTGGACCTCGTCGCGAACACGTTCACGCAGCTCGGTCAGGTCGGGCTCGGCCTCGGCAACGATGCGGGCGCCCACGGCGCGGGCGTCGGGCTCGCCGTGGCGGACGTGCTGGTCCACCACAACCTGTTCACCCAGCTGTCCGGCGGGGCCGTCGTCGTCGGCGGGATCGGCCCGGACGCCCATCACCCGGCGGATCCCCGGCGCACCGTGCGCGACGTCGTGATCGACAACAACCTCGTGACCGCGGTCGCGGTCGACTACATGGACATGCCGGGGATCGTGTCCACCTACGTCGACGGCGTGACCATCACGCACAACGAGGTGTCCGACCTGCCCTACGACGGCATCGATGTCGGGTTCGGCTGGGGCGCGAACGACCCGGGCGGCAGCCCCGAGTACCGCGCGCGGGGCCTGTACGCGTCGCAGCCGGTCTACGAGACGCCGACCACCCTGCGCGACGCCGTCGTGGCCGGCAACCTCGTGCACGCCACGAAGCAGCAGTTCACCGACGGGGGCGCGATCTACACCCTGTCGGCCAACCCCGGGGCGCGGGTCGTCGAGAACTACCTGCGGGACAACAACCGCTCCGTCGGCCTCTACCTCGACGAGGGGTCGCGCTTCGTGGTGGCCGAGCGCAACGTGGTGCAGGACGCGCCGGTCTGGGTGTTCACCAACACGTACGGCGACAACCACACGGACGACAACGTCGTCGCGCGCAACTGGTACAACGGCGGCCGGACCCACACGCCCGAGCCGGGCGCGCACCGCAACTCGCTCGTCGACAACGTGCTCGTCGCGGGCTACGACTGGCCGCTGGCCGCGCAGCGGGTGATGTCCGCGGCCGGGCTCGAGCCGCCGTACCGGACGTTCGCCCGGGCCACGACGCCGATGCCGTTCGGCGCGGCGCTCGAGGCGTACGCCCTCGAGGCCGACGGTGTCGAGGCCGACGCCCTCGGGCCCGGCCGGCGTCGGCTCCGCCTGGCCGTCGAGGGCTTCGGCGACGAGCCGGTCACGGGGCTGCGGGTGACGGCGGTGCAGGCACCGCCCGGCTGGTCCCTGCGCCCGACGGCGCCGCTGCCCGACGCGGTGCGGGCCGGCGGGCGCGTCGGCGCGCAGTGGCTGGTGGAGCCGCGGCCGACGCCCCCGACGCCTGCGATGCCCGCGGGGGCGCCCCCGGACCGGATCGTCGTGACCGTCGAGGCGGTCGTCGACGGGCTGCGCCACGAGCTCGCCGCCGGCGTCACGCTCGGCTGACCTGGGCCGTCCGATATGGGCCGCCGCCGTGCTGGGCGGTCGGCCCGAACCTCACGTCGCGCCGTCGGCGGCCCAGTCCAGGCGGAGCGTGGCGGGCCGTTCGCCCAGGTGCAGCCGGTCACCGACGAGGCGGGCGCCCGGGCCGTCGACGGACGCCGTGAACGGGCGGCCCGCGGCGAGCAGCGTGCCGTGCGCCGGGGCGAGCCACGCGGCCGCGGGCAGCCGCCGGACCGTGAGGGTGCACCCGGACGGCTCCCACGCGAGGCGGTCGACGACGACGCCGCCGCGCCCGCGCAGCCCCGTGACCGTCCCGCGCGGCCACGCCGCGGGCAGGGCGGGCAGCACCGTGAGGCCGTCGCCCGTGGAGCCGAGCAGCATCGCGGCCACGAGCGCGGGCAGCCCGCCGCTGGCGTCCAGGTTGAAGATCTGGCCCGCGTCGTGGGTGGTGGTCAGCGCCGGGCGCCAGTGGTCGATCGCGAGCCACCGCGCGCACGTGAGGGCCGAGTCCGCGTCGCCGAGCGCCGCGGCGGCGAGGCCGAGCTGGACCAGGCCGAACGCCATCTCCATCCGGCCCGGTGGGGCGGTCGGCTCCTGCGCCCGCCACGCGAGCTTCGCGGCGACGGTCGCCGCGGCCGCGGCGCGCAGCGCGGCCGCGCCCGGCGTCGCGCCGACGAACGCAGGATCGGGCTCGTACCAGAGCGGGTACAGCTGGGACGAGTGCCGGTGCGCGATGTTCTCGGGCCAGCGGTCCGCGATCCACTCGGCCAGCGTCCCGTCGGCGGCGACCCGGTAGGGCGGCAGGTCCGCGACCACGGCCGCCCAGCGCGCGTCGCGGCCGTCGTCGCCGCGCGCCCGCGCGAGTACCGCCGCCGCGCGCGCGGCGTCGCGCAGGATCGCGACGTCCATCGTGGCGTCGGCAACCAGGGGGCTTGCCCCCGGGACCGGCGCGTTCTCGGGGGAGTAGCTCGGGACGAGGTGGCGGCCGCCGGCGAGCAGCACCGTCGAGGTCTCGGCGAAGCGCAGCACCCCCTCGACCAGTTCCCACAGCTCGTCGTCGACGACGGTGCGGTCGCCGGTGGTGGAGACCAGGTCCGCCGCGAACCGCAGCACCCAGCCGCCGCAGCCGACCCAGAACGGGTGGGGGTAGTCCGTGGCGACGTGGTTGGCGCGGCCGTGCGTCGACATCCGGGCCGGCAGCAGCATGCCGCCGGCCCCGAAGACCCGGCGGGCGTTCTCGCGGTAGTCGGCCACGAACGGCAGCACGAGGGCGAGCAGCGACCGCGCAAGCTCGGGTGTCCCCGTCGGGATGAGCCCGGCCATCGTGCCGTTCTGGACGTTGCCGTTCAGGGTGTAGTCGGCCGACCACGCGGGTCGCCAGGTGCCCTGCCAGACGCCTTGCAGGGTGGGCGGCAGCTCGCCCGTCGACGCGATGATGTGGGCCCGCCCGGCCAGGTAGGCGATCTCCAGCGCGCGGCGCCCGGCGTCCGGGTCGCCGCGCCGCGCGTCGTCCCAGACCTGCTCGGTGCTCGCCTGCGACACGCCGGTGTCCAGGTCGAGGGTCGAGACGCCCACGAGGGCGCCGTGGGTGCGTGCCTGCCGCGCGCGCAGCGCGTCCCAGCTCGCGGTCGCCGGCCCCTGAGCTGCCTCCTGCTGACCGCCGACGGCGACGTCGAGGCGGATGATCGAGCGTCCGCCGGCCGCGACCGTGACGCGGCAGCGGGCCGCCCCGGCCTCGACGCGCCATGGGCTCCCGCACTCCGCCGTGACGTCGGCGGACGGCGACGACGCACCGGTCTCGGCGAGCACGCGTCCGAACGCGCCGCCGGCGGGGACGGCGCGGACGGCGGACGAGGCGTCCGGCCCGCCGGTGTCCAGGGCGGTCTCGGGGCTGCCGCCCAGGCCGAGCTCGAGCTCGCTCTGCATCCCGAGCTCGGACTCCAGGGCGACCCACACCGTCTGCTCCCCGCGCGGCGCCAGCACCCGGAGCGTGTTCCGGCCACCGGCGGTGTCCCGCCAGTGCACCGACACCTCGCCGTGCAGCAGGTCCATCGAGCGGCGTGCCGCGGCCGCGCCGCCCGAGCTGGCCACGACCAACGTCGCGCAGATGCCGAGCGGGTCGGTCCAGACCAGGCCGTCGTCGTACCCGCTCGCGCGGGCGGCCTGGGCCATGAGCGCGCTCGCCCGGGCCGAGTCGCCGTCGAGCACCGCGGCCCGGAGCTCGTCGAGCACGGGGCGGACGTCGGGCGCGGCGGGCCGCGCGTTGACGGGCAGGAAGAAGCGTTCGTGCGACAGCGAGAGCACCTGCCGGTCCGCCGGCCCGAACACGACGGCCCCCACGCGGCCGCTGCCGACCACCAGGCCGTCCTCCCACGTGGCGGCCGGGGTCGACGTCCCGAACACCGTCCGGGTCGTGGGCGTCGTCAGCACTAGACGGACTCGCGGACCGTCAGGGTGGTGGGCAGCAGCACCGACTCGGTCACCGTCCCGCCGTCGAGCATCGTCAGGGCCAGCCCGGCGGCGGCCGCCCCCATCTCCCGGAACGGTTGGTGCACCGAGGTGAGCGGGGGGTTGGACGTCTGCGCGACGACGGTGTCGTCGAACCCGACGACCGAGATGTCGTTGGGCGCGCGCCGGCCTGCGGCCTCGAGGACGCGGAGCGCCCCCACGGCCATGAGGTCCGACGCCGCGAACAGGCCGTCGATGTCCGGCGCGCGGCGCAGCAGCTGGGCCATCGCCGCGGACCCGGACCCGAGGCTGAAGTCGCCGGCGGCCACCGGCCCGGGCCGCACGCCCCACTCCTCGAACTCGTCGAGGAAGCCCTGGAGCCGCTGCGTCGCCGGCAGGTAGTACGCGGGACCCGCGATCGTGGAGATGTGCCTGCGCCCCGCGGTGAGCAGTGCGCGGGCGGCCAGCCGGGCGCCGCCGTAGTGGTCGCAGTCGACGTAGATGCTGGCGGGGTCCAGGTCGCCGGAGGCCTTGCCGACGAACACGACCGGCACCGGCACCTCGTCCAGGTGCCGGAACATCAGCAGCGCCTCGCGCTGCAGGATCACGATCGCCGCGTCGACGTGCCCCGACGACAGGTGCCGGACGAGCGTCTCGGTGTTGAGGCCGTCCTCGAGGAGCAGGACCGGCTGCAGGCCGTGCGCGAGCAGCGCGGCCGACGCGCTCTGGATCGGCGCACCGATGAACGGGCCGACGAGCCCCTCCATGTCCCCGCCCGGCGCGACGAGCGCGACGGCGCCGGCCTTGCCGCGGCGCAGGGCGCGGGCGGCGACGTTCGTGCGGTACCCCAACGACTCGGCCGCCTGGTGGACCCGCAGCGCGAGGTCGGGCCGGACCGACGTCCCGCCGGCCATGACCCGTGCCGCCGTCGCGCGCGAGACTCCCGCGACCCGGGCGAGGTCGACGAGGGTGGGCCGCGCGGTCGGTGTCTTCACACCAGCATGGTGCCATCTGCGCGGTAACCCGCTCGCCCGTACCGCGCGGCGACTTCAGCCTGCCGCCCAGCACGAATTCGTATGTGTGCGTTAACATTCCGGCACGTCTCGACAAAGGGGTAGACGGCGATGTCGGAAGGCATTCTGCAGGACCTCGGCTCGAGGCTGGCTCGGCCGGCGGAGTTCGGGCGCGACGCTCTCATCGTGTGCGACAACCTCGTGCGCATCTACCAGACCGGCAC
The DNA here is from genome assembly GCF_017569225.1 of Pengzhenrongella sicca. GTDB lineage: Bacteria > Actinomycetota > Actinomycetes > Actinomycetales > Cellulomonadaceae > Pengzhenrongella > Pengzhenrongella sicca. The sequence goes on from NZ_CP071868.1 coordinate 1,893,777, forward strand.
GATCGAGGTGCAGGCGCTGCAGGGCCTGGACCTGCTCGTCGACGCGGGCGAGATGATCGCCGTCGTCGGCGCGTCGGGGTCGGGCAAGTCGACGCTGCTGGCCGTCCTGTCGGGGATCGACGCCCCGACGGCCGGGCGGGTCCGCGTCGGCCGCTGGGACCTGATGGCGATGTCCGCGGCAGATCGCGTGCGGTACCGCCGCAGCATGGTCGGCTTCGTGTGGCAGCAGACCTCGCGCAACCTCGTCCCCTACCTCACCGCCGAGCAGAACGTGATCCTCCCGCTGACCTTCGCCGGCGTGCCGCGCCGCCACCGCCGTCGGCGCGCGGTCGAGATCCTCGACGTCCTCGGCGTCGGGCGGTGCGCCGGTCACCTGCCGCGAGAGATGTCCGGGGGCGAGCAGCAGCGCGTCGCGATCGCGGTCGCGCTCGCGAACTCCCCGCGCGTGATCCTCGCGGACGAGCCGACCGGTGAGCTCGACGTCAGCACGTCGCAGGAGGTCTTCGACGCCCTGCGCACCGCCAACCGGGACGTCGGCGCGACCGTCGTGATCGTGACGCACGACCCGACGGTCAGCGGCCAGGTCGAGCGCACCGTGGCGATCCGCGACGGGCGCACGAGCAGCGAGGTCCTGCGGGCGCGCGGCGAGGACGACGGCGCGGAGCGGATCGCGCAGGAGTACGCGGTCATGGATCGCGCCGGCCGGGTCCAGGTGCCGCAGGACTTCCGCGAGGCGCTGGCCCTGACCCGCCGGGTCCGGCTGACGCTTGAGGCCGGGCATGTGAGCGTCTGGCCCGACGCCCCGGCCACCCCCCTGCCGGGAGCCGACCGGTGAGCGCGATCACGCCGATGGTCCGGGTGGCCGGCGTCGACCGCACCTTCGGATCGGGCCGCTCGGCCGTGCACGCGCTGCGCGACGTCTCGCTCGACATCGCGCCGGGGGAGATGGTCGCCCTCGTCGGGCGGTCCGGGTCGGGCAAGACCTCGCTGCTGAACATCATCGGCGGGCTGGACGCGCCGGACGCCGGGACCATCTCGATCGGCTCGACCGAGGTCACCGGCCTGGACGAGGCGGGCCTGGTGCGGCTGCGCCGCGACGTCGTCTCGTTCGTCTTCCAGACGTTCGGCCTGATCCCGGTGCTCTCGGCCGCCGAGAACGTGGGCGTCCCGCTGCGGCTGCGCCGGCTGCCCGCGGCCGACCGGGAACGGCGCGTGCGCCTGCTGCTCGAGCTCGTCGGGCTGGGCGAGCACGCAGACCAGCGGCCGCCGGAGCTGTCCGGCGGGCAGCAGCAGCGCGTCGCGATCGCCCGGGCGCTGGCCGGGTCACCCCAGCTGCTGATCGCGGATGAGCCGACCGGCCAGCTCGACAGCGAGACCGGACTCGGCGTGATGGCGCTGATCCGCGCGGTGGTCGAAGCCGAGGGCATGACGGCGATCGTCTCGACCCACGACCCGGTGATGGTGGCCCTCGCCGATCGCGCCGTGCGGCTCGTCGACGGCCGGCTGGTCGATGGCTGACCGCCGCCCGCGCCGCGCGGCCTTCGTGCTCCAGCGGGCCGCCACCCAGCCGGGGCTCCTCGCCGCGGTGCTCGCGATCGTCGTCGCCGGCACGGCGCTGCTGGGCACCTGCGCGTTGCTGCTGACCACGGCGCAGGACCAGGTGCTCGCGACCGCGATGCGCACCGCGGCGCCGGACGACGTCAAGGTCACGGCGGCGGTGCACGTCACGCCGGCGGGCGTCGACGGCGGGCCGGACTCGGCCCAGGTCGTCACCGACACCGTGGGGACCGTCGTCGCGGCGCTGCGCCCGTTCGCGTCGACGACGTCCACCTGGGCCTCGTCGGAGATGCTCTTCCTGCCCACGCAGAACGGCGTCCGGCGGTACGGGTACCTCGAGGACGGCGACGGTCTGGAGGAGAGCTCCCGGGTGATCGACGGGCGATGGCCGGCGCCGGCGCCGGCGGGTCAGCCGCTCGAGGTCGCCGTCCTCGGGTCGACCGCTCAGGACCTCGGGCTCGAGCTGGGCAGTACCACGGTGCTGAGCACCACATCCGAGCAGGCCGCCGGGAGCCTTCCCGCCGCGGACGCCGGGACGACCAGGTCCGTCGTCGTCGTCGGGATCATCACGCCCGCGCAGGGCGCGACTGACACGTGGGCGCGCGACCCGCTCGAGGGCGCCGGCTTCGATCCCTTCTCCGAGCGGCTGCCGGTGTACGGGCCGTTCATCGTGGCGCCCGGGACCCTGCTCGCGACGGGGGTCGGCCTCGACCTGGTCACCGTTGTCGCGCGTCCGGACCTGTCCGACCCCGACCCGCCCGCGCTCGAGCGGGTCGGGGCGGCGCTGTCAGCGGCGCGCGCCGACGTCCGCTCCGCGCTCGGGGACCGCGCGAAGTCCGCCACCGTCTACTCCGCCTTCCCCGCCACGCTCGCGGTCGCCCGGACGCAGCAGGGCGTGACCGGGTCCGGCGCCGTGGCCGTGGCGCTCCTCGGGGCCGGGCTGGCAGGGACCGCGCTCGGGCTCGCGGCTCGCCTGGTCGTGGGCCGCCGGGCCGCCGAGACCGCGCTGCTGGCCGCCCGGGGCGCCAGCCGCGCGCAACTCGCGCGGCACGCGACCGTCGAGGCGCTGACTGTGGCTCTGCTCGGGGCCGCCGTGGCGATCCCGCTCACGCTCGCTCTCTACCGGGCGGTCCTCACCCTGCCGCAGCTCGCCCGCGCCGAGCTCGCGGCGCTGTCGGCCCCCACGCCCGCTCTCGTGCTCACGGTCGCCGTCAGCGCCGCGGTGCTGGCCGCGATCCTCGTCGCCCCGACCCTGCGCTCGCCAATGCGTTCCGGCGCGCGCCGCCGCGTCGCGGGCCTCGTCGCCAGGTCCGGCGCGGACCTGCTGCTGGCCGGCATCGCGGTGCTGGGCTTCCTCCAGCTACGCGCCCACCGGGTGGCGACCACCGCGCAGCTCGACCCGGTGCTCGTCGCAGCGCCCGTGCTCTGCCTGCTCGCCGGGGCCGCCTTGGTCCTGCGTCTGCTGCCCGTCATCGCGCGCCTCGCCGAGGTGCACGCCAGCCGATCGCGCGCCCTGACCGTGCCGCTGGCCGGCTGGGAGCTCGCCCGCCGCCCGCACGCCACGTCGGGCGCGTTCCTGCTCGTGCTCGCGGCCGCGGCGGCGACCTTCGGCCTGTCCTTCACCCAGACGTGGTCCGTGTCGCAGCAGGACCAGGCCGACGTCGAGATCGGCACGGACCTCGCGGTCGGCGCAGTCGACGCCGTCCCCCTGGCGCAGGGCCGCGCGCTCGCCGACGCCACCGGCGCCACGCCAGCGGCGGTCACGGCCCGGCCGATCGGCCTCGGCTCGCGGGCGGGCGGCGGGCCGACCGGCGTGACCCGGCTCGTCGCGCTCGACACGACACGCGCCCAGGAGCTGCTCCGGGGCCGCCTGCCCGCCGACCAGGGCTGGGCGCACCTGACCGAAGGCCTTGCCCCGACGGAGCCGCCGGGCGGCGCGCTCCTGCCTGCGGGCGACGTGCTCACGCTGTCGATCTCCGGCGCGAGCACGGACGGGACCCCACTCGTGGCAGCCCCGACGCTGGTCCTGCAGGACTCGTGGGGCGACCGGGCGACTGTGGACGTTCCCGCCGTGCCGCTGGACGGCCAGCCGCACATCGTGCGGGTGCCGCTCGGCCTCGACGACGGTCCGCGTGTCGACTCCGCGCTCCGGCTCGTCGCGGTGGATCTCGACCTCAACCTCGGCGACGGCGTCGAGGTCTCGCCCGACGTCGAGGTCAGCAGCGACGTCACCGTCGCCGTGCAGGTCCTGGACGGAGTGAGCGACGCCGGCGCGGGCCCCTCCCCATGGATCTCGGCGCTGGCGGCCGACGCGTACGAGATAAAGAACGTCGAGGCGACGCAGACGGCGGATCCGGCGGGCGTCGTTGTGACCGCCACCGCCACGCTCTCCCTCACCTCGCTCCTGTACACGTCCGCCGACCTCGTCGTGACGTCCTTCGCCAGCGCGGGCGATCTGCCGGTCGCCGTGAGTGCGGACCTGGCCGCGTCCATGAACCTGGCGGCGGGGGACATCCTGAGCCTGTCGGTCGACGCCGTGACCCTGCGCGCCGTCGTCCTGCGAGTGGTGCCCTACGTGCCGTCCGCGGCCCGCAGCCCGGGCGTCCTGGCCGACAACGACGCCCTGAGCCGCGCGGTGTTGGGCCAGGGCGACCTCTCCTCGCTCACCGACGCCTGGTGGGTCGGAGACGCGCCGCGGCCTGAGGCCGCCGCGGAGGCGGTGCGGGCCGCGCACCTGGGCGAGCCCGTGACCCGCGTCGGGGTCGCGACCGACCTGCGCGAGGGCGCGCTGCGGGCCCCACTGCGCGTGGCGATCTGGCTGCTGGTCGCCGCGGCCGTGGTCCTGTCGCTCGCCGGCACCGCCGTGCACACCGCCGGGTCGCTCGAGGCCCGGTCCGTCGACGTCGCCCGGCTCCAGGGCCTGGGCGTGCCGCGCCGGTCGGTCATCGGGTCCTTCCTGCTCGAGCACGGCGTCGTGAGCCTGCTCGCCGTGGCCGCCGGCGCCGTCGTCGGGGCGCTCATCGCCTGGGCCGCCGGGCCGCTGCTCGTCGTGTCGGCGACCGGGCTTCCCCCCATCCCCGACCCGCGGTTCGTCTGGCCGTGGCTCGCGCAGGGCGCCCTCCTCGCCGCCCTGCTGCTCGGCGGCGCGCTCGTGGCGGCGCCGGTGGCCGTGCGGACCGTCCGCCGCGCGACGATCGCCCACCTCCGGATGGACGCGTCGTGACCCGGCGGGCGGCGGGGTCCGCGCGGCGCAGGCACCGGGCGGACCGATCGGCCCGGACCCGGCGCCTCGGCGCGGCGCTGGCGCACCTGCCACGGCAGGCCCGGGCGGACCTCTGGCCGCTGCTCGTCACGGTCGCCGTCGTCGCGGTGGTCGGGGCCGGCGCCAGTGTCGGCCCGCGCCTGCTCGCGGCGACGGCCGACGAAACGGTCCGGGTGGCGGTCGACACGACCGCCGCCTCGGACCTGACCGTGACGGCGCCGTTCACCGACGACTTCCGCATCGAGGGCCGGGCGCCGAGGGACACGGCGTTGATCGTCAAGTCCAACGCCAGCCGGATCGACGGTGCCCTGCCCGACGATCTCGCGCCGCTGTTCGCCGCGCCGCTCGTCACGGTCTCGACCGTCCGGCTCCCGCTGGCCATCCCGGACGGGCAGAACGAGGCGGTCCTGCGCCTCGCCTACGTCTGGGACGGCGCGGACGCGGCCGTCGACTGGGTCGAGGGCGGCGCTCCGGTCGCGGCTGCCCCGGCCGAGGCCTGGTCGGACGACAGCGCGTGGCCCGTCCAGGTCGCGCTCTCGACCGAGGCTGCGGCCGCCCTGCGCGTGGGCGTCGGGGACCGGATCAACGTCTCGTACCCCAAGAGGCCGATCGAGGTCACCGTCAGCGGCGTCTTCCGCCCGACCGACGCTGGCGACCCGGTGTGGACGCAGGACCGGGACCTGCTGGCTCCCGTGACCCGCGGCTCCGGGCGCACCGCGCGGACGGAGATCGCCGCGCTGCTGTCCGCGCAGTCCCTGCCGGACGCCCGCCTGTCCCTCGACCCGCTCGACACCAGCACGACCTACACCCTCGCGGTGCGCAGCGCCGCGATGACGTATGGCGACCTCGACTCGATCGTCGCGAACCTCGCCAAGCTCGAGGCGAGCCCGACCTCCCTCGACCTGATCGCGACCGGCACGCGGGTGACCACGAGCCTGGACCACACGCTGCTCGCCGCGCAGGCGCGCATCCGGGCGGGGGGCGCGCAGGCCGCCGTGCTGCTCGTCGGGCTCGTTGCGACCGGCGCGGCGGTGCTGATCCTCGCCGCCGACGTGCTCACCCGCCGGCGAGCCGCCGTGCTGGTTCGGCACCGCGCCCGCGGCGCCTCGCTGCCCGCGATCGCGGCCTCGCTCCTGGTCGAGTCGCTGGCGCTCGCGGCGATCGGCGGCGCCCTGGGGCTCCTGCTCGCCGCCCTCGTCCGCCCGGGCCCACCGTCGTGGCCGTGGCTGGTTCCCGTGCTCGCCGTCGTCGCACTGGCCGGGCCCGTGCTCGGCACGCGCGCGGCCCGGGCCAGCGACGGCCGGCGGCGGCCGGCGGACCGCCGCCAACGCCGCGCGGACGGTCGGGTCCGCACCGTCCGGCGGGTCGCCCTCGAGGCGAGCGTCGCGCTGCTGGCCGTGGCGGGCCTGACCGCGCTCCGCCGCCGCGGCGTCACGGCCAGCGGCGGCACGGGCGCGGACCTGCTGCTCAGCGCGGCGCCGACGCTCGTCGCCGTCGCCGCGGCGATGCTCGCCTATCGCGCCCTGCCCGCGCTCTTGCGGGGATCGCTCGCGATCGCCCGGCGGTTCCGGGGATCCGGGCCGTTGATCGCTGCCGCGCGCGCTCAGGCGGCGGGGGCCGCCGCGCTGCCGTTCGTCGCCCTGGTCCTGGCGACGACGCTGCTGAGCTTCGGCGCGACCCTGACCCAGACGATCCGGTCCGGGCAGGTCACCGGCTCGTGGGACACGGTGGGCGCCGACGTGCAGGTCCGCACCGGGTCCGACCCCGATCTCGCCGCGACCGCCCGCGTGCTCGCAGCCGCCGACGGCGTGGACCTCGCGACCGCGCTCCGGGTCGACGACTTGGTGCAGCTGGTCGGCGCGCGTAGCCAGGACCGCGTGCGGGTCGTCGCGGTCGACGCCGCCGCGTACGAGCGGCTCCTGGCGACCACCCCGCTTGCGGACGCCCCGCAGCTGGCGCGGCTCGCCGGCGAACCCGGCGCCGAGACCGACGACCCGGTCCCGGCGCTGGTCAGCCCCGGCCTCGCCGGTGAGGGCGGAGCGATGTCTGTGCTCTGGCAGGAGCACACGATCCCGCTCGCCGTCGTCGGCGCCACCCCGGAGTTCGCGAGCTCCCTGAGCCCGAGCGCCAGCGCCGGGCAGGTCGAGGACACCGTCGTGGTCAGTGCGGCGGCGCTGGCCCTGGCGGCTGGCGAGCCAGTCGAGGCCGATACCTTGTGGGTCACGGGCGCGGGCGCCGACGCCGCCGTCGCGGGGGCCACGACCTGGGCCGACTCCACCGTGACCAGCCGGGCGCAGTGGCTCGCGGACCGCGCGACCGAGCCGCTGACGTCCGGCCTCATCCTCCTGGTGGCGAGCTCGATCGCGCTGCTCCTCGCATTCGCCGTGGTGACCGTCGTGCTGGCCGCCTCGGCGAGCGCCCCGGAACGCGCGTCGACGCAGGCGACCCTGCGCGTGCTCGGCCTTCGCCTCCGCGCCGCGGCCAGCGTGGCGCTCGGCGAGCTCGCCCCTGCGGTGCTGGTCGCGTGCCTGAGCGGCCTTGCGCTCGGCGCGGGGCTCGCGTCGGTCCTGATCGGCCCGCTCACGCTGCGCCTGGTCACCGGCCAGGCAGCGGAGCCGGCGCTCGTGCTGCCGTGGTGGGTGCTCGCCGCGCTCGTCCTGCTCGCAGGCACCGTCGCGCTGGTCGTGGCGGTCGAGTCCTCCGCCCGCCGGCGCGAGCGGCTTGGCCAAGTCCTGCGCGTCGGCAGCGGTTAGCTGAGCCGGGGCGATGAGACTGGTCGGTACTGTTTTCAGTTATGACGATTCCCGCGCCCCTCACGGCCCCGGCGACCGAGCCGCGCCGGCGTCGGCGTCGACGCCTGATCGTCGGGACCGCCGCGGTCGTGGCGATCGCGCTCGTCGCGGTCGGCGTCGTGTGGGCCAGGGGAGGGTTCAGCGCCGCTGTGCCGACCTCGGGGGCCCCCGGGTTCACGATGCGCGGAGACCTCGCCGCCGACCAGGGGCTGCTCGACGCGGCCAGGCGCGAGTGGGCCCGCGCCTCGGACAAGGACCGGCGACCCGCGGGCGAGGTGACCGCGCTCTGGGCCGGCACCGTTTCCACCCGCGTGCTGGACGGGGGCGGCTACGTCCCGCCCGCGGCGGCGGACGAGGCCGACGTCGTCGTGCTGATCGACGACGATCATCTCGCCACGGTCGCGCGCTTCCGCGACGGCTCCGGCGGGGGATCGGGGAAGACCGCGCTGTATCACTGGGCGGCCCGACCGACGTTCCTGTCCACCACCCTGGACGTCGGCGCGGGCCTGGTCCTGCTCGCGGACTACCGCACGGTCGAGCCCGACGGGCTGACCTCGACGAAGGACGGCAACGACTGGCACCAGGTCGACGTCGCGCTGCAGGACGGGCTCCTGCAGCGCGACGCGCAGGACGACGACCTCGTCACCGTCCGGGTCGTCGACGAGGGGGTGCTCCTGATCGACGAGTTCGCCTCGACCTTCTACCGGCTGACCGACGCCGTGCCCGCGGGCGGTGGCGAGGACCCGTCGTGGGCCGCGCTGAGCGACCCCGCCCGGGCCTCGGACGCGCGCGCGGCCGTGCTCGAGGCGGGCGAGGCCGCGGTCGCCGCCTGGAGGGACGCCCCGGTCGACCAGACCGCGACGTGGATCGCCGACGTCGAGCTGGACGGCGGGCTGCCCGGCACCGTCTTCGCCGTGGGGTCCGCGGACGTGGACACGTTCGCCGTCCTCGCCCTCGGGACGGGCGGGGACAGCGCCGTCCCGGGAACCGTGCTCGGCAAGCATCTGAGCGGGTACGGGTCGCCGGGCACCGCGGCGCGCATCCCGCCGCTCGGCGCGGCCTGGGTGTCGACCGGCGACGGCGACGCGCAGCTCGTCGTCGTCGGCACCGAGTCCGTGACGTCCCTGGACATCCAGATCGGCACGGAGCGCACCACGGTCGCCGGCCGCATCGCCGTCCTGGCTCAGCCTGCGGAGCGGGCGTGGGTCAGCACCGGAGACCCCCAGGACAGCGAGCTGCCCCAGTACGCGGTCGTCGGCCAGACCGCCGACGGCTGGCCCGTCCCGCTCGACGGGCACTGACGCCGGCCGCCACCTCAGCGGGTGGCGCGCTCGCTGTTCGCGGTCGGGCGGCACACCAGCACCGGGCAGGGCGCGGAGTGCTGCACCCGGGATGCGGTGCTGCCGAGCAGGATCGTCCTGGTCAGGCCGCGGCTGCCCGAGGCGAGGGAGATCAGGTCGGCGTCGACGTCCTCGGCCGCCCGGATGATCTCCTGGGCCGGCGAGCCGCTGCGGACCTGCGTGTGGATGGTCGGCCCCCACCCGGCGAACTCCGCGGCCACCAGGTCGACCGCGACCCGCGCGTCCCGGGCGAAGCTGAGCTCGGTGAGCTCGGTCGGCGGCTGGTCGCCCAGCTCGTTGGCGAACGGGACCGCGGCATACGGGCTCACCACCGCGACGATCGTCACGTCGGTGATCTCTCGAGAGTCGGCGATCCACTTGAACTGCCGGGCCCCGACCAGCGAGGCCCGCGAGCCGTCCGTGGCGACGATGACGTGCATGGAGATCAGAACTCCTTGTTCGCGGGGGGCGGTTCGATGGGCGCGATCTCGCCGGGCTCGGCGTCCGGGGGTCGCAGCCGCTTCTTGCCGAAGAACTTCTCAAGCAGGAACAGCACGAGACCGACGGCCAGCAGGCCGGCGACCCAGTAGAGCGCGGCCGGGTCGTCGATCAGCGTGTAGGCCAGCACCGCCAGGTTGCCGACGATCCCGACGTACAGCAGCGGGGTGTTCGCCCGGTAGGTGCCGTCGGTCTCGTCCCGGCCGCGCAGCTTCAGGCAGGCGACGATGACCAGCGCGTAGATGAACAGCAGGAACACCACGGTGATGGTGGCCAGGCGATCGACGACGTTGAGCTGTTGGTCTTCGGGTAGCCCGACCTGGCTCGTTCGGATCACCGCCCCGATCACGAGCAGCGCGCCGACGATCGCGGCGCCGAAGAAGAGCGCGACGTAGGGGCTGCGGCGGGTCGGGTGGATCTTTGCGAACACCGCCGGCACGACGTCCTCGCGGGCCATGCCGTACAGGATTCGCGACTGCGCGACCACGGTGACCAGCGCCGTGTTGCTGATGGCGATCATGGCGATGATGCCGAAGATGACCAGCATCACCGCGGCCGGGATGATGAAGAGGTCAGCGCGGATGACCTCGAGCAGCGTCTCGCCGGCCAGCGTCTCGATCGGAACCGCCAGGGCGGCGGAGATGGAGACCAGGACGTACACCACGCCGGCGGTCATCATGCCGCCGATCAATGCGCGCGGGAACGCGCGTTTCGGGTCGATGGTCTCCTCGGCCACGTTGGCGGCGTTCTCGAAGCCGGTCATCGCGAAGAACGCCAGCGACACCCCGGCGAGCACGGCGATGATCGGCGAACCCTCGGCGCTGAACTCGAGCAGCACGCTCGGCTCGCCGACGCCGGTGACCAGGGCGATGATGCCGATGATGACGACGATGATGAGACCGCTCACCTCGATGAATGTCATGACGACGTTCGCCACCACGGACTCGGTGATCCCGATGAGGTTGATGATCGTGATGACCGCCACGAAGAGCAGCGCGACGATGGTGGCGGCCCAGATGGAATCCTCGGACAACCCCACCAGGCCGGCGAAGTACTTCACGAAGCCCGAGGCCAGGGACCCCACCGCGGCCATGTTGGCCGACAACATGCAGATGGTGATGAAGAACGTCAGTGCGGGGCTTCGGAAGGCCTTGTTGATGTACAGCGAGGCGCCGGCCGCCTGCGGGTACTTGGTCACGAGCTCCGCGTAGGCGAGCCCGGTGACGGTCGCGATCGCGACCCCGACCAGAAAGGCCATCCAGAAGGCGCCGCCGACGGCCGCGGCGACGAGGCCGACGAGCACGTAGATCCCGGAGCCGAGGACGTCGCCGACCACGTAGAAATACAGCTGTTTGGCGGTGATCGAGCGCTTCAGCTCGCTTTGTGGTGCGCTGGCCGCGGTGACTGGAATGGTCATGCGGGCAACCGTACTGTGAGGTGTGTTACATCTGCATTTCGAAAGCAAACCGGTTGTGGTCAGGATCGGAGCCTCTGATGCACCGATCCTGACCACAACCGAAACGCTCCGTCTAGGCCGCGGCGATGCGCCCGATCCGCACGCGCCACACCTCGGGCCCCTCCTCGAGGTACTCCCACGAGTACTCGCCCGGGTTCTCGGCGGCGAGCTGGTAGCCGAGCGGCTTCGGGTCGTGGTCGTTGACGAGGACGAACGCCGTGCCGGTCGGCAGCCCCGCGAAGGTGTCGAAGATCAATGCGTGCCGCACGCGGGGGATCTCGGTCCGGACGTCGATCAGGCGATCGGTCGTGGGCATGGGGGAGTCCTCCGGGGTTGTCGGGGCTGTCAGGGAGATCGGTGTGGCGGCCGCAGCGTCGAGCCGCTGCTCGAGCAGTGCGACGTGGTGCATGGTTCCGTCGAGGCGCTGGGCCTGGACCGGATGGGTGTGCCGGAGCAGCACCCAGGCGTCCGCCGCGAGCCGGCCCGCGCGGTGCGGCTGACCGGCCTGCCCGAGCTCGCGGCAGGCCCGCGCAAGAACGCGCGTGAGCCCGTCGACGAGGTCGCCGTCCGCCGTCCGGGCGGCCGCGGCCTCAGCCGGCACGGGTGATCTCGACCCGCCACACGAGCGGGCCCGCCTCGAGGTACGACCAGACGAACGCGTCGGGCCACAGCGCCTCGGTCTGGTAACGCAGCGGCTTGGGGTCGTGGTCGTTACGGATCACGAAGCTCTCGCCGGCCGCGAGCTGGCCGAGGCGCGCGAAGATGACCTCGTGCCGCGACCCGTGCGGCAGCGTGCGGACGTCGAGCTCGTGCTCGCCCGCACCGTCCCGGGGCGTGGCCGCGGCGTCGGCGGCGGGCTCGGCCGGCGGCCGGCTGAACGAGATCTGGTGGGTTTCGAGCGACATCGAGGGTCTCCTGAGGCAGTGGTGCATGGGGCTCGTGCGGCCCGAGTTGTTTTTACTACAGATTCAGGGAAAACTACAGCCGTGGCCCTTGAACCGATCGACTCGCGCACCCACCGAGTGCTGTCCGGCGTCAGCCGCGTCGCCGTCCTCGAGGCGCTGCGCGCGGGCCCGGATCCGCTGGACGTGGAGTCCCTCGCCGGTCGGGTCGGCCTGCACCCCAACACGGTGCGTTCCCACCTCGACCAGCTCGTCGAGGCGGGCCTGGTCACCTCCTCGATCCAGCCGCGGACGACGCCGGGCCGCCCCCGGCTGCAGTTCCGCGCGGTCGCCGCGGCCGACGCCGGGCCGGCGGACTCGTACAAGGTGCTCGCCGAGATCCTCGCGAGCGGCATCCGCGGCGCCGGGAGCGAGCCCGGCGAGGTCGCCGTGGCGGCCGGCCGCCAGTGGGGTCATCAGGTCGCACCCGACCACGGCGGCACGCCCGACGCCGCCGCCGCGCTCGGGCACATCGTGACGCTGCTCGACGACATCGGGTTCGCCCCGACGGTCAGCGCGACCCCCGACCCGACCGCGCCCACCGTGATCGAGCTGCACCGGTGCCCGTTCATGGACGTCGCGCGCGAGCACACCGACGTCGTCTGCGCCGTCCACCTTGGCCTCATCCAGGGCGCGCTGGACCAGATGCACGCACCGCCGACAGCGGTGCGCCTCGAACCGTTCGTGCGGCGCGACCTGTGTCTCGTGCACGTCTCGCCCGTGCCGGTCGGCAGCACGGCCGACGCCATCGGCGCCGGCGCATGAGCCGCGAGCCGCTCGCGGTGACCGCGCTGCTCGGCGCCGGGACCGAGGTCGAGCAGCTGCGCTACGCGCTGCGCGACGTCATCGACCCCGAGCTCGGGATCGACATCGTCTCCCTCGGGCTCGTGTACGGGCTCGAGCTCACCGACCGGGTCGCTGCGGTCCTGCTCACGACGACGACGCCGGCCTGCCCGCTGGGCGAGTACCTCACCGACGAGATCACGCGCGTCCTGCTCGCCGGCGGCGCCGTGGACCGCGTCGAGGTCGTGCTCACGCACGTGCCCGCCTGGACGCCGGACCTCATGAGCGCCGAGACGAAGCAGGCGTTCGGATGGTGACGGCCGCGGTCCGGCCCGCGCCCACGATCCCGCGGCTGCGCCTGCCGTTGCTGCTCGCGGCGCTGACGTGCCTGCTCGCCGGGCTCTGGGGCGGGCTGCTGCTGCTCGGCCTGCCGGTCCCGACCCTCGTCGCCGCGAGCGCCTCCGAGCACGGCGCGCTGATGGCGCTCGGCTTCCTCGGCACCGTCATCTCCCTCGAGCGTGCCGTGGCGCTCGGGCGGCGCTGGGCGTTCGCCGCGCCGGCGCTCGCCGGCGCGGGCGGGGTCGCGATCCTCACCGGCCTGCCCCCGGTCGCCGGGCGGCTCCTGCTGTGCGCGGCGTCGATCGTTCTCGTCGTGGTCTATCTCGTGGTGCACCGGATCCAGCCGGCGCTGCACCTGCGCGTCATGGCCGCCGGCGCGGTCTGCTGGTACGTCGCGACCGTGCTGTGGCTGCTCGGCTGGCCGGTGCCGCGGTTCGTCCCGTGGATCGCCGGCTTCCTCGTGCTGACCATCCTCGGCGAGCGGCTCGAGCTGGCGCGCGTCGCGCTGCTCACGCGTTCCTCGGTGCGGCAGTTTCTCGCCGCGACGACCCTGTTCGGCGCCGGCCTCCTGGCCAGCACCGTCCCGGCGTCGACCGGGGCGGTTGGGGTCCGCCTCGCCGGCGCCGGCCTGATCGGGCTCGCGCTGTGGGGCGCCGGGCATGACGTCGCTCGCCGCACCATCAAGCTCCCCGGTGTGACTCGGTTCATGGCGGTCTGCCTGCTCAGCGGGTACGCCTGGCTGTTGGCCGGGGGAGCGATCTGGCTGCTCGCGGGTGACCTCGGCGGCAGCGTCCGCGGGTACGACGCGGCCCTGCACACCATCTTCCTCGGGTTCGTGATGTCGATGATCTTCGGGCACGCGCCGGTCATCGTCCCGGCGGTGCTGCGCGTCCGGCTGCCGTTCCGCCCGTGGTTCTACGGCCACGTCGCGCTGCTGCACGTGTCGCTGCTCGCCCGCGTGATCCTCGGCGACGCGGCCGGCCTCACGGTGTGGTCGCGGATCGGGGGCGTCGGCACCGAGCTCGCGGTGCTCGGCTTCCTCGCCGCGTCCGTGCTCGCCGTCCGCGGCGCGCGACGAGCGCCGCGCTCGTGAGCACTAGTGCCCCCACCAGCGCCCCTGCCCCCGCCCCCGCCCCGACGAGCGCCCCCGCCGTGCCCGGCCGGACCGGGCGGCTGAGCGCCGTCGCGCTCGGCGCCGCGATGCTCGTCGTCGCGGTCGTGGCCGCCCTGGGCGGCGGCGCGTCCGCGGGCGACTCCGGTCGCGCCGTCGTGGCCGCGGGCGGCACCCAGACCGTGGCGGTGACCCTCGCGGGGATGCGGGTCTCGCCCGCGGTCATCGAGGTCGCCGCGGGCACCTCGCTGGTGCTCGAGGTCACCAACACCGACGCGATGCAGCACGACCTGGTGCTCGGCACGGGTGCGCAGACGCCGATGCTGGCGGGCGGCGACACCGCGACCCTCGAGACCGGCCCGGTGACCACGGCGATCGCGGGCTGGTGCTCCGTCCCGGGGCACCGCGTCGCGGGCATGACCCTGGACATCGTCGTCACGGGCACCGACGGCGAGCGCGCGCCGTCCGGGCAACCCGCGGCCGGGACAGGCCACGACATGGGCTCGATGGGCACCGACGGCTCCGCCGGGGCGGGCACCGCCGGCAGTGACGCGGCGGACCCGGTCGTGATCGATCCCGCCGCCGAGCCGGGGCCCGACTGGCGGCCGTACGACCCGACCCTGGCGCCGGCCCCCGGCGCGACCGAGCACGTCCTGACGATGACCGTGCGAGACACCCTCGTCGAGGTCGCGCCCGGCGCGCGGCAGACGCTCTGGACGTTCAACGGCACCGCGCCCGGCCCGACGCTGCACGGAAAGGTCGGCGACGTCTTCACGATCACGTTCGTGAACGACGCAAGCATGGGCCACGGCATCGACTTCCACGCGGGCTCGCTCGCCCCGGACCGGCCGATGCGGACCCTCGACGCGGGGGAGTCGCTGACGTACCAGTTCGTGGCCACCCACTCGGGCGCGTGGCTGTACCACTGCAGCACGATGCCGATGGCCCTGCACATCGCCAACGGCATGTTCGGCGCGGTCATCATCGACCCGCCGGGCCTGCCCGCCGTCGACACCGAGCTGGTCCTGGTGCAGTCCGAGCTGTACCTCGGCGCGCAGGACGGCACGGCCGACGAGGCGAAGATCGCGGCCGAGGAACCGGACGCCGTGCTGTTCAACGGCTACGCCGACCAGTACGTCCACGCGCCGATCCAGGTCGCGGTCGGGACGCGGGTGCGCGTGTGGGTGGTCGCGGCGGGTCCCCAGCGCGGCGCGGCGTTCCACGTCGTCGGGGCGCAGTTCGACACCGTGTTCAAGGAAGGTGCGTACCTCCTGCGCCCCGACAACCCCGAGCAGGGCGCGGCGCAGGTGCTCGACCTCGCGGCCGCGCAGGGCGGCTTCGTGGAGTTCGTGCTGCCCGAGGCCGGGCACTACCCGTTCACGAACCACGCGATGGTCGACGGCGAGCGCGGCGCGCACGGGACGTTCGAGGCGTCCTGAGCCCGTGCCCACCGGTCGGGGCTTTCGTGGAGCGGAGCTCGGGAGCCGCTCGGCTCGCGGGCTGCGCGTACCGACCGTAGCGTTGACCAACCCGGCGCGGCTGGCGCCCGGTACGACGAAGGGACGGCGACACATGGGGCTCAATCGATTTCTGCGGACCGGGCTCGTGCTCAAGGCGAGCCAGATCGCCGCGCGCGAGATGCGCAAGCCGGAGAACCAGCGCCGGGCCAAGGAGCTCGTCACCAAGGTGACGCGCCGCGGGCAGTCCGGACCGCCCCCGCGCGCCTAGCTGGACTGACCCGGCGTCGGCATGTGCGCCCGCTCCCCGTCCTGGTCGAAGATCGTCAGGATCTCCGCCGGCCCGTCCGCCGCCCCGATCGAGTGCGGCACCATCGTGGAGAACTCGGCGGCGTCGCCGGCCGCCACGAGCATGACCCGGTCGCCCAGGTAGAGGCGGATGGTTCCCGACAGCACGGTGAACCATTCGCGCCCCGGGTGCACGCGCTGGCGGTCCGGGCCGGACGGGTGCTCGGGGGAGAAGCGCATCTTGGCGACGGTCACGCCGCGGACGGTGCTCTCGCGGGACATCAGCCACGTCGTGACCCCGGCCGACTGCTGGGGTTCGGGGTGGATCACGACGTCGTCGTCGGCGGCTGTCTCGACGAGGTGGTCGAGCGTGGTGTCGAGGGCGCGGGCGATCGGCACCAGCTGGTCGAGGGCGATGCGCCGGTGGCCCGTCTCGATCCGGCTCAGGGTTGACGGGCTCAGGTAGCAGCGGGCCGCCAGCGCGTCCAGGGACCAGCCGCGCGCCAGGCGCAGGCCGCGGATCCGCTGGCGGATGACCGCATCCAGGTCGAGTTCTTGCTTCATGCGCAAGATGCTATGCCCGAACGGCAACTGCTGCCTAGTCTGATTGTCATGTCCTACGACGCGCACACCCACCTCGACGCGCACACCCACCTCGACGCTGGCGACGCCCGCCATGACCACGACGCCAACTCCGCGCGCCTGCCCGAGCTGCTCGACCTCGACGCCCAGGTCCTCGGCGCGTACCTGCCCGCGGTGACCGCCTGGATCGCGACGCACGTCGCGGACGTCCGGACGATCCTCGACCTCGGCGCGGGGACCGGCGTCGGCTCGGTCGCGCTGGCGGAGCGCTTCCCGGCGGCGCAGGTGCTCGCGCTCGAGCGGTCGCCGGCGATGATCGACCGCCTCACAGCCGCGAGCCGCGACCACGGCCTGGCCGGCCGCGTGCGGCTGGTCCCCGCCGACCTCGACGAGCCCTGGCCCGACCTCGCCCCCGCCGACCTGATCTGGGCCTCGAGCGCCCTGCACGAGGTCGCCGACCCCGCCCGCGTGCTCCGCGCCGTCCGCGCCGGCCTGCGCCTCGGGGGAGTGGCGGTGGTCATCGAGATGGTCGGCCTGCCGAACCTGCTGCCCGACGACGTCGGCTCGGGCCGGCCCGGACTCGAGGCCCGGTGCCACACGGCCCTCGCCGCGGCGGGCTGGAACGGCTATCCCGACTGGGCGCCGGCGCTGGAGGCTGCCGGGCTCGACGTCGTCGAGCAGCGCCGGTTCCCCGCCGAGGTCGGCCCCGGCACCCTGCGGGCCGAGGAGTACGCCCGCGCCAGCCTGCGCCACCAGCGCGTCGCCCTCGCAGACGCCCTCGCGGCCGAGGACCTGGCCACCCTCGACCGGCTCCTGGCCGACCACGGCCCCGACTCCCTGCTGTCCGGCTCCCGATTGACGGTCCGCGGCAGCCGTATCGCCTGGCTTGCTCGCCGCCCCTGATCTCGCGCGCGTCTCGCGTGCCCTGCCCCAGAGGAGTCCCGCTATGACCTCCCCGACCAACTCACCCCACGACGTCGTCATCGTCGGCGGGGGAACGGCCGGCCTCAGCGCCGCCGTGACCCTCGCGCGCTCGCTGCGTGACGTCGTCGTGATCGACGCGGGCGAGCCCCGCAACGCCCCGGCCGCGGGCGCGCACAACCTGCTCGGCCGCGAGGGCATCCCCCCGCTGGAGCTGCTCGAGGCCGGCCGCCGGGAGGCGCTCGCCTACGGCGCGCAGATCCACCGCGGTCGCGCGAGCACGGCCCGGCGGACGGCCGACGGCTTCGAGCTCACCCTGGCCGACGGCGCCACGGTGACCGCCCGGCGCCTGCTGCTCGCGACCGGCCTGGTCGATGAGCTCCCCGACGTGCCCGGCGTGCGCGAGCTGTGGGGCACGCAGGTGCTGCACTGCCCGTACTGCCACGGCTACGAGGTGCGCGGCACCCGCATCGGGGTGATCGCCACCGGCTCCAACGCGGTGCACCAGACGCTCCTGCTGCGTCAGCTCAGCGCCGACGTCACCCTCTTCCTGCACGAGGGCCCCGAGCCCGACGACGAGGCCTGGGACCAGCTCGCCGCCCTCGGCGTCACCGTGGTCATCGGCCAGGTCCGCGAGCTCGCCCGCGACGGCGACCGCCTGCGCGCCGTCGTGCTCGCCGACGGGCACTCGTTCGCGGTCGACGCCGTCGCCGTCCAGCCGCGCTTCGTCGCCCGCGGCGACCTCTACGAGCAGATCGGCGGCACGCAGACCGAGAACCCGATGGGCCGCCACCTGACGGCCGGACCCACGGGCGCGACCGAGCTGCCGGGGGTGTGGGCCGCGGGCAACGCGGGCGACCTTAGCGCGATGGTCGGCGCCTCGGCCGCCCAGGGCGTGCTCGCCGGCGCCGCGATCAACGCCGACCTGGTCATGGCCGACGTCCGGGTCGCGGTTCGGGAGCGGGCGGACCGGGCTCGGGTGGTCGGTGCCGGCGCGGCGGCCGGCACTAACGGGCTGGCCGGCGACTTCTCGCCGGTGATGGAGGCGCGCGTCGCGGAGCTGGTGCTCGGCGACCGGCGCCACGGTTTCGCCGTCGACGGGTGACGCCGTCGACGGCGCAGGTCACCCCGCGCTGGCGGCGGGGGATTCACACCGGGGGCAGGACGCGCTCCGCCCGGTAGCGGTCGAGGACCGCGAGCAGCGCTCGCTCGGTGTCGACGTAGCCGGTGAAGCCGGCCAGGCGGCTGCGGCTCATGTCCGCGAGCACATCGCCGTCGCGCCCGAGGTCGCCGTCGGTGTGCCACCAGGACGCCACCCGCGACAGGTCCGGTTCGACGAGGCCGTGCTCGGCGACGAGGCGCGCCCACACGGGTCCGGCGTCGGCCATCTGCTCCTCGAGCGGGGCGGGCCGCTCGGACGGGCCCTGCGGCTGGACGCCGAGGTGGGCCGCCAGGTGGGGCCACAGGCGGCGCCAGCGGATGACGTCGCCGTCGACGATGTTGAAGGCGGTGTTCGCGGCGCCCGGAGTGGTCGCGGCCCAGAGCTGGTGGTCGGCTAGCAGGGCAGCGTCGGTGAGGTCAACGAGGCCGTTCCAGGCGCCGAGCGAGCCGGGGAAGATGAAAGGCTGGCCGGAGGCCCGCGCGATCGCGGCGTAGGCACCGAGGGTCGAGGCGAGGTTCATCGCGTTGCCGACGACGTGCCCGATGATCGTGTGCGCTCGGTGCACCGACCAGGTGAACCCGGAGGCCGCGGCCGCAGCGAAGAGCTCGTCCTCCTGGGTGTAGTAGAAGTTCTCCACCGGCCGGCGTGCGGCGTCCTCGAGGAACGGGGTGTCGGGCAGCACCCCGACGCCGTAGGACTCGAACGGACCCAGGTACTGCTTCAGGCCGGTCAGCAAGGTGACGTGCCGGACCGAGCCCTGCGGACCCAGCACCGCCAGGAGGTCGCGCACCATCGCGCCGTTGACGCGGATGTTCTCGGCCTCGGTGTCCTGGCGGGACCAGGCCGTGATGAACACGTGGGTCGGTCGCAGCTCACCGAGCGCCGCCTCGAGGCTGGTCCGCGAGGTGAGGTCCGCTGCCACGTGCTCGGCGCCGGGGATGCCCGACGCGCGCCGCGACAGGCCCGTCGTCCGCCAGCCGGAGGTGACGAGCTGCTCGACGAGCGCCGACCCGGCGATGCCGGTGGCGCCCACGACCAGGGCGTGCGCGTGCTGGGGTGGCGTGCGCACGGGGGTGGGCGCGCGGTCCGGGCGCTGGTCGCTCGGCGGGCGTTCGGAGGTGGGGGGCACGGCGAATCTCCTGGTCGGGGTCAGTGGTGTGCCGAACGATAGTTCGGTGGCGGCGGGGTGCTGGTGCAACCCTGGTGACGATCACCGCGGAGATCGTCTTGTCGAAGCAGTGACGGCTGGCGCTCGACCACCGCTGCATCCGCTGGGCTCGCCGAGGGCGGGGAGCGTCGTCCGGATTGACACGTGACCACGAAGAACGGGACGTCGGCTTTCGCTGGACAAGGCCTCACCGATAGCCGCCGCCTCGCTGGGCAATTCGTGCCTGCCGTAGAAGAGCGGTTCGCGCGGACGAATCAGGCGAACGTGTCTTCTCGATTGACCCTGTCGGTCGCCGAGTGCCGCTCACAACGCGTGCTGGCGCGCGGCAGCGTCGTGCGGTGTGCCGCGATATCCCGCGGCCGCTCCGCACGACGCTGCCCGCGGCAGTCGGGGGTCAGACGCCCGAGCCCCTGAGCCCCGCCTCGATCTCTGCTTCGGTGCTATCGGTCGGCGCGGCTGGATCGTCGTGCGTGGTCACATCGGTGTCCGGTGCGCCCTCCACCGCAGACCCCACGAGAGCCTCGCGCTCCTTCTCGAGAGCACCTTCGCTGGTTTCACTCACAGGTTCCCTCTTCTCGTCGTAGCTCACGTCATTGTGACCTGCGCCACTACGGTACGCCGTTCACCGAGGTCGACGGTCGAGCCCCTTCATCCGACGCGACGGGTCGCTGGCTACCTCGTGGCTTCGCGGGGCGGCCGAAGGAGCAGCGGCGACGGCTGCGATCCAAGTTGCGGGGTCTCGCGGGCGAGGAGACGATTTAGGCGGAGTTTCCCATTGAAGGCACGCGGAGAGGGTTGCGATGGGTCCCCGGGGGGCGGCTGTCGGCATCGAAGACTTCGGGGCGACCGAGTCGTCCCACTCTGCCCGCTTAGGTGCCGCTGGCACCCACGGGTGCCGTCACGCGACTCGGCAGGAAGGATCCCATGCCTGACGAGGACGATCTGTCGCTGTTGCTGAGCGAGTTCGCGCGGACGATGGTGACGGATTTTCCGATCCAGGCGATCTTGGATCACCTCGTCGTGCGGATCGTTGACGTGCTGCCGATTACTGCAGCGGGTGTGAGCCTGATCGAGTCAGGGGTCGCTCCGCGGTTCGTCGCTGCGTCAAACTCCGATGCGCTGCGGTTCGAGATGTTGCAGACGGACCTGGGCGAGGGGCCGTGTCTGAGCGCCTTCTATTCGGGCGAGCCATCCTTCGTGCCCGACCTCGCCGCTCAGACGAAGTTCCCGAAGTTCGGCCCGGCCGCGCTGAAGGAAGGCATGGCCGCGGTGTTCGCGTTTCCGTTGCGTCACGACGACGGCCGGCTGGGCGCGCTGGATCTCTACCGTGATGTCGCGGGTCCCTTGTCGGACCGGGCTCAGGTGGTCGCCCAGACTCTCGCGGACGTGGGCGCGGCCTACATCCTCAACGCTCGGGCGCGCGACGACATCACCCAGGCCGCGGACTGGTTTCGTGAGAGGTCGCTGCACGACCCGCTGACTGGGCTGCCCAATCGGGTCCTGCTCATCGAGCACCTCGAGCAGGCGTCTGCCCGCGCCCGCCGCACGCACCGCAGCGCCGCGATCCTGTTCGTTGATCTCGACAAGTTCAAGCGCGTCAACGACACCCACGGGCACACGGTTGGGGATTCGCTGCTCATCGCGGTAGCGCGTCGGCTCGAGAGCCTCGTCCGGCCGGGGGACACGGTCGCCCGCGTGTCCGGCGACGAGTACGTGTACCTGTGCGAGGACCTGACGTCCCCCGCCGACGTCGACGTTCTCGTCGACCGGGTGACCAACGCCTTCGCCACGCCGTTCTCGTTGCCCACCATGGAGCTGTCCGTGACGGCGAGCATCGGCATCGCGTACTCCGGTCCGGGCGAGGAGATCACGGACCACCTGATCATTGACGCCGACACGGCGATGTACCAAGCGAAGGGACGCGGCGGCGCAACCCACCAGGTGCTCGACCTGCGCGCCGCGAACGAGGCGAGCTACCAGAACGAGCTTGAGCGGGACCTGCGAACTGCACTGGACGATTCGGCGCTTGACCTCGCCTACCAGCCGATCGTGCGCACCTCCGACGGGAGGCTGCAGGGCGTCGAGGCGTTGCTGCGCTGGACGCATCCGACGCGGGGTCGAATCCCCGCACTGGTGGCGATCGCTACGGCCGAGAAGGGCGGGTTCATCACCGAGCTCGGCGAGTGGGTCTTCGAGCGGAGCTGCCGCGACTGGAACAGATGGTCCGCCGATCACCCGGACCGCCGGCTCGACCTCTCGGTCAACGTGTCCGCGCGGCAGCTCATGAACCCAGAGTTTCTGCCGACGGTCGAACGAGCGCTGCGCTCAACGGGCATGGACCCGGCCGCCTTCGTGGTCGAGGTGACCGAGACGGTCCTGGGCGAGGACCACGACAGAGTCCTCGCCATCCTGCGCGACCTCAAGACGCTCGGAGCCAGGCTCGCCCTCGATGATTTCGGCACCGGCTACTGCTCGCTCACTCACCTGCGGCGGTTCCCGATCGACATCGTCAAGATCGACCGGTGCTTCGTCTCCGCGATCGGGACCGACGCTGCATCGACCGCCGTCGTCGAGTCGGTTGCACACCTCGCGCACGCGCTCGAGATGTCGGTTTCCGCCGAGGGTGTCGAGACCGAACGCCAGCGCGACGGACTGGTCGAGGTGGGATGCGACTCGGCGCAGGGCTACTACTTCTCTCGCCCGCTAACCACCGGCGCGCTCGAAGCGCACCTGGCCTGAGCGCGAGCGCCGCCCCGTCGCGCGGGAGTGGCCAACGTGCCAGGGCAAAACTGCGTCACGTCGTGACGTGCGTGGGCCGGTATCGCAGAGCGACAGCTCCCGACCGAAGCTCATGGCGGTCCACGAGCTCGAGCTGGATGCTCTCGCGCAGACCGGCGAGCAACGTCGGCCCGCGTCCGGCAAGGACCGGCTGCACAAGGAAGGGTCTGCTGCACGAATAGGTGACAGTCGGTCTCAGGCGGCGAGTGCGACCTGAGGGGTGTTGATGGTCTCGTACTCGATGGGGGTCAGTCGACCCAGGCGGGCCTGGCGTCGGCGGCGGTGGTAGGTCCGTTCGATCCACGTGATGATCGCCAGGCGGAGCTCGTCGCGGTTGGTCCAGCGGCGCCGGTCCAGGACGTTCTTCTGCAGCAACGAGAAGAAGCTCTCCATCGCCGCGTTGTCCCCGGCCGAGGCGACTTGCCCCATCGATCCGACCAGGGCGTGTCGGTCCAGCTCGCGCAGCACCTTTCGGCTTCGAAATTGGCTGCCCCGGTCCGAGTGGACGATGCAGCCGGCCACGTCACGACGGCGCTGCGCGGCGCTGGCCAGGGCGTTCACCGCGATCCGGGAGGTCATGCGGTCGCTGATCGAGTACCCCACGATCCGGTTGGAGTACACGTCCTTGATCGCACACAGGTAGAGCTTGCCCTCGGCGGTGGGGTGCTCGGTGATGTCCCAGAGCCACAACCGGTTGGGTGCGTCGGCGCGGAAGATCCGCAGCACGCGGTCGTCGTGGGCTGGCGGGCCGGGCTTCTTGCCGTTCTTGGCGCGCTTCTTGCCGAACACCGACCACCACTGGTTGTCCCGGCAGATCCGCCAGACCCGCCGGTCACTGGCGCGCAGGCCGGCCTTGTCGGCTTCGTCGGCCAGCAGCCGGTGCCCGAACTCGGGATCGTCGACGTGGGCATCGAACAGCACGTTCGCCAGGTACGCCTCGTCCAGGTCACGAGCTGTGATCGGCGCGGCGAGCCAGCGGTAGTAGGGCTGTCTGGCGAGCTTGAGGACCCGGCACGTCACCGCGACGGGGATCCCGTCGCTAGCGAGCTCACTCACGAGCGGGTACATCATTTTCCCGGCAGGTGCGCCTGGGCGAAGTACGCCGCCGCGCGACGCAGGATCTCGTTCTCCTGCTCGAGGAGCCGGTTGCGGCGACGCATCTCGCGCAGCTCGGCCGACTCGCTGACCGTTACGCCGGGACGGTTGCCGTCCTGGACGTCGGCGGCCTGCATCCAGTTGCGCAGGCACGACTCGCTGATCCCGAAGTCTTTCGCGATCTCTTTGATCGGAGCATCACCGCGGCGGGCCACGGCCACGACGTCGTCGCGGAACTCCTTGGGGTGGGGTCTGGGCACGGTGCACATCCTTCCAGCGGTGCCCTCCGGCACCACAGGTCAGGCGTCACCTATTCGTGCAGCAGACCCGAACTCGTACTCGTCGATCAGTCCCAGGTCCGCCAACGCCGAGGGGAGCGTCACGCCACCCACCCACAGGCCTGCGCCTGACTCTTGCTTGAGCCGCTGAACCGCTTGCTCGAGGTCGCCTCGCACCAGCTCGGCATTCCAATCGACCCCGCTCAGCGTGCTCGACACGACGTACTTGTTCGCCCGGTCGATGGTCTCGGCGAACGGGATCTGCGCCTCATCCATCCAGTCGGGCCACGTGCCCGTCGCAGGCTTTCGCCACGCCGACTCCATCATCTCGTAGGTCACCCTGCCGAAGAGCAGGGCATCGGCTCGTTCCAGCTCAGCGGTCCAGTAGCGCATCGACTCCTCGTCCGGGGGGAGCCCCGCCTCGTGATGGCAGCAGCCGTCGAGCGTGACGTTGATCGAGTATCGAAGCGGTCTCATCTCGTTGTTCTCCCTTGATGTGCGCCGCCCTCACCGGACCGTACTCGGACCACTGCCGGCGCCACTTCTCATCGGGCCGCCGATCGCACCTAGGTGGAGGTCCGTGGGGTGCCCGAACGGCCATCGGGCAGCCGTCGTGATCAGTTGAGCTGCTGCGCGCCGATGACGGAGAGCAGCTGCAGCTTCTCGTAGCTCTCTGTCCCGGGCACGGCCGTGTAGACGAGGAGAAAGTGCGACTGGGCAGGGTCGATCAGCGTCTGGCAGTTGAGCTCGAGGGTCCCGAGCTCATGGTGGGCGAAGTGCTTGACCTCGGCGGGTCGGACGCCGACCTCGTGCATGTCCCAGATGGTGCGGAACTCCTCGCTCCGCGAGAGAAGGTCGTCGGCGAGCGTGGCTGCGCGCGACGGGCGGCCACGCAGCGCCATGACCTCGCGCAGCCCGCAGACCCATAGCCGCGAGAGGAAGGGGTGGTCGTCCGGGGCGTAGAGGCGGCGGCTCGACGGGTCGGTGAACCAGCGGTAGCCGATGCTGCGGGCAGGCCCCGTGAGGCTGGCTGTGTCTCCAGTGAGCGCGACGCCGAGCGAGGTCTGTCGCAGCGTCTCGCCGAGCTCAGTGACGATCTCCGCGGGCGTGTCCTCCAGGCGGTCGAGGATGCGCAAGAGGCCGGGGCTGATGTGGCTGCTCGACGCGCCCGGGAGGGGCAAACGGTGCCCCGCCAACCGGAACAGGTGGTCGCGCTCGGCGACCGACAGGTGCAGGCCCTGCGCGATCGACGCGATCATCTGCTCCGACGGCTGCGGTCCGGCACCGCGCTCAAGGCGGGCGTAGTAGTCCGACGACATGTGGCACAGGACCGCGACTTCTTCGCGGCGCAAGCCCTCGGTTCGCCTACGCCGACCGCGCGGCAGACCGACGTCTTCGGGCTGCAGCGCCTCTCGTCGGTTGCGCAGGAACTGCGCCACGCCCCGTCGATCGATCGCCATGGCCCTCCTCGGGTCGTCGAGACAGTTCTACAGCGCGGCGATCCGGGTAGCCACTGACTGACATGCCCTGGTTACCACTCGCGATCCGCGCGAGGGTCAAGCCACACCACGACCTGGGAGCACCAATGGCACGCAGACCTCTCGACATCACCATCCCCAACCTGACCGGCACGCGGGCGGTCCTGACTGGCGGAAGCGACGGGATCGGCCTGCGCATCGCTACCCGGCTCGCCGCAGCGGGCGCCACCCTCGTGCTGCCCGTCCGCAACCTGCCCAAGGGCGAGGCGGCGATCGCGACCATCCGCGAAACGGTCCCCTCGGCCGCCGTGTCGTTGCACCCGATGGACCTCGCGTCCTTGGAGTCGGTCGCAGCCTTCGGCGAGACGATGCGCCGCGAAGGCAGCCCGATCCACCTGCTGATCAACAACGCCGGCATCATGACCCCACCTGCCCGCCAGACCACCGACGACGGTTTCGAACTCCAGTTCGGCACCAACCACCTCGGCCATGTAGCGC
This sequence comes from Pengzhenrongella sicca, assembly GCF_017569225.1. Lineage (GTDB taxonomy): Bacteria > Actinomycetota > Actinomycetes > Actinomycetales > Cellulomonadaceae > Pengzhenrongella > Pengzhenrongella sicca. The sequence continues at coordinate 1,919,561 of NZ_CP071868.1, forward strand.
TGGTCTCGCACCTCTTGCCTCTCCTTCGCGCCGGTCGCGCGCGCGTCACGTCGCAGGTGAGCGTCGCGGCGAACCAAGGCGCCATCAACTGGGACGACCTCAACTGGGCGCATTCGTACGACGGCATGCGCGCCTACAGCCAGTCAAAGATCGCCCTCGGCCTCTTCGGTCTTGAGCTCGGCCGACGCAGCGCTGCCAACGGGTGGGGCATCTCCAGCAACCTGTCCCATCCCGGCGTCGCACCCACAAACCTTCTGTCCGCCCGCCCGGAGCTGGGGCGTACCGGGGACACCCGCAGCGTGCGCGTGATCCGCTGGCTGTCCGGCCGCGGCATCCTCACCGGCACCCCGGAGTCCGCGGCGCTCACGGCTCTCTACGCCGCGATCTCCCCCAACGCGAAGTCGGGACGGCTCTACGGCCCTCAGGGACTTGCCCATATGGGCGGCGCACCCGCCGAGCAGACGCTCTACTCCCGCCTCCGCAGCGAGGACGAAGCCCGGAGCGTCTGGCAAGTGTCCGAGGAGATGACGAGAGCACCCTTCCCTGTCGGCTGACGGTCGCGCGTCCAACGAGGGTGTCACTGCGCTGCGCACTGTCGACGTCTCACGGAGCTCTCAGACAAGACGAGCGTCGAAGAATGACGCTCGGTGTGGGTACCTCGCAAACCTCTCAAACGTTGCGGGTTTGAATGAAGTTGTCCCCCTGAGGGGCGGGAAGTATCGATCGCCTGTAGCGTCGGAAATGCGCGCTGGGGAGCTAGGCAGCCCGGGACCCAGTTCACACGCGAGAGGCACCGACGCCCTGATCAGGCGTCGGTGGCCTTTCACCTAGCTATTTTCGAGAGCGTTGGTTCGGGGTTTCACACGGGTGCCTGCACGTGCGTGTGAAGATTGTTTTCCGAGACTCTAACGTGGCTCGAAATTGCATCGGCGCTGGAGCCCGGCAATACCGAGTTCAGTCGCCCATCAGCCCTGGCACCCTGCCCCGCTCCGTGATGACCGAGGTTGCGACCTCGCCAAGCGACCTACCGGGCCGCGCATCGACGGCACGCCTCAGGTACCCCGCGCGACACGCGAACGGGAGAGACATGAGCTTGCAACTCACGGCAGACACCAAGTCCATCGCCTTCGGGCGGAACTGGGTTGCATCGGTCGCGATCGACAGCGGAGCTCCGACGGACCGAGTCTCCGTGATCAAGCTCCTGAGCGGCGAGCTGATCACCAACGCGATTCTGCACGGCCCTCCCGGAGGGGCGGTGACGGTCCGCACGTTCCGGGTGGAGAAGAACCTCCGGGTCGAGGTCGACGACGCGGGGACCGAGGTGCCGCACCTGCGTGAGCCCGAGCTGACCGCGAGCGGGGGACGAGGTCTCCTGCTCATCGACACGTTCACGGCTCGGTGGGGCTGCACCATGCGCGGCGCGGGAGGCAAAACCGTGTGGTTCGACCTCTTCCTCGGCTGAGGCCTAGACGAGGTCATCCATCGACGATCCCGCCGCCTCGAGGATCGCCGCGACCCTGCGCAGCGCTAGCTCGGTCTGGGCCTCGATGCCCGCGGGGATCTCCGTATCACGATGTCTCCTCCGGTCTGCGTGAGTGGATCTCCACAGTGTGTGGCGGCGCACCGCCGCTGGCATCAGCTCGCCTGCTCGGCGGACACGGTCAGGGGGTGTCGCCGTCGGCGCGGTCGTGGTCGTGGTCGTAGCGGGCCAGTTGCGCGAGCGGCACGGACCGCAACCGTCCGTGCTCCAGGTGGACCGACCGGGCCACCACCCGGGCAACCTCGTGCCGGACGGTCACGATCTCCCAGACGTCCCGGCCCCGCCCGCCGAGAACCACGAGGTCGCCGATCCCGAGTGCTGGTCCAGAGCCCATGCTGTTCAGTGGACCATCAGCCACCGACGCGTCGCGGGCGGATGATGATGCGATGAGCGACGCCGAGAACGGCGCGGGTGCGGTCGGCGCGCCACGGCCCGCATTCGTGCTGCACGAGCACCTGAAGCCGCGCCACCACTTCGATCTACGCCTCGAGGAGGACGGTGTGCTGCGCTCCTGGGCGCTGCCTCGGGGACTGCCCAGCGCGTCGTCGGCCGATCGCCTCGCTGTGCAGGTCCCGGACCACGACCTCGATCACCTCGCCTACGAGGACGCGGACAAGACCGTGGCCGACACGGGCTGGTGGGAGGAGCACGACCGGACGGAGCACCGCATCCTGCTGACGCTGCACGGCAGGCTCGGCCCGCGGCGCTACGCGCTCATCCGGACCGCTCGCGGGTGGCTCCTCCACCTGACGAAGGAGCAGCCCGGCCCGGGCACCTAGCGCGTGCACGCAACCGCTGCGCGTCACGGCTCCGGTGAGAGGAGGTCGCGGAACACCTGGCCGAGCGGGCCGCTCAGGTCATCCGAACCGGCAGACGCGAGGGGCTGCACGGCGGCGGAGGTCCGGAGCATGAGGACGCCGAGCATGGTGGCGATGGCGAGCTGCGCGCGCAGCAGGAGGCCAACGGCGTCTGGCGCGTCGGCGGTCCAGCCTGCGGCGGTCGCGAGCCGGCGGGTGAAGTGCTCCAGCGTTCGTGAGCGGATTCGGTCGGCGTTCACGTCACCGGAGGAGCGCAAGAGCAGCAGCAGCTGCAGGGGGTCGTCTCCGTCGGGCGCGTTCACCACGTGCGCGATCAGCCGCTCGACCACCTCGTCGAGCCCGCGCGACGGGGCCGGGTTCTGCTCGTCCAGCTCGTCGGAGGTCCGTGCCATGCACTCCTCGAACAGCCCCTCCTTGGACACGAAGTAGCGGTTGATCAGGGCGACGTTGACGCCGACGTCCGCCGCGATCTCACGGACCGTGGTGGCCCGGTATCCCTGCGTGGCGAACCGGCGCCGGGCGGCCCGCACCAGGGCACGTCGGGTCGCAACCGCATCCCGGCCCGAGCGGACCAGCTCGTCGTCTGCCGACGTGCCGGGGCCGGCCGCCACCCCGGGCGAGCGCTCCCGCGTACTGGTCATTTCACGATCCTCCTGTGGGCGACATCTCGTCGATGAAAGTCGACGCGTGTTGACATGATCGCGCGGAGTGCTGAGACTGGTCAAGTCAACAACTGCTTACTCGCTCGAGGAGCTCTCGTGCCCACCACCCCTCAGGGCCCCGCCGCCACGCCACCCACCGCCAGGACTCGGAGTACGCCGCACGGGCGCGGGACCGGGGTCATCCTGTACTTGTCGCTCGGCGGCCTGTCCTTCGCGGTCCTGCAGTCGCTCGTCGCCCCCGCCCTCGGCACCATCGGGGCCGATCTGGGGGTCGCGACGAGCGACGCCAGCTGGGTGCTCACCGCCTACCTGCTCTCCGCGTCGGTCCTGACCCCGATCCTGGGGCGCCTGGGGGACATGGTCGGCAAGCGCAAGGTCCTCATCGTGGTGCTGTCCCTGCTCCTCGTCGGCGCGGTGCTCGCCGCGCTGGCCCCGAACCTCGGCGTGCTGATCGTCGCGCGGATCCTCCAGGGCGCCGCCGGCGCGGTCATGCCGCTCTCGATCGGCATCGTGCGCGACGAGCTGCCCCGCGAGCGCGTGAGCGTGACGATCGGGCTGCTCTCGGCCATCTTCGGCATCGGTGCCGGCGTCGGCATCGTCGCGGCCGGTCCCATCGTCGAGCACCTGTCCTGGCACTGGCTGTTCTGGCTGCCCGCCGTCCTGGTGGTGATCGCCCTGCTCGGGGCGATCTTCGGGATCCCGGAGTCGCCGGTGCGCACGCCGGGGCGCCTGGACGTGCTCGGTACCGCCATCCTGACCGTCGGCCTGGTCGCCCTGCTCCTGGCCATCAGCGAGGGGGAGAAGTGGGGCTGGGGCGACGCCAAGACCGTCGGTCTGCTGGTCCTGGGTTCCGTGGCCCTGGTGGTGTTCGTCCTGGTAGAGCTGCGCGTCCAGGAGCCGCTGATCGACGTGCGCCTGTTCCGGCACCGCGGGGTCTGGACCGCGCACGTCGTCGCCCTGGCCTTCGGCTTCGCGATGTTCGGCACCTTCATCCTGGTTCCCACCCTGCTGCAGCTGCCCAGCGCCCTGGGCTACGGGTTCGGCAAGAGCGTGACCCAGGCCGGCCTCTACCTGCTGCCCACCGTCGTCGCGATGGTCATCTCCGGAGTCGTCGCCGGCATCCTCATCCGGCGCATCGGCCCGAAGATCCCGATGATCGTCGGCGGAGTGTCGGTGGCGGTCGCCTTCCTCATTCCGGCGCTCGGGCACGCCCAGCTGTGGTCGATCGTGCTGTCCGGCGTCCTGACCGGCATCGGCATCGGCATGGCACTCGCGGCGACGTCGAACGCGATCGTCGAGAGCGTGCCCGCCGCCCAGACCGGCGAGGCGATCAGCGCCAACACCGTCATCCGCACCGTCGGCAGCAGCATCGGGACCGCCGTCATCGCCGCGCTGCTCTCCTCCCAGGTCAGCGCGCAGGGGGCCCCGCTGGACGACGGGTTCACCATCGGGTTCTGGGCCTGCGCGGGTGTCGGGGTCCTCGCGTTCCTCGCCGCCCTCGCCGGCCCCTCACGCGGTGCCCGCCGACGCGAGGCCATCGCCGCCGGAGTGGACGACTTCGACGAGGTCGAGCACGCCGCCCGGTAGCTCGCCGCGACGCGAACACGGTGCGGTTCCCCACCGTGCGCCGAACGCGCGCCGATTCCCCGGACACGGGACCCGGACCTGCCCTACGGTTCGAGCGACGCTGCGCACGCAGCTGGCCACGTGCGCATCAAGGAGGCGTCATGCCCCGTTACCTGGGGATCTTGCTCGAGCTCGGGCTGATCGTCTTCTGCTTGATCGAGTGCATCCAAGCTCCGCCCGGACGCGTGCGCAACCTGCCGACCTGGGCGTGGATCCTCCTGATCCTCTTCATCCCCTACGCCGGCCCGATCGCGTGGCTGGTCGCGGGGCGCCCGACGGCGGCGTCGGCGGGCCAGGCCGTCCCGTGGCGGTCGACCGCCACGGCGGGCTTCCCGGAGTACGAGCGGCCCGGCGCGCCCGCCGACGACCGCCAGCTCCTTGCGGGGCTCGCCGCCTCCGACGCCTCCGACCGCGCGCTGCTCGCGCAGTGGGAGGCCGACCTTCGCGCCCGCGAGGCCGCGCTCCGCGACGACGCGCCGGGGCCGCCGCCGGGCCAGGGCACCGGCGACCCCCGCACGCCGTAGTCGCCCTAGGGCACCCACGGGTTGTGGTCCGGATCGGTGCTCCAGAGGCGCAGATCCCGACCACCACCGGCTCGCGACGGGAGACCGACCGCGGTCAGAGCGCGCGCGCCATGCTCCGCCGCAGGCTCCACGTGCCGAGCGCGAGCAGGACGGCCGCCATCGCGGCCAGCACCCCGAGCTGCGGGAGGATGTCGACGAGCGTCCCGTCGCGGCGCTGGATCTCGGCGAACGCGTCGTACGCCCAGGCGTGCGGCGTGATGTGCGCGACCGTGCGCAGCGTCTCCGGGAACAACTCGAGCGGGAGCATGCAGCCGCCCAGCGCCGCGAGGACGAGGCCGAGCCCGATCCCGATGCCCGACGCCGCGCCGTCGTTGTCGAGAACTGACCCGATCACCATCGCGGCGCCGGCGGCGACGGCGCTGAACGTGGCGAGCACGAGCAACGACAGCCAGAGGTTGCCCCAGCTCACCCCGAACAGGAGCGAGGTGGCGACCATGATGTACGCGCCCTGGAAGATCGCGATCGTGAACCGGCCCAGCGCCTGGCCGGCGAGCGCCTGCCCGGCGGAGACGGGCGCGGCGAGGGTCCGGGCCATGACGCCGAGCCGGCGGGTCTGGATCAGGGTGGATGAGCCCGCGAGCGAGGCAAGGAAGACGAACAGCAGGAGCTCGCCCGACGCGCCGAGGTCGAACTGGCCCAGCCCGTCGAACTCCTGCGTGAGGCGGTCGACGTCGACGACCCTCAGTTCCGGCGGCGTGGTGGCCGCCTCGGCGTCGGCCAGCGCGGCGAGGGCCGCGTCCTCGCCGAGGCCCGCCCCCACCAGTGCGGCGACCTGCCCGCGCTCGACGGTGACCCCCGCGACGGCGACCCGGACCCGCTGCACGGTTGCCGGGCTGCCCTGCTGCGCGCCGGGCACGATCTCGAGGACGACCGGGGCGCCAGCGTCGTACGCGGTGGCCGCCGCCGCGGAGATGAACAGGCCGACGTCCGTGCGCCCGCGGGCGACCTGCTGCCGCACGGAGTCGGCGCCGCCGCGGGTGACGCTCACGCCGTCGTCGACGAGGGCCGTCGCGATGGCGGTGCCGAGCTCGCTGTCCGCGCCGGCGATGGCAACCCGGCCATTGCCCCCGTCCCCGCCGAACTGCGAGCCGATCACCAGGACGAGCAGCAGCGGGAAGATGAAGACGAAGAAGATGTTCGACCGGTCGCGCAGGAAGCGACGCAGCTCGACCGCGGCGATCGCTCGGGCGGCCCTCACAGGTCCCGCCCCCGGTCGGGCACGAGTCGCGAGGCCGCAAGGCCGACGACGGCGAAGCCCAGCATGAGCATCACCGGCACCCCGATGTCACCCAGCCCGCCGCCGCCGGAGGTGATGCCCAGGCCGCGGGTGAAGGCGGCGATCGGGTTGAGGCCGACGACGACGTCCAGGAATCCGGTCGTGTTCAGCGGGAAGAACGCGCCGCCGGCGATGCCGAGCAGCAGCGCGAGGATCGACTGGAGCACGCTCGCCTGCTCGGCGGTGCGCGCGACCCGGGCGATGATGAACATCAGCGACGTCGCCGCGGCCACCGCGCACAGGATGAGCACCGCCACGGCCACTGGCGAACCGAACGAGACGTCGAAGAACATCGAGCCGAGCGTGAGCAGCACGGACGTGGCGACGACGCCGAGGATGTAGCTGACGAGCCCCTTCGCCGTCACGATCAGCCAGGGTCGCATCGGCATCGAGCGCAGCCGGGCGAGGGTGCCCTGCTCGCGCTCGGCGACCAGCCCGAGGACCCCGAAGCCGACGGTGAACAGCAGGAACAGGCCGGCCTGCCCCGCGATGAGGGCGGCGGAGCTGCTCAGCTGCTCGCTCGCCGCCTCGCCCTGCGTCAGCGTGATCTCGGGAGCCTGGGTCGCCGCCTGCTGGGCGAGCGCCGCGAGCTGCGCGTCGGGCACGCCGGCCCCGGCGCCGGCGGCGGCGGTCACCGCGCCGGCGGAGAGCTGGGTGAGGACGCCCTGCACGACGGTGAGGACGATGTCGCTCTCGATCCCGGAGTCCTCGCCCTCGGTCACCTCGACGACGACCTCCTTGCCCGCGCGGACGGCGTCGCCGAAGCCCGCGGGGATGACGACGCCGAGCTCGGCATCCCCGGACCGGGCCGACGATCGCGCGTCGTCGGCGGAGACCTCGTCCACGGTGAGGTCGATCCCCTCCACCTGGGTCAGCGTGGCGGTGATCGCTGTGGCGAGGTCGTCGCCCGCGGGGGCGGACACGGCGACGGTCACCGGCTTGAGGGTGAGGTTCGCCGCGCCGCCCGAGGTCAGGTTGAAGACGAACATCAGCGCGAGCGGGACGACGAGCGCGAAGATGATCACCGACCGGTCCCGGACGCGTTGGCGCAGGTCGGACGCCGTCATGGTCCATAGCTGTCGCATGCTCAGTCCCTCAGGGCTTTGCCGGTCAGGTGCAGGAACACCGACTCGAGGTCCGGCCGGGTGATCTCGACCTCGGTGAGCGTCATCCCGGCGTCGGTCGCCGTCGTGACGATGCTCGCGACCGCCGTGGGGGCGTCGCGCACGGTCAGGGTGAGCGTGTTCCCGTCCGCGGCGACCTGCTCGACGGCGGGCAGGGCGCGCAGGCCCGAGAGAATCGCGGCGCTCTGGCCTGCGCCGGCCAGCCGGATCGTGTCCACGCCACCGGTGAGCGTGATGAGCTCGCTCCGGGTGCCCTCGGCCTGGATGCGGCCGGAATCGATGATCGCGATCCGGTCACAGAGGCGCTCGGCCTCCTCCATGTAGTGGGTCGTGTAGAGCACGGCCATGCCGCCGACCGACAGCGCCTCGACGGACTCGAGGATCGCGTTGCGTGACTGCGGGTCGACGCCGACCGTCGGCTCGTCGAGGATCAGCAGCGCAGGCTGGTGCAGGAGGCCGACGGCGATGTTCAGCCGCCGCTTCATCCCGCCGGAGTACTCCTTCGTCGGGTCCTTGGCCCGGTCGGTCAGCGCGATGAGCTCGAGCACCTCGTCGATGCGGTGCGAGAGCTCCTTGCCGCGCAGGCCCTGGAGCCGGCCGAAGAACATGAGGTTCTCGCGTGCGGTGAGCTCGGGGTAGATCGCGAGATCCTGCGGGACGAGGCCGATGTGCCGCTTGACGTCGACCTCGCCCGGACCCATCGGCCTGCCCGCGACCGTCACGGAGCCGGCGTCGGCGGGGATGAGACCGGCGACCATCGAGATGGTGGTGGTCTTGCCCGCGCCGTTCGGGCCGAGCAGGCCGAAGGTCTCGCCGGGGTCGATGTGGAACGAGACGCCGTCGACGGCGGTCAGGTCGCCGTACCGGCGGACCAGGTCGGTCGCGACGAGCACGTGCCCACCAGGTTGCGGTCCACCGCGTTCGTGCTGGATCCCGTCGAATGCCACGGTGGTGCGCCCCTCTGCTGGTCGGACCTGCTTTTGCGCTCGGCGCGCTCAGTCTGGCACTGGAGCGCCCCACGCGACACGACCGACGTGCCGCCACCCGAGGTCTCTCGCGCGCTCGGGTCTGACGGCGCAGCATCGGCCGGCCGTGGGTATTGGCTCACCCCCGGGCGTGAGCGAGGAGGATGCGGTCATGGACATCACCCCCGAGGGCGGGCGGCGGCTGCGTTGCGCCCTGTTCGTCGACTTCGACAACGTGTACATCGGGCTCCAACGGCTCGACCCGAGCGCGGCCGAGGCGTTCGCCGGGTCGCCGGCGCACTGGCTCGCTGGGCTCGAGACCGGTAGCGACGCCGACGGCGAGTTCACTCGGCGCTTCCTCGTGCGCTCCTGCTACCTCAACCCGTCCGTGTTCTCGCAGTTCCGGCCGAACTTCACGCGGGCCGGCTTCAGCGTCGTGGACTGCCCGTCGCTCACCCAGCAGGGCAAGAGCAGCGCCGACATCAACCTCGTGCTCGACGCGGTCGACGCCCTGAGCGCCGAGACCCGGTACGACGAGTTCGTCATCCTCTCCGCCGACGCCGACTTCACCCCCCTCGCGCTGCGCTGCCGCGCGGCCGATCGGCGGGTCACGATCATCACCGCCGGTCCCGCGGCGAGCGCCTACCGCGCCGTCGCCGACACGGTGATCACGGCGGACGAGCTCGCCGAGATCGTCAAGCACCCCGAGCAGGTCGAGCTCGACGACACGCCGGCACCCGCCCCGGTCGCCGCGCCCGGCAACGGCACCGGCCGGGCGTCGGCGCCGTCGTCATCCAGCGCGGCCGCGCGGGCGTCCGGACCTGTCACCAACAGCCCTGCGCGGAAGCCGGTCCTGCGCCTGGTGCGCGCGGCCGACCGCCCGTTGACCGGGAGCGTGGTGGCCCAGGCGGCGCAAAAGGCCGACCCGTCGCTCGTCACCTCGAACTGGGAGAAGACCGGCGCGTTCTTCCCTTGGCTCGCGCGCGCCGTCCCTGAGTTGCAGGCCACCGCGCGCCCGGCTCCGGGGTTCGTCTGGGACCCCAAGCGCTTCAGCGAGGCCGACGTGCCCAGCGCCGACGCCGTCGACCTGCCGCCCCTGCAACGTCAGGTGGTCGACGTCACCGACATCCCCAACCTCCCCGCGGAGAGCTACCGCATCCTGCTCTCGGCCCTGGCCGAGGACGTCCGCGCCGTCCCGTTCGCCCGCGCCGAGACCTCGCGGCGGGTGCGCGACGCGTGCCAGGCCGCCGGCGCGAAGATCGGCCGCGGCTCGGTGAACACCGTGATCGCCGGGGTCCTGTACGCCGGGCTCGACCTCGCGGCCAAGCCCTCGGCCCGCGAGGTCGCCGAGACCTGGGCGGACAACGTCATCGGGCTCTGCCGCGGGGCTCGGATGGAGCTCGGCCCGCAGGCGGTCAACGCCATCCGGGCCTGGGTCGGCGGGGGACTGCTCAGTTCCTGAGCCGACCGTGCACGCGGGTACCCGATCGGGCAGCGGCTATGCGCGCTCTACCGGCAGCCAGAGTTCGCAGGTTGCCGTGCTGAAGTCTGGGGCTCGATCCAGGACCGCCACGACGGACGGGCCCTGGCGCAAGCGCCAGGGATTGGACGGGAACCACTCGGTGGCGGTGGCTGCCCACGTCGCCTGCAACGTGGACGGGTACGGCCCGGCGCTGCGGAAGACTGCCCACGTGCCTGCAGGGACGTCGACGGCGTCGAGATCCGCGGGTGCCGGCGTCTCCTCGCTGATCGCGACGCCGTGGAGGTAGCTCAGGTCGCTTCCCTCGATGTAGTCGGGGTCGACGTCGGAGCTCACCTGGAGCAGTCCGGTGGGCTCGGTGTTGCTCAGGCTCTTGAGGCGCAGGTGCTCGGACTCGGGTATGGACGCGATGTGCTCCTGGATGTGGGGGTTGATGCCCTCGTGAATCAGCGGCACCTGTGCTGCGTGGCCGATCAGGCGGAACGTGGGTCGTTCAACGATGCGGGTGTCCATGGACGTGCTCCCTTCGACGGTCAGGCGAAACCTGAGCTGTGGTTGTGAACGAAGGGGGCCGCCGTCGCGGCGCACGTCGCCGGGGCGAGTGCCGTGCACCGCCCGGAATGCGCGACCGAACGCTTCGGTCGAGCCGTAGCCGTATCGCACCGCGATGCCGAGAAGGTCATCGCCCGCGACGACGTCGGATGCTGCAAGCGTCATGCGTCGGCGACGGATGTACTCCGAGATCGGCATGCCCGCGAGGGACGAGAACATCCGCCGCAGGTGGTACTCGGTCGTGCCGAATCCGTTCGCAAGTCCGGCGAGGTCGATCTCCTCGGTCAGGCGCGTCTCGACATAGTCGACGAGGTGGTTCAGTGCTGCGATCACGGTTTCCCCCTTCGACATCGAGCCTGCCCCTGCCTGACGGGTCCGCGCCCGATAGTTGGAGACCGATCGGATCGGCGATTCAGGGCGCCGAGACGGGGATATCGGTGAGCCGGAACGGGACGGAGCCGAGCTCGCCGATGTCGCCGGAGCGCACGAGCGGGTGGATCGCTACGTCGACGTCGATACCGCTGACCGAGACCGTCCGACAGGATCAGGTGCCGGTGCTGGGCTGCACGCCGCAAGGATCATCGCGTCCGCCCTCATCGGGCCGCACGGCAGCGTGCAGAAAGCTCGCGGTGCGGAACTCCGAACTGATGTCGAACGGACCGGAGTTCGTTCGTGGAGGGGGTGACGGACGGTCTGCAGCAGGCAGCCGGCCGCACTCGACAAGGAGCGTTAGATGATTCCCACCACCACGAGCACAGGAAATGCGTCCCTCAGCTCGGCAACCCGTTCACCGGTGTCCCGCGCGACCACGTCGCTTCTCGGGTGCGGCGTCGTCGTCGGCCCGCTCTACGTGGTCACCTCGCTCGTCCAGGCCTCGACCCGGGAGGGTTTCGACCTCGGCCGGCACCAGTGGAGCCTGTTGATGAACGGCGAGCTCGGCTGGGTTCAGATCACCAACGTCGTCCTGTGCGGCGTCATGGTCGTTGCGTTTGCGCTCGGGCTGCGTCGCGCCCTGACCGGCGGCCGCGGTGCGCGCTGGGCACCGCGACTCATCGCGGTCTTTGGCGGCAGCCTGATCGCGGCGGCGATCTTCCGCGCCGACCCCGCCCTCGGCTTCCCCGTGGGAACCCCGCAGGGGCCCGGGACGGTCTCGTGGCACGGGCTGCTCCACATCGCCGCCGGCGGGATCGGGTTCTCGTGCTTCGCCGCGGCCTGCTTCGTCCTCGCCCGCCGGTACGCCGTGGAGGGGCGGCGCGGCTGGGCGGTGTTCTCGCGCTTCGCCGGCGTCGCCCTTCTCGGCGGGTTCGCGATGGTCGGGTCCGGACAGGGCAGCGTCGCCAGCAATCTCGTCTTCACCGGGACCGTCGTTCTCGTCTGGGCTTGGATGAGCGCGGTAGCGGTCGATCGCTACCGCGACCTCGGCCTCGTCACGATCGGCTGACCACCGAGCACTTCGTCAACTGGCCATTGTCAGCAGCACACAAGGGAGAACTGCCATGCGCTACGTCGTCTTGCTCAAGGGAAACCAGCCCGCCACGCCGCCGCCCGCCGGCCTGATGGAAGGGATCTTCGCTCTCGGCGAGGAAGCCACGCGGGCGGGGGTGATGCTCGACAACGCCGGGCTCGCGCCGAGCGCCGCCGGGGCCCGCGTCCAGGTCGCGGACGGACGGCTGAGCGTCACCGACGGACCGTTCGCCGAGTCCAAGGAGATGATCAGCTACGCCGTCTACGAGGTGGCGTCGAAGGAGGACGCCGTCGAGTGGACGTCCCGGTTCATGAAGCTTCACCAAGACCTGTGGCAGGGCTGGGAAGGAGAGGCGGAGATCCTCAAGGCCCTCGGGCCCGAGGACTTCGCGCCGCCGGCCTGAGCCGACCCGGGCGACGCCGAGCGCCCACGCCGGACGCTCGGCGTCGCCGTGGGGGGTGCGGGGTGCTTGGATGGTTCGTCATGACGGTGCTCCAGGCCGACGACGCGGCGCGCCGCGCGGTCGAGGCGGTGTGGCGCATCGAGGCGGGACGGCTGGTGGCCGGTCTGACCCGGATGACGAGGGACTTCGGTCTGGCGGAGGAGGTCGCCCACGACGCGCTCGTCCTGGCCCTCGAGCAGTGGCCCAAGGCCGGCATCCCGGCAAACCCCGCTGGGTGGCTCATGACCACGGCGAAGCGTCGCGCGATCGACCGGCACCGCCGCGAGGCGACCCACCAGCGCGCTCTCCAGGTCCTGAGCCGCGATCGGGAGATCGCGGAGTCGGCGGACGGGTCGAGTGCGATCGACGACGCGATGGACGACCAGATCCGGGACGACCTGCTGCGGCTCGTGTTCACCGCGTGCCACCCTGCGTTGTCCCTGGAGTCCCGCGTGGCGCTGACCCTACGGTGCGTCGGGGGCCTGACGACGCCTCAGATCGCCCGGGGGTTCCTGGTCTCCGACGCGACGATCGGACAGCGGATCAGTCGCGCGAAGCGCACCCTCCAGACCGAGCACGCCACCTTCGAGCTGCCCACCCCCGCGGAGATGCGGGAGCGGCTCAGCTCCGTGCTCGAGGTGATCTACCTGATCTTCAACGAGGGGTACGCCGCGACCTCGGGCGAGCAGTGGATGCGCCCGGCGCTCTGTCACGAGGCGCTGCGTCTGGGTCGCCTGGTCGCTGGGCTCGCGCCCGGCGAGCCGGAGGTGCACGGGTTGGTGGCCCTGATGGAGCTTCAGTCGGCACGGATTCCCGCCCGGGCGACGAGCGTGGGGGAGCCCGTGCTCCTGCAGGACCAGGACCGCAGGCGCTGGGACCGGTTGCTCATCCGGCGGGGTATCGCGGCGCTCGAGCGGGCCGAGTCGACGGGACGGCCGGTGGGTGCCTACTCCATCCAGGCGGCGATCGCGGCCTGTCACGCCAGGGCACTGACCATCGAGGAGACCGACTGGGAACACGTGGCCGAGCTCTACGAGGTGCTCGGCGACGTGTGGCCCGGCCCCGTGGTCGAGCTCAACCGGGCCGTCGCCATGGGCATGGCGTTCGGGCCCGCGGCCGGACTCGAGCTCGTCGACGCGTTGACCGACTCGCGCGAGCTTCGGACCTACCCGATGCTCCCCGCCGTTCGTGCCGACCTGTTGCAGAAGCTCGGCCGAACGGCCGAGGCCCGGCGGGAGTTCGAACAGGCCGCCGCGCTGACGCAGAACGAGAGCGAGCGCGGGATCCTGCTCCGGCGGGCCGCGGAATGCCGCTGAGACGCGCGTCGGCCCGTAGTCCGCAGCACTCCCGTCTGCCCGGCGGAGAGCTCCTGATCTGCGGCACGAGATCCTCGCCGACCGGATGGGCTGCCTCAGGGGCGGCGTGGTCGCGAACGTCGAGGTCCCGACAGCCGAGTACGTGCAGTTCGCCAGCTGCGACGACAGCGGCAGAACCACCCTGTCAGCGGTGGTTACCTCTCTGGATACTGCTCTCGTCGATCGCGCTGTTGGCGGGGGATGGCCCGCGTGGCCGCGGTGCGTTCGTCGCCTGGGGCGTGCTCGAGGGCGATGAGGAGGTCGTGGAAAGCCCGGTCGGTGCGGGTGGTGTCGCCGGTGGCGTCGAGGTCCATCAGCAGGCCGCGGATGACGGCGAGGACCAGGGTGGCCGACTCGGGTCGACCGATAGTGCGCAAGCCGTCTTCGAGCGGCCCCAGCCAGTCAGTCGTCGCGATCCGTCGGAAGCCGGGCCAGAGGTGCTGCTCCGCGTCTTCTCGTAGCTGACCAAACATGCGCAGGTAGGGCTGTCCGTCCGGACCGGTCATCGCGGTCCACGCGCGAGCCAGGGTGACGGTGTACTCCTCGTCAGGTCGGACTCGCAAGAGGTCACCGAAGGCGTCGAGCTGGTGCTTCCGTGCCTGGCGAAGGATCGCGCGCAGCAGGCCGTCACGGGTGTCGAAGTGGTAGAGGAGCATGCGAGCCGACGTGCCGGTCGCGCGGACCAGCGGCTCGAGCCGGTCGGGGAGACCATGTTCGAGGGCGTAATCGGTGCACTCGTCCAGGAGCCGCTCCGCAATCAATGGCTGCCGTTGTCTGCCCACACCCATCATCCTTTCACGTAACGGACGCTACGTGTACCGTCGATCGCAAACCAAACGCCGCCGATGTGGAGGGTCGTCATGAGAGTGGTGTTCGTGCACGGAGCGTGCGTGCGAGACGGCGAGTGGTGGTGGCACCGCATGGCGGATGTGCTGCAGGAACGGGGCGTGTCGAGTGTGGCGCCGACGTTGCCGAGCTGCGGCGAGGCGGGCGCGCCGGCGGGAGCGGCGGGTCCGGGACTGCCCGAGGACGTCGCGGCGGTGCGCCAGGTACTGCGGGACGGCGCCGAGCCGACCATCGTCGTCGCGCACAGCTATGGCGGCATCGTCACTGCGGAAGCCGCCGCCGGAATCGCCTCGGTCTGGCACCTCCTCTTGGTCTCCAGCTACCTGCCCGAGATCGGGCAAAGCCTGTCGGAGTTCGGCGGCGACGGGCCCGCTCCCTTCCTCGACGCGGACCTTGACGCTGGCACGTTCGGGGTCCGCCCCGAGCTGCTCGTCGGCACGTTCCTGCAGGATTGCGACCCGGATGTCCAGGCAGAAGCGGCGCACCACCTCGCGCGGCAGAGCCTGCACGTCACCGGACAACCGGTCGGGGCGGCCGCCTGGCAGCAGGTGCCCTCGACCTACCTGGTGTGCGCCGAGGACAGGGGCACCCCGGCACATCTGCAGCGTGAATTCGCCCGCAAGGCCGAGCGCGTCGTCGAGATGAACACCGGCCACCATCCGTTCCTGTCCCGACCCGACGCCGTTCGCGACCTGCTTCTGAGCCTTTGACAGCAGCTCAGAGGCCGCGGCGGCAGCAGCTGCGGACGGATCGTCATGAGCAACGATCAGGAACTCCTGTTGAAGGCCTACGCGGCGTACAACAGCCAGAACATCGATGGCCTGCTTGCCGTCGTCGGCCAGGATGTCGACTGGCCGGACGGACCCAACAGGCTGCGGGGTAAGGCCGCCGTCAAGGCCTTGGTGGCCGACCAGTGGACGCGCACCGTCACTGTCGACCGGCCGGCAACACTGGTGCGCTTCCGCAGGTCACTTGCATGGACGAGTCCATGGTCGATGTCTGGCGAGGCACCCGATCGGGTGAAGCACGTCGGTTCCCCTTCACGGGGTCCGGCGTCAGTCGATCGGAATCCCAGCATCAGAAAAATGGGGGCATGTCTGACATGAGGATCAACGCGGCGTCGACAGACCTGGCGCGCATCGCAGCAGGGCCCGCAGCTTCGGGCTCCGCTGCGCAGCAGGCGTACGACAAAGCCGTCAAGCACCTGACCGAAGTGCAGAAGAAGCTGACCCAGGACGCCCTCAACGGCGCCCCCGACGACACACTCAAGGTCGACCAGGCGATGGTCGAGATGGCGGCGATGGCCGTCGCGGCGGCCGCCGCCGCGCTCGCGCGCGAGCAAGAACTCAGTCGTGGCCACGAGGCGCCCCCCGCGGCCGTCCCCGAGCCTGGGCGCAGCCCGGACCAACGTCGCAAGGGCGAAATCGACGTCTACGCCTGATCGTCGCTCGGCGACGTACCAATTGTGGAAGACGGGTACCGAATCCGAGTCCACGACGCCGACCTCGCGGCCGGTGGCGCATGAACCCGACGGGCCGCCGAACGTCAGCAGGTGGCGGCGTCGCTCGGCGGCCCGGCCGTCAGCGGGATGCGCCGGACGCTGCGGAACTGCCGCGGGCCGCCGTCGACCGGGTCGGTGAACGCGAGCTCCCCGGCGAGCAGCTGCAGCGGGCTGCTGAAGTCGTCGACCTCGACGTCCCGCACCACGGGGTACAGCGGGTCGTCGATGATCGGGATGCCGAGGCCGCACAGGTGCACGCGGAGCTGGTGGGTGCGGCCGGTGCGGGGCGTCAGGCGGTAGACCCCGCGGCCGTCGACCTCCGACTCGAGCTCGACCAGCGTCTCCGCGTTGGCCGGGGCGTCCGGCACGACGGCGGCCTGCCAGGAGCCGCGCTCCTTGTGCAGGTGGTTGCGGACGACAACGGGAAACGCCAGGTCGTCGCGCAGCGGCGCCAGCGCCCAGTACGTCTTGTGCACCGCGCGCCGGTCGAACATGGTCTGGTACGGCCCGCGCCACCGGGCCTCGGTGGCGAGCATGAGCAGGCCGGACGTGACCCGGTCCAGCCGGTGCAGCGGGGACAGCTCCGGTAGGCCCAGCTCGTCTCGTAGCCGGACGACGACGCTCTGCATGACGTGCCGACCGCGCGGGATCGTGGACAGGAACGCCGGCTTGTCGACGACGACGAGGCGCTCATCGCGGTGCACCACGTGGATGGGCCCGGTCACCTCCGGCTCCTCGCGTAGGTCGCGGTGGAACCACACGAACCGGTGCGGGGCGTAGGGGTCGTCGGCGCGGACCGCGCGGCCGGCCTCGTCGACGACACGCCCCTGCGCCAGCAGGTCGGCCACGTCGACGTGCTCAGGGAGCCGCGCCCGGAGCCACGCCCCCATCGTCGCCCACTCGTCCGCGCGCGAGCGGTCGCGATCTGGGGTGCGCAGCCAGGCGGCGCTCAGGCCGTTCCGTGCCGGCAACGGCGATCTGGGAGGCACCCACCGATGCTACGGGCCCCGGCGCCGAGGCTGTCCGAACAGCGGCGCTATCCCGCCTACGCTGTGCCGCGATGATCAATCGTGCCGAGGGGGCGTACCTGGGAGCCGTCCGGGCATTCCAGAACCCGATGCTGGACCTGCTCCACAAGAGGCACGCACCTCTCGTCGTGTCGGTGCTGTCGGCGTGCTTCACCGCCGAGCGGCCCAACGTCTCCGTCGCCGACGCACACACGCAGATCGGCGACGCGCTCGACCAGCTGCGTGCGGCGGGCTACGACGAGAGCCTCCCAATCGGTACCTCGCGCGATCTGTGCCGACAGTGGGCGGACGCCGGCTGGCTGATGCGGCAGGTGGTCGACGACGTCGAGGTGTACCGCTTGTCCGCGCACGCCGTCGACGCGCTCGACGTCGCGGGGCGGGCCGGCGGTGCCCGTGCCCGGGTCTCGCAGTCCCGGGTACGGACGATGCTCGACGCCGTCGAGCGACTGGCCCAGGACGCCGATCCCGATGCGCTGGTCCGGATGGCTCGACTCGACGCGGAGATCAGGCGGCTCCAGCAGGAGCTGGACCGGATCCAGCGGACCGGTGCCGTCGAGGAGGTGGACGACGAGCAGCTCCTCGAGGAGGCGGAGAACCTTCTGCACCTTGCGCGCGAGCTCCCAGCGGACTTCGCTCGGGTCGCCGAGTCCATCAAGTCCATGCAGCGCGA
Organism: Pengzhenrongella sicca; assembly: GCF_017569225.1. Taxonomy (GTDB): domain Bacteria; phylum Actinomycetota; class Actinomycetes; order Actinomycetales; family Cellulomonadaceae; genus Pengzhenrongella; species Pengzhenrongella sicca. The sequence continues at coordinate 1,937,495 of NZ_CP071868.1, forward strand.
CGTCGTCACGGCCCTCCGCCAGGACGAGCGTCCCACCGGCGAGGTGCTGCGGGAGTACCTGGAGCGCGCCCAGCACGTGATGGAGGCGACGTCGGAGGGTCGGGCCTTCGCGGGCGCCTTGCGGCTCATCGGGGACCCGCAGCGCCTGGACGGACTCTCGAACCAGCTCGACGTGGTCTTGCGACACCGATTCACCGGGCGCCTGGCGCCCCAGCAGCGCACGGAGCTGCGGGAGATCGGACACCGCATCGAGCAAGGCCTCGACCTGGTCTTCACCACCCAGCGGGAGGCGTCGTACGTGATCACGGCTCAGGTCCGCAACCACGACCCGCTGCGCGACCGCCAGGTGGACGACCTGTTGCGCGACGTCATGACCGGGCTGCAGACGTGGATGCCGGAGTCCCGGCGCGGGCAGTCCGTCGACCCGCTGCGCCGGCTGCCGGTTGCGGAGGTCGACCACCTGCGCCAGACCGCCGGAGACCTGCGGCCCGCGCAGCCGCCCGCGCCGCTCGAGGACCGGGACGACGCCGTCGTCGACGTCACGAGCGACGAGGCGCGCGCCTGGGGTGGGCCGCACTACGCAGAGCTGGACAGGCACCTTGTGACTCTCGCCGACGGCCGCAGCATCGTGGACGTCGCGGTTGCGTTCAACGCAGCCCCGGAGGCGCTCCGACGCCCGGTGGACCTGCTCGGGCTGCTGGAGCTTGCCGACAACCAGGGCATGGAAGAGACCGACGAGCTCGCCTTCGTCGACGCGGTTCGCCCCGACGGCACCCGTCGCAGGCTCGCGTTCGGTGGGGTCACGACACGGATGAAAGAAGCAGTTGATGAGTGAGCCCCGAGCCGAGCGTCCCGAGCGGCCCTACGTGGACGCGGACGTGGACGTAGACGCAAACGCGGGCGGCGACGTCGACGGCGGGTTCATCGAGCCCGTCCCCATGGAAGAGGACCCGGCCGAGCTGTTCGCCGGCGACTCCGGCACGCTCGAGGCGGACGTTCGGCGGGTGCTCGTCCGGCTCCTGCAGCGGCGGTTCTTGCTGGCGGACCGGAACCAGGCGCAGTGGCGCATCCTGCTGGAGAACCAGTCGGTGATCGAGTCGCGGCTACATGACCTCTTCGTCCACCTCGTCGTCGACCACGAGCGTGGGGTCGCCTACAAGCGGCAGGTCCGGTCGGCCGAGCTGGACGTGCCGGTGCTTCTGCGCGATGAGGCGTACTCCCGGGCGGAGACGTTGATCCTGGTGCACCTGCGCAGCGTGTTCCAGCGCGAGCAGGGCGTGGGGGAGACCTCGACGCGAGTCGACCTGGAGGAGATCGAACGGACCGCCCTGACGTACTTCGACCCCGATGACACGAACGTCGCCTCGCCCCAGCGGGAGATCCGGTCCGCGGTGACGAGGCTCGCGAAGGAGGGACTCATCGAGGAGGAGTCGGAGGGACGCTTCCGCGTCACGCCGCTCGTGGAGATCGCCCTCAGCAACGAACGCCTGGTCGAGCTGCGCGCCTGGCTCGCCGAGCAGGCTCTCGCCGGGTCGGGGGTGGCGTCATGACCATGATCGACACGCTCTTCGGGTTGATCCCCGCCTCCTCGACCGGCCAGCAGTGGATCGCGCGCGAGCTGCAGCTGGTCAACTGGGGCGGGTACGACGGGCATCACCGAGTCTTGCTGGCCCCGACCGCGACGCTCCTGTCGGGTGGTTCAGGCTCGGGCAAGTCCACGCTGATGGACGCGTACATCGCGCTGCTCATGCCGCACACGACGCCGTTCAACGGAGCCTCCAACGGCGGCGTCGTCGGGCGTCCTCGCGGTAAGGATCAGCGCAACATCCTGTCCTACGCGCGCGGCAAGGTGGACGAGTCCCGCACCGAGGACGGCACGCGCCAGCGGGTGCTGCGGGGCGACGGCCGGGACACCTGGTCGGCGATCGCGATGACCTGGGTCGACCAGGGCGGGGCCGAGCTCACGGGGGTGCGCGCCTGGTACGTCCCGTCGGCCGCCCGGACCCTCGACGACGTCGTCGCTGTCAGGGCGACCTGCGACGGCCCGTTCGATCTGCGCGACGTCGAGGCCGCCGCGGCCCAGAAGTTCGCCCGAGCGGCGATGACCGCGGTCGGGCTGACGCCGTTCGACACCGACCGGGACTTCAGCGCGCGGCTGTACTCGACGCTCGGAATCGGCACGGCGGGTGACGGGAGCCGGGCGGTCGCGCTGCTCGGACGCATCCAGGCCGGTCAGCAGATCACCACCGTCGACGCCCTCTACAAGGCGATGGTGCTGGAGGAGCCGGACACGTTCGCGACGGCCGACGCGGTCGTCGAGCAGTTCGACACGCTGACCGGCACCCGTGAGCAGATGATCACCGCACGACAGCAGGTGACGTCCCTCGCGCCGATCCGCGAGCACCGCGACGCAATCGACGCGGCGGGGGACCGGTTGCGGGTCATCGAGCAGATGGGCACGTTCGAGGACGGGACGTCGTCGGCTGCGCTGTGGCGGCACGAGCGTCGGCTCGGGCTGCTGGGGTCGGTCGAGCAGGACCTGAACGGCCGACACCACCACGCGCAGCGACTCGCTGCCGAGATCGCTGGCCGCATCGCCGCGGCGAAGTCGGAGCTCGCCGGCGTGCAGGAGACGTTGTGGGCCTCCGGCGGGGACCGGCTCGCCACGGCGCAGCGCGAGCTCCGAGGCGCCGACGACCGGCTGGTTGTCGTCGAGCGCGCGCGGAACCGGCTCGACGAGACGCTGCGCGCGGACCTGGGGACGTCGGTGACGACCGAGGCGGACTTCGCCGACGTCGTCGCCCGGGCGTCCGAGGCGTTCCAGGACAGCGACGCGAAGGCAACGAGCCGCAGCGCGCTCTTCGATGCCATGTCGGAGAAGAAGGAGGCGACGGCCGACCTGGCCGGCCTGCGGGCGGAGCACGCGGCGGTCCTGCGGCGGCGCGACAACATCCCCGGCGAGCTCCACACCGCACGCGCGGCCCTTGCACGGGCGGCCGGCCTTACTCCCGACGACCTGCCGTTCGTCGCCGAGCTGATCGAGGTGCGCACCGAGCACGAGCCCTGGCGGGAGGCCTTCAACCTCGCCCTGGGGGGCTTCGCGACCCGGATGTTGATCGACGTCACCCACCTCGGAGCGTTCCGCAAGGCGATCGACGCCGTGCCGACCGCGCGTCGGATGCGGTTCGAGGGCGTCGCGACGGGTATGCGCGAGGATGTCGCGCTCGACACCGCGACGTTGCCCGGCCGGCTCGACGTCCGCAGCGGGCCGTTCTCGGGCTGGCTGCGCAGCGAACTGGCCCGCCGGTTCGCCTACATCTGCGTCGACACCCCGGCCCAGCTCTCCCAGCACCCGAAGGCGCTCACGCGCTCAGGGCAGGTGTCTGAGGGGGCCCAGGGCGCCCACGGCGGGCGGGGTCAGGCGAACGTCCTGGGCTTCACGAACACGCGTCGGCTGGCGCACCTCGAGCAGCAGCTCGCGAGCGCGGCCAGTCGTCTCGAGCTCGCCGAACGTCAGGTGGTCGACGCCGAGCGGGGGCTGGACCGGCACGACGCCGAGGTCCGCGCTTACCAGCTGCTCCGCGACCTCACGTGGGGCCAGGTGGACGTCGCGACCCTCGAGGCGGAGCGGGCCCGGTGGGGACAGCTGATCGACGACGTGCTCTCGGGCAACCCCGAGGTCACGCGGCTCCAGGACACCTCGAGCACGCTCGAGTCCACGATCCAGGGGCTGTCGGAGGATCTCGGCCGGACGAAGGCCGACGTCGAGGCTCTGCAGGCCCGCTGGAGCTCGACCGTCGACGAGGTCGACGGCGCGCAACAGGCGCTCGACGACGCCGAGGCGGCCGGGACCACCGTCGCGCCGGACCAGCGCGCCTACCTCGAGAGTCTGCTGGGAACGACGGGCGAGACGCCGATCGTGCCCAGTTCGACCGACGCCCTCGCAGCGTTCGACGGCGTCCTTGCGCGGGCGGGCGACGTGCTGCGGGCGGACCGGCAGGCGGCGCAGCAGACCATCGGCACGGCTCGCGACGCGCTGCGTCGGACCTTCGAGACGTTCGTCGAGCGCTGGCCCGACCCGAACCTCGGCGTCGACCCGGCCGCCTCCTACGCGGACTACGCGCGCATCCTCGACGACCTTGAGACGAGCGGCCTGCACGACATCGAGTCGGAGTGGCGCACGAGCCTGCTGCGCCTGTCCGGAAACGACCTCACCGATCTGTACAACGCCCTGAGCCGGTCGGTCCGGGAGATCAAGGAGCGCATCCGGCCCGTCAACGACATCCTCGCGGACCTGCCGTTCGCCGACGACGAGCACCGGCTGCGGATCGACGCCCGCGACACCCAGTCGACGCTCGTCGCACGGTTCCGCAAGGAGCTCCGCGACCTGCGCGAGCTCCTGGCCGCCGAGGCCGACGACGCCGAGCGCGAGCGGCGCTACGCCCGGATGGCCCGGGTGATCGACCGCATCCGCCGGAGCGCACCGGACTTCGCCGACCTGATCGACGTTCGCCGACACGTCCGGCTCAGCGCCGAGAAGGTCGACCTCGACGGCGAGCACGTGGCGCTGTACGACCACATCGGCGAGAAGTCCGGGGGAGAGTCCCAGGAGCTCGTCGCGTTCATCGTGGGCGCCGCCTTGCGCTACCAGCTCGGCGACGCCGGAGCCGAGCGTCCCCGCTACGCGCCCGTCTTCCTCGACGAGGCGCTGATCAAGGCAGACGCTCGGTTCACCGGCCGTGCCATCGGCGCGTGGCGCGGGCTGGGCTTCCAGCTGGTCATCGGCGCGCCCAACGACAAGTTCGGCGCGCTGGAACCACACGTCGACCTCAAGTACGTCGTGCTCAAGGACGCCACCGGGCGTTCGCGGACCAAGCTGATCGCGGGGGTCGCTGCGGACTGACAGCCGTGAGCGCGCTGCCGAGCAGGGGGCCGGTGAGCCGCGCGGCACGACTGGACCGGAGCCTGGCGGATGATCGTCTTCTGCTGTAGATGTGACGGAAGTCTTTCGGGGCGTGGGCTGGGCCTCGCCAGGAGCGCATCTCGAGGTTCCCCGATGGCACACTCCAGAAATGATCAGCACCCAGATCCCGTCAATCGCCGTCATCGGCGGCTCCGGCTTCTACTCCTTCCTGGACGACGTCGAGCACCACGAGGTCAGCACGCCATACGGCGCCCCGTCCGCTGCGATCGCGGTCGGCTCGGTCGGCGGGCGGTCCGTGGCCTTCGTGCCGCGCCACGGACTGCACCACGAGTTCCCGCCGCACGCGATCAACTATCGGGCGAACATCTGGGCGCTGCGGTCGTTGGGGGTACGGCGCGTCCTGGCGCCGTGTGCGGTCGGCGGGCTCTCCGTCGACGTCGCCCCAGGCGATCTCGTGGTTCCTGACCAGTTGGTGGACCGGACGACCTCGCGGACGCAGACGTTCTACGACTCCGGTGCGGTCCACGCCCCGTTCGCGGACCCCTACTGTCCCGAGCTCCGCGAGGCGTTGCTCGCCCGTGCGGGCGGCCGGCGAGAGGCGGCCACGATGGTGGTCATCGAGGGCCCCAGGTTCTCGTCCCGGGCCGAGTCGAAGAGCTACGCCGCGGCGGGGTGGTCGCTGGTGAACATGACTGGACACCCCGAGGCGGTCCTCGCCCGAGAGCTGGGCCTGTGCTACGCGACCCTCGCCCTGGTGACCGACCTGGATGCGGGGGTCGACGCCGCGGGGGCTGTGCACCAGGGCGCGGTGTTCGCAACCTTCGCACAGCACATCGACAGGATGAAGCAGGCGTTGTCCGGAGTGATCGCGGACCTCGGCGAGCACGCCGACTGCACGTGTGCCGACTGGCTGGCGGACGTCGCGTTGCCGTTCGACCTGCCGTGAAGGTCCTGCTGACCGGTGCAGCAGGGTTCATCGGGACGGCGATCTGGACCGAGCTCGTCGAACGCGGGCACGACGTGGTCGCGGTCGATGCCTACATCCCTCAGGCCCACCCGGTCGACGTCGCAGGCCGGCCGGACGTGCATCGGCTCGACGTGCGTCGGGCGGGGGAGTGGCCAGAGCTCCTGCGCGGCGTCGAGGTGGTCTGCCACCAGGCGGCGATGGTGGGGGCGGGGGTGACTGTCGCCGATCTGCCCGCCTACGCGGGGCACAACGACCTCGGGACTGCGGTCCTGCTGGCTGCGATGCATGCCGCCGGGGTGGGTCGGATCGTGCTCGCCTCTTCGATGGTGGTGTACGGCGAGGGGCGCTATGCGTGCGCTGCCCACGGTGCCCAGGAGCCAGGCCCGCGGAGTCTGGCGGCACTTGAGGCCGGGGACTTCGACAACCACTGCCCGCAGTGCGGCGGGGGTCTGACCTGGGAGACAGTCCCGGAGCGCGCCCGGCTCGACCCGCGCAGCAGCTACGCAGCGAGCAAGCTCGCGCAGGAGCACTACGCCGCGGCGTGGGCGCGTCAGGGCCAGGGCAGCGCGATCGCCCTGCGCTACCACAACGTGTACGGCCCCGGCATGCCCCGCGACACCCCGTACTCCGGGGTCGCCGCCATGTTCCGGTCCTCGATCGAGGCCGGGCGCGCCCCGGAGGTGTTCGAGGACGGCGCCCAGATGCGCGACTTCGTGCACGTCGGCGACGTCGCACGCGCCAACGCGATCGCGATCGAGGCCGTGCTCCACGCACCGACGCAACGATTCGCGGCGTTCAACGTCTGCTCCGGCCGGCCGATCTCCATCGGCGACGTCGCGCGCGCGGTTGCCGCCGGGACCGGTTCGGATCTCGCCCCGATCGTGACCGGGCGCTACCGGATCGGCGACGTTCGCCACATCGTGGCCTCGCCCGCGCTCGCCCGCAGCGAGCTCGGTTTCGTCGCCGAGGTCGACCCCCTGGTCGGCCTGCCCCGGTTCGCCACGGAGCCGCTACGGGCGTGATGGCCACCAGGTGAGAGACACCGGGTGGACAGTCACCAGGCGGTGCGCAGCAGGTGCTGGACGGTGATCGCGAACCCGACCTGCAGGGCGAGCCCGGCGCCCCTCCAGCGTCCGGGCAGGTACGCGCAGGAGAGCATGATCCAGCCGATGAACGGGAGCCAGATCCGTTCGACCTCGGCCTTGCTCAGCAGGGTCAGATCGGCGACCAGCACCATCGCGACTCCCGCTGCGGCGAGAGCGCCGAGGGCGTGCGCGCTGGGACGCCGGAGGGCGTCGGCCATGTCGCGGGCGGCGCAGGCAAGGGCGGCGCCCAGCACCGGACCGCCTGCGATCAGCAGCGCGGCGAGGTTGCCCCACAGCCAGTACGCGGCCGGCCGCCTGCTCGCGACCCCGGCCCAGTACCGGTCCTGCAGCGCGGGAAACGCCTCCCACCACGCGAAGCCCAGGGCGGCGAAGACCAAGACCAGCCCGAGTGCCGCGCCGGCAGCGAACGGCAGCGGGTACCAGGACCGCGCCACCAGGAGGATGGCGACGGCGAGGATCCCCAGCAGGACCAGCCCGTAGGACATCATCACCGCGTACCCGAGCACGAGCCCCGCGACCACCGACCAGGCCGCCGAGCGCCGCACGGCACCGAGCGCCAGCGCGGCGGCTCCCCACGCGGCGACCGCGGCGAACACCGCATCTGCCGAGACCGCCTGCCAGATCGCCACCGGGCCCAGGACCAAGAACGGCAAAGCCCGTCGGGCCGCGGCCTCGGCCCCGAGGGCGCGGGCGGTCACCAGGACAGCCAACGGCGTGGTGGCCGCCACCGCGGTCACGACCAGCCCGGCCGCCAGCGGCGAACCGAGCCCCACCTGGACGAGCAGCACGAAGAAGAGCAGGGCACCCGGCGGGTGCCCGGCCACGTGCGCCGGCCAGCCGTCGGGACCGAGCGGGATCCGACTGATGAACTCGCGCAGCATCGTGGGGACGTCGGTGATCCCGCGCGCGGCCGGGAGGTACTCGTACCCCGAGTCGAGGGGCCCCGCGATGCCGGGAGCACCGTCGACCAGGGCCAGGGCGAGCATCCAGGCCACGCCCACCAGCCACGCGGCTGCGAGCAGGGCGCGCCAGGGCAGGCGATGCGCGGCGGTGATCGACCAGGTGACCCCAACGGCACCGATGAGCAACGCGGGCACCGTGCCCGGGCCGATGCGGGGCCACCAGCTGGCGCGCAGCGGCGGGAACGACCGGATCACGTCGACGTCCCAGCCGGTGACGGCCGGAACGGCCATCGCGAGCACCACCAGCACGGTCGCAGCGCCGAGACCCCACAAGGGCGCGCGGGTTCGACTTCGCCGGGAGGGCATGGCGCCATGCTGGCAGGAGGTGATCACCCGCGGCGACGATCCTGCAGCGACGTCAGAGTTCCGTAAGGCTTGAGCGGCCTTTTGCGCGTCGGTGTTCTCTAGCGTCGAACGCATGCCGTATCGATGCGATCTGGTCATTCCGTGCAAGGACGAAGCCGCTGCCCTGCCTGCCCTGCTGGCGTCAGTGCCGGCGGGCTTCGTCGTCGTCGTCGTCGACAACGGCTCGACCGATGGGACCGCCGAGGTCGCCCGGCGGCACGGTGCCCGCGTCGTGCACGAGTTTCGGTCCGGGTACGGCGCCGCCGTGCACGCCGGGATCGAGGCCGCTGGCGCCGAGTATGTCGCGGTGATGGACGGGGACGGGTCGATGGACCCGTCCGAGCTGGTCGGGCTGCTCGACCTGGTGCTCGCGGGCAGCGCGACGATGGCGCTCGGCCGGCGCCGTCCGGTCCGCAGCGGAGTCTGGCCGTGGCACGCCCGCGCGGGCAACGCGGTTGTGCTGTGGTGGTTGCGCCGTCGCACGGGTCTGGACGTCCGCGACGTCGCCCCGATGCGGGTGTGCCGCCGGGCGGACCTGCTCGCCCTCGATGTGCGAGATCGCCGATTCGGCTACCCCGTCGAACTGCTGGTCAAGGCACGCGCGGCCGGCTGGGTGCTCGTCGAGTCCGACATCCGCTACCTTCCGCGGGCGGCCGGGACCCGGTCGAAGGTCTCCGGCAGCATCCGCGGCTCGGTGCGCGCCGCCCGCGACTTCGCCCGGGTGCTCCCGTGACCGCGCCGGTCGTGCTGGTGATGGCGAAAGTCCCGATCCCGGGTCTGGTCAAGACCCGCCTCGCGGCGACCGAGGGACCGGTGCGGGCCGCCCGACTTGCGACCGCCGCGCTGCTCGACACCCTCGACGTCTGCGAGGTCGCCTTTGGTCTCGGCCGCTGCCACCTGTCCCTCGGCGGCGACCTCGCGCTGCTCGACGACGCGCTCCTGGCAGCCCGGCTGCGGGCGTGGACGATCCACCCCCAGCGGGGCTCCGACCTGGGGGACCGGATCGCGAACGCGCACCGAGACGTGCACGCTGTCTCAGGCACCCCTGTCGTCCAGATTGGAATGGACACCCCGCAGGCCTCTAGCCGCGATCTCGACGCGATCGCGCGTCTGGTCTCGGTCGATCGGCCGGTGCTCGGCCTGGCCGATGACGGCGGGTGGTGGGTGCTCGCGAGCGGCGAGCCGGCGCACGTGAACGGTCTCGAGCAGGTCCCGATGTCAACGCCGGGCACCGGCCGTGCGACGTGGAACCTCCTGCAGGCTCGCGCGAGAACCGTCGGGGTCGCGCCGATGATGCGCGACGTCGACGAGGCGGTCGACGCCGAGCACGTCGCCGCCCTCGCGCCGGCGACCCGGTTCGCGAGCGCCTGGCGGGCGGGACGCGTCTCATGACCGCCGACGTGCACTTCGCGGCCGTATTCACCGCAGCGCTACAAGGCGAGCCGTGCACGATCGTGGGGCTGGGCGACCAGCCACAGCTCATCCCCGCCCCGCGCTGGCGCGGGGCTGCCGACGCTGGGGACCGCGCGGTCTTGGCGCAATGCACGGGCTCCACGATCGACTTAGGCTGCGGGCCGGGCCGCATGGCCGAGCATCTCGCCGCCCGAGGGCAGACCGTCCTCGGGGTCGATCTCATGCCCGAGGCCGTCGCTCAGACCCGCGCACGCGGCGTCCGGGCGGTCCGACGCGACCTGTTCGGTCCACTGCCCGGCGAGGGTCACTGGGGGTGCGCGCTGCTCGCCGACGGCAACATCGGCATCGGTGGCGACCCCGTCCTGCTGCTGCGACGCGCTCGCGGCCTGGTCGCCGTCGGCGGCGTCATCGTCGTCGACCTCGCCCCACCGGGGGCCGGGCTGCGGGTGCACACCGTGCATCTGCGAACCGGAGCCCGTCGCTCACGATCGTTCCCCTGGGCGGTCGTGGGGGCCGACGCGATCGGCACCGTTGCCAGAGCCGTAGGGCTCGACCTCGATGGCCTGCACGAGCACGAGGGACGGTGGTTCGCCGTGCTGCGCCGAACGGGCGGAGACCCGACATGCCTGGGCTGAGGCTGCGCGTTCCGCACGAGTCGGACTTCGGCTCCCGGCTGCGTAGCCCCGCGGTGGCCGCGCGGGTCGGGCTGTGGCTCGGCATCTGCTTCCTGATCGCGTTCCTCACCGGTGTGTACAGCCACCTCGCGCAGGCCGCGTACCCGTGGTTCCCCGTGCCGACCCAGCCGTCGTGGACCTATCGCGTCACCCAAGGGCTGCACGTCGCCGCCGGGACCGCCGCCGTTCCGTTGCTCCTGATCAAGCTGTGGTCGGTCTTTCCGAAGTTCTTCGCCCGACCCCCGTGGCGCCGCCGTCGGGCCCTGGTCCTGCACGGCCTCGAGCGAGCCTCCGTCGGGGTGCTCGTCGCGGCGGCGATCTTCCAGCTCGCCAGCGGCCTGGCGAACGTCGGCCACTGGTACCCGTGGGCGTTCTCGTTCGTCGCCACGCACTACGCGGTCGGCTGGATCGCCCTCGGCGCCCTGCTGGTCCACGTCGCGGTCAAGCTGCCGGTCATCACCCAGGCACTGGGGCGCGACCTCGAGGACACGGAGCTCGACCGGCCGAATCTGGCGGCGGACGCACCGGGGCTCTCCCGCCGAGGACTGCTCCAGACCGCCCTGATCGCGGCGACCCTCGCGGTCGTCAGCACCGCCGGGTCGACGGTGCCGGCACTGCGTCGGATCTCGGTGTTCGGGGTTCGCTCCGGCCAGGGACCGCAAGGGATTCCGATCAACCGCTCCGCCGCGGCGGCCCGCGTCGAAACCGCCGCGCTCGCAGGAGACTTCGCGCTGACCGTGGTGCACGGCGACCGGCAGCTTCGGCTGACCACCGCCCAGCTCGCCGCGATGCCCCAGCACACTGCGGTGCTCCCGATCGCCTGCGTCGAGGGGTGGAGTGCGACCGGGGAATGGACCGGGGTGCGCGTGCGGGACCTCGTCGCGCTGCTCGACGCGCCACCAGAGTCGGCGGTGCTTGTGCGATCCCTTCAGGAGCGTGGTGCCTACCGCGGGTCACGACTGCCCGCCAACTACGTCGCCGACGACCAGACTCTGCTCGCCCTGCGCCTCGGCGGCGAGCCCCTGAGCCTCGACCACGGCTACCCGTGCCGGATCATCGCCCCGAACCGGCCCGGGGTCCTGCAGACCAAGTGGGTCTCGATGATCGAGGTCGAGCTGTGAGGGCGACCCGGATCATCCTCGGTGCGGTCGGGGTGCTGGTCGGGAGTTGGGGTGCGGTTGAGCTGATTCGTCAGGGCGTCGCCAACCTCGTCGCGGCAACGGTGTGGCTGCTCGGTGGGGTGGTGGTGCACGACGGCGTCCTGGCGCCCGTCGCGATCGCGATCGCCGCGCTCGGGGTGAGCGTGCTGCCTCGGTGGCTGCTCCCGTCCGCGGCCGCGGCGGCCGTCGTCCTGGGCACGGTGACGATCATGGCGGTGCCGGTCCTCGGGCGGTTCGGGGCCCGAGCGGACAACGCCACCCTCCTCGACCGTGACTACGGTCGGGGCTGGCTCGTCGTTGCAGGTCTAGTTTTGGTCTGCGTCGTCGTCGGCGCGGTCATCGCTCGCCGCAACGACGCCGCTTCCAGCTCGAACGTCGCTCACCCGGGAGGGGCATAGCCGTGGCCGATGTGCTGGTCGTGGACGACGACCACACCGTCCGTGAGGTCGTCGTGTCCTACTTGCGCGCCGGCGGGCACCGGGTCGTGGATGTTGCGGACGGGGAGAGCGCACTGGTCGCGATGCGCGCCCGGCCCGCCGACCTGGTGGTGCTCGACCTGATGCTCCCCGGGATCAGCGGCCTGGAGGTGTGCCGCCGGCTGCGGGAAGCGACAGACGTGCCGGTGATCATGCTCACCGCACTCGGCGCCGAGACCGACCGGATCATGGGTCTCGGGTTGGGCGCGGACGACTACGTCACCAAACCCTTCAGCCCCCGCGAGCTCGTGCTGCGGGTCGACTCCGTGCTACGCCGGGCCGGCCAGCGCGCCGACCCGGGAGTCGCCGTCCTGCACGACGGCGACCTGGTCGTCGACTCCGCGCAGCACGTCGCCACCCGCGCGGGCCAACGCCTTGCCCTGACCGTCCGGGAGTTCGAGCTGCTGCGTTTCCTGGTCGCGAACGCGGGGGTCGCGTGGTCACGCGACGACCTCTTGCGCGACGTGTGGGGCTGGACCTTCGGGGACCAGTCGACCGTGACCGTGCACGTGCGCCGGTTGCGCGAGAAGGTCGAGGACGACCCCACCCACCCCATCCGTCTCGTGACGGTCTGGGGCGTCGGATACCGGTGGGAGGCCGCATGAGCAGCGACACCCTCGCGGTCGTCGGGATCGCCGCCGGCTGGTCGATCGCCGTCGGGCTCGTTGGCGCGGCTCTGGCGTGGTCCCTGCGCCGCCGGTCCGTGCGCTGGTCGGCCGCGATCCTCGGGCTGGTCGCCGTCGGCGGGATCGTCGCGGGCATGGTGGGGACAGCGCGCGCGATGTTCCTGTCCGACCACGACTTCGCCGTCGTCATCACCGTGTGTGTCGTGTCTGGTCTCGTGTCGGTCGGGTTCGCTCTCTGGCTCGGGGAGCGGGTGGTCGGCTCGGCACGGGGACTTCGAGACGCTGCGACCCAATTCGGGGAGGGCGGCCAGTTCCGCGCGCCGGTCGGTGGCCCGCGCGAGTTCGCCGAGATCTCCCGCGAGCTGACCCGGACCAGCGACCGGTTGCGCGATTCGACCGAGCGTGAGCGGCTCCTCGAGGAGTCCCGTCGCGAGCTCGTCGCGTGGGTGTCGCACGACCTGCGCACCCCGCTGGCCGGAATTCGCGCGATGTCGGAGGCCCTCGAAGACGGTATCGCCGAGGACCCCGCGCGCTATCGCGCCCAGATGCGAATCGAGGTCGACCGGATGGTGCGGATGGTCGACGACCTGTTCGAGCTGTCCCGCATCCACGCCGGCACCCTCCAGCTGAGCCTCGAGACCGTCCAGCTCGGTGACCTGGTGAGTGAGGCGATCGCGGGCGTCGATCCCGTGGCCCGAGCCAAGCAGGTACGTGTCGGGGGCTCGGTCGACGCTGGCGTCCTGGTCCGGGCCGACCCCAACGCGCTCGCCCGCGTGGTGTCCAACCTCGTGATGAACGCGATCCGGCACACCCCGTCCGACGGCACCATCGAGATTAACGCGCACGCCGAAGCCAGCACCATCGAGCTGAGCGTCACGGACGGCTGCGGCGGGATCGCCGACGGTGACCTCGACCGCGTCTTCGACGTGGCCTGGCGGGGCAGTCACGCGCGAACGCCCGGCGCGGACATCGGAGCGGGCCTGGGCCTGGCAATCGTCAAAGGAATCGTCGAAGCCCACCGGGGGACCGTCGCGGTGAGCAACCATGCGCCGGGTTGCCGGTTTGTCGTGCGAATTCCCGCGTAGCACCCGCGGTGACCGCCGGGCTGGGCCACACGGGAGCGGGCGCCAGTTCCCGCGTGTCGTCGGAGGCTCCGTGCAGCAGCGCCAGTACTCGTGGGTGGCTGGGCCAGCCCACGACGTTGACCTGGGAGTCGAGGGCGTCGGTGACGTGGTCGGCGATCTTCACGGCGTCGGGCAGTTCGACGACAGACGCGACGGTGACCCGATTGTGGTCTCCGTCGGCGGGGTGGCGGCGACCGTCTGTGCGGTGGCGATCCCGCGATAGCGACCGTAGGCGTCCAGAACCGGTAGCTGGCCGTGCGGCGCGTGACTCAGGACGCCGGCGGCCGCGTGGAGGCTGACGCTCTCCCGCAGGGATGTCCCAACGGGCTCCATGATCTGCCCGACCGTGATCGTCGCGAGCCGCCTTTCCTCGGGGGTGACGGAGATGTCGACGCCGCGTCGGCGCAGCTTGGAGGCGTGGATGCGGTCGCGGTCCAGGACGTGGCTCATGGCGCTGGCCAGCACGATCGCGACCATGAGGGGCACGATGATCGTGTACTCGCCGAGCTTGAGCAGGAGCAACACCGCGGTGATCGGTGCCTTGGCCGCGACGGCGAACGCGGTGCCCATCCCCGAGCGGCGTTGACGTGGTCGCGGACCCGATGGGCGGGACCGAGACGCGTCGCCGGTTGCGGATCGAGTCAGTGGATCCAGTGCACCTTGTCGAGGAAGTCCGCCACGGCGCGGGCGGTTGCTTTGGGCTGCTCCTGGACAGGAAGTGTCCTGCGCCGTTGATCACGACGCTTTGAGCGCCGGGGATCGCCGCGCCGCATTCCTCGCCCATCTCCCTCGGGATGAAGCGGTCGTCTGCGCCATGGATGACGACGGTAGGACAGTTGATCGTCGGGAGGAGCTCGCGTACATCGACGCGGCCCATCACAGCTCGCTGCTGGTCGAGGAACACCCGCGCTCCTACTGTGCGCGCTAAGGCGCGCCAGATGTCGAGCAGCGCCGCATCCTTCTCGTGCTGCTCCGCGACGAGTCCGCGGAACGCCGCATCGACGAGGCCGTCGAACTGGCCGGCCTCGACAAGTTGCGACTGCTGGTCCCGCGACGCGAGCTGCTCGGGTGTATCAGCCCGCGCGGTGGTGCTGACCAGTGCGAGTGCTTGGACGCGATGGGGAGCTTGGCGGATCACTTCGAGCGCGACGTACCCGCCCATGCTGGTCCCCAGGAGCGTGAACTTCTCGGGGGCGTCGCGCAGCAGATGAGTAGCCATGCCGGTGATGGTGTCGTCGTGACGGGTGTCCGCCACCGCCACGGAGCCGTGCGCCCAGGCCACCTCGATGATGGGCTCGTAGACAAGGGCCGAGCAGAGCAGTGGCGGGACCAGGATCGTCTGCATGCAGCCGTTGTCCTAGCGAGCGCTGACACACGCGCGTAGAGCGCAGAGCAGAGCCGTGGACAGGGGCGCTGGCTAGTTCCGAACCCGGGCCGGCGGAGCCGGGCAGGTCGGCGATGAACGGCGAGGCAGCGCGCCCTTTCTGGGCCGGGTGAGGCGATTTTCGCACAGACCGCACGGCGTCCTTGCGTCGAAAAACGATGGGCGAACGGTGGGTGACTCAAATTGCGAACCCACACTGGATCGAGATCAAAGGGGGGGGCATTTGATCTCTATTATCATTTCGGGTTTGTGCGGGTGACCTGCGATGACGTGGGCGTCGGGGGAGTGGTTGTTACGGTTGGTCGGGAGCATCTTCAGTCATTAGTGACGAGTAAGTGGCGAGTTTTGATGCATCCGGACGCCGCTGTGGATCGCCGTGTCAAGTGCTGCGGTCCGGTCTGTGGATTCAGTATCGCGGCGTGTGAGCACTGCGACAACCGTGGTGGCCGCGGCGGCCGGTGGTGTACCACCGTCATCGAGTCGTCAAAAGTCGGGAACTCGTGCGACGAGAGATCATGCGGCCACGAATCGCGAGACGCGCGGCGAGTTCGTCGTTGCTCGGCGAGGACGATTGGCAACGAGGGTTGAGCCGCGTACAGTTTCCTGTACTACCCTGGAGGTGTGCGGTGAAGACCATGACGTACTCGCAGTCGCGGGCCCGGTACGCGGAGACCTTGAACGCGGTCACTGATGACCGCGAAGAAGTTGTCATCACCCGGGCGGGGCACGACCCGGTGGTCATCGTCTCACTCGCCGACTACGAGTCGCTCAAGGAGACTGCCTACCTCCTGCAGAACCCCGCGAACGCTCGTCGGTTGCTGACCTCGATAGAGCGTTTGGAGGCTGGGCGGGGCGAGGAGCGCGAGCTCGTCGAGTGAGGTATGTCTGGGACCAGGACGCGTGGTCGGACTACGTGTACTGGCAGGTCCAGGATCGTCGGGTCGTCAAACGGATCAACGACCTGATCAAGGACATTTCCAGGGGCGCCGACCAAGCCACGCCTCATGAGGGCATCGGCAAGCCCGAGGCCCTCAAGCATGGTCTTCACGGCTACTGGTCGCGGCGCATCACGGACGAGCATCGCCTGATCTACAAGGTGGTCGACGACGAGATCAGAATCGCGGCGTGCTGTTTTCACTACAGCGCGTGATCCCGTCCTCCTCGATCGCAGCCATCGGGATGTCGTGGCCCTCACTCGTGCACCAGCCCGCTCTAGCGGGTGCCGGGGGAGCGCTCGTTCTCTCATCCCTCGGTGAAAGCCGTGCGGAAGCGGCTCATGGAAAGCCCTTTGGGCTCGTATCCAGCACCTCCTGGCAGGGCGCGCCCAGAGATTCACACCCTGGCTCTCTCCATCATTTCCTAGGTTATATCGGCGTGGCAATGATGCACGCCTGCAAAGAGAGCAATCAAGCGAGCCGCCTCCGCTGCGAGCGAGCGGCGACCGACGCCGACGTAGCGACGTGAATCGACCATGGTGCGGTCTTCTCGAAGGCTTGCGCGGACGGCGGAGGTGAAGAAGCCGTTGAGGTGGGTGGAGACGTTGATCTTGGTCATGCCAGCGTCGATCGCTCGAAGGATCTGCGCATCGGTGACTCCCGATGAGCCGTGTAACACCAGGGGGACGACAAGCGCTGCGTGGATGCGGGCGACAAGATCGAGATCGAGTGAGGCGACCCGCTCGGTCATTGCGTGCGACGTGCCGACGGCGACCGCTAGCGCGTCGACGCCGGTTTCAGCCACGAACTGCGCGGCCTCGCCTGGGTCGGTGCGCACTCCAGGTGCGTGTGCGCCGTCTTTGCCTCCAATTGCGCCCAGCTCGGCCTCGACGAAGACATCTCGATCGTGGGCGTACTCGACGAGGTCGGCGGTTGCCGAGACGTTCGTCTCGTAGGGGAGTCGCGCACCGTCGAACATGATCGAGCCGAAGCCAAGGTCCACGGCCTGGCGTGCGAGGTCCGCGTCCTCGGCGTGGTCGAGGTGGACTGCCACGCGGGCGCTCGATGCCCGCGCGACGGCGAGCGTTGCCAGCGCGATCGGCTCGAGCCCGCCGTGGAATCGCGCGCAGTTCTGGGAGATTTGCAGGATCACAGGCAGGCCAGTGGTCTCGGCTGCGGTGACGAGTGCTTCCGCGGTCTCGAGATGCACGACGTTGAACGCGCCGATGCCCGCGCCCGCGGCGACCGCATCCCGCATGAGTTCACGCGTCGACACCACGGTCATACGAGCCCCCGGCGGCTGATCAGGTCGCGTGCGCGAAGGGCAGCGCCAATGACGCCCGCGTTCTCGCCGATGCTCGCGAGCAGCAGCTGCGGACGGCGCTGGAAGGTCAGGATCGCGTCGAGGCGTCGCTCGAGTGGTTCGAGTAGAAGGGCGCCGGCCTGTGCCAAACCCCCGCCGAGGACGATCGCCTCGGGTGCTAGGAGCGCGACCGTGTGCGAAAAGACCAGAGCGAGCGCGTCCAACGCGCTCTCCCAAATGCCAGCCGCGACGGGATCCCCGAACGCGGCTCGTTCTAGGACTTCTTTAGCGCCGTTGACGGCGATCCCGGATGCGAAGGTATATCTCCGAGCGATCGCGCTGGCCGACGCGATGGCTTCTAGGCAGCCGTTCCGGCCGCAGACGCACTCCGGCCCGTCGGCGACCTTGGAGTGCCCGATCTCGCCGGCCATGCCGCCGCCTGCGTACGGTCGGCCCTCGAGGAAGATCGCCCCAGCGATCCCCGTGCCGATCGTCACGACGACCACGTCGCGGAACGGCGCCGCTGCGCCCAGCCGATACTCTGCTTCGCCGGCCGCACGTACGTCGTGCCCAAAGGCGACGACCAGCCCCAGCGCCGACTCCGCGCGGGCACGGAACGGGTAGTCCGTCCAACCTAGGTTCTCCGAGAAGATCCCAACTCCCGCCTCGTCGTCGACGTAGCCGGGCACAAGTAGCCCCGCCGCCGTTGGTCGGACCTGCGGATGGCTCGACGCAAGGCGCCGGGCGAGCTCGCCGACCTGCGCGACGACAGCGTCCGCGGTGCGCGCCCCGTCGCGCGGTGTCGGCACGCGCACGATCTCGAGTATCGAGCCAGCTTCGTCTACGAGAGCCGCCTTGAGGTCCGTCCCGCCGACGTCGAAGGCGAGTACGGCAGCTCCTCGGTGCAGCAGAGCTGGGGGTTTTCCCACGATTGGCTCCTCGGATGGTGGCAGCGGCCATAGGTCGTGCGCCGCATGCCCATCATCGGCCCCGCCCACAGCAAACTACGCAGTCGACGACTGAATCGAGCATTCAGAGTGAGCGATGCGTGCAAGTTGGTGCTCGCCGGAGTTAGCGTCCGTTGATCAGCGGGCACGTCGGCGTCCCGGTTCCACGGGGCGCTGCTTGTCCATCGACGCATCGGAGCATCGTGACGAACCTGCTACTCGACACCATCCATCGACACAAGGCCGGAGCGTCTGTAGGCGTTCCTTCGGTCTGCTCGGCACACCCGCTGGTGCTCGAGGCCGCGGTGCTGCAGGCGCTACAGGACGGGGGGTCCGTCCTGGTCGAAGCGACGTCCAACCAGGTCGACCAGTTCGGTGGCTACACCGGTATGCGGCCCGAAGATTTCCGTGACCTCGTTTATGCGATCGCGGACCGCGTTGGCCTTCCCCGGGCCCGGGTCGTTCTGGGCGGTGACCACCTTGGTCCGAATACCTGGCGCGGGCTGGGCGCCGAGGCCGCGATGGACCGTGCGGACGGCCTCGTTGCGGCGTACGTCGCAGCTGGCTTCTCCAAGATTCACCTCGACTGCAGCATGGCGTGCGCGGGTGATTCGGAGCCGCTAACCGACGACGTCGTCGCCGGACGTGCGGCACGGCTAGCGAGCATCGGGGAGGCCACCGCGTTGCGCGAATTTGGGGTCAGCGAGGTCCTCTATGTGATCGGCACGGAGGTGCCCGTTCCTGGCGGAGCGCACGAGACGATTGAGCAGCTTGCTCCAACGTCCGACGACGCGGCCCGGGTCACCCTTGCTCGCCATGAGAAGGCCTTCGCTGATGCGGGACTCGCGGGAGCCTGGGATCGCGTCGTTGGCCTGGTCGTTCAGCCTGGGGTCGAGTTCGACCACGCCCGCGTTGTCGACTACGACCGCGAGCGCACGACGGCCCTGCAACGCGTCGTCGATGGGCACCCGAACCTCGTCTTCGAAGCCCATTCCACCGACTACCAGACGACGGAACGGCTCGCGGAGCTTGTTGAGGACCATTGGGCGATCCTCAAGGTCGGCCCGGGCTTGACGTTCGCGCTCCGCGAGGCGCTGTTCGCGCTCGCCGCGATCGAAGATGAGCTGGTTGCTGACTGCGACCGGTCGGATCTCGTCGCGGTCGTGGAGCGCCGGATGCTCGCGGACCCGCACTGGTGGCAGAGCTACTACGAGGGCGACGACGGCGATCAGCGGCTCGCGCGCCGGTACAGCTACAGCGACCGGGTCCGCTACTACTGGCCCGATCCCGAGATCCACGCAGCTGAGGTCCGGCTGCTGTCCAACCTCAGCGCGACACACATCCCGTTGCCGTTGCTGAGCCAGTACTTGCCGGACCAGTACGCCCGTGTCCGCCGGGGCGAGGTCGCGGTGGAGCCGGCGGCGCTTGCCATCGACCGGGTCCGTGACGTGCTGCGCGACTACGCGCTGGCCTGCAACCCCACCCTGAGGAGCGCACTGTGATGTTCGAATCACTCGGCTATACCGCTGACGAGCTAGCCGCTCGCGGAGCTCAGCACACCGCCCGTGAAATCTTCCAGCAGCCGGATCTGTGGCGCGAGGTGGGTCGCACCGCGAGTGCCCGGGGGGTGCAGACGGAGGCGTTCTTGCGCCCGCTGCTCGATCGCGACGATCTGCGCATCGTCCTGACAGGTGCGGGCACTTCGGCTTTCGCTGGTGACGTGCTCGCGCCGGCGTTGCGGCGGGAACTCCACCGGCGGGTCGACGCCATCTCGACGACGGAGATCGTCTCTAGCCCCCTCGAGTGCTTCGCGGAGGACAGCCCCACCCTCTTGGTCTCGTTCGCACGGTCGGGGGACAGCCCCGAGAGTGTGGCTGCCACCGAGCTTGCCGAGCAGTGCCTGTCCGAGGTCTACCACTTGGTGGTCACCTGCAACCCCGCGGGTGAGCTGCACCAGCGGCACAACGGTGCCGACCGGTCCCTCGTGCTGCTCATGCCGGAACTCTCCAACGACAAGGGCTTCGCCATGACGGGAAGCTTCACATGCATGACCCTCGCCACGTGGCTAACACTGACGGGACCGTCTGGCGACGATGGGCTCGCAGAGCGGCTGGCCGTGGTGGCCGAGACGATTCTGGCGACCCAGGGGCCGGCCGCGCGGGCGCTCGCTGAGCGCCGCTACGACCGCGTGGTCTACCTGGGCAGCGGGCCCCTGCGAGGGCTTGCCCGGGAGTCAGCGTTGAAGCTGCTGGAGCTCACGGCGGGGGGCGTCGTCTCGTACTCAGACTCCGCGCTCGGCTTCCGGCACGGGCCGAAGGCGGTCCTTGACGACCGCACCTTGGCCCTCGTCTACCTCTCCAACGATTCCTATACCCGGCGGTACGACATCGACATCGCGGATGAGTTGCGGCGAGCGCTGGGCGCCAGGAGCGTCGTCGCAATCGCGGCGGGGCGGACCGAACCACTCGACACCAGCGACCCGTGGCACCTCGATGGGCTTGACGACGTCGCGGACGCGGCTCTCGCGTTGCCTTTTGTCGTGAGCGCGCAACTGCTCGGACTGCAGTTTTCGCTCGCGCTGGGCAACACCCCCGATAACCCGTTCCCCTCGGGCGCCGTGAACCGAGTGGTGCAGGGCGTCACGATCCATGCTCTCCCGCAGCCTGCGCTGCCGGGCTCGAGGGCACTCGTCTGACGGCACGTCAGGGAGCGGGCCTCGCTCCCTGACATCGGCTCCGACCTCCCGGACGGCGGCTGACGAATCGATGGCGCCAGTGCGGACGCCAGGTGGAGGTATGTGATGTTTCTCGGCGTTGACGGCGGGGGCACCAAGACAGCGTTGTGCTTGATCAATCAAGACGGGCAGGTGATCGCGCAACGACAGGTGCCGAGCGTTGACTACTTCGCGCATGGCATCGAGATCGTGGAGCGGTACCTCACGCAGGGGATCGAGTCGGTATGCCAGGAAGCGGGCATCGCGGCGCATGAGCTGGAGTTTGCCTTCTTCGGGTTGCCGACGTACGGCGAGGCGAGCGGAGATGTAGCGGCACTCGACTCCGCGCCGCGAGCGGTTCTGGGGCACGGGCGCTACCAGTGCAACAACGACATGGTCTGCGGATGGGCGGGCTCTTTGGGAGCCGTCGACGGCATCAATGTCATCAGCGGAACCGGCTCAATGACCTATGGCGAGCGCAGGGGAACCGGGGCCCGCGTCGGCGGCTGGGGCGAACTGTTCGGCGACGAAGGGTCCGCGTACTGGATCGCCGTGCGGGGGCTGAGCGTCTTCTCCCAGATGAGTGACGGGCGCCTCGCCCCCGGGCCGCTCATGGACGTGTTCCGTGACCACCTCGACCTGACCGCCGATCTCGACCTGGTCGACGTCGTACTCAACCGATGGAAGGGCACACGCAGCGAGATCGCCGCTCTGAGCCGGCAAGTCGGCCAGGCAGCGGCACGCGGAGACGTGAGCGCCTCGCAGATCCTGGCTGACGCCGGCCGTGAGCTGGCGGCCCTCGTCGACTGCACGCGACGAAGGCTCGCGTTCGGGCCCGACGAAACCGTGCCGGTGTCCTACTCGGGCGGTGTGTTCAGCTCCGAGGTGGTCCTGGCGACTTTCACCGCCGAACTCTGTCGCCGCGGCGTGCAGCACGAGATCCACCAACCGCTGTACACGCCAGACGTGGGCGCCGCGCTGTATGCGGCGAAGCTCGCCGGAACCCCATTGAGCCCCGACGCGCTCGTCCGCCTGCGCGCCGGTCTTGCCATCGCGCCGTCCAACGCCTAAGGAGACATCATGTCCACCACCAACCGCAGCTGGATCACCTACGCAGGACTCCTGGTTCTGTTCTGGGGCGTCTGGGGGGCGTTCTCAAGCCAACCCACCGTCAGGTACGGCTACCCCGATGAGATGGTCTACATCATCTGGGCGTTTACGATGCTCATCCCGGCGTTTTTCGCGCTGCGCCGATCGACCTTCGACCGTCGCCCGATCGCCGCGTACTACGGGCTCGCGATCGGGCTAACCGGAGCCGGTGGCCAGCTGCTGTTGTTCAAGACCTTGACCATGGGACCGGCCTACCTCGTCTTCCCCGTCATCGCGCTCTCACCGATGATCACCGTCGTGCTCGCCGTGACGCTGCTGCGCGAGCGCATCAGCAAAGTCGCTGTGCTCGGGGTGGCGATGGCCCTAGTAGCAGTCGTGCTCTTCAGCATCTCCAGCGGCACCACCGATGGCGCAACCGGTCCATGGCTGCTCATGGCGATCCTGATCTGCATCGCCTGGGGCGTGCAAGCGTTCTTCATGCGCAAGGCCGCGACCGTCGGGGTAAACGACGGCACCACGTTCGGCTGGATGACGATCAGCGGATTTCTGCTCATCCCTGTCGCCGTCCTGATGATGGGCGGATTCCCCGACTCCGCCCCGTGGCAGGCGCCGGCACTCGCGGGCGCCACGCAACTCCTCAACGCGGTCGGCGCCCTCTTCCTCGTGATGGCCCTGAGCCGAGGAAAGGCCTCCATCGTCTCGCCCGTCACGAACGCACTTGCCCCCGTTCTCACGATCGCCCTGTCTCTCTTGATCTACCGGACGGTTCCGAGCGGCTTCGCCACCATCGGCATCATCTTGGCGATCGTCGGGTCCACGCTGATGGTCTACAGCGACGAGAAGCGTGGCGAGGCGCTCACCTCCACGACCGACCCGGCCGTTCTGACCAAGGGCACCGACGGAATCACGGCCGTCCGCTAGTAGCCCACACAGCGAACACCATGCGGCGTCGCCCGACTCCGAATTGGAGCGGACGACGCCGCATGGCCCGGTCGGTCTCCTGGCCCAATCCGGCTCGCGTCAGACAACGTGGATCTCCACACCCGCCGCCGCAATGCGCTCCAGCTCTTCCTGGTCGGCTGTCGAGTCGGTGACCAACACATGGATCTCGCCGAGGTCCGCCATCTTCGCCAAGGTGAGCCGGCCCACCTTGGACCCGTCGGCCACGACCATCACTCGCTGGGCGTGGGCGACCATCGCGTGATTCGTCCGCGCCTCCGTCTCATCGTGGGTCGTCGCCCCGCCCTCCGCGCTAATGCCATCGGTGCCCAGGATCGCCGTTCCGACGTTGATCGAGTTGAACGTGTTTTCGGCCAGCGCGCCGACGGCCTCGAACGAACTCGATCGGACCACTCCGCCGGTGATGATGACCTTCAGGTTCGGTCGTGACGCGATCGCCATCGCGGTCGTGAGGGAGTTCGTGATGATCGCAAGCTCCGGACGCACCGCGAGGACGCGCGCGACCTCCGCCGTCGTCGTGCCCCCAGAAAGAGCGACGCTGTAGCGCCCCCCAGGCAATAGCTCCGCTGCCCGGCGTGCGATTCGCAGTTTCGCCTCGCGGGACTGCGAGTCCCGCAACCGCACGGGCACCTCCACCAGAGCTAAACGCAGGCGAGCACCACCATGCGTACGCACCAAGAGTCCCTGATCCTCCATGTCGGCCAGATCTCGCCGGACCGTGGCGGCTGAGACACCCAACTCGTGCGTGAGCGCACCGAGACTGACCGAGCCATCAGCATCCAGCAACGAAAGCACGGCAAGCATGCGCTCAGATCTCTTGCGAGACATCGCGCGCGGAACACCACCGACGAAAAGGCGACTATCCACGGTCACTTCTCCCCTGGCCGGACACCGACCCTAATTGATCAAAACGATCACTTTACCCCAAGCACGCGCAGATCCCTCTGCGTGGATGTGCAAATTGGACCTGAGGCTGCGGAGGCCTCCTTCGGCCACAACCACGAGTCCGACGGTGCGGGCGAGGTCGATCGTCGAGCGCACGAGCGCACGAGCGCACGAGCGCACGAGCGCATCGCCCTCGCGGTCGGTAGCGACTCGACCCACGAGCGACCGGTCGGTCTTGACTCGGCGAACGGGGAGACGTTGGAGGTGAGCCAGCCCGCGAGTTGGGTGTTCCCATGAACTCCGCGACGCCCTGCGCCAGGCGGTGGTCCCGGCCGATGCCTGCCTCGTTGTCCCAGATCAGCCGCCGCGGGACACGGCCGAGCTGCTGGATCAGTTCCCACGACCCCAGCAGTAGATCCTCGGTTCGCCGGGTCGGGATCATCCGGGCGAGCATGAATCTGGAGTGCGCGGCAGTGATCACCAACGCCGGCAACAACTTGCTCGAGCCGTCCTCGAGCGGGATCTTCTTCGGCGGGAACCACAGATCACACTGCGCCGCGTCCCCGGGATCCCACGTCAGCCGGACGGCAGGGTCGATCGGCCGGAACTGCGGTCGCAGTTGGCGAACCCCCTCCCGGAACCACGTGATCGACCCAGTCCACCCGACCCGCTCCGCGAGCACGGTCGCGGGCATGTCCGGGGTCTCGGCCAGCAAGGCCCGGACCTTCGGCCCAACCACCGCGAACGACGTTTCACCGGTGCCCGCTCATATCGCGGCGGACTGTCGGACTGCACAGCCTTCAAGACCGTCGTCCGGGATATCCCCAGCCGCTCAGCGATCCGCGCCTTCGGCACGCCCTCCGCAGCCAGCCGCCAGATTCTCGCCCGCACCTTGGTGGGGCTTCAACGGTGTGGACCAACTCGAACTGTCAGGTGATCTGACGCAGAGGCACTTCCAAATTCTCCGCGGTCTGTCGACGACCTTCGAGCTAAGCCGGATTCAAGTCGACTCGGGGGAGACTCGCACAGGCAGACGAAGCGGTCAACTCAGGTGGCTGCACATGCTTTCGTCGTCGACGGAGCCGAAACGAGCTTCACTGGACACATCGAGGATTGCGAGGCGTTTGCCGACGCGCTCGTCCGATTCACGAGACGGCCCCGGGTAGGGCGACGCGGGCGTCGGCGAGACAGTCTTTCCGGTACTTGCTTCATCTGATTGGAGGGTTTCGGCTGAGCTTTCCGATGGTGGCGAGGCGGAGCAAGAGCGCGGCGCGACGAATTTCTCGGTCCTGCCCGTTGGCGGTGGCGGTGTTCGTCCGTTCTGGGAGCGTCGAACCGGCGATGGCTCGTTGGTCTTCGTCGTTCGTTGTCATCGCGTCTCCCCGGCTTCTTCTGCACCGTTGTTAGTGTCGGCTCTCGGTCCGGTCAGCAAGCTTCCTCTGACGAGGTCTTCGAACGACCAGAGGCGGGCGTAGAGCAGCTCCTCGGCCAGGATCCGGTTGTCCCTGTCCACGTTGTCGCTGTGGCGTGGGTGTGTGTGAGCGGATCCGTTTGTGGCGTGAGGTGGAAGCAGTGACGGTCCTGATGAACGCGGCCGCCTTAGGTTCGAGAGCGACAGTTCGCTCGCGACCCTCGCGGCGCGCGCAGCCCGGAGTGAGCCGGTGGTGCGGCGCGGGCTCGTGTCCGTGCGCCGCACCACCGCTCGGTGGTCAGCCGACCGTGTGGCCCGCGTCGTCGGTGACGTCGAGCCCCTCGACGAACCGTGCAGCGACCTCGCCCGTCCAGTGCAGCTCGGGTGGGAGCTGGACCGAGAGGTAGTCCCCGTCGCCCTCGGGCGCGAACACCCCGAGGGTCCCGCTCGGACCCCCGTCCGCCCCGAGCATGTCGTACACGAGCACCTCCTGACCGCCGACCGCGAAGGTCTGCGCCTCGAGGTCGCCGCCCGGCAGCGACTGCGAACCGACGAGGCTTGCGACGATCCGACCCTCGAAGCTGTTCGGGTCCGAGCCGTCGTCGTCGCCGTCGGCGAGCATCAGGCTGCTCCGGTCGGAGGACAGCACGTGCCAGCCCTCGGGGACCTCCGCGATCGTGAACCCCGCGGGCTGCTCGGCCGTGTAGGCGACGAGCTCGGCCGCGGCGGCCGGGGTGGTCGAGGTGAGCAGCGGCGCGCCGACCGCGACCGTGGCAGCGAAGGCGCCGGCAACGCCGGTGCCGACCAGGCGCGTGCGGCGACGGCGGGCGCGCTGCCCGCGGCTCACGTCGTCGTCGAGCACAGCGGCGGGCGTCGCGTCGACGGTGGCGGTCGCGCGGGACATCAGGGTGGTCAGGTCGCTCATGACATTCTCCCAGCGGTGAGGGTGGCGTGGATCGGGATAGGGGCGGTGTCGCCCCGCGGGTGGTCGGGGGGGTCCGGGCGCAGACCCGCGTCGTCGCGCAGGGCCGGTCCGAGCCGGTGCTTGAGCTTCTCGAGCGCTCGTGCCGTCTGGCTCTTGACCGTCCCCGGTCTGCACCGCAGCGCCCGGGCTGTGTCGGCGACGCTCAGGTCGTGGAAGTAGCGCAGCACCACCGTCGCCCGCATCCGGTCCGGCAGCTCGTCGAGCGCCGCGAACAGCAGCCGGGAGTCGTCGTCGATTGCGCCGCTCCCGACGGCCCGGTCCGGCAGCTGTGACCGGAGGTCCTCGCGCTTGCGCCGGCTCGTGCGCATCTCGTCGGTGAAGGCGTTGACCAGGACGCGGCGGGCGTACGCGTCGCGGTCCCGGACGTCGCGCAGGCGCGGCCAGGCGAGGTACATCTTGGTCATAGCGGTCTGGACCACGTCCTCCGCCGTGTGCGGGTCGCCGGCCGTCAGCAGCGTCGCCGTGCGGACCAGCGACTGGCGGCGCTGCGCGGCCCACTCCCGGAACTCTTCGTCAGATCTCATTGCTTGCTCTCCGTTCGCTCATACCCCTCAGACGCGTCCGGCACGGTAAACGGTTGCACGCCCCACGGCACCGGAGGTCGCGGGGGCATGTGCCGCGTGACGACCGCCCGCCCGGCCCCTCTGTCGCACCGCATGCACGGAGCGCGACGATCAGGGCCCAACGCCCACCGCCCAGTGCGAGCGCTCCGTCGGGTGTCGACCGGACCGCGCCGCGATCCGCCGGGAAGGACTTCTGAGCCCGGTCCGGGGCGGCAGGTTGCAGGAAGTCGGCCGCGTTGGACGTGAGGGTCGCGGTGACGTGGGCTTCGTGGGTGCGGTTCACCACTGCGCCCCTGGGCAGGAGCTCGCACCCTCGAAGCTGGCTTGGCTTGCGTCGAACCCGAGGCGCTCCAGTTCGGCGGTCAACAGTTGGCCGATGGCGCGGCTCATCGCCATCCCATACTCCTCGTCGACGCTGTGGTAGTAGTCGGTGCCGTAGGAGGAGTCCACCTCGGTGCCGTTCCCCAGCACCGCGGTGGAGTCGGTGTCCTCACGCATCCGCCGGATCTCCGCGTCCACCTCGGCCTGCGCAACGACGTCCGTCCGATCGAACCAGCTACGGATTGCCTCATCGGCGGCCGCGTTGATGCCGGACGACGCTCACCGGCGGTAAGCCCGGCGCTACTTCGCGGCAGAGACCTCTCGCTGGCACTCCGGGATGAGGTCCATCCCACGTGTGATCGAGTCGGAGTCGTTGTTCGGTCCGCCGAGCGAGAGGTCGAAGGTCGGCGAGCTCGCGTCGCCATCGATCTCGACGTACTTGATCCCCTTGCCGTGCAGGCAGTCGACCACGGCCTGCACGAAGGCCTGGGCGTCCGGGTTGCTGCGGTCCTCCTCCCACGGCGGCAGTGGCAGGAGTTGCTGGCACGCCGCGAGCGCCTGGTCATAGTCGCCCGCCGACGCGGTCGCTGGGCCGGTCATGGGTTGTTGGCCGTCCGCCTCGGCGTTGCCTCCCTTGAAGGGAGCTCCGTTCGCAATCATGCAGTCCTGGTACGGCAGCGAGAGCGCCTCCAGTTCGGCGCTAGTCATGTCAAGCCGTTCGCGTGGCGCCGCACCGCCCGGAGGCGACGAGGCGCCGTCGCCAGGGCTCGCCGTGGCGGTCGAGGCCGACGGCGACCCTGCTGAGCTGGGCGCGATCGTTGCGACCTGCGGTTGCGGCGTCGCCGTCGTGCAGCCTGCGAGGACGACGGCGCCGGCGAGTGCCAGCGCCGCGCCCCATCCGGACAGCCTCGCGGTCGGGTGGTGGCTCATTGTGGTGGTCCCTTCATCTGGTGTGCATTATGTGTGGTCATGACGTCGCGAGAGCTTCGGTCGGGGTCAGGCGGGCGGCGCGCATCGACGGGCTGATCCCGGCGAGGGCCCCGATCACGACGGCGCCGCCGAGACCCGCGGCGAGGGTGGTGGGCGCGATGACGACCGGCCACCGCTCGTAGGTCGCGTACGCAATCGTCGCAAGCACTCCGATGGCCGAGCCGACCGCCCCTCCGAGCCCGGAGAGCGCGATGGCCTCGGTCAGGAACTGCGCGCGGATCTGCCCTCGGGTCGCGCCCAGCGCCCGGCGCAGGCCGATCTCGCGGCGGCGCTCGAGGACCGAGATGAACATCGTGTTCGCAACTCCTACGCCGCCCACGAGCAGCGAGACCGCCGCGAGCGCCACGAACAGCGCGGAGAAGGTGCTCTCGGTCGCGTTCTTGGCCGCGAGCACCTCCGAGGGTCGGCTGACCTGGACCAGCCCGGATGCGCGCGGGGACAGGGTGGCGGCCAGCGCCGCTCGCACGTCCTCGACCGCGTCCTCGCGCGCCTTGGCGTAGACGACGGTCGGGCGCCCGTCGAACCCGAGCTCCGACTTCGCGACGTCCCACCCCACGAACACCGAGCTGTCCAGGTCGGCCGCGAGCGGCATCGGCGCAAGGATGCCGACGACGGTGAAGTAGGAACCGTCGATGTAGACCCGTGGGCGGGTCGCATCGGTGCCCACGGTATTGATGCCGAGCCGGCGCGACGCTTCATATCCAAGGACGACCATCGGGAACGTGTCGGTTGCCGCGGTCAGGAACCGCCCGACGCTCACGCGTCCGTTGACCGCGCCGAGAATGTCCCCGCCACTGGCCAGGACCGTGAGTCCGGACGTGCTGTTCGGGTCGACCCGATCGCTGCGCCGCACGGTCGCGTGGGTGTTGGCGACCACCGCGGCGTGGGTGACGGGACCGATCCGCTCGACCATGGCGAGGGAGCCGAGCGGCAGCAGCACCGGCTCGTCAGACTGCGAGAGCGGGTCGGCGCGCAGCATGTTCGACCCGAGCGAGGTCAGCTGCTCCGAGAGCGCTGCCTGGCTCGACGCCGGGATCCCCGTCACCACGACCAATGTCGTGATGCCGATGGAGATCCCGAGAGCGGACAGGACGGCGCGGAGCTTGCGGCTCCGAATTCCGAGCAAGCCGAGCCGCAGTACATCAATCGGGTTCAGGCGGACGCGGCGCACCTCGGCCAGTTCGGTCACGGCTCGCTCCTGGCGGAGTCGGCGACGATGCGGCCGTCGCGCAGCTCGATCTGACGCGGCAGCCGCGCCGCGATGGCGGTGTTGTGCGTGATGAGCGCGACCGTCGTGCCTTGGGCGTTGAGCTCGATGAGCAGGTCGATCACGGCGTCCCCGGTCGCGGTGTCGAGGGCCCCGGTGGGTTCGTCGGCCAGCAGCAGCGCCGGAGCGTTGACGATCGCCCGGGCGATGGCGACGCGCTGCTTCTCCCCGCCGGACAGCTGGTTCGGCCGGTGGTGGATGCGGCTCCCGAGGCCCACCCGGTGCAGCGCCTCGATTGCCTGGGGCAGGCGTCGTCGGCGCGGAACGCCGGCGTAGAGCAGCCCGGCCGCCACGTTGTCTGCCGCGCTCAGCTCCTCGGAGAGGTGGAACTGCTGGAAGACGAACCCGAGCGATCGGGCGCGCAGCGCGGAGAGCTGGTTGTCGGAGAGCTCGCGGGTGTCCCGACGCTCGATCTCAACGATGCCGCGGGTGGGGGAGTCGAGCGTGCCGATGATGTTCAAGAGCGTGGACTTGCCCGAGCCGGACTGTCCCACGATGCCCACGAGCTCCCCTCGGGCGACGACGAGCGAGACGTTGTCGAGCGCGACTACCTCGGCGCCGTCGGACTGTGTCCCGTAGGACTTGGTGACGTCCCTGAGTTCGAGCACGGTCGACGCTCGCTGGCCCGGTTCCGGCGCTGCCTGCGCCGTCATGACGCGGTCACCACGGTCAGGCCCTCGGTGATCCCATCGCCGCTGAGCTCGACGAGGTCCTGGGCGAACATGCCCGTCGTCACCGGCACGAGGTCGCCGGACGGCAGCTGGACCGCGTATCCGCCGCCTTTGAGCGCGAGCAGCACCTCGACGGGCGCGGCGAGAACGCCTGGGTGGGAGCCGACGACGACGGTCACCTTCACGGCGGCGTAGTCGAGACCGTCCACGGCGGCCGGGTCCACGGGAGCGATCGTCACGTCCATCGTGGGCACGTCGACCGTGCCTTCCTCGTTCGACGTGGTCACCACCATGGTGCTGATCGCGCTGACCGTCCCGGGCACGCTACGACCGTCCGGCAGCCCGATCGAGACGGCCGTACCCACCGCGAAGAGGGCGACGTCGGTGGACTTCACCGGCGCGCTCACCGCTTTGGACGTGCCCGTGAGGGACAGGACCTCGCCCGCGACGGCGTCTCCCACCTGTGCGGCGACCGAGCTGACCCGGGCCTTGCCGGGCAGCACGACGATGGCACCGGGCGCGAGCGTCCCGGTCGCCTCGAGGCCCACCGACTTCTGCCACCGGCCCAGCGCCCGGCTCAGGGCCCGCGACCACCGGGCTTCGTGCGGGTCGCTCGACACCCCGGCGGCGGGGTAGCCGAGGGCTGCCAGGTTGGCGGCGACCATCGCGACATCGGCGCCGATGATCGGTGCCGGCGGCGGGGGCGGCGCGACGGGTGGGATGGTCGGGTCGGCGCCGGGATCGACCGGTGCCGCGGTGACTGCGCCCAGGTCCAAGGATCGGAACAACGGTGTGTCGCCGAGGAACACCGGCACCGGTCGGTCGTTGACGCGGTAGATCACTGACCCGCGGTCGACGATGTCGCCGACCGCGGGCAGCGCCGTGAGGATCCCGTCACCGGTGCCCTTCAGCGCCGTTACCGCCCCGTAGGCGAGGGTGCCGTCGAACGATTCGCTCTGGGTGAGGTCGGTGCGGGTCACCGTGGTCGTCGCGACCGGGGCGATCGACGGCGACGCCGCGGGCCGCGGCGCGCCCCGGAGCGCAAGCCCGGCTCCACCCACCAGGACGGCCAGCACCACTATGAGCGTCACGGTGAGAAGAACGATTGCGCGCCGGGTGCGCCGCTGTGTCATGTCGCAGACAGTGCACCGTGATCGTGAGGAACCTGTGAGCGTTGCGCTGCGGGAGCGCGGCGCTGCCTAAGATCACGGCATGTGCTCGAACGTGGTCGTCGCCGAGGACGACTCCTTGCAGTCGGAGCTCGTCCGCCGCTACCTCGAGCACGAAAACCACACGGTGACGATCGTCGGTAACGGCCACGACGCGATCGCGCACGTGCGCGCCCATTCACCCGACCTGCTCATCCTCGATGTGATGATGCCGGGCATCGACGGGCTCGAGGTCTGCCGGATCCTGCGCCGCGACTGCGAGGTCGCGATCCTGATGCTGACCGCGCGCTCGACCGAGGATGACCTCCTGCAGGGTCTCGACCTCGGTGCCGACGACTACATGACCAAGCCCTTCAGCCCGCGTGAGCTGATGGCGCGGGTGCGGACCCTCCTGCGCCGCAAAGGATCGGGGCCGAACGACGAGCCGGAGGAGCGGCTTCAGGTCGGCGCGCTCGCCGTCGACTCGCTCAGGCACGAGGTGAGCCTCGACGGAGCCGCGGTCGAGTGCACCCCGGCGGAGTTCCGTCTCCTCGAGGCGTTCGCCTCCAACCCGGGCCAGGTGCTCACCCGCACCCAGCTCTTGGGGCAGATGCACGGCTTCGGCGAGTTCATGACCGAGCGCACGATCGACTTCCACGTCAAGAACCTGCGCAAGAAGCTCGAGCCGCAGCCGCGGCGACCCGTCCGCCTGCTCACCGTGTACGGCATCGGCTACAAGCTCGCCGATGGTCCCGGGCCGGTACGTGCGTCATAGCCTGATCGTCCGGCTCCTGATCGTCTCCAGCCTTATCGCTGTGTGCTCCATCGGTGCGACCGCCTGGCTTGCGGCGATGACGGTCTCCCGGGGGATCCAGCAGGCCCAGGGCAGCTCGCTCGCGAACGACAGCGCAACGTATCGCCGCCTGCTCGACTATGCGGCAACGAACCGGACCTGGCAGGACGTCGGCCCCGTGGTCTCCTCGCTCAGCACCGAGGCCGGCCGACGAGTCACCCTGACGATGCAGGACGGGACGGTGATCGCCGACTCCGCGGCACTGGCCGACCCCGCATCGACGCCCGACCCGCTGCCCGCGCGGGCCTCCGCCGTCGTCGACCCGCTGGCCGTCGACCCGGCGCTCGGCGCGGGCGCGTCGTCAGACCCGATCGACGCGCGCGTCGTCGGCCCGTTCGCTCTCACCTCGCCCGAGCGTCGCGACCTCGAGGGTTTCGCCGCCAAGATCCTGGCCTGCGTCGACGCACTCGGCGGAGACGGCGCGATCTCGATCGCTCCCTCCGGCCGACCGACGGTGGAGACGAACTCGGTCGCGATCGCGGCGACCTGCGGCGTCTCCCTGCTCGACGAAGTCGTCCCGCCCACCGAGGCGGCGGCGCTCGCTCAGCTCGAGTCCGCCGTGAACGCCTGCCTGAGTGCCCAGCGGACCACGACGATCACCCTGCACCGCGACCTCACCTGGTCGACCGATGCACCGCTCCCGTTGGCCGACCAGCTCGCGATCCCCACGTGCCTGAAAAGCTCGAGGCAGCAGCTGCTCGCTCCCTACGCGCCCCCGGCTGCGCTCCTGTACCTGTCGAGCAGCACCCGCGCCGCGCCCGCCCACCTCGATCTTTCGCGCGCCAACCAGCTCAAGATCGCCGCGCTGGCAGCCGTCGTGCTGCTCGTGGCGGTCGGGGCGACCGCGGCGGCCGCGCACCGGATGATCCGGCCGCTACGAGCCCTGACCCTGGCCGCGCAGCGCATGACGCGGGGCGACTCCGACGCGCGCGTGCAGACGCGGGGCAGGGACGAGATCGCCGAGCTCGGCGCCGCGTTCAACGAGATGTCTGCCGGTCGCGAGCACATGGAGGAGCAGCGCAAGGCCCTGATCAGCGACATCGCCCACGAGCTCCGGTCGCCGCTGACCAACATCCGCGGCTGGCTTGAGGCCACCGAGGACGGGCTGGCCGAGCGAACACCCGAGCTCGACCGCGCGCTCCTCGAAGAGGCGATCCAGCTCCAACGCATCGTGGACGACCTGCAGGACCTCGCGATGTCGGACGCGGGCGAGCTCCGGATGCACCCGCAAGCGATGGAGGTCGCCCCGGTGCTCGCGCAGATCCGGACGGCGTACTCCGCGCAGGCCGCAGCACGAGGGATCAGCCTGACCACGAGCACACCGGACGGCCTGACCCTCGAGGCGGACCCCGTGCGGATCCGGCAGGCGATCGAGAACCTCGTCACGAACGCTCTCCGGCACACCCCGGACGGCGGCACCGTGACGGTGACGGCCCAAGGCGAACCCGGGTGCGTGGTGGTCGACGTCGTCGACACCGGATCTGGGATCGAAGCGGCGGACCTGCCGCACCTCTTCGATCGATTCTGGCGCGCCGATCGGTCCCGCAGCCGGGGCTCCGGCGGGAGCGGCCTCGGCCTCGCGATCGCGAACAACCTGGTGCACGCCCACGGCGGGACCTTGACGGCAGTCAGCACGGTGGGGCTCGGCTCGACGTTCACGCTCCGGCTCCCCGCAGGGTGATCGCGGGTCTCTCGGCGGCGCCCGACGCGACGTCGTCGGCGGCGCCAGAGGCCCTCTCCGGCGCCACGGTGTAGCCAGCACCAGCATCACCGAGTACCCGGAGCCGCGGTTCCCGCTGCCCGCAGCACCGTGCGAGCCGCGGTCGCGGCGATCTCGTCCTCCATCCGACATAGCTCGCTCCTGTGCGCCTCGGACTGTGCTGACGTGAGGGCACCCGGCGGTTTCCATAGCGAATCCATGGTCGACGCGCCGAGATGATTGCGAGCAGCCGAACGGGCTCCAACATCTGAGGTCGGCTTCGCGAAGTTGACCATGGAGTCCGACGCCTCCCGCGCCAGCACCGCGGGCGTCCCCGTCGGTGACCACCGCTGGGCCAACAAGGACGAGCTGGTGATGGGCGCGCTCACGCACTACCGCAACCGCCACCGGGTCGAGATCCCCGGCACCGGCGCCCTGCGCGGCCACCTCCTCGCCGCATTGACCGGCATGGGCGCGTCCGGCGCTGCGTGCTTCGCCATCGCCGCGGCCAGCGCCCTCTCGGGGCTACTCGCTGGAATCGGCCGTACTCCCGCCGAGGTGCGCGACCAGATCATCGGCGACCAACGACTCTCGCACAAACGGGCCATCGAGCAACGCGCCCGCGACGGCCTTGACGACGTTCCCCGATGAGCGCGCCGGTGCTAGTCGGTGGACGCTCTCGTCCCGTGGGAGGAGCCTGCGACGCCGCGGGTTCCTCCCACAGCAGGTGCCGGGCCTCCGGTCCGCCTCCGTAGCGTCGTCGACGAACCCGACGATAAGGAGATCTGATGATCGAGGTAGCGGCGCTGACCAAGCGCTATGGCAGCACGACGGCGGTGGACGGGCTGACGTTCGCGGCCCGGCCGGGGACGGTCACGGGGTTCCTCGGGCCCAACGGTGCGGGCAAGTCGACGACTATGCGGATCGTGGTGGGGCTCGAGCGGCCGACATCGGGCACGGCGACGGTGGATGGTCGCCGGTT
Organism: Pengzhenrongella sicca; assembly: GCF_017569225.1. Taxonomy (GTDB): domain Bacteria; phylum Actinomycetota; class Actinomycetes; order Actinomycetales; family Cellulomonadaceae; genus Pengzhenrongella; species Pengzhenrongella sicca. Next base: position 1,972,399 of record NZ_CP071868.1, read on the forward strand.
CGCCGATCTGCCCGCACCCCTGCACGCGGTCGGGGTGATGCTCGACGCGCGCTCGGTGCACCCGGGCCGCACGGCGTACAAGCACCTGCTGTCCATGGCGCGGACGCACGGCATCGGCAGGGCGCGCGTGCGCCACGTCCTCGCGCAGACCGGCCTGGAGCCGGTCGCCAACCGCCGAGCCGGCACGTTCTCGCTCGGCATGGGTCAGCGGCTCGGCATCGCCGGGGCGCTGCTGGGCGACCCCGCGACGCTCATCCTCGACGAGCCGGTCAACGGCCTCGACCCCGAGGGGGTGCTGTGGGTGCGGCACCTGGTGCGTGAGCTGGCGGCCGAGGGGCGCACGGTGCTGCTCTCGTCGCACCTCATGCACGAGCTCGCGCTGTGCGCCGACCGGGTGGTGATCATCGGGCGTGGGCGGCTGCTGGCCGATGCGTCGGTCCAGGAGATCGTCGCCCGCTCCGAGCGGGCCGGCACCGTTCGGGTGCGCACCACCGACCCCGAGCCGCTCGCCCGTGAGCTCCTCGCCGCGGGCGCGCAGGTCACGCCGCTGGAGGGTGGGGTGCTGCAGGTGCGCGGCGCGTCGGTTGATGACGTCGGCACCGCCGCACGCCGGTGCGGGGTGACCGTCCTCGAGCTGGGCGCCGAGTCCGGATCGCTGGAGGAGGCCTACCTGCAGCTGACCGGGGACGCGGTCCAGTACCGCGCGGCCGAGATGAAGGACGGTGCCCGATGAGCACGCCGACCACAGTGCGGGGCAGCATCCCGACGCCGACCGCGGGTTCCGGGCCGATGTTCGGCCGCGTCGTCGCCGCCGAGTGGACCAAGCTCACCTCGCTGCGTTCCCCATGGTGGGTCGCTGCCGTGACGGTGGGTGTGGCCGGGCTCCTCACCTACCTGGGCGCCCGGGCGGCCTCGGGTGACCCCGGGTTCCAGCCGCTCGGTGACCTGTCCACCGGCCTGGTGCTGGCCATGGTCGGCCCGCTCGTGCTCGGCGTGCTGATCGGTGCGGGCGAGTTCCGCACGGGTGCATTCCGGACCACGTTCACGGCAGTCCCGCGGCGTGGGGCGGTGCTCGGTGCGCAGGCCCTCGTCGTGGCCCTCTTCGCGCTGGGCGTCGGGGTGCTCGCTGCGGCGGCCTCCGTCGTGGCGATACTGCCCTCGGCGGGGTCGCGGGGCATCGCGGTGGACCTGACGGCCGGTGACACGCCCGGCGTCCTGCTGGGCATGGTGCTGCTGGTCGTCGGGTTGGCACTGCTCGGGCTGGCCGTCGGAGCGCTGCTGCGGCGCACAGTCCCGGCCGTGGTGACGGCGCTCTTCCTGGTCCTGATCCTGCCTCTCGTGCTCACCATCGCGACCGACCCGATGCTGGGCGGCGCCGACCCGGCGTCGCTGGTGGCTCCCGCCGCCGGGTCGACAACCGTCGGTGGCACACTCGACGTGCTCACGCCCGGCAGCGCCGGGCTGCTGATGACCTCGCCGGCGTCCGCCGGTCCGATGGAGGGCGTGCCGGACCTCGGCCCGGTGGGTGGCGGCCTGGTCCTCGCTGCCTGGATCCTCGTTCTGCTCGGGGCGGCGGCCGTGCGGCTGCGCGCCCGGGACGTGCGATGACGACCGTCACGGCGACCCGTGTGCTCCGCTCGGAGTGGACGAAGCTCGCGAGCGTGCCGTCGAACGCCTGGCTGGCGCTCGGCACGATCGTGGCCGCCGCGGGCACGGCGTATGGGCTGGGCATGTTCGTGCGAGCCGGCGACGGCCGGTCGGGATCGTGGGTGGTGACCTCCGGCTTCGTGCTGGCCCAGGTGGGGTTCGGTGTCCTGGGAGCGTTGGTCGGGGCGTCGGAGCACACCACCGGCACGGCGCGGACGACCTTCACCACCGTGCCGCGACGGCTCCCGATCCTGGTGGCGCAGGTCCAGGTCACGGCGGGGGCCGCGCTCACGACGGCGGTCGCCGCGCTGGGCGCCTCGTACCTCGCGACGATTCCGGCGCGAGCGGGTGGTGCCCCCGCGCTCGACCTGTCCGTGCCGGGGGCATCGCGGGCCGTGCTCGGTTTCGTGGTGGCCAGCGTCGCGGTAGCCCTGCTCGGGGTGGCGCTGGGTGCACTGCTGCGCCGTCCCGCCGACGCCATCGTCACCGCCGTGATGCTCACGCTCGTCGGCGATCGCTTCCTCGCGGCGAACCCCGGCCCGGTCACCGACACGATCCGTGCCCTCCTGCCCTCGTCCGGTGCCAGGCTCCTGCAGGACGACGCCGCGCTCGCGGCGCTGGACGCCAGCACGCGGGGACCGCAGCTCGGGTTGTGGGGAGGGGGTGTGGTCGTCGTCGTGTGGGTGCTGGTCGTGCTCGCGGCGGCGGCCTACCGGCTGCGGTGCCATGACGTCCGCTGAGCCTGCCAGCTCGGGGCTGCGGCCGTCGGCCATCGCCCGTCACCCGGCGGGTACGGGGGGTGGCGGGTGGGACAGTGGAACCGTGGTGATCCGGCGCGCGACCGTGGCACGGGCCGGTGTGCCCTCGATCGACGACGATCTGTTGACCGAGGCGCACGTCCGCGGCGGGAGCCCGGTCGGTCGTCTCGTCACCGCGCGCCCTTGGATGATGGACCTCTCCGTCGCGGGCGTGATGGCGGTGGTCGGGCTGGTCGGTGCCCTGTTCGCGGCGGAGACCGCGCGCGGCGCCACGGCGCTCGGTCTGTATCCGCCGGACGCGGGCGTCGCTGGCCGGGTCACTGCCACCTGGCTCGTCGGCGCCGCGATCGGTGCCGCGCTGCTGGCCGTGCGACGGCTGGCGCCGCTCGGCGTCACGGTGGCGCTGACCGTCGCGTCGCTCGCCTCGCTGCTGTTCGCCGGCGTGCTCGGGGTGCTAGGCGCCTGCGCGGCGTGCGCCCTTTACGGCGTCGCGGCCACCCGACCCGCGCGCACGACGTGGATCGTCTTCGGCGTCGTCCTGTCGACCGTGACGCTCGGGCTGTGGTGGTGGCAGGACCTCGGGCTGATCGAGATCATCGCGTGGTCGTCGGCAGGGTTGGGGTCGGGTTGGGAGCCGCCGACGTACCTCGAGGCGCCGCTGTTCTCCGCGGGCCGCCGCATGGGGTCCGTCCTGCTGCTGCTCGCACTGCTCCTCCTGGGCGTCGCGATCGGGTCGGCCGCACGGGCCCGCCGCCTGCACGCGATGGAGCTCGTCGCGCGCTACCGCGCACTGGCCCGCGAGCGGGACCAGAGCGCGGCGCTCGCCCGCGCTGCCGAGCGCGCGCACATCGCCCGCGAGATGCACGACGTCGTGGCCCACAGCGTGACCGTGATGGTGGCGTTGGCCGACGGTGCCGACGCCTCGTTCGAGCGCGCCCCGGACCGCTCGCGGGACGCGGTACGGCAGGTAGCACGCACCGGCCGGTCCGCGCTGATCGACATGCAACGCGTCCTGGGCGCCCTGGGACCTGCGGACGACGACGGCACGGACGGTCGCGCGGACCCAACGGAGGTCGACCTGCCGACGCTCGTCGAGCGGTTCGGCGCCGCCGGGTTGCCCGTGACGGTGACGGGCCTCGACATCGAGCTCCCGGACGATACGTCGGTTCGCCTGGCGGTGCTGCGGATCCTCGGTGAGGCGCTGACCAACGTTCTGCGGCACGCCCCGGGTGCGTCGTCGGTGGAGGTCACGCTCCGGCGCACCCCGACCTCGCTCGAGGTCGAGGTCGTCGACAGTGGCGGGACGCGGCCCGGAACGGGGGGCGGTAGCGGGCGTGGCATCGTCGGGATGGGCGAGCGGGCCGCGCTCCTCGGCGGGCACGTGTCGTCCGGTCCGCGCCTGGTCGGCGGATGGCAGGTGCATGCGGTGCTGCCGTGGCCGGACGATGAGGGAGGCGCGCGATGACGACGGTGCTCCTGGTGGACGACCAGGCGCTGCTGCGGCTCGGCTTCCGGCTGGTCATCGAGTCCGAGCCGGACCTCGAGGTGGTCGGCGAGGCTGCGGACGGTCGCGTCGCGCTCGACCAGGTGGCCGCGCTGGCGCCCGATGTGGTCCTCATGGACATCCGGATGCCGGGCATGGACGGCATCGACGCGACCGCGCGGATCGTCGCGAACCACCCCGGATCGCGCGTGCTGGTCCTCACGACGTTCGACGTCGACGACCTGGCGTTCGCCGCGCTGCGCGCCGGCGCGAGCGGTTTCCTGCTCAAGTCGGCCCGTCCCGACGAGCTCCTCGACGCGATCCGCACCGTCGCCGCGGGCACCGCGGTCGTCGCGCCGCGCGTGCTGCGCCGCATGCTCGACCTCTTCGCGTCCCACCTGCCGGCCGCCGGTGTGGTCGCGGCCGACGACGGCACGGACCCTCGCCTGGGCGCGCTCACACCGCGCGAACTCGAGGTCCTGCGCCTCATCGCGGAGGGTGCGTCGAACACCGAGATCGCGGCCGAGCTGGTGGTGTCCCAGACCACGGTCAAGACCCACGTGGGCAACGTGTTCGCGAAGCTCGGTGCCCGGGACCGCGTGCAGGCCGTGATCCTGGCGTACGAGTGCGGGCTGGTGGGGGGCGACCCCCCGCGGCGCTGAACTCCGGCGCCACCCGGCGAGCCGCGTGCATACTGGGCAATCCGCTGTCGGCCCCCCCAGGAGCTCCCCGTGCCCACACTGCCGCTGCCCGACGACGCGCTGGCCATGCTCGCCCAGCCGAGCCGCGCGGTGATGGCGACCGTGCGACGCGACGGCTCCCCGGTCACCGCCGCGACGTGGTACCTCCTGGACGAGGGTCGGGTGCTGCTCAACCTCGACGCCACGCGCGTGCGGCTCACGCACTTGCGGCGCGATCCGCGGGTCTCGCTGACGGTCCTCGGCGGCGATGACTGGTACAGCCACCTCACGCTCCTTGGCTCGGTCGTGGACCTGCAGTCGGACACCGACCGGTCGGGCATCGACCGGCTCTCGCGGCACTACACCGGTCACGCGTACCCGGACCGCGAGGGCGAGCGGTGGAGCGGGTGGCTCGAGATCGACCGCTGGACTGGGTGGGGCGCCTACAAGAGCTAACCGGCTCTTCGCGGTTCGTGGTGAACGGTCCTTCGACCTCCCACTCAACACAAGCGACCTCGTGTCGCGCCACCTGGAGAGTGCTCCAGGAGCACTCCCGCGACGGTTCTGTCGTGGGGTGTCGCGGAGTTCGGCGCTGTCTCCTCCCTCCGCTCCGGCGCATTCACGCTCGAGGTTTGACGGCCAGCACCGGGCACTCGGCTCCGAGGATGATTGCTTGAGCGGTGCTCCCGGTGACCAGCTTGCCCACGGGCGATCGACGGCGTACCCCGATCACGATCAGGTCTGCTCCGATCTCCTCGGCGATGGCGAGGATGCTGACGTCTGCCGGGCGGCCGTCGCCCGGTCTGCGGATATCGTGCTCGATCCCGGCGGTCGTGAGCCGGGCGTCCAGGGCGTCGATGTCGCGTTCCTCGGCGAAGACCGGGTCCGCGTAGTTGCCGTCCTTACCGGTGTTGACGACCGTGAGGTGCGCGCCTTCGAGGCGGGCGTAGTGGATGGCGCGGTCCAGCGCGGCCAAACCGGGTGCGGTGGTGATGTACCCGAGCACGATGTTCATGAGGTCCCGTTCGCGTGGTGCGGATGTTGGACATGCCGGTGGCCCGTCGTCGGCGGGTCAGGAGATCAGCGTAGAAGAGGCGTCGTGGGTCCCGACCTCCCTCGCGTCGAGGAGTATTGCCCGACCCGTGGACGTCGGCTGGCGTGTCAGGCGGTGGCGTGAAGCGGGGCACGGGTCTACGTCAGGAGTTGGCACCCATCTCGGTCAGCACGGCTTGGGCGCCGTTCGCTAGGAGAGCTGCTCTGAGGTTGACGTAGGTCGTTCGCAGGCGCTCGTTTGTGCCGAGCTCGCCAAAGACAGGTGCAAAGTCGAGCAGCGCGCCGGGGTTGCCGCTTTCCTGCGCAACGAACTCGAGGAGAGCGTCACGGCGCTGGTCGGTGATCGTTCGTCCGTTAGCGCCGAGACCCGACTCGAGGTACACGCTCCAGGCCGCGAGGACCAGCCCGCAGCATTCGATGGCATCGTCTCGCTTGAGCTGTTCGCGCAGTACTGGCAGGAGGAACTTCGGGAGGCGTTCGGAGGCGTCGACCACCTGCCGGTCCAGTGTGTCCTTGACCGCCTCGCTGCTAAAGCGCGCGATGAGCTGGTCGCAGTACGCGCCGAGGTCCACCCCGGGGACGGGGCTGAGGGTGGGAATTGCTTCGGTGGTCATGTACCGCCTCAAGAAGGCGACGAGCAGGGGGTCCCGGCATGCGTCGTGCACCCAGGCGTGCCCGGAGAGCAGGCCGAGATAGCTCATCGCCTGGTGCGAGGCGTTCAGGAGTCGCAGCTTCATGAGTTCGTAGGATTCGACGTCGGCGACGAGCTGCACACCGACGGCGGCCAGATCGGGGCGTCCCAGCGGGAAGGTGTCCTCGACAACCCATTGCAGATAGCTCTCGGAGCGGACCGGCCACCTGTCCTGGATCCCGAACTCTGCCCCGATCGCGCGGCGGGTCTCGTCGGTGGTGACGGGGGTGATGCGGTCGACCATCGAGCAGGGGAAGGCGACGTTCTCCATGATCCAGTCGGCAAGGCCGGGATCCAGGGCGCGTGCGAACGACGTAAGCGCCACACGTGCGACGTGGCCGTTGCCTTGGACGTTGTCACACGACAGGACGGTGAATGCCGGGATCCCGCGATCTCGCCGCGTGCGGAGTCCTGCGGTGAGGTAGCCCAGGACGCTGCACGGCGGCCCACCGGAGGAGAGATCAGCGAGGGTCAACTCGCTGGTGGGCTCGAACACCCCCGAAGCGTTGTTCACTTCGTACCCGCCCTCGGTGATGGTGAGCGACACGATCCGGGTCTGTGGGTCGGCGAGTGCCTCCACCACGGCGTTCGGGTCGTCCGGCGCGAAGAGGTAATGGAGGAGGCTTCCCACGATTCGTGCGTTCTGCGTGCCGTCGGGTGCAACGGTGACCAGCGTGTACAAGCCACTCTGCGCGTTGAAGGCGTCTCGGGCGGCGGCGTCCTGCGCCATCACACCGACGCCGCAGATGCCCCAGCTCAGGTCTCCGTTCGACAGGATCGAGTCGAGGTAGAGCGCTTCGTGTGCACGATGGAATCCGCCGACGCCGAAGTGCACGACGCCAGTCGTCGCGGCCGATCGCTCGTAGGAGGGGACCTGGACACGCGGGTCGAGCGTGTCGAGCATGGTCGGGTCGAGTGGCGTCACGATGAGATCTCCTTGGTGAGCAGGTCGGGAGGGATGGGCTCACGCCTTCGCGGCGACGAGGCGGACGAGGCGGACGACGAGGTTCGCAGCTTCGCGGCCGGTGAGGATCAGCGATGCGTTGGCTTCGTCGACTTCGGTGACCCAGGAATGCGCGTGGTTAGCGGTGTCACCGTGTGAGAGGCGGCGGGCCACGAGTCGGCGCACGCGTTCTTGAACCGGGAGGTCGAGGAACCACACCTCGTCGAGCAAGGGGCGCACATCGCCCCAGCCGCACTCGTCGTATAGAAGGTAGTTGCCCTCGGTAATCACCAGAGGCACCGTTCGGGGCACCGCGACGGCACTACCGATCGACGCCTCTAAGGCTCGGTCGAATCGCGGCGCATAGGTCACGTCTTCCTCGGCCTGCCGCATTCGCGTCAGCAACGACACGTAGCCGGCCACGTCGAACGTGTCGGGGGCTCCTTTGCGGGCGCGACGCCCGAGCTCAACGAGGACCTCATCGGCCAGATGAAAGCCGTCCATGCCCACGACCACGGCTCGGGCGCCAAGGGCCTCATCGAGCGCTGCGCACAAGGTCGACTTCCCCGCCCCGGGAGCACCGACGATCCCGAGGACGGTTCGCGAGCTCGCCGCAGCCAGCGCCTCAGCGCGTGTCACTAGATCCGCGACCGTCGCCGGAACGGGCTCGAGTTCGGTGAGTGCGGTCCGATCCATGGTGCTGCCTCCTTTGGCACGGCGGACAGGTGCTGCGCGAAGCGTTCGGCGCGGTTCGCGCCCGCGCTCCGCGACAAGGCTCGAAAGGGACCCTAGAAGCCCATGACACCGGTGTCAAGACCGATCGATGACACCGGTGACACGACGTCCCGGTTGTGACACGATGGCGGCGCACGACCGGCACCGGTGCCTTCCGGTCGTCCGGCGATCTCTACTGACTCGAGAGGAACATCTCGCCATGACCGATTTCGGCGGTAGGAGCATTCTGGTGACCGGAGCGGCCGGGGGCATCGGTAGCGCCATCGTTCGCCAGCTCGTCGCGGCCAATGCCGACGTCGTAGCGAGCAACCGCGATGCCGCTTCCCTCGCTGGGATCGTGGCCGAGACAGGATGCCGGATCGCTCCGTTCGATCTCACTTCGGAGGAGGAGATCGCGGCTGCCCTCGGTGAGCTCGACTTGTGGGGCGTGGTGAACTGCGGAGGGTTCGGCGGGGAGATTGCATCCCCCATGGACACGGACATCGACGTCTTCGACCGGGTGATGGCCGTGAACGCCCGCGGGACGCTCCTGGTGACGAAGTACGCCGCCCGAACGATGATCCGGCTCGGCGTCGGCGGCGCAATAGTGAACGTGTCCAGCCAGGCATCGTTGGTCGCGCTACAGAACCATGTGTCGTACGGATCGTCCAAAGCGGCGGTCGACAACATCACTCGAGTGAGTGCGCTTGAACTGGGCAAGTACAACATCCGGGTCAATAGCGTCCACCCGTCCGTCGTCATGACCGAGATGTCCGAGTTCTACTGGGGTCGGCCGGAAATTGGGGGCCCCTTTCTCGAGCAGATGCCGCTCGGGCGTTGGGTGACCCAGGACGAGGTGGCGGCACCCGTTGTCTTCCTGCTGAGCGACGGCGCGTCAATGATCACCGGTGCGCACCTGCCCATCGATGGCGGGTACACCTGTCGATAGCGCCATTCGACAGCTGCGCTGGCCGGACAGAGTGCGGTGGCAGCACAGTCGCACACGAAGGTCTCCGCCGCGTCGGGGCATGATGCTCCCGCGTGTCGCCAGGAGCGAACGTAGATGAGGAGACACCGGTGGTCCGCATGCGGGATGTTGCGCGCGAGGCGAACGTCTCCGTCAAGACGGTGTCGCGGGTCCACAACAATGACCCGCACGTGGCGCCGGACACTCGCGACCGGGTAGAGGCGGCCATCCGCCGGATGGGATACCTGCCCAACACCCTCGCCACCACGTTCCGTGATGGCCGGTCCGCCGTGATCGGCATCGCCGTCCCCGACATCGGCGACCCGTACTTCTCCGCGATCGTGCGGGAGGTCGACCGCACCGCCGCTCAGCACCACATGCTGACGGTTGTCGCTGGAATCGGCGGGGACCCGTCGCAAGAGCGGGCCCGGGTGGAGGCACTCATGAGCCGACGACTCAGCGGCTTGATCATGGCGCCTGTCACCAACGATCAGTCCTACCTGTTGCCGTGGGTCGACCAAGCCCCGATCATCTTCATCGACCGCCGGCCCACGCGGCTGGCAGTCGACTCCTTCACGACCGACGACGAGCAGGGCGCGTTTGACGGCACGGCGCACCTGCTTGCCCACGGGCATCGTCGGGTCGCCTTCTTGGGGGACACCCTGAGCCTGGCGACCACGGCGGCCCGGCTCACGGGGTACCGGCGCGCACTCCACGAAGCGGAGCGTCCGTGGAGTCCGGAGCTCGTCGTCATGGACGGCGCGACCCGAGGCGGGGCGGCCCTGGCGGTGCAGACCCTGGCGTGTTTGCCCGAGCCGCCGACCGCTCTGCTCAGCTCGAACGCGCGCTGCACGATCGCGCTCGCACCCCTGCTGCGCAACCTCGGGCTTGCGGTGGTCTCGTTCGGAGACTTCCCCATGTCCGACGTCCTCGAGCCGGCCGTGACGATCCTGGACCAGCACCCGCACGTCCTCGCCGAGATGGCCGTGAACCGGCTGTTGGATCGGCTCGCGCACCCAGCCAAGCGCTTTCGACGACGTCAGGTTCTCGCGGCAACGCTGGTCGAGCGCGACTCCTGCCGACTCCCGGTGACCACCCGTCCGTAGCCGAGGTCCGGCGGGCGCCGACCGCAAGGTCCGGTCGGCGCCCGCGGAGTCTGCTCCATCGGTCGGACAGAGTCGTCAGGAGGTCGTTGACCCGTCGACCGTCGCCGCGAGCTCGCGCAGCCGGGGGAGTGCTCGGTCCGTGAGCAGCGAACGTCGCCCATCGTGCGTCATCGCGAGGCTGTCCTTCCACAACGACCGGCCCGCCATGGCTCCGCTGGCACCGTTGGCGACCGCCGTCGCCACCTGCTCGATGAACGTCGTGTGGTCGACGCCAGCGGACAGGACGGCCCACGGGACGCCGTCGGCGACCTTGGTCACCGCGGCGCAGGCCTCCGCAGAACCCGGGTACGGGAGTTTGAGAACCTTGGCGCCGCACGCGACCGCCAGCGCAGCCGCGTCGGTCACGAGCGTCGGGAACGCGGACTCGTACTCGGATGGGCTCTCGTCCTCGAGCCGGTAGGTGAGGAGTTCGACGATGAGCAGTAGACCTTCCTGTGTGCACGCCGTGATGAGTTCTCGCATCTCGTCGGCAACTCGCGAGTCCGGGCCCTGCCGGTCCGACCGTACGTACCAGAGCATCTTGGCGGCGTCACCGCCCATGTCTCGGGCCGTGCGCGGCGTCATCCCGGCAACGAACTTCGTGTAGTGAAGGCCGTCTACCTCTTCGAAGCCCGATGCGTCCAGCCCGACGACGAGCGCGGTGTCCCGTCCGAGGGTCCCATCGTCCACCAACGCGGGCAACGCAATTTCGGGATCGAGAAGAATGGCTGGCGCGTGGTTCCCGAGATACCGGACCAGGTCGGCCTTGGCGTCCGCCAGCTCCTCTTTCGTTATCGCCCCGGGACCGTCGGGGCAGTTCATGACCGCTTTCATGCCGTTGCGCTGGTCGGCTGCCACGATCAGCATGTTCCCAGCCGCTGTACAGATAGACGCCATAGCGCGGCGCTCGAGAGTAGTGAGTTCATTCATTGTGCTGTCTCCTGTCGTCGTGCGGGGGGGTCTTGTGCCGGGACACCTGGTCGGTGCCACCGTCGGGTTCTTGTGGTCCGCCAAGTCCGTCGTTGCGGGCTAGCAGGAGGCGCGCGGCGAAGAGCGCGGCGCCATAGGCGGTGTCCTGGCTGCGTTCGGAAATGGTGACGTCCGGCATGACCGTCGATCGTGCGTTCTGGACGGACTGCATGCTCGCCCATCCGCCGGTGAGCAAAGTCGACCGAGCCGGGAACACCTCCCGGTCCATCGCCTCGATGAGCAGCCCGATCTCGTCGTTTCCGTGCTGCAGGATGGCTTGAAACGCCTCGGCGGGGGTGACGCCGTCGGCCCGGATGGTGAGCGAGAGGACACCGTCATCGTTGCGCGCCCCACGCACCTCGATGCCACCGTCGGCCACCGCAGACCGCCGGTCGAGCGCGACGACGTCGGCGTCCAGCCTGTTCCGCCCGTCGAGGTCTGAGATGCCGAAGAGCTGCAGGGCCCGGCGCATCAAGAGGCCCGTCTTCACGCCGGCGACCAGAACGTGATGGCCCGGCACAACGTGGCGGACGCAATTGATCAGCGCCGACCCCAGCCGGTCGCGCGCCTCGAACGACAGCGGAGTGTCGATGACTCGCAGGAGTACCTCAGCCGTCCCCATCGACACGTGGTACCGGTCACCCGCGATGGCGCCGCCCGAGACCGCGGACACAAGGTGGTCATGCCCGGCGACCGTCAAAGACGCACCGGCGAGCGCGGGCGGCAGCCAACTCGCTGAAGCGTTGCCTAGGTGGGTCCCGGCGTCGACGAGCTCCGGAAGGAACGTGCCGTCGACCCCGAGGTGGGCGAGCATCTCAGGCCACGGTCGTCCGGTGTCCTGGTCCAACAGCCCGGTTCGTGAAGCGAGCGAGAACTCGTTGACGGCCTTTCCACCAAGTGCCCCGACGACGAACTCGGGCAGACTGCTCCACCTCAGTCCGCCAAGGGACAGGCCACGGTCCCGCAGGTACAAGATCTTCGCCACCGGCACCTGGACACCCCACGGGAGCCCGGTCCGTCCGGCGAATTCTGCACGCAGCCGTGCCGGCAGCGCGTCGACCTGCTCCGTGCCTCGGGGGTCGAACCACGCGAACGCGGGGCCGGCGACCTGGCCCAGGTGATTGAGGAGGAAGCCCGTCTCGCCCATGCCGGACACCGCGAGGGACTCGATTCGAGCGGTCGGATCGCCCGTCACGTCGGGAAGGCTCTGCGCGACGTCGTCGAGGAGCGCCTTCACCACGGCGAGCAAATCTTCGGCGTTCATGCTCGTGGTGCCCTTGGGCCCGTCGCGCCACGGTGTGGGCCGCTGGCGGATCATCAGCTCGATCCCGTGGACGTCAGCCACGAGGATCTTGGTGCCCGTGCTCCCCAGGTCGAGTCCTGCGACGAGCTTGTTCACGAGTGCGGCTCCCCTTCTTGTTGGCGCCGCTCGAGGTAGCCGCCCCGTCCAGGGGGCGACTACCTCGAGCGGGACTTGCGCGAACCTGTTGGCGGTCCGCTCAGTGCGAACCCGAGAGCCGGGCCGCGGTCAAGCGACCCGCGTCAGCATTCCGACGCGTAGAGCGCGGCCTGGCCTTCCTCGGACTCGAGGTTCTCGCTGGTGATGATGGTGAAGCTGGTTTGAATCTTGGACTCCGTCGCCGTGCCGTTGATCGCGGCCAGCGCCTGTTCCACACCCTGGTAGCCGATGTCGTAGGGCTGCTGGGCGATGATCGCTTGAACGGTTCCGTCCTGGAGGGCCTCGACCTGCGCCGGGCCGGCATCGAAGCCGACGACCTGGACCTTGCCGGCGGCACCCGCCTGCGCGATTCCCGTGGCGGCACCCTCGGCGCTGTAGATGTTCGTCGCGAAGATCGCGGCGAGGTCCGGGTACTTCTGCAACGAAGAAGTGACGATGTCAGCGGCCTTGGCAGGCTGGTTCTGTGCGAACTGGACCCCGACATACTCGAAGTCCGAATCTGCGGCGATGGCATCCTCGAAGCCCTTGACCCGGGCGTCGGAGGTCGAGATCCCCGGCTGGTTGTCGATCACCAGAACACGTCCACCCGCCGGCACGAGTTCCTTGATGGCGTCGAACGCTGCCGCGCCACCGCCCTCGTTGTCTGAGGAGATCTCCGACACGGCGATTGACGGGTCCTCGATGGTCGTGTCGACCAGCACGATCTTGCTCGCCTCTGCCGCCTCCTCCAGTGGGCGCTGGAGGGCACTGACATCATTGGGAGCGATCAGGATCGCGTCTGGCTTCGTCGCGGTCACGGAAGCCACGATCGGCTGCTGCAGGGCAGGATCCCACTTCTGGGGCCCTTGGACGCTGACGTTGATGCCGCCAAGCTCCTCGGCAGCTGCCTCGACGCCACATTGCATCGAGATGTAGAAGTTGTCGCCGATCACGCCCTGGATGAAAGCGATATCCATATCGCCTCCCTCGGATGCGCCGGCGGTGGAATCCGTCTCATCCGACGAGCAAGCGGCGAGACCGCTCGCCAGGACAAGCGCGGTTCCAGCGATCAGAACTCGGTTACGACGCATTTCCGGGTGTCCCTTCATCTCTAGATGTCCTTTCGGTTGCGGTTGAGAACGCGGTGCAAGAACTTGGTTCGCGAGCCCCCGCGGGTGGCGGCAGCTCGACGTACCTGGTCGAAATAGACGGCGGTGATGAGGAATGCGCCCACGACGACCTGCTGCCAGTACGGCTGGACGCCGAGGATCACGAACCCGTTGCGCAGCGTGGCGGGGATCAGGAGACCTATGACTGTGCCGAACACCGTGCCCACCCCGCCGAACAAGCTCGTTCCGCCAATGACGACGCCTGCGATGACATCGAGGTTGGTGAGGCTGTGGCCCGCGATGGTCGTCGATCGGAAGAAGGTCAGGTTGAGCAGGCCAGCCAGGCCGGCCAGCAGCCCGGCGACGGCGTAGACCTTGATGAGTTGGCGGTCGACGTTGATGCCGACGCGGCGGCATGCCTCGGCGTTGGACCCGATCGCGCAGGTGAGCAGGCCGAATCGGGTCCTGCGCAGGGAGATGATGCCGATCGTCACGACGACCGTGGCAATGATGACCAGGCTCGGGACGCCGAGGATGTCACCGAAGCCGACGCTCTCGACCAGGACGTCCGGTGCCGCCCGCAGATCGATGCCGCCGGTGAGCACCTGCGCGAGGCCGAGGGCGGCTCCGAAGGTCCCGAGGGTGACGATCATCGGGGGGACCTTGGCTTTGGCCACGAGGAAGCCGTTGAGCAGTCCCCATCCCAACCCGGAGGCCAGGGCGACAAGGATGCCGGCGGCGGCGACGTCCCAGCCTTGGCCGTCCCCCATGCGTTCCATGACCATCGACGAGACGACCCCGCTGAACACGAGGACCGAGCCCATCGAGAGGTCGATTCCGCCGGTGATGATGATGAGAGTCGTCCCGACTCCGAGCACGCCGAGAATCGAGACGCTGATGGCGATGTTGCGGAAGTTGGCCGAGTCGAAGAAGGCATCGGGGCTCAGCGCGCTGAAGACGATGACGATCGCCAACCAGACCAGGACGATCTGCATCGACTGTGCGGCCAGAGCATCCTTGAGCCGGGACGCCGCGGAACGGTTCGCGGCAGCGGGTCCCGGGGCTGATGGTTTCGGGACCTCTGTTCGCACACTCATGCTGCTTCCCTTCCGTCCAGGGCGCCAGTCATGGCGCCGACAAGCTCTTCGACGTTCGTCTGATCGGCCTGGTAGACCGCGACCCGCTTGCCATGTCGCAAGACGTGCACGCGGTCAGCGACCTCAAGAACCTGCGGCATGGAGTGGGTGATGAGCACCACGGCGAGTCCGGTGTCTCGGATGCGGCGGACGAGGTCGAGCACACCCTTGGTCTGAACGACGCCGAGCGCGGCGGTCGGCTCATCGAGGAAGATCACCTTGCTGGCCCACGTCGCGGCGCGGGCGACAGCGATCGCCTGGCGCTGACCGCCGGACATCCCGGTGACCGAGCCGCTGAAGTTGCGGACGGTGGCTCCGAGTCCGGCGAATGCCTCGACGCCGTGGTCGCGCATCTTGGAACGCTGCATGAATCCGAGCCGCCCCATGATCCCGGGCTTCATGAGCTCGCGGCCCAGGTACAGGTTCTGGATCGGGTCCAGGTGGTTGGCCAACGCAAGATCCTGGAAGACGGTCTCGATGCCACGGGAACGGGCGTCCGCGGGGTTCGCGAGGGCTATTGGTGCTCCCTCGAAAAGGATCGAACCGTCATCCGGCTGCTCCGCGCCGGCCAGGATGCGTACGAGCGTGGACTTGCCGGCGCCGTTGTCACCGATCAGCGCGGAGATCTCCCCTGGCCGGACGTCGAAGTTCGCTCCCTCGAGCGCCGTCACCGATCCGTAGCGGCGAACGATGTCGCGTGCCTCATAGATGGACGCGCTGCTCATTCCTGCACCAGCATTTCGCCCAGGCCCGCCGGGAGGCTCCGATGTGCCGTGGCGCACCTCTTCGTTGCGGTGGTCATGCTTCCTCCTTGATGGGTGGTGTGCGGCGATCCGATGGCGCCGTCCTCGGTGAAAGTTCCCCTGAACCCCGCTCGATGAGGCGCGCGGGAACGATCGTGATGGGCTTTAGGGCGTCGGGTGTCGCCGACCGCAGGCGATCCAGCAGCGTCTGTGCAGCTGCGGACCCGACGGCCTCTGGCGAGTGGTCAATGACCGTGACCCCAGGGGACAGGCTTTCCGCTAGCGCGAAGTCGCCGAAAGCGACGAAGGCGATGTCAGTCCGCCCGTGCTGATGCAGCGCTGGGACGACACCGAGCGAAAGTCGCGTATTGGTCGAGATCAGGGCGGTGGGCGGATTGTCGAGCGTGAGCAGGCTCGCGACGACGCGCATGACTTCCGACGCACCCGGGCAGTCTGACCGGACCAGCTGGTCGTCCACGGGAAGGTCGGCCTCTGCCATGGCGGCGCGGAAGCCCTCATGACGGCGCTGAGTGGTCTCGACGACGGGTTGGTCGCTGAGCAGGGCGATGCGCCGGTGCCCGTGTTCGATGAGGTGTGTCGTTGCCAATCGGGCCAGACCGAAGTCGTCAGCAACCACGGACTGAGCGCCCAGCAGGTCGCCCACCCGGTCGACGAACACGACCGGAATCCCGCGCAGTCGCACTCCGACCAGCGAGTCCCGACCAGTCGGTGACACGATCACACCCGCGCAACGGCGCTGGACCAAGTTCTGCACCGTGTCGCGCTCCGCCCGCGCATCACGGTTGCTCGAAGCAATGAGCACCCGGTAACCCGCGTCGCCAAGTACCGCCTCGATGGTGGCGACTAGTTGAGCGAAGAACACGTCGCCGATGCTGTCGACAACCACCCCGACCAACCGGTCAGTACCCGCGCGCAGGGATCTTGCTGCCTCGTCGGGCTGATAGTCGAGCGTCTGCATGGCCTGGACCACCGCAGCCCGCGTGGCGTCGGAGACGCTCGGGTGGTCATTGAGCACTCGCGACGCCGTCTTCGCGCTGACCGAGGCCAGCCGCGCGACGTCCTTGAGAGTCGGTTCACCGTTCGCCAGACTCATGCGCCCACACCTAGCTTCAGTGGCGGACGTCCCACGTGGGAGAGCCGTGGAGACGCTTCGATGCTGACGTTCGCCATCGTGTGCATCCCTCTCCATCGAGCCATGTCATCGTTGTCATGTCGTGCCGAGAAGAACTATGTCGGGTGCATGTCAACGATGTCAAGGGTTGTTTCGAAAGTCTCTTCCGTGCGCGCTGAGCCGCCTGATTCCGCTCGCTCCGCGCTCATCGCCCTCGGTTTCGCGCCTCGAGTTGGCGAACCACAGTGAGCGCACCGGGCATCAGGAGTGCTTGGCGGGCAACACCCACCCGGCTTCTTTTTGCACTTCAGAGCCTCGAGCGGCGCTGTACGTGGCGGCCGTCACCCCGCTTCGTGATCACACCAGCGTCCACACCCGGCATGCCCCGCTGAGGGTGTGCACGGGCACGGCGACTAGGAAAGCGCGGATCGGATCCGGACGGCCTGCTCGGACCAGGGCAGCGTGGCGTCCACTTCGACGCACGGCGATGCGGGCGCCCCGAGGTCGAGGCTCGCGACGTACGTTTCCGCATCCCGCAGCTTTTCGGTGTCCCTTGCTGCCGCGCGGCCACGCAGTCTCGTGATCAGCGTTTGCGGATCGATCCTCAGCCACACGAGTCGCGCCCGACCGCCGAAAGCGGACACCTCGTCTTCGAGCCGAGACCATGCTTCCGGCTCGCGCCGCTCCGAGGTGAAAGGCGCGACGAGGACGACGGGGAGCCCTGCGGATACGCAGTCGGCCGCCACCCGGAGCAGGCAGGCGTACCGGGCAGCACGCACGAGCTCAACCAGACGAGCGTCGTCGTAGTCCAGTGCGCCAACAAGCCCGGCCACGACATCGACCAACGGGTTCGTCATCGCGTCCTGGTCAAGTACCGCCGCACCCCAGAGCCGTGCGAGCTCTTGTGCGGTCGAAGACTTTCCCGACCCAGGCGCACCGGTCAGGACTACAACCCACGGCTTGGCGTCCACCCGGCGAGCGTAGTTGCACGCCAAGTCTGCGCGCGATACCCAGAGCACACGACGGCGACCGAGCGGGCTCCCTCAGCATCTGGCGGCTTCAAACTCGCGCTATGACCCGATAAGTAGGAGGACGACGAGGAGCATCAGGCCCAGATGGCGACGCCTTTTCGTGGCGGAATCCCGGCGTTGGAGGCGAACAATTCCGGCGAGTGCGCGCGGACGCGTTCGATGTCGTCGAAGATCTCACGGAGGTGCTTGCGCATGAGTGGTCGAGCTTCTTCCGCGCCGCCGCGCAATAGCGCATCGAGGACGCCAGAGTGCTGTTCGACGAAGACCCGGACGCTGCCGACTTCGTTGAGTCCAAGGCGTCGGGCGCGGTCCAAGTGCCCCTTCGCGGCTACCACGGACCGCCAGGTGCCGTCGTGTCCAGCCAAGCGCATGAGTCACTGATGGAAGTGTTCGTCAAGCAAGAAAAACTGTTCGTAGTCGCCCTCGACGACAAGTTGCTGCTGGGCGAGGTTCTCTCCGAGTTGATTCGTCAACTCGGCATCAGGTTCGGCTGGAACGTCGTCCAGTGACGCCAGTTCGACTGCCTCCCGAAGGAACTGCGCATCGGCGACACGCTGAGGGTCGACGCGCGAGACGAATGAGCCGATCCTCGGGAAGATCTGAACCAGTCCTTCCTGGGACAGGAGCATGAGCGCGGCACGTATGGGTGTTCGCGACATGCCGAGTTCGGCCGCGAGTTCGTTCTCCGACAAGAGAGCGCCTGGCGTGAGCTTGAGAGTGATGATGCGCCAGACAGTCCCGATTTCGCGTCGCGTTTGGCCCTCGGCGGTGCGGCGTTCGACGTAGGCGCGGTTGGCGCGTCGTCGAAGATACGGATTCTGGCGCTGACGTCCTGGGCGCGGTTGAGCTGGCGGTCGCCGTTGCGCGATAGCCGGTGACGGACCGTCTTGCCGGACGAAGCTGGCAGTGGCGCTGCGCCAGCCAGGGCGGCGAAGCCGACCTCGGTGCGGATGCGTCCGCGGTAGGACCAAGCGGAGAGCACGGCACCGCCAGCGACAGGCCCGACGCCCGGGATCTCGAGCAGGCCGGGGACGACAGTTCGTGCCGGGGATGATCAATGACGGGTCCCACCCGAACCGTCGGGGCGCCGGCCTCATCGGCGCGGCCAGAGCGGCCGCGGTCGATCAGCCTCGTTCAAGGGCCGGGGCGCCATGGCGCCCGACCTGTGCGGGGTCCGACCGACTATGCGTCGCCGTCCTTGGTCATCCACGAGGGTGGCGGGGGCGGAGAGGCCGGCGGAGCCTGCCATTGCGGTGCGGCGCCGGGCGGCGGCGCCGGCGAACCGGCCGCTCCGGGCGGCGGTGGGAACGCGCTCTGGTTCCCCGTGCTGGCTGCCCCGGGCGCCGGCGGCGGAGACGTGTGCAGCGCGAACGAGCGGAGCGCACCGTGCTCATCCAGCTGTTGTAGAGCCGTCATCACCCGCACATGATCTTCGGGTCCAGCAGCGCGCCCGGTCGCCTCGAGGTACGTCAGGACTCCCAGGTCGCGGAAGTACTTGTCCGCATCACCAGCACCTGGAGGCCTCGGTGCACCTAGTCCCGAGTTGGTCAACGCCGTGTCAGCCTTCGCTGCAAGGTCGGTGGCCGCGGCCTTTGCCTTGTCCAAGAAGCCCATGTCAGTTCCTCCGCCAGAGGGTGCGCGGACCAGCGTTGATCTGCGCGTTCATCTTCGAATCAGACTACACAGACCGGAACATTTCGGTACAGTCAGGATCGGTCCGGTCTCGGGGCCGCGGACACGAGGCACGAGGAGACGACAGCGATGGCCGTTCACGGTTCCCTGTTCCAGGAGTTCCGGGAGAACACCTCCCAAGACCCCTTCTCGCTCCAGAACAAGAAGCTCCTGAAGGTCCAGATGGGCTTCGGTCCTGTGTGGGCCAAGACCGGTTCGATGGTCGCCTACCAGGGTGACGTCCACTTCGCGAACACCGGTTCGGGCGGTCTGGACAAGTTCGTCAAGTCCAAGCTGACCGGCGAGGGAGTGGACATGATGCAGTGCACCGGTGCGGGCGAGCTGTTCATCGCGGACGTCGCCTCCGAGATCCAGGTCATGTATCTGGAGGATGATGCGATCTCCGTGAACGGCGCCAACGTCCTCGCGTTCTCCTCCTCCATCGAGTGGGACATCCACCGCATCCACGCCAACGGCGCAATGATGGCTGGTGGACTGTTCAACGTGTCTATGCGCGGCACGGGATACGTCGCCATCACGACGAAAGGCGACCCAGTCGCGTTGGACGTCGCGAGCGCGCCGACCTTCGGTGACGCGCAGGCTGTCGTCATGTGGACCTCGGGGGTGACCATGGACGTCCGGGTTGACACCGGCGGCCTCAAATCCCTGCTGCGCGGCGGCAACGGTGAGACCATCCAGATGGCTTTTGGCGGTCAGGGCTATGTCCTCATCCAGCCGAGCGAGTCGGTAGTCCAGGGCGGGACCCAGAGCAGCAGCAGCCGAAGCGGCGGGCTCGGGGGACTGCTCGGCGGCTGAAGCGGCGTACGTCAGGTAGTAGGAGCCGGCTGGCCGTCACCGAGGTAACGACAGGCTTATCACCACCGCGACAGGGTGATCACGAACCACGCTGTGCCGCCACACAAGCGGGGAGTCTTGGTGGCGTGTGGCCGGGTGGGACCGGGGTGGTGAGGAGGCCCGGCCAGATACCGGGTGGATCTGCGTATGGGCGTCCAGGAGTCCAGGTGACACGGCGGTCGCGCTGGCCCAGCCGTTGGTACACGCGGCCCCGGTGGTCAGGAGGTGCTCGGTGAGAGAAGTTCATTTCTGACGAGTAAACGACGAGTAGGTCAGAATCTCTGAGTGGTCCGTACCACCTCCACGAGCGTTCCTGCATTTCAAAGCCTATTTCTAGTGCCCCGAGTGGGATTCGAACCCACACTGGATCGAGATCAGCGGGCGGAGTCTGATCTCTACTGTCCTTGACGATTTGCGGCGGTGACCTGCGAAGGAGCGAGTGCCGGGGGAGCGGTTGCCGTGGTTGCGCACGATCAAAATCAGCCATTCGCGACGAGTAAGTGGAGACTTTTCAACCATCCAAGACAGTTTCGCGGTGACTCAACGAGGCCCGTGCGCCGGTCCGCCACTGGTCGAAGAACTGCAACGTGAAGCTACGCCTCGTGGCGGCTGAGATCACCACCTCGGTGAGCCGCAAGCCCCCGAGTGAAGGAGACCCTTCGACCTCGGCCCGCATCCCCCAGGCGTTGCGCGCCCCCGCCCATCTCTTGCGCCGCCGGGGCGCTCGTCAAGGCGTAACTCGTTCTGTGGCGCGGGTGCTGTGTGATTCCGAGGACCAGCCCCACCTCGTGGACGGCTTGGACCGTATCGCCCGCGCCTCAGGCGGGATCACCCGGGACTGGCGCTGCGACCGGATGGTGACCGTCATCTCGCCTAGGACCGGGCGTGTGAGCGCGTCGTTCACGGGGGTCGCCAAGCAGTACGGGGTCGTGGTGCGTCCGTGCCCGCTGCGGGGACGCCCGGGTCCGGTCCACCCAGACCGGCAAGACCACCATCTGGGCGTTGGCCGCGACCGTACGGCTGGTCCGGTCCCGGCTCGGTTCCCCGCCGCAGGCCGTGGAGCGGACGGTCTCAGCGCAGGCGTTGGAGTCCTTCCGCGGCAACCGGTACTCGGTGCCGCCCGAGCTCGCCGGCGCGAAGTCACCGTCATGCTGCGCCTGGGGGCCGACCACGATCGACATCGTGACCACGCCCCGGCCCACGGTCGGGGTGGGCGGCCGCATCGGGATGGCCGACTCGATCTGTCGGCGGCCATGCGCTGAGGGCGCGGCTTCAGTTTCGGCACCGGGTCATTGCTCATCCACCGCGTCGAGGGCGGCGATCGCGGCCGCGGCCGCTTCCGCAATCAGTGCGTCGTCATACTCGGCATCCGGCTCGGCACGTCTGGACATGACCGAGATGATGATCGGCGCGCGCTCGGGCGGGCGAATGAGGGCCAGGTCGTTTCGGGTGCCGTACCCGCCTGCCCCGGACTTATCCCCGACGATCCAGTCCGCGGGAAGCTCGGCGCGGACCAAGGCATCACCTGTCTGCGTCGCGATCAGCCATGCCTCCAGTTGGGACTTCTCAGGGTCGGTGAGTCGATCGCCGAACAGGTACTCATCGAGGTTGGCGGCGAATGCTCGCGGCGTGGTCGTGTCTCGATCGTCGCCGGGCAGAGCTTCGTTCAGATCCGGTTCGGCGCGCGAGACCACCGAGGTCTCATCGCCAAGTTCGATCAGCGCTGCGCCAAGGCTGGCGGGGCCACCGAGCGCATCGAACATGAGATTGGCGGCGGTGTTATCGCTGACGGTGATTGCGGCCTCAGCAATCTCGCCCAGTGTCATTGTGCCGCCGATGTGGAGCTCGGTGACCGGGGAATACGTGACAATGTCGGCCGCGTCGATCGGCACAGTTCTCGCCAATCCGGCCAGTCCCACTGTGTCGAGCACGGCCGCAGCAGCCATAGCTTTGACAGTGGACGCGTAGGCGAACCGTTCGTCATCTCTCCACGCCACCTCGGCCCAGGTTGCCGTATCCAGGGCATAGACGCCGAGTCTCGCATCGTATTTCTCCTCGAGGTTCGCGAATTCGCCCGCCGCTTGCGCAGACCCTTCGGCCGACGAGAGGGTTGGTGGCGAGCTCGAAGCGGCGGGCGAAGTCACCGCCGCGCACCCGGTCAGTCCCAATCCGGCGAGCGTGAGCGTGGCGAGGCGAACTCGAACGTGTCGAACGGTGGGGGAGGTCATTCGTCGAGTCAAACCTGTGACCTTGGGGCACAGTCAACCGGCTAGCCGTTGGAGGTCCAGTTCTGAACGATGAGCGGCGAGAGCACCCCGGCGTCCCCTCGTCAGCGGGCGGAAAGCAACGAAAAACGTCTTCACGGGGCCGGCAACGATCAGTTCCGCAACGCGCGCGGGATCATTGTCGCGATGTGCAGCGGCTTCGGGGGTGGGGACGCGGTCGGACTTGACCCTGGCCCGAGGTCACAGTTTCTAGTGGTCCCCATGGTTCCCAGGCCATTCGCGCGAGCCCTCGGTCGAGCAAAGAGTTCGCCCAACCTCAAAGCCGCGGTGCCGCTGACGGCGTCGCTCCAGATCAAGGAGAACAGATGTCGACTAATAGATTCAGTGGATGGCGTCGGGTGGCAGCTGTCGCGGTGTCGGGAGCGCTCTTAGTCGCGTTGGCTGGGTGCGCGTCGCCGAAGACCGAAGGCGCCACGGCAGAGGGCGCGCTCGATAGGTTCTACTCGCAGGACCTCACGTGGGAGGAATGCGGAGACTACGCGGTCACGGCGCTCGACGAGAAGTATTTCCCGCTTTCGCCCGAATCGGAGTGCGCACGGCTCGAGGTGCCGTTGGCCTACTCCGACCCTCGAGGCGAGACAGCGTCGGTTGCAGTGGTCCGGATCGCTGCCCGGGGCGAATCGATGGGCTCGTTGCTCTACAACCCGGGCGGCCCGGGAGTAGCCGGACTTCTCACGACGATAGCTGCATCGGTGACAATGGCGGAGAGCGCGATTACCGAGCGCTTCGACCTGATCGGATTCGACCCCCGCGGGGTCGGCGCCACCAAGCCGGCCGTTGATTGCTACTCCGAAGACAACCAGACGGCGGGCGATGAGGTGTTCGAACGCCTCGGCACAGTCGCGCCGGCGCTCACCGAGGCAGACACCCGTGCTCTCGTCGAGCGGTGCGCTGAGGGATCGGGAGGCATGGAGGCCCTCGCGAACGTGGGGAGCCGCACCACCGCTCACGACATGGACGTGCTCCGCGAGGCGCTCGGCGAGGACAAGCTCAACTTCCTCGGACAAAGCTACGGCTCGCGCCTCGGCACGGTTTACGCCGAGGAGTTCCCCGAGAACGTCCGGGCGATGATCCTCGACGGAGCATTCGATCCCACGATGCCGCTGCAGGATCGACTGCCCGCGTCCTACAGCGGATTTCAGGCGACATTCGACGCTATGGCAGCCTCGTGCGCGACGCAGCAAGACTGCCCGTTGGGCACCGACCCCGCCGGATGGACCGCGGCGTTCCAAGCCATCGTTCAGCCGCTCGGGAAGAGTCCGGTACCCGCGCTGGACGCGGAGCTCAATTTTGAGACTGCTCTCGGCGGCGTGATGGGCGGCTTGTACTCGCCCGATTCGTGGCCGCGTATCGTCGCCGGCCTACAGGAGGTGCAGCAGGGACGTGGAGACCAGCTGCTCGAACTCGCGAACGGCGTAGGCGGCTTTGAGGTCGAGGCCGATACCTCCGACGGCAGCCTAGAGGCGCTCATGGCGATCAACTGCGTCGATGAAACAATGCTCTCGTCCGGCGACCTCGCACAGCTGCGCGCGGATGCCTACGAGCAGGCGCCGTTCATGGACCCGGGCACCGACGTGACCAAGGAAGCCCGCTATCAGTGCGCCGATTGGCCGGCGACCGGCGAGCTGAACATTCCCATCGCGCAGGACATTGAAGGGCTTCCCGCTACGCTCGTCGTGTCGATCACGGGCGACCCCACCACGCCGCACTCGAACGGGGTCAGCCTCGCCGACTCGCTCGGCAGCACTCTGCTGACGGTTGAGGGCGAAGGCCACACCGTCGTCTCATCGGGCGGCAGCCCGTGCGTGGACGAGATCGCCGCGGCGTACCTCATCGACCTCGAACTGCCCGTCGGCGAGTTGTCGTGCGCACTCTGACCCGCTTCCCGTGCCGGTCCGACGCCAGCAAGAGTCCTGAGAAGGAGTACGCATGACGTCGCAAGGAAATCACAGTTCCCCACCCCGCCTGATCGATGTCTAGGAGCTCTTCGCAGATCCGGTAGCCGCCAGTCCGTCGATCTCTCCGGACGGAGCGCGGATCGCCCATCTCACACCGGCTAACGGGCCGACGCAATTATCTTCAGGACGCCGACGGCTACGAGGACGGGCGCCTGCACCGGGTCGACCTCTGCAGACCGGACGAGCCGGCAGTCAACTCTTCACCTCTGCCGCCCGGGTCGCGGGTCTTCGGCGCTGACCCTTTGCCGGCTCATCGCATTCGAGGGTGTAGTTGGGGTCGGAAGCCACCGGTTTCCAGGAGACTGCGCGCGATGTAGTGGGCGAGGTTCCGGAACCCCAGGGCTGAGCCGCGCAGGTGTTCGAGTCGGCCGTTGATCGCCTCCGTCGGCCCGTTGCTCGTGCCGGGTCTATCGAAGTAGGCCAGCACGTCGGCGGCTCGCTTCTTCAAGGTCCGTCCGAGGGTGATGACCTCGCGCAGCGCGGCGGGGACGCCGGAGCTGACCGAGGCGATCAGCTGTTCCATCAGGGTTCGCCCGTGCTGGCGGTCGGGGTGGCGGTAGGCAGCGACCATCTGCTGGTAGACGCCCCAGGTGGCTTCGACCTCGACGTGCTCGTCGGCCGCGAACAGGGCCTCGAGCCGGGCCCGCTGCCGGTCGGTGAGCAGGTCGACGCCGGTGTGCAGGGTGCGCCGCGCCCGGTAGAGCGGATCGTCCTTGTGCCCGCGGTGACCGTGCAGGTCTTGCTGGACCCGGCGCCGGCACCGGTCCATCGCGTCTGCACCCAGACGCGCGACGTGGAAGGGATCCATGACTGCGACGGCCTCGGGTAGCTCTTCGGCGGCGGCGGTCTTGAAGCCGGTGAACCCGTCCATCGCGACGACCTCCACCCGCGCCCGCCAGTCCTCGGGGCGCTCGGCGAGCCAGGTCTTGAAGACCTGTTTGGAGCGGCCCGGCACCATGTCGAGCAACCGCGCGGTCCCGGTGCCGTCCCTGATCGGGGTGAGGTCGATGATGACGGTGACGAACTTGTCGCCGCGGCGGGTGTGGCGCCACACGTGCTCATCGACGCCGATCACGGCCACGCCGTTGAACCGGGTCGGGTCCTCGATGAGCCGGCGTTGTCCTTCGGCCAGGACCGCGTTGTTGGCCGTGTTCCACGACACCGCCAACGCCTCCGCGATCCGCGCGACCGTCAGATGCTGGACCACCAGTGCTTCTAACGCCCACCGGACCGCGCGCCGGGACAGCTTCGCCCGGGCTCGGCCGCAGCGTCGGCGTCTTGGCGCCACACGTGTGCGCAGCCTGGGCACCGGTACCGGCGCAGCCGGACTTCCAGCACGGTGGGGCGCCACCCGAACGGCTCGTGCGCGAGCCGGCGCACGAGCGAGTCCCGCGCAACGCCTTCGGCCCCGCACCGGCGACACCACTGGTCCTGCGCGGCGACCCGGCAGGACAGCACGGCGCGGTCGGGCTCGAGGCGTTGGCCGACGACGACGAGACCGAGCTCGTCGACGCGAGTGAACGTGGTCAAGTCAGGGTCACCGAAGGTAGTTTCGAACACGTCGAGGTCTTCCGGCTGGGCTGTGTGAGAACTCCCATCATCGGAAGGCCTCGACCTCTACCCAGACACCGACGCGCCGCCCGCGATCAGACCGCCGCTACACCCTCGATTGCGAAGAGCCCCTTTGCCGTCGCACCCGGGCAGCATGACTGTCGCAATGAACAAGCGAACCGCCTCGACCGACCTCTTCCTCATCGAGGTCGCCACGGGTGAAACGACCCTCCAGCATGAGCAGACCGATCCAATGGAGAACGTTCTGCTCGACCAGGACGGGTCGCCGGTGTTCTCCATCCACATCACCGAGGACGGCTTGTTTGAGTTCTCGGCGATCGATCGTCGAACCGGTGCGCGGGTGCTCCTGGACCAGGTGGGAGGTGCCGAGTGCCCCGAG
Source organism: Pengzhenrongella sicca (assembly GCF_017569225.1). Lineage (GTDB taxonomy): Bacteria > Actinomycetota > Actinomycetes > Actinomycetales > Cellulomonadaceae > Pengzhenrongella > Pengzhenrongella sicca. Next base: position 1,998,758 of record NZ_CP071868.1, read on the forward strand.
GGCGTGCCGCCACAGTTGGTCACTCCTGACGGGACGCCGCGTCGGCTGGCAGGTGCGGTCGTTCATGCTGTCGCGGGCGGCCGCGATGGACCGCCTGAACCCGAAGTGCCCGGATACTACGCCGAATCGAGCGTCGTCACGCAGTTGACGCGACCAGCGCAGCACCGCCGCCGACCAAGGCCGACACTTCGTCGTCACCTACGGTGACGTCAGAGGGCCTCCTCGTAGTCGCCCACGGCGTCGCCCTACAATCGTGACGAGGTCGAGCCGAATTGTCGCCGGCGTGGCAGGGGAGTCTCACCATGGCGTGGAGCACGAAGCAGCTTGCCAAGCTAGCGGGTACGACCGTCAAGGCGATCAGGCACTACCACGAGATCGAGCTTCTCGACGAGCCCCATCGAGCGTCTAACGGCTACAAGCAATACGAGGTTCGTCACCTTGTGAGTCTGCTGCGAATCACTCGGTTGACGGACCTCGGCATGCCGCTCGCACAGATCGCGGCGATGGGGAGGGTTGACGTCGACCCGGATGTCGCGCTACGAGAACTGGACGAGGAACTGAAGGTCACCATCGCGCGGTTGAGCCGCGTGAGAGCCGAGCTCTCGCTGCTTCTCGGGCAGCGATCGTCGACGGACATGCCGGCCGGCCTCGGCCCTCTGGTTGCGGACTTGTCCGAGACGGATCGATCTATGTTGCTCGTCTACTCACGGGTCTTCGGCCTCGCAGAGTTGCGCGATCTCCGCCAAAACATGGTCGACATGAGAACAAACTCCGCCGCGGGGGAGTTCGACGCACTGCCGCCGGATGCGGACGAGGCGACACGCCAGACGCTCGCGGAGCAGTATGCGCCGCAGTTGAGCGCTCTCATCAGTCGTTACCCCTGGATGAGTGACCGCGGATCGCGAACGTTGCACGGTGCGGCATTCACCGAAAGAACCATCCGCCAGGCCCTGGGCGACCTCTACAACCCTGCCCAGCTCGACGTCTATGGCAGGATCCGTCGGATGCTGTAGAACGACCAGGCCCCGTAAGCGACGTTCGGATGCGGCGTCGGCCCTTCACGTGCCCGAGGGGATTGAGCTTACTAGTTGTACTGCCCACGGACGTTGGTTGAGGGAGTGTGCCACGCGCGGTAGCGGGTCGTGGACAGGCGAAGACCTCCGGTCGTGCAGTGGAGCTGCTGAGATTCCGCCCGACGACCAGGAGGTCTTTGCGTCCCACGCTAGCGCTCCTTTGACTGCGCGTCGCCGGCTACGCGGGGCGCGTCTGATCGTGGAGGAGGGGTGGCCGGGCGCGTTGGCCGCCCGCCGCTACGACGTGTCCCGGCCCGGGGTTACCGCCCGGTCTCGTCGAACCCTTGCGAGCATCACGTCGGCCCTGGCCCAGGACATCCGCGCCGCGCAGCGCAATGTCGACATCGACCAATCGGCCGACGCTGACCGGCTCGCCTGCCTCGTGCTCGCGGTGCTGCGAGGCATCGAGGCACTCGGTAAGGCAGGGACCGGCTCCAGCCAGTTGCAGGGCATCGCAGAAACCGCCATCGATCTCATTCCCCGGGCGAGCCCTGCATCCATCAACCGAGACCGAGCAGCACCAACGATCCCTCGGCGACCGTAGGAGCGCCCGCGGCGCGCTGGAATGGTCGGGCCCCGGTCTGCGGCCGCGCTAACGCTGTCGAACGTTCGCCCGAACGGCGTCGCGTATCGGAGTCGACCCGGTGTTCAACTCGAGAATCTGGCGTCCGATGCGTGGCTCGCACAGGAGCTCTGCAAGGGTCTCCGCGACGTCCTGTCGGGAAATGTCGCCGTGAAATTCCGCCGGACCGAGTGAGATCATGCCTTTAGCGGGATCGTCGTGCAGCAGGGCCGGGCGAACTACGAGCCAATTGAGATCGCTACGCGTGACGGCGACGTCGGCCTCCTTCTTCACGGCAAAGTAGTACTCGACGTCTTCGCCGAGGTCGCGCTCACGCCAAGACTCCGGCAGCACGGAGACAAGCACGAACCGCTGGATCCCAGCGAGGCGAGCGGCTGCGATGGCCGTGGCAACACCGTCGCCGTCGATGGCCTTCGTGATCACTCTGGCGCCCCCGTTCGACCCAGCCGTGTACACGATCGCGTCGGCATCACTGAAGGCGGCCGCCAGCTCGTTGGGCGACATTGTCGCGATGTCGCCGACCGCGGCGTCCACACCCCGAGCTTGGAGCTCAGCCCGTTGGTCATCTCGTCGCACGAGCCCGGCTACGGCGACGTCTCGGGTGCTCAGGCTTTCGGTAAGCAGTCCACCGACTGCGCCGCTGATGCCGATGATGAAGACCTTCATTTGTCTCTCGCTTTCCATTCCGCGCATGTGGGCCGCACGTACCCCGCCAGTCACGCTACTGCGCAAGACGATCTGTGCTATCCCGCGGGCAAAGATCACCTACGGGTCATCGCGCATGCGAACGAGCAAAGACTGTCTTCAGTAGGCTCATCTGACGGGCCCTCCGCCGTTTGGCGGCGGCATCGCGCCTGCCTCGTCGCCAGAAACATATGAGTTGGCGGGAAGGAAGTCCTCAATCGAGTTCAGCCTCTCGAAAGCCGACTCGCTTCGGCATTTTTCCGGGAAGAAGGGTACCGCAGTCGTCGCACGCCATTCGGTGCGCACGGCGAGCGTGTGGGCGGTGATGACGGCGGGGACCACTATGAGCGGGGTCAGCAGAAGGTCCAATGGCGCCACCGGCATCCGGCACGCGGTCGTGACCGCATAGTGGCAAGGGTGCCCGGTGCCGAAGCGGCAGAACGGCGCAGGAGAGCACGGCGATCACGTAGGCGGCGGCAGGCGGCGCTGACAGCGTGTCGTCGCCTTGGAAGACGCCGCCGAGCAGACAGAACGCGAACGCCGCCGCCGCGATCGCTCGCTCCCGCCACCACCTACGGCGTGGTCGCGTGAGAAGGCCAGCCGGGTTCGTGGCCGCGCTCGTCGCTCAGGTGGTGAGCACTGCGTTTGCGACCACATTGGCCAACATCGCACGGCTCGCCTAACCAGTGTTTGAGCACCGTGAAACTAGCGCACCCATCTGGATCAGGTGCATCGAGGCCGGTTAGCCGGTGACGGTCGCGCTGACGACGGGCAGCAGAAACACCGTCGCGTTGTTGACGCCGTGCAGCATCACGCCGGGCCAGATCGAGCCGGACCAGCGGAACAGGACTGCGGTAAGGACTCCGACAATGAACGCCACGATCATGACCGGATTGATTCCATGTGCGACCGCGAAGATGGCAGCGCTCACGATGATGCCGACCAATGGGCCAAAACGGGCGAGCACGGTGTTGGCGACCACGCCGCGAAAGAACGCTTCTTCCCCGATGGGGGTGATGATCGCTCCGGCGACCAAGGTGAACATGAGCGACATCAGGCCTCCCTCTGCTCCGGCCTGGTAGGTCGTCTGAACGTTCTGAACATCGCCGCTCATCAGCGCGTACACGACGACCGCGGTGGATCCGATGACGAAGGCGGCGAGCCCAAGCGCTGCACCGACGATCAACTGGCGACTGCTGGCTCGGCGAAATCCGAAGGCCGACAGTCCTCTGATGCGAATCCGGGCCGCGACCGCCAACGCGATCATCCCCATCAGCCCTGAAACCACCAGTCCGACGACCCCCGAAATCGCGTCGTCTGCGATGAGCGGCAACAACACCGCCACGAGAGCGAACGAGGCGGCGTAGGCCGCCGCGCCAGCGAAGAGTTCGGGCCAACCGGGGGCGGCGATTTTGCGCCCGGCGAGCGTGTCATTCGTCAACGTGGTCACCTGGTACTCCAAGTTGTGCGTCCGTTGTGCTCGGTTAGAAGATGGGCTTCAATCAGAAGATTGACCTCATGTGCTGGTGCTGATCGCTCGGAGGGCGCGCGTCCACCACTGTGTCCGTCTGCGGCTGCTGACGACAGATCGATTGCACTCCCTGCCCCAGGGGCAGGGTCAAATAGACGGAATGTGCGCCTCGGCCCAACTTCCGGGCCACATCCCCGGGACGCGCCCCGGGCGCAAGGTCTTGATCCGGATCGACGGCGCCGGCGCTACCCACGCGGCCCTGGACTGGCGCACCACCCACCGACTGTCGTACTCGGTCGGCTACTCCCTGCCCGCGGCGTCTGGCCTGCTCGAACTCATCCCGACGGACGTGTGGGCGCCGGCGTTGGACGCGCACGACGAGGTTCGCGACGGCGCGTGGGTCGCCGAGCTCACCGACCTGCTCCACCTGAACGCCTGGCCCTAAGGCATGCGCGTGATCGTCTGCAAGCGCCCCCACCCCGGTGCGCAGCTGACCATCACCGACACCGACGGCACCCCATCGCCGTGTTCGCTACGAACGCGGCCACCGGCGGGTCCGGGCACCCAACTCCCCGACCTCGAGATCCGCCACAGCCGGCGGGCCCATTGCGAGGACCGGATACGCAGCGCCAAGGACACCGGGCTTCGCGCGTTCCTGCTGTTCGACTTCGGCGATCCCGGGTCGATCCGTCGAAGCAGAACCAAGGACTGAAGCAGGACGAAGGAATATAGATCACCCGAATAGCGATCTCTACCAGTACCCATCCAAAGTAGTGGCGGTTTGAGTTGTCATCGCCAACATTGTCTCGAGCACGAAGTAGCGGCGGAACGTGTGTGGCGCGCTTCATCTCGCGCTGCCTTGAATCCCGGTGAGTGTCGGGCAAGCGGGCCTGAACGGGTCGCTCAGTCGTCCCGCGGAAGGCTTCAGGCCCCTGCACGAGATCCGGGCTTGTCATTGCTCGGCGTCGTAAGGATGGCCGATGCGGTCACGCCGCCTTCAGGGCGAGGGGTCGGGTGGATCGTGCCGTCGTCGCCTCGACGATGCGTGAGGCGAGGTGAAGGCCGAGCCCGTGTGAGGGGGCAATCGATGAGCCGCCCGTGTCCGCCGTTCGCGGGTGCGTGAGCCGCCGAGGTCACGGGTGAACGGCTCCATCGCGAGAGCGAGTTGGCCAGCGTCGATGACTGTTCCGGAGTTCTCGACGACCAGCGTCGCGATCTCTCCGGGTCGGTTCGGCAGGCTCTGTGTGCAAAGGCGTACGTCGGCCCATTTGTCCGAGGGCAGGTTGTACCGAACCGAGTTGCGGGGCAGATTGTCCACAACGCGTAGGAGCAGGTCGGGGTCGCCTGCGACGACTGCGGGGCAGAGGTCCGAACGAACATTGATCTTTCGCTCGGTTGCTTCCCCTTGCAGGTCGTCTAGCGCGTCCTCGAGAACGACGTCGAGCGCGACAGGCTTGCGGACGATCGGGCCACGATCGAGCGCCGACAGTTGGTGAAGCACCGTGCGAGCCCACTGGCCTCGCAGGCGTGGTCAGGCCGACCTTTCCTGACTTCTCCTTCAGGTCAAGCTCGAGGAGCTTCATCGTGCCAACGCTCCCGCGTACCGAGCCCCGGCTGGTAGGGCCGCCGTGTCACACATCCCGGTGACACTGCGGCACTGCAGCGGGTGGAGGTCTTCGAGTGCCATGGGAGGCATGACAGAACAACGCTCGCGATATCGGAGAACTCACGCACAGATCGCGCTGAAGGTCGTTTCGCTGGCCGTGCTGATCTCGGGATGCAGTGCGGCGGCGGCATCCGCGGCCGCTGACGTGTCCACGAGCGCAGGCGTCACACATTCGGACAACCCGCGCGTACCAGAGGGTGCGGCCTGGTCGCAGGAGTATTTTCCTTCCGCCGACGACACGAACACCGAGCTGCACGCCGATGTCCTCTTGCCGGAAGGCCTGGGTGACGGTGAGAAGGTCACACCGATCGTCTCGATCGGCCCGTACTTCAGCCATATCGGTCAGGTCAGTCCCGAAGGGCACACGCAGGCCGGACCATCGAAACGCTTCACGGATCTGATCTCGGAGGGCAAAGCCCTCGAGCGGGGATATGCAGTAGTACTTGTCGACGGTCGTGGGTTCGGAGGCTCGACGGGCTGCCAGGATGCCGGCGGCCCAGGAGAACGTGCCGACGTGACGGCGGCGATCGAATGGGCGGCCGCGCAGCCCTGGTCGACCGGCCAGGTCGGGATGTTCGGTAAGTCGTATGACGCGATGACCGGTCTCATCGGAAACAATCTGGGGCTCGACCCGCTCGGCGCGGTTGTCGCGCAGGAGCCCATCTGGGACTTGGAACGGAATTTCTGGTCTGGCGGCATCCCCCGCGCGACGACGGTCAGCATCGGCACCGTGTACGGGAGCTCGGCGTGGCTGCCGGGAATGCCGGATGACGAGGCGCGGTACCAGGCAAACGCCGCCCTCATCGACCCGGCCTGCCGCCTGCAGTACATGGCCGACCTGACATCCGCAGATCCCGGGTTCTGGGATCAGCGCGATTTTGCCTCTCTAGCGAAGGGCACCGATACTCCCTTGCTCGTAACCCAGGGATTCACCGAGTGGAACACTGAGGCCGAAGGCATGCGGGAGTTCCTCGACAATCATGAAGGCCCGGAACGAGCATGGCTCGGGCCCTGGGATCACGTGCGCGGCAATGACGCCGACCCCGCGAACGGCGCGCTGCTGATGGGGCGGGCCGGCTGGTACGACGAGGTCTTTGCCTTCTACGACGAGCACCTCAAGGGTGCTGCAGCGCGTCCCGATCTGCCGGCCTTCGCAGTACAGGACAACACCGGAGCCTGGCGCAGTGAGAAGACATGGCCCTCCACAGACGTTTCGCAGAGGATTCAGCTCGACAACGGGCGATACCTGGACAACGGCGGCACTCGCGACTCCGGCAATCCGGAGGGGGATCCGAACAGCTTCATTAACTGGTCGACGCCGGTGACGACGCCGACCCGCGTGACCGGTACACCTGAACTGACGTTCACGGCACAGGGCCACGGTAATGTCTTGGTTCGCTTGTACGATGTGGCGCCCGACGGAACGGCGACCTGGTTCAACGAGCAGGCAGCCGCCGTGGTCCCGGGAAGCCGCACGGTGGAGCTCAGGTCAAACGACTGGACGCTTGCCGAAGGACATCAGCTCGCCATCGAGATCGGCACGATCCCGCCCGCGGGCGCGAACCCGCACCTCAGCAACGACTGGATCGATTCCCCCAGCGGCACGAGGATCCACGTTTCCAACCCGGAGATCAGCCTTCAGCTCGACAATCCCGCTGAGGACGCACCAACGCAAGGTGATCGGGCCAAGTACCTGGACACCTACCTTGTGCTCGCCAAGGACGAGCTCGCACCGACGAAGGGCACCTTCGTGCTTGGAGCCTCTGGGCACTAGGCACGGCAGATTGGGCCTGGGCGGCGCTCAGGGTGCAGATGGCGCAGACGGTCTCGGCGCACCACCCCGCGTGTTTGGGTGCCCGAGGCGATGGGTTGGGATCGGCGCAACGCCTGGATTGCCTGCGTGGGGAACCCGACGGCGCACCACTTGCTGGGCATGGGCGCGGTGAGGGCAGTTGGCAGGGCAGGCACGGTCTTTACCAGATCTGGAACTCGGAAGGTTCCATGATCAGCGCAAGGGCCGTGCCTGCCCTACCGTCAGCACCCGCGCGTTGCACCTGCAAACACCGAGGTCAACCGACCGGCGATCGTGCTACGCGCCGTATCCGCCGTCGATTCTCAGTATCGCGCCGGTGATGGAGGACGCCCCGGGGCTGGCGAGGAAGACGACGCCTGCGGCGATCTCCTCCGATCGGCCGTACCTCCCCATCGCCGTGTTGGGAAGGAACATGGCTGCGGCCGGGCTGTCGGCGGGTTTCATGTGCGTGTCGAAGAACCCGGTCTGAATCACATTGACCGTGATGCCGCGGTGCGCCAGATCCCGTGCCGCGCCCAGGCTGTAGCCCTCGACGGCCGCCTTGGAGGCTGCATAGTCGGCCATCCCGGGAAAGCCGGCCCGCGTCGCCGCGCCGGTACGGATGCTCACGATCCGCCCACCGTTCGGCAGCAGCGGGAAGCCTCCCTGATCGCGGCCACGACGCCGGTGTAGTTCACCGCGAGCTGGCGGTCGAGGGCAGACGCGTCGGCGTCCTCGCTGTCGATCGGGGCAGCAACGGTGAGGCCCGCGTTGTTGACCAGGATGTCCAGTCGCCCGAACTGCTGGGCGACGCTCTGGATGAGACGTGCCGATTGCGTCGAGTCCGCCTGGTCGGCGTGGAAGTTCGCCGCACGCAACCCCCTTCGCCTTTAGATCAGCGACGACTGCTTCGGCCTGATCGGCTGAGGACGCCTAGCTGATCGCGACGTCAGCTCCTTCGTCACTGGATCCGGTCGCGCTCGCACGCGCCCTCCCCGCTACACAGCAGTGGATCGTGTTCATGGAACCGGGATGGACACGGCCACGCTCAGCCCAACAGCACGATCACTCGCGGCTCAGCTGTCGCCAGCACCTTCCGGCGACTGAATCGACAGGTGAAGCCGGGGAATCCGAGCGGACCGTCGAGACATCGCCCTGGTAGTTCGGGTGCACGAAGGAGTGTCAACGTCGGTCGAAAGTGAACCCCGTGTCGTCGGCTGAAAGTGGACCCCTCTGCGGTGTTGGTTAGTCGTCGGTCGGGCCTGGCGCGCGGCCGAGGTCGCGGTTCTTGAGTCGGTAGGAGTCGCCTTTGAGGGCGATGACTTCGGCGTGGTGGACGAGGCGGTCGATCATGGCGGCGGCGACGGTGTCGTCGCCGAGGACTTCTCCCCAGCGCCCGAAGGGCTTGTTGGAGGTGACGATCAGGGACGCTCGTTCATAGCGGGCGGAGACGAGCTGGAAGAATAGGTTCGCCGCTTCGGGCTCGAACGGGATGTAGCCGACTTCGTCGATGACGAGCAGCGGGTAGCGACCCAGGCGGCGTAGCTCGTCTTGGAGCCGGTTGTCGTGGTGAGCGCCGGCGAGCCGGTCGACCCATTGGGACGCGGTCGCGAACAGGACGCGGTGGCCGGCTTGGCAGGCGCGGATCGCTAACCCGGTCGCGAGGTGGGTTTTGCCGGTGCCGGGCGGGCCGAGGAACACGACGTTGTCCCGGGCCGCGACGAAGTCGAGAGTGCCGAGGTGGGCGATCAGGTCGCGTTTGAGGCCGCGGGCGTGGTCGTAGTCAAAGTCCTCGAGCGACTTGCGGCCAGGGAACCGGGCAGCCCGGATGCGGCCTTCGCCGCCGTGGGTCTCGCGGGCGGAGACCTCCCGTTGCAAACACGCGGCCAGGAACTCCTCGTGGGTCCACGCCTCGGCGCGGGCGCGTTCGGCGAGCCGGTCGACGGCCTCACGCACCGTTGGGGCCTTCAGCGCTCGGGTCAAGAACGCGATCTCCGCGCCCACGTCTCGGGTCTTGGTGGCGCTCATCAGGCCACGTCCGTCAGACCGAACTGGCGGTCGTACTCACGCAGGTCACGCTGCTCGACGTCCTCGCCGGCTACCTGCGGACCCGGTTGCGCAGTGATTTCAGCGGCGGCGGATGGCATCGCCAGGGCGGCGGCGCGGTGCACCGAGTCAGTGATCGTCTGCTGCCGGGCCCAGCACCGCTGGTGGGCAGCGACCTCGCGCCCGGCGAGGTGGACGCTGACCTGTTCAAGGTCCGCGGTCACGACGACCTTGCGGCCGACCGCGACCGGGTCGACGGAGTAGTCGTTGGAGTCCAACCGGACGTAGTGGTCGCGGGGCAGGCGCACCGTCGTGGTCCAGCCGACCTGCGGGGCCACCGGCGCCAACGTGAGCATCGCGGCCTGGTCCGCGGCCCACCGGGTCACCGGTGCGCACCCGATCCGGAGGTGATGGCGCCCATTGGCCCGGACCAACCACTGCACCAACTGGGTGTTGAAGTCGCCTGGGCCGGTGAAGGTGCGCCCGGGCAGGAACGAGGTCTCGAAGTACCCGTTGACCCGCTCGACCAGCCCCTTGGCCTCGGGATCGCGCGGGCGGCACTGGTGCACCGCGATGCCCAACATCCCGCGGAACGCCTCGAACTCGTCGGCGAGCTTGGGCTTACCCGCCCGCCAGGACCCCACTGCCGGTTCGTTGTCCCAGACCAGCTCCTTGGGGACCGCGCCCATCTGCTGGAGCAAGATCCAGTGCCCGGCGATCAGATCCAGTGCCTGCCGGGTCGGGATCATCCGGGCGAAGATCATCCGCGAGTACCCCGACACCATCACCAGCACCGGCGGGCTGTCGGTATGACCGAACCCGACCGGGATCTGCGCCGGCGGGAACCACAGATCGCACTGCACCCGCTCGCCCGGGTCGTACTGGGTGCGCGAAGCAGGGTCCGGCGGCAGGTAGTACGGCCGCAACTCCCGGACCCGGTCCTTCAAGACCGTGATCGAGCGGTCCCACCCGATCCGCTCCGCGATCACCGTCGCCGGCATGTCCGGGACCGCCTGCAACAGCTCACGCACCGCAGGCTCCACCGCGTCAACGATCGACCCCACAGGCTGCCGCACGTACTTCGGCGGAGCATCCCGCGCGAGCGCCCGGCGCACCGCGTTCCTCGAGATACCCAGCCGACGCGCAATCGCCTTGATCGCCATCGACTCGACCCGATGCAGCCGACGGATCTCTGCCCAGTCCTCCACACTCATCACCCTCCACAGCGTCGCGCAGGGGGTGCACTTTCAGCCGACGCCACGGGGTCATTCTTCAGCCGTCGCCGACAAGGAGCCCTTGTTCAGGACGAGGTGGGGGAGGTGAGGCGGTCGCATTCGCCCTCAGAGCAAATCACCGCGGCGGCGCGGTCCGTCGATTTGACTCTGCCCCTAGGGCAGGGATTTCAATCGATCCGTCGTCCGCATCCGCAGACGAAAACCGGTGGACACGTGCCTTCCGAGCGATCAGCACCAAGATATGAGGTCAGTCTCTTGATTGAAGCCCACTCTCTGACCAAGCGTTACGGCGCCAAGACCGCCGTCGACGCCATCGATTTCACCGTGCGCCCGGGCTTGGTCACCGGATTCCTCGGACCTAACGGCGCCGGAAAGTCGACGACGATGCGGATGATCGTGGGGCTCGACCGGCCGTCCGACGGCTCGGTCACAGTGAATGGCAAACCGTACGCCCAGCACCGTGCGCCCCGGCATCAGGTCGGGGCACTGCTCGACGCCAGAGCGGTGCACCCCGGCCGAAGTGCCCGCAACCACCTGCTGGCGATCGCGGCGACCCATCGCATCGGCAAGAAGCGCGTGGACGAGGTCATCGGCATCACCGGTCTCGAATCCGTGGCGCGTCAGCGCGCGGGCGGATTCTCGCTCGGCATGGGCCAGCGACTCGGCCTCGCCGCGGCGCTCCTCGGTGACCCGGCCACCCTCATCCTCGACGAGCCGGTCAACGGTCTCGATCCAGAGGGCGTGGCCTGGGTGCGTGTGTTCCTGCGCAGCCTCGCCGCCGAGGGGCGCACCGTGTTCCTCTCCTCGCACCTGATGAGCGAAATGGCACAGACCGCCGACCACATCATCGTTCTCGGACGAGGGAGGGTCGTCGCGGATGCGCCGGTCGGCGAGATCCTCGCGGGGGCTGGGGCCGGCACGGTGAGGGTGCGCTCGCCCCGCGCGGAGCAGCTCGCCGGAATCCTCGAGACAGAGGGCGGAGCAGTGACGCTCGTCGAGAGCGACGTGCTCTCGGTCACGGGCATCGATGCTGAGCGCATCGCAGAGCTGGCCGCCGCGGCGGGCGTGGTGGTCTACGAGCTCACCCCGATCGCAGGCTCCCTCGAAGACGCTTATATGGCGCTGACCCGCGACGAGGTCGAGTACCACACGACACAGACCCTCGCGGAGGAGAACCGATGAGCGCGACCGCCACGAAAGTGTTCACGCCCTCGGGCCACAACCTCGGTTTCGGGGGCATCGTGTGGTCGGAATGGATCAAGCTCCGCAGCATCCGCTCGACCTGGTGGCTGTACGGGACGATGCTCGCGTTCACCGTTGGTGTGGGCGCGCAGCTGGCGTCGTCCCTCGGCTTCGGCAATGCGGACGTCGAACCCACCCGCGAGGCCGTGCAGGCCTTGGGGGTGAACGCGAGCACGGTGAGCACCGACTTCACCGCCTTGATCGTGAGCGTTCTCGCCGTGCTGTTCATGGCTGGTGAATACGGATCGGGAATGATCGGCACGACGCTGACGTCCGTTCCGAAGCGCGTGCCCGCCCTGCTGGGCAAGGCGTTGGTCTTCGCCGTGGCGACGTTCGTCATGAGCACCGTCGCTGTCGCGATCACCATCCCGCTCTCCGTTGCCATGCTGTCAGGAAGGGGCATCGACATCGACCTGGGCGACCCGCTCTACTGGCGCGCGCAGCTGGGAGTGGTGCTCTACCTAGTGCTGGCTGGTCTCATCGCTCTCGCGATCGGTGCGATCCTCCGCAGCACCGCCGGCGGCATCGCGGGCGCGCTCGGCCTGTCGTTCGCGGTACCGATCGCGGTGAGCTTGTTCATCCGAAGCTCGTCAGAGGTGTGGGTTCAGAACGTCCAGGCACTGCTCCCGACAGAACTAGGGAGAATCCTCTTCAGCCACCCAGGACAGTGGGCCTTCATCGCGCCCGGCACGTCGCCGGTGCAACCACCAGCTGGCGTCTGGGTACTTCAACCCTGGCAGGCAGGACTGCTGCTCGTTGCATGGGTAGTCGCGCTGCTCGCCGTCGCCGCCATGCTCCTCAAGCGCCGCGACGCCTAACCATCGGTCCCCCCTCGCGAGCTGACTTGACACCGCCCAGCATGGCAGTGAGTGGTCCGCTCAGACGAGCCCGGCGTGGAGAACCAGCTGAAGGAATTGGCGCCTGACGTCGCCGGCTCCGACGACACGCACGCTGAGCCTTCTCCCAACGACAACAGCTCGGTGTTCCTCGCGGTGACATGCGATAACACGAGACTCTCCGGGGACGTCTCGGACTACCAGCGTGCCGTCGCCAAGGATCGCAAGCAGTGCCGGGTGTTCGGCGCCGCGACAGCCAACATCATGCCGTGCGCCTTCTGGCCGTACGAACAGGCGGAAGTACCGGTCGCTATGGTCGACGACGCGCCCGAAAACAATCTGATTGTGCAGCACCGTCGCGACCCGGTCACGCCCTACGCAGGTAGCGCGATGCTGCATGAGAGGTTCGACAACCGTTCGAAGCCGGTGAGCGTCGATGGGAGCGGCCACGGCGTCTTCATCTACGGCGACAGTGCGTGCGCAGACAACCTCACCACGACCTTCCTGGTCGACGGGAAGATGCCGTCGAAGGACAGAAGATGCTGAGCGGGCGGCGAGCCGGAACAACAGCCCCTCCGGTTCGGCGCGGTCGACGGACGGTCCGCGCACTCGAGGCGCTCGGTAGTGACGCTATGTCATTAAATGCGGTGACGGGTCGTGAAAGGTGACGGTGCTGGGTCGTGACGGTGCGGTGGCCATCGTCGAGATCGTCCGGGACGGTCAGGGTGCGAAGTCGGGCGCACGCGTAGCTGAAGCCGTTGAGGTTCCTACCGTCGGGCGTCGTGGTCGTAGGGCGAGCACCTTGCAACCACGACGTGAGCTCGAGCCAGCTGGCCCGATTGCGCAGCAGATCGGGTTCTAGGTGACGTCGGACGGTGGGAACACGCGCTGCCTGTTGCGTCGGCGGCGCGGCCGTGACCTCCGCAGCGCGCTCGTTGCCGGTCGCGCAGCTCGAGATGGCCACAGTGGGCTTGAGTGCGAGCGCACGCGAATGCGCTCTTGTGAGCTCGGACTTCACGTCCCAGGCGTACAGCACCAAGGCGGCGTGGGTGGACACGTTCCGGCGGGGACCGCGGCAGATTCGACCGCGACCAAGCCGATCCGGCGTGTGACGCGAAGCTTCACTGTCCTACCACGCCGAGGGTGATCTCCGGACAGCCCGGTAGTCGGCGGGCCCGATTGAGGGCCGGTATTGCTGAAGGGGCGAAACAAAGTTCGGGGACCATGCCTGAAGCAAACGCCAACTCGTGCGCGGAGCGGGGGAGAGAGTTCGAACTACGGGAGCACTCAGTCGGGGCGGGCGAGCGTAGCCAAGGTTGTTGCGAACGCATTGCCCACGACCTGCGTGACGAGTGTGGCGACGATGATCTCCGAGGCGGCCCGAGCGCCCCACTCGCCCCGCTCGAATTTCTTACCCCGGGTGTAGACCTCTCCCGACCAAGGTATGTCGGCGTGCATCGCGGCGAGATTCCCGCTCGCTGAGAGCAGCGCGATGAGTGCAGCGGTACGGCCATCGGGCTCGACGCCATCCACCAGTGCCGCCCGAACTGGACCGAGCAAGCGCTCCCGTGTATCGGTGATGCCACCCTTGAGCGCATGTGTCGGGATAAGTCCGAGGAACCGGTGCGGAACCCGGCGAATCTCACCCCTCTTCACGAGGGCGTTGAGGGTGCTCTCCCTTGATCGCGGGCCGATATCGACCACGAGCGATCTAATCTTTCTCGCTGAGCTGGGGACGCGCTTCCACGCCCCTCGCATGAGCGGATCCGCGGGACCGTCTCCGACGGCGTGCGCGCCGCGCTTTCCGACGTCGAGTTCGATGTGGCCGCCGATGGCGAGCTCGGTGAGCATCGCGCCGCCGAGGGTGTACATCAACGTCAGCCCCTCGCCGGAGATTGCACCATTGCGGGGGTTGAAAAGCAAAAGCATGACAATCTCAGGGAGGGTGGGCTCCGCACCCGCACTGCGGGCCAGGCCGTCTGAAGAAACACCCGCGGTCACGTCGCTCATTCCAGGCCCCTGTCGATCGGGCTTTGCGCGAACTGACGTGTAGTCCTCGTCATCGCGCCCTCCACCGTTGGTACTCCCCGGACACCGAGGAAAGCAATCCCACCGACGATCGACTCGGGCCGTCCGAGTCGTCGGAGTGCGATGCTCTGGGTGAGATTCGTGTCCTGGTCCATCGTGTGTTTCCTTCCTTTGGGGCGTTGTGAAGAGCCGCTGGCTCTTGCGTGCCACCATGTCGAGCTGCGCCTGGTCGTATCATTCAGTCAAGGCATCGCTCGTCGTTCTGTCAGCGAATGCCTGAATGCTGAGGCGAGAGTTGTGAGGCGACCAGGCAAGAAATTCGACCTCATCGCCGACCTCATCGGCCGACCAACCGATCGCATCCCGTCGAATGGCGCGCACGATACGTCAACGACATGAACGCACGGTTGCGCAACGGGCAGGCCCGCATCGCCGCCGGTCCTTCCCCTGACGCGTCCAGAGTTCCACCTACGCCCGTCAGTCCCGCGTCCATACCCGCCCGGTGCACGTTGCCGGCGTGTTCTCGGTCACCGTCGCGGCTCCCAGCGGAACAGCCGTGAGGCGAGCGCGATCGCTACGACGACCCAGGCGAGGGTCGGGATGAGCAAGAGCAGGGAGTCGGCAAGGGGGACCCCGCCGTTCCAGGCGTTGACGACCAGCTCCGTGGCTGAGCCGCCGGGTAGCAGCCGTTTGAGCGGGGCGAGGCTGTCGGTGCCGGTGATAGCGACCCAGTTGACCACGGCGATGGTGCCTAGGCTGAGCGGCAAGGTGGTGACCTGGGCGTGCTCGGGAGAGTTCGTCACCCCGGCCGTTGCCATGGCCAGGGCCAGCATCATCACGAACGCCGCAGCGATCGCCGCCACGAGGAGCAGGACGTTGGCGGGCCGCCCACTGACTGTGGCGAATGCCCCGAGAATCAGCCCGACCTGGAGGAGGGAGATGGCGCCCACGGGGAGCACCAGTCCGGAAAGGATGGCCGGGTCGCTGACCGCGGTGGAGCGCAGCCGCTTGAGGAAGAGGGTCTGCCGACGAGCGGCAAGGGTGGTCACCACGGTGGTGTACAGGCTGAACGCGCCGATGGTGAACACGATCACGGCCGCGATGTAGCCGAGGCTGCCGATGCGCTCGAACACGTCGCGGTTGTAGATGAAGAACGCGCTCGCGGCAACGGGCGGGATGAGGTTGGCGACCAGGAGGGCGCGGTTGCGGAGGATCTGGCTGAGTTCGCTGCGTGCGATGGGAAGCATGGTGGGTTCCGTTTCTGGGTTCTCAGGCGGGTGCCGGCTCGGTGTCCATGGCGCGGAAGACGTCGTCCAGCCGGGTCGGGGCGGCGGACAGCTCGCGAAGATCGACCGCCTGCACATCTGCCCAGTCGAGCAGCTGCTTGAGGTCCGCCTGCAGGTGGAAGGTCTCAATCAGATAGGACCGGTCGGACACCGGTGCGGAGTGCATCGGTGGCGCGGGGGCGTTGGGGGCGAGGGAGAACTGGATCGTCGCGGGCAGGGCCCGGGTCAGTTCGGGCACGGTTCCCTGGCGGCGCAGGAGGCCGCGGTGCATTAGTCCGACGCGGTCGGCGTGCTGCTGCGCCTCTTCGAGGTAGTGGGTCGTCAGCACGATGGTGGAGCCGTCCTCGCGCAGCTGCTCGACGGCGTCCCAGAGGGCGTCGCGGGATTGGATGTCCAGCCCCGTGGTGGGCTCGTCCAGGACGATCAGCTCGGGTCGTCCGTATACGGCGGTGGCGAAGTCGAGGCGCCGCTTCTCGCCGCCGGAAAGCGAAGACACCCTGGTGTCGGTCTTGCTCGTGAGGTCGACGAGGCCGAGTACCCGGTCGACCGTGTCGGTGCGCTCGGTGAGGTGTCCGATCAGCCGGACGGATTCGGAGACGGTGAGATCGGGGGAGAACCCGCTGTCCTGGAGCATGATCCCCATCCGGGGTCGTACCGCTCGCCGGTTCGTCGGGTTCGTGCCGAAGACGCGCACCGCGCCCGAGGAGGCCTTGCGGTGCCCTTCGATGACTTCCAGGGCGGAGGTCTTGCCAGCCCCGTTGGTGCCGAGCAGGGCGTACAGCTCCCCCCGCTCGACCTGGAACGACAGGTCCTTCACGGCATGAAAGTCGCCGTAGGTGACGTTCAGCGTGTCGACGTCGATGATGGTCTCGGATGTCATGCCTCCATCCCACGTGCCGCCGGCGTTGGCGCCCAGTGCCGCGACGTCATCTCGTGGGCGTGACATTTGTGGGCGAATCCCGTGACATGGCGTCACTGAGGGGCCGGACCTGCGGGAGCGATACTGGAGGACTAGTCAGCTCATCGACCAGGAAGCTCCCCATGGACGCTCGACCCCCTCGCCGGGCACTGGGACCTCGTCCGGCAGTGCGTCGGTCGACCGCCGCAGCTCGGGTGTCGCGGCGGCGGTTTCGCACGCTGAACCTCACGATGATCCTGCCCCTGCTCGCTGTGGTCGGGGTGCTCCTGGTGGCAAGGCAGGCCCAGACCTGGCTCGAGGCCATCGTCCTGGGGCTGGGCCTCGTCGCGGCGCTGATTGCCTACGAGCGATGGACGGCGGGCGAGATCGCGCGCGTGGCGATCCCGTGCCTCGTCGTGGCCGCAGCGGTCTGGCCGTTCGGTGCGCTCGTGATGGACAGCCAGACGCAGGCGGCGTACTACTCGATCGCCATCGTGGGCGGCCTCACGATTCCCCAGCTGCCCCGCCACCGCGGCACAGCAGCGGTTGGGTTGGCCGCATACGTGGCCGCGGTCGGCGTGCTGGGACTGGTGACCGCCGCCCAGGCCGACGCGAGCGACCTCATCTCCGAGGTGATCGTCCCCACCGGGCTGACGGTGATCCTGATCGGCCTGATGTTCCCTAACAAGGGGTTCTACGACGTCGTGGCGGATCTGGAGGAAGAGCGGGACCGCGAGTCGGAACTGGCCCTCATCCGCCAACGGATGCGCTTCGCCAGCGACCTGCACGATATCCAGGGCCACACCCTGCACGTGGTGAAGCTGAAGATCGCGTTGGCTCGCAAGCTGATCCACAGCGACACCGAGCGCGTGGAGCAGGAGCTGCGCGAGGTCTACGACCTGGTCGGCGACACGATCGCGCAGACCAAAGAACTCGCGTACGGGCAACGCAAGCTCAACCTCTCCGTGGAGCTGGAGAACGCCAGGAATCTCCTCGAAGCGGCGGGTATCCACGTCCGCGTCGACCGTCCGGCCGAGGTCGGCGTTCGCGCCATCGACCTGCTCGGGCAGGTGCTAAGGGAGACGACGACCAACATCTTGCGGCACTCGCGAGCAACCCTGGTTCGCATCGCGCTCTCGGAGCACAGCATTACCATCGTCAACGACGGCGTCGTCGACGACGTGCTACCGGAGCTGCGGGGGCTTGCCGTCCTAGCACGCCGAGTGTCGGACGACGGCGGCGAGCTCACGGTTCGCCTCGAAGGCGGGCGATTCCTGACAGCGGCGTCCTTCCCCCCACCACCTCCCGGCAACCACCCGGTGACGACCACAGCGAGCGTCCGATGACCACCGTCGTGCTCGCCGACGACGAGGCCCTGCTCCGGAAGGCGCTTGCGTCGCTGCTGCCCCTAGAAGGGGACATCACGGTGCTGGCGGAGGCCGTCGACGGCGCGGAGGCAGTAGGGGCCACGCTGGCCCACCTGCCCGACGTGCTGGTCATCGACCTCGAGATGCCCGGCGTCGGCGGTCTCGAGGCCGTCGCAGAGATCCGACGGGTGCTGCCCGATCAGGTGATCCTCATGCTCACGCGCCACGCCAGACCAGGTGTTCTGCGCAGCGCCCTCAAGCTCGGGGTCCAGGGCTTCGCCAGCAAGTCCGCCGACCCGGCCCACATCGCCGCTGTCATCACGGCACTGCACGCAGGCCGGAGGTGGATCGACCAAGACGTCTCCGCCGCGGCGATCGCCGACGACTGCCCGTTGACAGACCGGGAGATCGAGTTGCTCCGGGTGACCGGGGACGGGTACTCGGTCGCCGAGATCGCGACCCGGATGCACCTCGCGCCAGGCACGGTCCGGAACTATCTGTCCAGCGCCATGCAGAAGACCCAGACCCGCACGCGGCACGACGCCGCTCGCTACGCGCGCGAGCACGACTGGTTGTAGGCCCAAGAAGTGGGACAGACGCGTCACTTCAGACGAGTCCCGCGTCACGCACGCGCATCGCGGTCTATGTGCGGTTGTCGACCGCAGTGGCGAACAGCCGAGTCACATCCGACTTCACGGTCTCGACTCTGATGATCAGCGTGGGGGCGATCTCGGGGCTGGAGAAGTCCACGTCCTCAGCCACGGCGTCGCCCATCAGACGCGTCGAGGGCCTCCAGATGGGTGGCGTCAGGACCGCGTCCTCGGGAGACCTCTACGCCTATCCGCCCTCGACGCGCCGACCGTGCCTACCTCCTCGATTGTGAAGAGTTCGCAAAGGCGGCGGTGCTCATGGCAGACGTGCCCATTGATGCGCGGCCGTCCTTCTGAATCCTGCGCTGGGGAATGAAGGAAGCGATGACAATGCAGAGTAGTGCTGCGGCGAGGCCGAGGGTAAGCGTGATCATGAACCCCGTCTCGCTCGGGCCTAGATTGTTACCAGTGTTTGTTGCGGACTGAGCGAGTACGGCTCCTACTACTGCCGCTGCAATGCTTGTTCCCAGCGACCGCATGAGCGCGTTGAGTCCGTTGGCGGCACCGGTTTCGCTTGGGGAAACAGCCTGCATGATCAGTGCCGGCATGGCGGCGTAGCCGAGTCCGATTCCTGCGCCCAGGAGGGTGTTGACGATGAGGATCTGCCAGAAGGCCGCGTGAAAGAGCAGAGCGCTTCCGTAGCTGATGGCGATGACGAAGGTTCCAACAATCAGAAGTGTTTTCGAGCCCCGTGCTCGCTGTATGCGACCGGCCACCGGAGCCATCGCCATCATCGCGAGTCCCGCAGGGGCGAGCACGAGGGCAGCGGCGACCAGGGAGAGTCCGAGTCCCACTCCGGTAGCGAGCGGGAGCTGCAGTAGTTGTGGAAAGACGATGCTTGAGGCAAATAGTGCGAACCCCATCGCGACAGAGGCGAGGTTGGTGAGCAAGACGGGCCTGCTGGCGCTCGCTCGCAGATCGACGAGAGGATCAGTGACGCGGAGTTCGAAGATGCCCCAGAGGATGAGGATCGCGATGCCTCCGACGAACAGAATGAGGGTTCGCGGGTCGCCCCAGCCCCATTGTCCGCCGCGGGACACGGCAATGAGGGCGCTGACCAGGCCGACAGTGAGACCCGCTATTCCGACAAAGTCGAGCCGTCCGGCTGCGCGGAGGGAGCCGGCGGGCACAACCTTGGCATAGAGAACCAGGCAGGCAAGGGTGAGGGCTGCGGCGATCCAGAACAGGGCATGCCAGTCGAGGTTTGCGGCAACTAGAGCGCTGATGGGTAGGCCGAGCGCTCCGCCGACTCCAAGGGTCGCGCTGATGAGGGCGATGGCTGACCCGAGGCGTTGCGGCGGGAGGACGTCGCGCAGGATGGCGATTCCTAGGGGGATGACACCGGCGGCTACGCCCTGAAGTACTCGCGCGATGATCATCGGGGCGAGGGTGTCGGACAGTGCGGCGAGGATGGCTCCACAGAGCTGTAGCACGAGAAGCACCATGGCTATGCGTTGTTTGCCGTACATATCTCCGAGCCGACCGGCGATGGGACTGCTGATCGCTGCGGCGACAAGGGTAGCGGTGATGACCCAAGCGGTGTCTTGGCCGGAGGCGTGTAGCAGCTGAGGCAGCTGGGGCTGGATGGGGATGAGGATCGTCTGCATGAACGAGGCGCTCACCCCCGATAGGGCAAGGACGGCAACAAGCAGTTTGGGGTAAGCGGGTCGAATCGGCACTGTTCGGTCTGTCATGGTCGCGGGCTTCCTCGATGAGTTCGTGTGGGCACAATGGAGACACCGATGCGCCTGCGGTCGGGTCGAGGTCGCCCACGGTCGGGACCTGGTGGGCACCTCGTCGCGGCTGGGCACCCTCGGGAGCGGGGCGAATCGATCTATCGTGCGGGAGATCGGGCGCTGAGACGCTCCGACGAGTTCCGGTGATGAGTAATCGCACCGCAGATCGCACAAGGTCACGACTATCGACCTGAACAATCTGAGCGTCGGCTTCCGTCCGCGCCGGATGGGGGCAGGAAATTGCTTGGACACCGGTAGTCACACGGTGGAGATCTCGTCCGAACTGAAACGTTTCGAATGACGCCTACGTGGCGGTCAGTTTCTTGTGCTGGCGGGGTTACTCAACGCCATGGGAACGGGCCGCTACGTGGCTAGACACGCCGAGCATCGGTGTCCGCATTATTGTTCCGAACCGCTCTTGTTGTAACGAATCCCCGCGACGAATACCCTCGAACGTAGTTGGAGCGAGTGGATTCGCTTAGTTCGAGCCGCTTCCAGATCGAAGCCGGTGTAGGCCAGAGGAGGGAGCTTTCGCACATTGGCGGAGCACTCGAAGTTGGCACAGACCAGGGTTGCCACCGTATTGCCAGCCCGTCCGGCGCCCCCCGTTCGCTTCGCGGCGAAGTAGTGAACGTCGTTGGGGAGGGTGACGTCCTCGCACCAGGAGCATTGCGCGCGAGTGCGGGTACGCCCCTCAGCCTGCCGCAGCATGATCCCGGTCGGGCCATCGTCGAGGTGGGTGACGACGTAACCAACGTTGGCGAGTTTGGGATCTTTCCACCCCAGGTAGTCGAGGTCTGTCCAGACAAGGGTTTCAAATTCAGGGGGCAGCTTGACAGCCTTCCGTTCCCGAAGGGAGATATTGATGAAGGATGCGCGCACTTCTGTTTCGGTGAGCTGTTTCACAATGGGTCCTTTCTGGGTAGCGAGGGGATGCCGGCCGGAGGCCAGTGACTGAGCGTGAAGTGCAGCACATTCAGAGCGCGTTCCCACGACGCACTGGAGGAGCGCGTGCCGCGGCTAAAGCCTCCGCCCCGTTCCAGCAGTACATAGCCGTGGAAGGTGGCATGGAGTAACCGCACGGCATCCGTCTCGTCGGGTTCGCTGAGTGCGTAGCCGCGCAGGATGGCTCGTGTCATAGCCGCGTGGCGGCCGGCGGCACTTTGCTCGGCAACAGCGGGCTCCAAAGTCATCTGTGTCGACGCGTACCGCCCAGGATGATCCAGCGCGTACGAGCGGTACGCGTTGGCGAAGGCGACCAGGGCGTCGCGTCCGGCTCGCCCCGCGAGCGCTGCGCCTACCTGATCCGCTAGCTCGGCCAGCGAGAGCACCGCTACCGCGGAACGTAGTTCTTGGAGGCTCCGCACGTGGGTATACAGGCTCGCGTCTTTGACCCCAAAGTGCCGAGCGACCGCGGACATCGACACATTTTCAAACCCGTCCGTGTCTGCCAGTTCGGCAGCAGCGGCAATGACGCGTGCCGGAGTAAGTCCTACGCGTGCCATGGCTTCACCTTCCTTTGCTTCCTAGGGATACCCTAGAAGAACCTAGGGGTCCTAGTCAAGTCGTCAGGGGGATCGGCTCCCTGGCGATGACGTGGTGGACGGCCTCGATCATCTTCGGTGGCGGTGAGTCCTCGAGCGCGAAGCCACTCGCGCCGACCCGCAGTGCGGCGAGGACCTGGTCGACGGTGCCGAAGACCCAAGGCACGATGACCTTGGGCGGGTAGGCCAACGCGAGAAGGCCCTCCGTCGCCGGATGGCCGTCGCCCCGGGGCACGCGGATGTCCACCAGCACGACGTCGGGTCGCTCGCGGGCACGACCTCCTGTGCGTGCTCACCGTCCTCGGCTTTGACGACGACGCTGGATGTTCGTCGGGCCGCGGCCGAGGGTCATCGACAGAACGGCTCGCAGGGAACCTCCGGGACCTCGGTAGGAGCGAGTCCGGGGCCGCGGTGTTCCTGGTGCCCTTCGCCATCCTTGTGGCGCAGGGGGTGTTCTCCACGCTGTGGCTGACCCGCTTCCGACGCGGGCCCCTGGAGTGGCTTTGGCGGTGGGCGACGTGGTAACAGCGTCCGTCACTGCGCCGCGGTGCGGTAACCGAGGTCGCCCCGGTCCAGTTCACCAGCGAACGGCCTGCGTTGGCGTGACTCGCCGGGTGCCAGGTCTGCGCCGAGGAGCAGGCAGTTGTCGCCCTTGCGGGGTGCTCGCGATGTGATGGGCGGCCTCTGGACAAGGGAGTTCGCACCGGCGCCGGTGTCGCGTCAACGCGCCGACACCGGGGACATCACCATCGGCACGTGTGTCGCGGCCCGCTTGTGCAGTGTGTCGCTCCTGAGGAAGACGAGCAGCCCCACCACCGTGAGTCCGGCTCCCACGAGGGGGAGGGTGTGGTAGTCGCCGCCCTGACGGAGGATCTCACCACCCACGGCGGAGCCCAAGCTGACGCCCGCCAAGAACGACGCTGACGCCAGGGCGGAGATGAACGGAGAGGTTACCTGGGCGACCTCGACGGCGAACGACTGCAACGGCGGAACCATGCCGAACCCCGCAGCACCGAGGAGGGGGAGGAGGACGATCACGGCGAGGAGGTGGGTGTCGAGGAAGGAGAACGCCACGAGAGTCGTGACCAGGAGGATCATCACCACAGCCGTGGTGTTACGGATAGACCGGTCGGCGAAGCTCCCTGCGTAGTGGGTGCCGACGACTAGGCCCACACCGAACAGCAGCAACAACCACACGACACTCCCAGCTGAAGCGCCAGCGCGTTCACGCAGGATCGGCTCGATATAGGTGAACATCGTGAACAAGCCGGCATACGCGAGAGCCATCGCCCCGTACGTCATCCACAACCGCCCGGTTCGTAGCGCCGTACCGACGCTGCCAGCTGCCGCGGAACAGGCCCCCGTTCGAGGTAGAGCTGCCGTCAGGCCGATGAGTGAGACGACCGCGAGGCCAACGACGAACCAAAAGACACTTCGCCATCCCCACGCGTTACCAGCGAGGTTGCCGATGACCACGCCCAGCACGTTCGCGATCGTCAGACCCGAAAAGACCAACGCGATCGCGCGACCGCGCGCTGCCACCGAGACGAGGTCACTGGCGATGGTGATCGCGATCCCCATGAAGGCGCCGAGCGCGGCGCCCGCGACGGCGCGGCCGATGACAGCCACGACGAGACTGGGCGAGAGCGCAGTGAGGATGTTCGCCACCAGGAACACCCCCACGAGGATGATGGCCAGGTGCTTGTGGGGGACGCGAGTCGCCGCGGCTGCGATGAGAGGCCCACCGATGGCCCCTCCTATCGCGAAACCGGTGGTGATCAGGCCGGCGTCAGCAACCGACACCGCGAAGCCGTCAGCGACCGACGACAACTGACCGTTCGGGGCGAATTCAGCGGTTCCGAACGCGAATGACGTCAGTGCCAAGGCATAGATCGGGGGTGGGAATCTCATGTCGCCATCGTCCGAGGTGCTGCAACCCGGTACCAGATCCCGCACTGTCCTACCCCTGCGAGGGAATGGCAGGAGGTCGGTTGCCCGACGACGCTCGACGTAGCCTTCAAATATGGACTGTCCAGGACCGCTCGCCGAATTCCTTCGCGCCAAGCGCGGTGACCTCTCGCCGGCCCGGACCCAGCTTGCCGGTTACGGCGACCGTCGACGCGTCCGTGGACTTCGGCGCGAGGAGGTTGCTCAGCTGGCCGGGGTCAGCATCGGCTATTACACCCGACTTGAACAGGGCCACAGCCGACACGCTTCGGACCAGGTGCTCCTCGCGATCGCCACGGCCCTGCAACTCAGCGTGACCGAGACCGAGCACGTTCTCGACCTGTCAAAGGCGCGGGTGCCCCTGAAGGGCCGCGCGGCGCCACCCCTGGAGATCGCGAGTGCCCCAGCCCTGTCGATGCTCGCCTTCATCACCGATCGCCCTGCCGTTCTGCTCGGACGACGCAACGACGTTCTTGCCTGGAACCCGCTCGGGCACGCTCTTATCGCCCCCCACCTGCGCTTCTCCGCGCCCACGATCGCAAGCGAGCGGCCATCTATGGCGCGTCTGCTCTTCCTCGACCCTCGATCGCGTGCGCTGTACCCCAACTGGACCAAGGAAGCCGGTGATCTGGTCGCCTACCACCGGATGATCAGCGGCAAGCACCCGGGCGACACCGCCTTGGCCGCTCTCGTCGGTGAGCTTGTGATGAAGGATCCGGCGTTCGCGGCGCTCTGGGCCGAGGGCCGCGTTGGTGAGTGCATCTCCGGGACAAAGAACTTCCAGCACCCGGTGGCGGGAGCCTTCAGCGCCAGATTCGATCTCTGGGCCCAAGCCTGCCATCCCGAGCACCGGATCGAAATCTACGATCCCGAGGACCCGGACCGCGTCATTCCGGCACTTCGAAACGTGCCCGCCTCCGGACTCTTGGGACGCGACCTGGCGGTCAGCCATTACGTCTGAGGAAACGACGAACGATTGCACCTCGCCGCAGAGGCGTTCATCGGCCCCGGCGGGACAGTCACGTGCGCTGCCGCTGAGTGCTGCGTGACTTCGGAGCCGACGACTCAAGCGCACATGACCGCGACCGCGTAGTAGGCCAGGTAGGTGTCGAAGGCGGACCGGACCTGCTGGTAGCACTGCTGGGCGACGAAGACCTTGTCGCCTATGTCACCGCGTTCCAGGCTGTCGACAAGTCGGGCCCAGGGCCGCTCGGTCAGCTCACCCGCGACGCGATGCAAGATGTTGCGGACTCGGTAGAGCGGGTCGTCGGCGCGGCCGCGGTGCCCGAGGGTTTCTTGCTCGACGCGGCGGCGGACCTCGTCCATCGCTTGGGCGGCGAGATTGACGACGTGGGACGGATTAGGAACGGTGTCGCCTCGGACAGCTCGTCGCGAGGGTCAGGTTCTGATCGGTGACCCTGTCGTGATCGTGCGATTGGTGAGTACGTCGACCCGCACGCCGCCACGGTGGATATGCGGACGAAGCAGACCCGGCCCGGCAAGCCGCTCGAGGTGCGAGCAAGGCTCGGCGAGCCGACGCCGACGGCAGCGGACGTGAACTCAAGCCCAACGAGCGCGTTGACGTCGATGCAGCGGGTAAGGATGTTGCGCCGAGTGCTGGCGAAGTCCAGGTGCGGGTCTCGGGCGGTGAGTTCCTCGATGACCTCGGCGGCGATCAGCGGTCGGTACATGATCGCGTAGGGCTTGTGCCGGCGGTATCTGTCCCACCACCCGAGCGGGTGTGTCGCAGTCCGTTCCGGTGACACCGCGAGTAGGACGAGCTTGACGGGCCTGATCACCTAGGTGTGGCTGCGGATCGATCAGACCTCCGAGGTCGCCTATCTGTCCCGAAAGCCACCAGGCGGTGGACTCCTCGAGGTGCCCGGCCGGCTGCCTACCTGGCGGTCATACCCCCCGGTGCGGTGAAGGTCACCCGGACGTGCAGACCACCCTCGGGCAGCGCGGAGAGCGTCAGATCGGCGCCGTGTACGTGTGCCACGCGGGCCACGATGGCCAGGCCCAGCCCGCTGCCGAGCGGGGCGGAGTCAGCGCCCGGAGATCCGCTGGCCGCTTGACGTCCCGCGCCGCGTACGAAGGGCTCGGTGAGCGTGGTCAGCAGTTGGGGCGGAACCACCGGGCCGGTGTTGACCACCTGCAGCTCGGACCGGCCGTCGGTCGTCGTCCCGGTCGTGACCTCGACGCGTCCGCTCGGGCCGGTGTTGTGCCGGACGCCGTTGAGGACCAAGTTGGTCACCAGCTGCCGGATCAACGGCGCGGCGCCGTCGAGGTCGCCCTCACCAAAACTGGTGATGAGGGTAATCCCGGCGTGGTCGGCCAGTTCGGTCAGTTCGAGGACGACGTTTGCGGTGAGCTCGGCTAGGTCGATCGGGACGAGGGGAGGGGTGCGGCCCTGGTCGAGGGCGGCCAGAGCGAGCAGAGCCTCCACCATTTCGGTGCCGCGGTGGTTGGTCTGGTCGAGCCGGCGCAGCAGTTTTGGGACGTCCACGCCAGCTGGGTCTGCCAGCGCTACGTCGAGCATCGCTCGCTCGACGGCGTAGGGGGTGCGCAGCTCGTGGGAGGCGTTGGCGGCGAACCGGCGCTGCTCGTTGAGGCTGGACTGGATCCGGTCGAGCATGGCGTCGAAGGTGCGGGCGAGCTCGCCGAACTCGTCCCGGCGCCCTGGCAGGCGCACCCGGTCTTCTAGCGAGCCGGCAGCGACCTTTTGGGCCACAGAGTGGATCGCGTGCAGCGGGCGGAGCATACGGCCGGCCAGGAACCAGCCACCGATCAGCCCGATCGCGGCCAGCAGAGCGAGCACCATCACCAGCTTCGGCACCAGCGCGGTCAACAGGTCGCCGCGGTTCGGGATGGCGCCGAGGGGGTCGCTGAGGTTGCGATCGGGGACGAAGTGCAGCACGTAGGCCAACAGTGCGACCGTGCCGAGGCCAGCGACGGCGAGGTACGCCGCGTAGCTCAGGGTCAGCCGGAGGCGGGCGCTCACCGGAGGTCGGGACCGCTCGCGCCGTCGCAGTCAGCCGCCGGTGCGCCCACCTGGTAGCCGGCGCCAGGAACGGTGTGGATCAGCCACGGGTCGCCCAGGCGCTTGCGCAGCGACGAGATGGTGATCCGGACCGCGTTGGTGAACGGGTCGGCGTTCTCGTCCCACGCTCGCTCAAGCAGCGTTTCCGCGCTGACGACCCCGCCGCGAGCGGCCATCAGCACCTCCAGCACCGCGAACTGCTTGCGGGTCAGCCCCACGTACCGGCTGTCGCGGTACACCTCGCGGCGGAAGGGGTCCAGGGTGAGGCTGGCGAACTCCATAACTGGTGGTGCGCCCTCGAGCGGACGGCGGGCCAGGGCGCGCAGCCGGACCACCAGTTCCCGCATCGCGAAGGGCTTGGTGAGGTAGTCGTCGGCTCCGAGCTCGAACCCGGCGATCTTCTCCTCCAGACGGTCGGCCGCGGTCAGCATGAGGATCCGGCACGGCCAGTTCGCGGCGATCATCCACCGGGCCACCTCGTCCCCGGAGGTGCCGGGCAGGTCGCGGTCGAGCAGGACGACGTCGTAGGTGTTGACGGTCAGGTTCTCCAGCGCGCTGTCGCCGTCGTGAACCACGTCGGATGCGATTGCCTCCAGCCGGAGGCCGTCCCGGATGGCGTCAGCCAGGTACGGCTCGTCCTCGGCTATCAGCACTCGCATGGGACGAGTCTAAGGAGGACTGTCATCGGGCGGCGGGGGCGTCGACCGGTGCGGGGCATTCTCCACCACGCTCGACGGCCAGTTCGAAGTGCCACATCTCGTTGGCGTACGTCTGGCAGAGCCCGTAGTCCGACCCGTGCTGAGCGAGCCAGTACATCGCTTCGGTGGGACCGACGTCGACCGCGTCGCCCGTGACGTGGGACGACTCATCGGGTGGGAGCACCCATGCCCGCGCCGCTTCGGGGCTGCCGTACTTGGCCACGGCGTCGTCGAAGAGCGATTTTTGGTAGCTGGCGCTGCGCCATCCCGTGGTCACATGGAAACCCACCTCGTCGGCCTTCGCGTCGCGAAAGGCGTCCTGGACGGCCGTGCGCAGGCTGTCGTCCAAGCGGGTCAGGGCGGGCGCGTCGTCGAACGGAGACAGCACGTCTCCGTCGGGGAGCCAACCGTCCTGGGCGGTCAGCGCTGCTCCGTCCAGCGCGGCGCCGGCCGGGACCTCAGCCGCGACAGGCGCCTCGGTCGAACCGACCGAGGAGGCGACCGAGCCGGCCGTCGAGCATCCGGTCACACCGGCGAGCACGAGCGGGGCCGAGACCAGCGCGGTGAGGGCACCCCGGCGCGAGCGGGGGACGGCGTTCCGCCGGGGGGTGGGCCGCTGGGACGAGGCCAAGAGCACGGTGGTCAGTGCCACGCCTAGCGCAGTTCCAACGGTGTTGGCAGCGACGTCGACCAGGTCGGGCACCCGGCCGGGCAGCGCGGCCTGCGTCAGCTCGACCAGCACCGACGTGCCGGCACCCAGGGCCAGGGGGAGCACCGTGGTGCGACGCCTGAGGGCGCGTGCCGCCAGGGCCCCCAGCGGGACGAAGAGCAGCACGTTCGCCACGGACTCCACCTGAGCTCGGGGCATGGTGCCCGGCGACAGCCCGGCCAGCCCCTCGACCATTGCTGCCACCGCCCTGCGGGCGTCGGCTACTGCCCCGGGCGGACCCAGCGTGATGCAGCCGACCGCGACCAGCACGACGAGCGCGGCCAGCACAAGCAGGAGACGTTCCATGGAGTTCGGCTCGCCAGGGACGGTGGGTTGTCGGTGGGTGGTTGTCATGGTGGAGCTCCTCCCCGCCCGGCGAATCCGGTGCGGCATCGAAAACTGGTGACCGACGACCAGTGAAGTCGGCCGGTGGTCGCGCTGGCGTCTGCGCTTCCGCATATGCCCACGACATCCTCTGAGCGCCCGTCTCGTGGACATATGCGTTTTTGCGAACGCCTGGGCAACCGGCGGACGTGTTGGGTCGGTCCTGTCGATCCCGCGGCGTGACTGCCGCTAACCCAGGAGGACCTCGTGTTCGCTTTACCCACTGCCCCGACCCGCCGATGGGCGACGGCACGACCCCGCGCCGCAGCCCTCCTCGCAGTGCCAGTCCTAGCGCTAGCGCTGGCCGCCTGCGGCACGGATACCGCCCCGACCAGCAGCCCGGCCACCACGTCGTCCACGAGTAGCAGCGGTAGCGGCGTTAGCAGCGGTCAAGGCACCGATAACGCCAACCCTGAGCGGGACGCCTACGACCTCAAGCTGGCCCAGTGCATGCGCGACGGCGGCCTGGACGTGAAGGACCCCGCCCGGGGCAAGGGGATCACGGAGGCCGGTCCCGAGTACGAGTCCGCGGCAGCGGACTGCCGGGGTGTGATCGGCGATCCGCCGATCTATAACTGGACGCCGGAGGAGAGCGCGCGGGTGCACGAGGAGTACCGGGCCATGGCTGCGTGCTACCGCGCGCTTGGCTACGACGTCCCGGACCCTGGCCCGGAGGAGGCCATTAGCGTGCCGGAGGGCTTGACGGAGGACGAGTTCCTCAGCTGCGAGCCGGCGGCGAATTGATGTCCCGAGCAGGCGCGCGCCGCTCGGGCACCCCCGGGACCACTCCGACCGGAGACGGCGAGTCGACCCTGACGACCACGCCAAGGGGCGACGGGGCACAGGAATGGGTCGAACCCGCCGGTCCGAACCGGCGGCGGAAGGTGTGGTGGGTGGTGGCGGCCCTCGGGCTGCTGGCCGCGGTGGTCGCGGGGAGCGCCGTCTGGGTTGCGCGCGCCACGCCGCAGGCCGACGGCGCGCCGTCGACCTCCCTGGCGACCGTCCCGGTGACGGTCGGGACGATGGTCGCCGAGACCGCCGTGCGCGGGACCCTGCGCTTTCCGGGTGGGGTGCCCGTGACTGCGGGTCCCGCCGGAGTGGTCACGATGCTCCCGCCCGTCGGGACGACGATCAACCCCGGGGACGTGCTGTACACCGTCAACACCCGCCCGGTCGTGCTGCTCTCCGGTGCGCTTCCGGCCTGGCGGGACTTCGCCGTCGGCATGAGCGACGGCGACGACGTCCGGCAACTGGAGCAGGCCCTGGTGACGTTCGGGTACTTCCGGGACACACCCGATGCCCGCTTCACCGACCGCACGGCCGCCGCCGTGAAGCGGTGGCAGAAGGCCCTCGGCGTGGACCAGGCCGGCACGGTCGCGCGGTCGGAGGTGCTGTTCGCCGACTCCCCGGTGCGTGTGGCCGCACTGACCAGCCGGCTCGGCGCCGACGTGGCCGGCGGCAGCGAGCTGTACAACACGTCGGGCACCGACAAGGTCGTCGACATCGACCTCACGCTGGGCGACCAGGAGCTGGCCGTCGT
Organism: Pengzhenrongella sicca; assembly: GCF_017569225.1. GTDB lineage: Bacteria > Actinomycetota > Actinomycetes > Actinomycetales > Cellulomonadaceae > Pengzhenrongella > Pengzhenrongella sicca. The sequence continues at coordinate 2,029,213 of NZ_CP071868.1, forward strand.
CGGGGCTGCGGTCACGGTCGTCCTGCCCGACGGCACGGATCTGCCCGCCACCGTGACCGGCGTGGGCGCGGCCGTGGAGCGGGCCGGGGCCGACGGGTCCACCCCGGAGGCCGTGGTACCGGTCACCGTGAGCCTGGCCGACCAGGCTGGTGCGGCGGCCTTCTCCCAGGCCGACGTCTCCGTCCGGTTCGCCAGCACCCTCGCCGACGGCGTACTGACGGTGCCGGTCGAGGCGCTCGTCCCCCTCGATGGGTCCACCTTCGGCGTCGAGGTCCCCGGAGAGCGCGCCGGGGACCCGACGACGGTACTTCCGGTGACTGCAGGCTCCTTCGCCTCCGGTCGGGTCCAGATCTCCGGCGAAGGTATCCGTGCGGGTCTCGACGTCGTGGTGCCGACCCGATGAGCGCCGTTCTGCACCTGGACAAGGTCACCAAGAGCTACGGGTCACCCCCGGTGCGGGCACTAGCCGGGGTCACTATGACGGTTGAGCCCGGCGAGTTCGTCGCCGTCGTCGGACCGAGCGGCTCGGGCAAGTCCACCCTGCTCAACATCATGGGCACGCTGGACAAGCCCACCTCCGGTCGGGCGTACGTCGACGGTGTTGAGGTGAACGGGCTGTCCGACGCGGGCCTCTCGGCGTTGCGGGCCCACCGGATCGGGTTTGTGTTCCAGCAGTTCCACCTCACCGACGGGGTGATCGTGGTCGACTCCGTCGCCGACGGGCTGCTCTACACCGGGGTTCAGCGCCGCGAACGCCGGGACCAGGCCCGCGCCGCGCTGAGGAGCGTCGGGCTCGGGCACCGGCTGGATCACCGACCCCACCAGCTGTCCGGGGGTGAGCGGCAGCGCGTCGCCATCGCCCGCGCCCTCGTCGGGCGACCACGGCTGCTCCTCGCCGACGAACCGACCGGCAACCTGGACTCCCGTTCCGGGGCCAGCATTGTGGGGCTGCTTCATGAGCTGAACGCGGCTGGGACCACCATCATCGTCATCACCCACGACCACGAGCTCGCAGCCCGGGTACCCCGACAGGTGACCCTCGCCGACGGCCGGATCGTGGGCGACTCGGCCGCGCAGCTCCTCACCGGCATCGACAGCAGTGAGCGGGCAGCGCTGTGACCGCCACTACGGCCCGCCCCGTCGAGGGGTCAGATCCCGGTCCCTCCCGGTTGCGCGCAGGCGACTTGCTGCACCTGGGCTCGGCCGGGCTACGGGCCCGACCGGCACGTGCGGTGCTCTCCGCCCTCGGCATCGCCATCGGCATCGCCGCGATGGTCGCCGTAGTCGGCCTCTCGGCGTCCAGTCAGGAACAACTGAACCGGCAGCTGGCGACTTTGGGCACCAACCTCCTCACCGCAGGGGTCTCCGACTCCGGTGGTGGGCTCGGGCCGCCGCCGCCGCTGCCTGCCGACGCGGCAGCTCGGGTCGAGCGGATCGCCGGGGTCATCATGGCGACGACGACGACGGACCTGCACGACGTCGCGGTGTACCGCAGCAGAGCGGTGGACGCCGGCCTGACCGGCGGACTGACGGTCACCGCCACCGAGCTGGACCTACTCGACGTCGTGGAAGGCCACGTCCGCGCCGGCAGCTGGCTGGATGAGGCCACCGCACAGTTCCCGACGACGGTCCTGGGCGCAATCGCCGCTCAACGGCTCGGGGTCACCGAAGTCGGACGCCAGGTGTGGCTGGGCGGACGCAACACGACCGTGGTCGGGATCCTCGACCCGGTGCAACTGGCACCCGAACTCGACATCGCCGCGCTCGTCGGGATGCCAGTCGCGACGTCGAAGTTCGGCAATTCCGGCAACCCGACGCGACTGTACGAGCGGTCCACGGATGCAACCGTCTCCGCGGTCGCCGGGCTCATCGCGCCTGCCATCCAACCCGAGCGGCCCAGCGCCGTCGCGGTGTCCCGACCCTCGGACGCCCTAGCGGCCCGAGACGCCGCCGACGAGACCTTCACCGGCCTGCTGCTCGGACTGGGATCGATCGGGCTGCTCGTCGGCGGGATCGGGGTGGCCAACACGATGATCATCTCGGTCATCGAACGGCGGCGAGAGATCGGTCTGCGCCGTGCGCTAGGCGCCACCCGGCACCACATCGCCGCCCAATTCCTCAGCGAAGCCCTGCTGTTGTCGGCACTGGGCGGGATCACGGGAGCCGGGATCGGGGCCGCTGTCACCGCGCTGGGGGCGCTGGCCAACGGGTGGATCCCGGTCGTGCCACCTGGCGTCCTCGTCATCGGGGTCGCCGCGACCTTGGCCATCGGCGCCGTCGCTGGGATCTACCCCGCGCTCCGGGCTGCCCGCACACCACCGACGGTGGCACTCGCCGCCTGACACGGTCCCCCGACGGAATGGTGGGCTGAGGCACCGACGTGAACGCGTCGGTGCCTCAGCCTGCGGTCATCCGGACGAAGGGTCGATCCGCCCGATGTCGGTCGAGTCGGTCCAGCCGCGATCCGAGAGAGGTGCCGTTCGGCTCGCCGGAGCAGGACGAGCTCTCCGATCTAAGGTTGCTCCCCACTCGCCGCTTATCGCCACCTATGTGACGGTCCTGCAGGTGGAGTCTGAGAGCGCGGACGGTCGAGAGATCCTGCCTTGGCGCTGGCAGCCCGCCGCGTCGCGATCGAGCGCTGCAGGGCATCACCGCTCGGTCGGACGGGGAAGCGCGATTCAAAGTAGTGAGTACACGGCGACGATGCCAGTTCGTGCCGCCGGATCTGAGCCGAGCTTCCCTAGCGTTGTAGCAGGTCAACAGCGCGATTCGGTGGGTGCACGCACATCTGAACTCAACTCGGCTTCCGAAACGGATCAAATCCTGACCGGATCCGCGGAACGTTCCCGCAGATCACAGCCACTTCCAAGTGCCCCGAGTGGGATTCGAACCCACACTGGATCGCTTTCGCGGCGGAGTTTTGGATGGTTGCGCCTGTCGGTGGAAAGCGGCACTGAACTGCACTAACGCAGGATCTGGGGGACCGGTCGGCATGGTCGCATACGGCGTTCTCGGGTTGAAAACGATGGGTAAACGATGGGTCCGCGAGCACCATTCGTGGTGCACATCTTGGCGTGCGATCGCGGGGTTCGAGCGCATCCGGCGATCTAGCCTTCGACCCCCGGACGATACCGGCTCGCGCGCGCTCCGCACAGGCGTCAGGTACCTGACGGCCGCGCGGATTCTGGGGGCGGCGGGGCGGTCGGCGGCGGGCTGATCGCGCTCTTGGCCGTGGTCCACGTACCGGGGGAGTGCCGCGACGCGCACGCCGCGACCGAGAACTCTTGAGTCTAACGGCGACGCAAGATAACTTGTTGCCTGTGGGCGACGACCCGATCATCGCGGAGAGCGCGCGCAAGCATGGCGTCAGCGACGAGGACATCCTGCATGCGTACGCGCACCCGATTCGGGTGTTCGACCTCGACGAAGGATTCACGATGGTGATCGGCGCCAACCGCACGGCGATCATCTTCGAGATCGTCGTGGACGGTGTCACGGCGTCGGTGATCGTCCATGCGATGAGAGCCCGCGAGAAGTTTCTGAGGTGATGAAGATGCCGCGCACAGTGCAGGAGATCCTCGAGCACGCCGACGAGCTCGCCCGGCGGTTCGAGAACTACGAGCCGTCGGCAGGGAATGAACGAGACCCCGGGGCGTTCGCCGAGCTACGCCAGGCGGTGCAGTCTCGCTCGGACGCGGAACGCTCGATCAGCGATGCCGTAACCCGCGCACGCTCGAGCGGATACTCCTGGGCGTTCATCGGTTCGCTGCTTGGGACCTCTGGAGAGGCCGCTCGCCAGCGCTACCGGCACACCCAAGATGCGTAGCCAGCCGTAGTGCGGGCGGTGCGAGGTTGGCGCCGCCGTTCCCACGTCAACGGAGAGGAACAGCGCGTAAGTGGCGTTAACGCGCGCATTTGTCGGCCATGCCAACGGCGGGGGGCCTCACGGGGCGCGCGCCCCTAGGTACCCCCAAGTGCCTCCGTAGGCTCGTTGGCTGTCCTGCGGCCTCCGCGCGGTCCCGGTGCGTCGCCGTACGGGTAGGCCGACCTGGGACGTCCAAGGCGCTGCCGGGTCTGGCGCACTCGGGCCCTGGATATCTACGCCGCTGAGTGTGCACGCGGACGGTCGCGCACCTGGGAGAGTTCCGGTAGGAGCCTGAGAGACACGAGAGTGAGTCAAACCCTTGGACCAGTTGCTGACTATCCTTGTCGCCGTCACCGCCGTGATCGCATCCGTGTTCGGTGTCCTGATCGGCCTCGACCAGCTAACACAGCGCGCCCGGATGCGACGGATCGCGGAATGGTCGCGCGAACTCGCCGACGACGAGGCTGACGCCGGCCGCCTCGACGCGCTGGCACAGGTCCACGCTTGGGCAGCGAGCCAGATGGTCGCGAGTGTGATGGTGCCCGCACGCTTTTATCTGGAGGCAGCTGTCTGGGCCGTTGCCGCTCCGTTCGTGATCGTCGCTTCTTATGGGGATCTGTCGACCTGGGTGCTCGGGCTCCTTGCGGTCGGCGCGATCTGGTCACCCATGCGGCGAGCCATTCGGGCGTATCTAGAGCGGTATCGAATCGCGTCCGAGTACTTTCGCGGCGGCAAGATGACATCGCCGAACTTGTCCATGCTGCACCTGATGGAGGGCGGCACTAGGGCAGAGTTTCTCTGGGCTGTTCTCATTGCGCTGGGTCTGGTCGGGCTGAGCGTAAGCGCGGGCGCACTCGTCGCGAAGGATGAAAACTCCTGGCCTCTGTACGTAGCCCTCGGCTCCGTTGGTGCGGCGTGGCTTGCGGTCGATGCGGTTCGGGCACGGACGCCCAGGCTGCTGTACGTCTCGCGTGCCACGCCTACGACCTCGCCCGAGAACCCGTAGGCGTCAGCTCGTCCGGACGCGGTCGCCGGCACCCACGCCAAAAACCAGTGACGCTCCGGTTCGACCGGTCTGCCAGACGCACAACCACGCCGCCGCCGCCGGTGGCGCGGGTGCACTGAACACGACCGCAACCGGGACAGCGTAGTGACATCCCCGCCGTGGGTAACGGCGGCCGCCGTGCGGAAGCGGCGCGGGTAGTCCATACGCCACACCGCTCGGGCAGGGCAGGCACATTTCCGGGGAGGGAGGGTCGGTCACTACCAGCGGAGACGGGCGATCTCGGCGGGCCCTCCTTCAATCATCTCAGTAATGAGATTCTTGTCGCTCGCGATTCTGAGCGAGCCGCTTTTATCCACCCAGATCCTACTGATCGACCCGTAGTCGAGCGACAGCAGTTCTGCGGGCGTGACGTGAAACACGAATTCGAAGTTGCCGAAATCGTTGCCTAGTTCGGCATATGCGACTGTAGATTCCCCGATGTGTAGTGGGCGCGTGGTTCTGTGGTCCGCCACGCCCAGCCCGGCAGCCGACAAGGCGATTTCGCACGAACGCTCGACCGCCCACGCAACCTGGCGGATCAGGAAAGCGCTCAGAGCCATGCCGCTGACTCCGAAGACTCTCGCTCGGTCGAGTAGATCGGGAACAGTGTGGCTCACGTGAGAGCCTGTGGTGTTTGCAACGGCGGTCACCAAGCGTGCATACGAAAAGGTCGTCCTTTGCGCGGCCACCGGAATTCTGATGGACTTTAGATCGAGCCAGCTGAAGAACCCAACCTCGCGGCGCGGGCCGTTTGGGTTGGGATCAATTTTCGCCGCACGATAGTCTGGCAAGTTTCCGAACGCTAGGACCGTTCCCGCTGGCTCACTAGGCGCGGGTGACACGACGACCGATGGAAATGCGTAGCCGAAGTCGCGCTCCAATCGCCGGCATACTCCGTTCCCTTTGCCGTCTGATATCAAGGTCCGAAGGAGCGATGCGAGCGTCTCCCAAGCGTGCGGATCTCCTGAATCGGCAAGATCGAGTGTCGAACTCAGGCGATGCAACGTAGACCTTGCTCCAGCGACCAGGTCTTCAGGCGTTGCCGGTCGAATTGCGTTGGACACGAACCTGAGCGTAGATCAGTTGTCGACGTGACCAAGCGATAGTGAACGGAACCATCATCAGCACCTCCTTGCTCCACCCGTCTCATCTCAGGGCTACAGGCCTCTTCGCGCACGTCCTACGCCCCGCTTCCTGAGCGAAGGATGGGCGACCGCCGGGCGCTCCTTCGGTGCTGAACCAGCCCCCGCAGGACCGTTGCGCTGCCACGCAGTGCGTCGACATCGGGAGCGATCGGTTCCCTCCCAGCCGGATCGCCGTGTTCGACGACGTCGTCCACTCGACGAGTTCCTTCCGCGTCGCTTCACGGTTCAGCCCGATGAAGCCGGGCACGACCACGACTAGGCAATTCCGCTACCACCATCCCGCAGCGGGCATGCCCCGCGCAGGCTGAATCACTGCGGTACTCCATGGAAACTCCACGGCAATGACGGCCGTCGGATGCGCGCAGCACCCGGCGCCTACCTGTCGGTCAGTGACGACCTACGCCGGCTACGAGCCGTTCGATCGACGGTTCAACGACAACGGTGGGCGGGCCACCGCAGAGTGGACCACGGCGATCACGCGACGGGGTACGCGGCGGCGAGGGCGCGATGGATCTCGCTGACCGCGGCATCTTCGATGAGGCCGGGCGCAAGGAGCTGCTCGCTGGCCTTCTTGGGCCAAAGGACGTCCACGCCGTCGATGACGAAGGAGCCGCCGAACAACGGCCAGTCGGCGTCGACGAAACAGAGCATCCCGCGGACGGGGACGTCAGGGAAACCAGCCTTGGCGAGAGCGGCGTGAACGAGGGCAACCTGCTTGTGCACGCCGTCGACGATCTTCGTAGAGACGCGAGATCCGACGACCAGCGTCGATATGCGCGGACGAAAGAGACCGCCTGTGGTCACCACGTGCGGGCGGCCCTTGTAGCGCTTGGCATCGATGACGAACACGCCGGCTGGACTCACGGCGATGTGATCAATGTTGGCCCGCGTCGGAGGGATGCGGCGATCGTGCAGCGTCAGCACCCCGCGGGCCGTCAGCCTGTCCAACCCCTGCCCGAGCACTTCCTCGCCCTTGGCCCCACGTGCCCAAGCGGTGGTGCTCTGGGGCTCGTCGGACAACGCGAGAATCAGCCCGCCCAGCCGTGGGTGGGCATCGCGGATACGGGCCTCGCGCTTGGCTGATCGACGCTCGTACTCGCGACGTGCAGATCCGCCGGCCGCGCCGCTCTCGACAGGTGCCGGCCGTGGCTTGCGAATGGCGGGAGTGCTCACCGCCTCGACAACCTCGAGGATCTCGGCGGGCTTGATGACCTCGGCGACTGCGTCGGGGACCGGGCAGGTCACGCAGATCACCGTCTTCGTCGAGCGGTCGTACACGGCGCGAACTCCAGCATCGAGGTCGACCCCGCAGTCCCGGCACCTACCCGCGTACCGCAGGCGCATAATCTTCGTCGTCGCTGGAATGTCGATCGGTGTGGCCACGTACTGGTGATCGGCGCGCAGCACGCCTGGCTCAAGGCTTCTGGGGCCGGTCAATACATCTGAGCCTCTCCCTGGACGTGCGGGCGCCTCTGGCGCGACCGGCACTTCGGCCGCCATCACCGCGATGGCCTCGAACCGCCTTCTGGGGGCTCCCCTTGCCCAGTAGTTCGATCGCCTGCAGGCTTTGCGCGTCCTGGCCGAGCCGCCGCGTAGCTGTCGTCAAACGGCAACGTCAGCGCTCTCAGTCGAGTGTAGATTCGGTGGCCTGATGCCCGATGAGATGCCCCATGACGTGCGCCATGATTCTTCCAAGGGCGTTCGAGCGTGGCGCGAGTCTCTGACTGATCGTGACGAGGGGACTCTCCTGGCATGCCTGCGCGCTGCGGTCGAGGGGCCATTCTTCCCGGACTGGGAGTTTCACACGCTGTTCGGGCTCGACCGAGATGAGGTTCGGGCTGTTCTCACGTCCTGGCCGAGTTGTGAGAATCCGGAAGATCAGTTCAGTGCTGTGAACAACGCGATGAACAACCTGCTGGGCTATCCGCACGGCCGAGACGATGTCTGGCCGGAGTTCATCCCTGCTTCGCGGACCGAGGTCGACGATCTCCTGTGGAGGATCCGGGAGGCGAGTGGCGCCAATGACGACGTCCGTGCTTGGCTTGCAAATCAACTCGAGGGATTTGCCGCGATGGAGGCGGAGAACCTGATACGAAAGTCATCTCTCTTGCGAGACGTGGTCACCGCCGCTCGTCGATACACAGTGCCGATCCCTGACCGACTTTTGCGGGCATGCGGACCGGAGGGACTCGACGGTCACCGGGGTGAACCGTCGCCGGCCGAGGCAGGCGTTTCACTCGACGTAGCCACCGAAGCGTCACCGAGCTCGTCGAGGTCGAGTGGGATGGCTTCATAGCTGTCGTTCAGTGTCGGACGCTTCAACATGTACGTGGCGTTATGTGCCGACTATCAAGCATTATGTGCGACCTTACATCCGTTTGGAAATTCGGATTGAGTCGTGTGAACTGGCTTCGGGCTAGAAAGCCCAAACTGATCTTGCGAGACGCTTATAATGGATGACCGCGCCTCGAGCAGGGCGAACTCATCGGGCGAGGCCTCAGTTGTTGGTGAGGCGGATCATACTCGCGACTCAATTCCTCCGCCCAAGAACGCGACCGGCGTCGCGCTAATCTTCGCAGTCTGTGATCTCGGCGACACTCCGTAAAGACGTGGCGTCGACAGGTAGCCGTGATAGCCCGTTCACCGGATCCCACACGAGGTATCGGCCCGAACCGCTGCCGACGAGCAAACTGAGCGCGCTCGTCGGGACTGACGGGCATACATACGAAGCCTGGAGTCCAAGTAATGCCCTGTAACCGGCTGTTGTTGCGGGGGTCGGGTTGCCGAAGGATTCCTGAACGCTCAGAGCCATATACTTTCCCGTGTACAAAGCCGCAATTAGCGAAATGCTGATGGTGGCAGCGACGAGATAGGTCGCGACCGGCCTCAAGACGTGTCGAGTTTCTCCGATCCACGTGCGCACGGGTTTAAATGTAAATATGGTGAGAGCGGCGACTATTAGTGGGACCGCCGCCCCTCGAGGGTGCTCGAGCCAATCGCTATTGATATATGGAACTAAGTTGATTGAACCAGCCAGAGTGACGCTTGCCAGTGGCGGGATGGCGAGAAATGTGCGTCGCCAGGACTTAGTTTGAAATAGGCTGCTAATCGTGGGGTCTGCACCCTTCGTGCGCGCAATAGAAGCTGCGCGTAACACGAGAAAAAGCACGCCTATAAGACATGCTGCCGCCACCCAAAGGGGGATTGGGATGGAGGCTAGCAGATACGTACCAATTAATACTGCGCTGGTGAAAAGGAGGGCCCATCGCCCATTTGCGCCGTCGAGGTCTGCGGCCGATTCCCGCAAGACGGCACTCAGCGTGGCAATAAGGGCCGCGAATGCCAATACGTACCCCGTCTGCCCCAGAAGCCATTGAACATCCCCGCGCAATGGATCAATGTCAGCAATCGAATTTGAAGCAGCGATCACGAGAATTAGTAGTAGCGTCAATAGCGAAACTAGTTGCGCCTGTGCTCGGCGTGCAAACATCGCCTTACCCAGTAAGTATATGCTTCCTAGGGCCCATCCGAGGAAAGCCAGCCCGACCAGCGACGGAATTAGAACGCTGTACCCGTTTAGGTCAGTGTCCTCCCAACTTGCACCGAACTCGTCCAGGTACCCGAGGCGTAGGGAAGCGACGATGGCGACACTGGTCGCGCCGATGATCGAAGTTCCTAACACTGCATCGCGCTTCGGGGTCGGGGCCTCCGTCGTGAGCAAGACGTTGGTTGGGTTGATCGCGCTGGAACCAGTGGCGGAGGTCAAGGATTTGTCTTGCGGATTCCCCTCCTTAGAGCCACGGCCTGCAAGAAAACTGCCGACGCAGGCGGCCAATAGCGCAGCAGCAGCACCGCCCCGAAGCATGCCGTGCTCGTGTCTTCCGTGGGGAAGCGATGCGGGAGGTCCCATGTGACTAGCCTGTCAGAACTGTTTGGTCGGATGGGTGGTCTTCGATGGTGGACTTTCCTGGATCGGACGTGGGCAGTCGCGCCCGACGTAGGTGGCGCCGAAGAGTTCGGACCGGGCACCAACCCGATCGCCCGCCGGCCCGACTGCTGCCGCAGGGGACGAGCCACCGTGCGATCCTGCCGGCTCTCGTGTCATTGCGCTCGAAACCGGTCCATGCGGACTGCTCCACACCGCCACGGTGGCCGAATCGCAAGAATGCCCGCCGGCAGAGGTGCCACCACTCAAACGACACCCATCACATACCTGTCGTTCAGGTGCTTTGACCGTGCGATGAGACTGCTGTCGTTGATGCTTGGCTTCGACGAACTGGGCCCCGCCGATCCGCGCCGACTTCGAGTCTCAGGATGGCGGCCCGGCGGGGCGCCAGTCCACGGTGCGATGCGCGAGCCACCATTGGCCGACTTGGTGGAATTGGAGCATGTGGGTGCTCGCCCCGAATCCGAACCTAGACATCGCCACCGGGAGCATTCTCGGCTTGCCGCTCTCGGGCAGGAGGTGGATCACCCAGGTGCCGGCACGCTGGGTACGCACGACCCCCTGAATCTCCTGCCAGGGCACAGTGCGCCGCGAGATTCCGCGGATAACCGCAGACTCGGGCGTCAGGTCGACCCCGCGGGTGCGCAGCCAGAACGCCCCGGCGATCGCAACCAGGCCAAGGCCCAGCCAGAACCTGCCGAGCGCCCCCGACCAGCCGAGGCTGACCGGAATTACCGACCGGTATAGCGCAGCGAACACGAGCGAGAGCACGCCGACGACGAGCAATTGGATCCAACTGTGACGCGGCGTTCGGAGCCTGACCACGGTCTCCGGTGCATCCTGCTCGACGGTCATGAGCGATTCCCGCGTTGCCCATGCAGGTACTGCGGCTCGGTGACGGTCACCCGACCCGGCCCCTTCGTTCCGCTCCCCGGCATCGAGGCCAATCCCTTCTGAGTCACCGAACTCCTCCGAGGATCACATCATTGCTTCGAGCAAGGTGCTGGCGCGGGGATTTGAGGGGCCTGGTCCGGGGGTCGTCCGTCCCGAACGCCCGACTGCACTTCGAGGAGGACGCCGAACGCCACGGCAATGCACGACTTACCTGTCGTTCAGCGACGTTCTCAACGACGTCTGCGTGGCGGAAGTGATGTTCAGCGGCCAACACAGCCGGTTGCACCCCGAGCCGTCCCTTCCTTCGCCGACTTGGCTGTCCGCTCTCTGCCGAAGAGCGGATGCGGCGGAGGTCGCGCTGGCATCCTCCTCTCATGCAGATTGATCGATTCGCCGACCGCCTCGACCCGGCGACGTACGCGGAGGACGACGAAGTCGTTGGCGTCTTCGAGTCTGACCCGTCGGACCAGGACGCGCTCTGGCTCTCGGCGCGACTCTTCCGTCGACTTACAGGCGTCGCATTAGCGTACGAACTCCACTCACTGCCGATGCTGGGTGGCCTGGATCCGGTTCGGCTGAACCGTGCACGGTGCGAGTCGTTGCTCGACGAGATTGCGTTCGTCGCCGAGCGACTCGACGACCCACTGGCTGCGGCGATGGCGCAGTCGATCACCGACTACCTCGCCGTTCGGACACGACGAGCGGCATGGGACGGCACCGTGATGTTCGAAGGCGACTAGCTGTCAGTGCTCTGTTGGTTTCTCTCCGACGCCGGCCCAATCTTGCAATCTCGGCACCAAGGCCTTTCCGGTCTGGCCGAACGTGGGAAGCGTGACGATTCGTTTGTCGTCGAGCTCGAGGACGAGGCTGCTCGACCACGATGGGCGGCCCGGGATCTCACCGCGGACAGCGAGTATCGCCGTGCGTGGGACGACGATAGGTCGCCACCTGCGCTGCAGTGTCACGGAGTTGTCGGTCAAGACGAGCGTCACGCGCTGGTACCCGAGCACAGCTGCGACGCTCAGGGCGAGGACGATGAAGAGGCCGACAGCCATGACGATGGCGACGTCGGCATCACCGCTTTCGCGGAACCTGTTCGCCCAATAGGCGAACAGGATCGACTGAACGATCACTTGCACCCACAGCCATGCAGGCTTCTTCGGGGATCGAGCGATGATCTCGGACGTTCCAGACTCCGGCTCAAGCGGCACGCTTCCTGACGGCACGTACAGCCTCCGGGTGGGTTCGGGGTTCCTCAAGAGCAGGCGTGTCGTCCTCGGCCCCGGTCAGAGCGTTGGCTGACTCATGTCGGAAGGAAGTGTGCCGTGCACACTGGGTTCGCGCCCGCTCGCGCGGCGAGCTTGCCCCTAGATGAATGGTCAGGCCCACCAGGCAAGCGATGTCACCAGACATCGTCGAAACGCTGCTTACCTATCGTTCAGCAACAACCACATCTAGATCTACTTGGCGTCAAGGACCGTTCGGCGTCACTGATTCGCGTGAGTTGATGCTCGCTCCGAGCCACCCGTCGTCGCCAGCGACCCACCGCGACCACGCCATCGTCGCGGACGTCGTTACCGACGAGTTGACGCTCTGGCCTATCACTGCGTACGCCGCTGACTTTTCCGAGACTCAGTCCCGATCGACCCAACCCGCGCAGCGCGCGTGGGACCGTGACATCTTGCTCCCACTCTACGTAACTCTCATATGCTCCGGGCATGGGCAGTGCCGACGACTGGACCTACGACGACGCGTTGATTCTCATATCCTTGCCAACCCGCGGGTGGACGTCCGTTCGGGGGATGTTGTCGACGGCTGACCACCACAATCACGGCGTGCCCAACCAAGAAGTCCTGGCTGAGGTCGTGGCGCGGCTGGTTGCTAGTGGGCTGGTCGGTACGCGAGACCGACAGCTCGGGGCAACGGCGAAGGGCCGCGCTCTGCAGGAGGGAACCAAGGCGAGTGGCGGCTACGACCTCATCGTCGAAGTACTCGACAGACTGGAAGCCATCCCAAGGCACGAAGGTCCGCCGATCGTCTCACCCGAATCGCTCGAGAAATCCTCCCGGCACTATGGGGACCCGTCGTGGCGGCGGCTCTGGCGTCGGATTACTTAGCCGCGTCCAGGCATCCACCACGGCCAGAGCCGGACGCACGCGGAGCATCCGCCTTAGTTCGACCGCACGAAAATGGGCTCAAGCCGTCGTGCGGTTTCAACTTCGATCTGGCCGCACGAAGGGAGACAGGCGACTTAACTGCAGGAACGGGGCGTTGTCGTCCTAGGCACTGTTCTCGATGTGCCTGGCCAGGTGGAGGTCACCTGGCCAGGAATCGCTCCTCAGACGGTCCTTCTGGACCCTGGCGTTCACGCGGAGGAGGAGTACTCGGTGGGTGGGGTCGTGGAGGTGTTGTCCGACCCTCGCCATCCGACACGGGCGCGGCTCGTCGGCTTCGAGCCGGATGCTGGCGAGACCGCCCGGCTGATCGCGTTGGCGCTGGGTTGCTTGCTCCTGGCGAGCGGCTACGCCAAGTGGGCGCGCTGGCTTGCCCTTGCCTACCGCAACCCGCCACCGACTCCGCCGGGACGACACCTAGCGGACGGGAGTCACTGACGCTCAGCCGTCCGTCTGCGACATAGCGGTCGTTCACCCCCGCCCAGGCGCGGACAACTTCCACGTGGACCTCCACCTTCGGCTCAAGCACTCGCGGTCGAGAACTGGCCATGACCGCACTCACGACTCGTACCCGTTTGAGCGCGCCCAGGGGTTGAGTGGGTGGACCGCGCAAAGCGGACGGCTCGGCTTCCCCGCGGGCGCCGTCCCGGACGAGACCGGGACGGGCTCAATCGATCGACGGCGCGCGTTGACGGGACGGGCCGTCATGGCCTGGTCCCAGACGATGAGGCTGATCAGGGTCGATATTGGGGCCATGAGTTTTCGATATCTTGCCGCTGCGCTCCCGGTGTTGCTGACCATGGGGATGCTGGGTGGGTGTTCGGCCCCGGACCGTGCCCCGAGCTCCAGCCCGTCGAACGCTCCGCTCGCCACAGCGGTGTCACCGAGCTTTCCGGCTCTCGCCGTCGGCGATGTCCTCACGGCGGAGCAGGCGACTGGGATCGCCCCCGGGGAGGTCGCGTTCGAGATGAACGACGGGACGCACGTCCTGGTCCGTACGGATACCGCCCTGCCGGAATCGGTCAAGGTCGACATCGCAGCACCCGTCGCGGCAGAATTCACGGGCAACGACGTTCCCGTCAGGATCGTCGAAGAGCTTCAGAACGCTCAGAGTCGAGTCGATGCGACCGGACGACACGCGATCATCGTGTTTCGAGTGATGTCCATGAGCGCTCCGGTGTGGCAGGCCAGCCGGCCGGCGCTAAAGGCAGCCGGCGACCACGAACGAGCTGGGTACTCGAGTGAGGCTGGCGCCACCGCTGCAGCGACCGCGTACATCGCAGCTCAAGACAATCCGTCCATCTGGGATCTCATCGACGCCGTGCCGTGACCAACTGCGCAACCTGTCGACAAAAAGGGTGGACGGACCTCGAAATCGCGTGACGGGCCGCCGATACTTTCGGCGCGGATCTTCCGCGACGCTAGTCGTAGACGACCTACCTGTCGCTACCTGACGGTGGGGGCGGCTTGGTTGCTCCGTCCGCACGCGTTCGAGGTACGGCTGGAATTCTGCGCGAGCACTGCTCAGCCTCAGATCTCGCACTGGCTATCGCTGTTGTTCCCCGTTGCCATGACGGTGCCGTCGGCGCGCAGGCCGAGGGTGTGGGTGGAGCCCGCCGCAACGGCCACGATGTCTCGCCAACGACTGATGTCGCACTGTCCGTAATCGTTGGCTCCGGCCGCGTAGACGCGACCGTCTGCCCTGATACCGACTGTGTGATAGCTCCCCACGCTCACGGCGTCGACATCGGTCCATCCGGCTAGGTCGCACTCTGGCGCGGTGCGACGTCCTGCCGCGACCACGGAGCCCATCGCCGTAAGACCGACGGTGTGAAGGTAGCCCGCGGCGACAGCTGTGAGCCCGTGCCAGTCGCCGACTTCGCACTGGCCGTGGTGATTGTTGCCAGTGGCGATTGCGGTGCCGTCAGCCCTGACGCCGACGGTATGCCAATCACCGGCGGCAATCGCGACCATCTCTCGCCACGGGCCGACTTCGCACTGTCGTTCAACTGTTCTACCGACGGCTCGCACGGTGCCATCCGCAAGGAGTGCGACGGTGCGTCGCCAGCCTGCCGCGACGGCTGTGACCTCACGCCACTCCAGAACCTGGCACTGACCGTCGCGATCCCAGCCCGTGGCCAGGACGGTTCCGTCCGAGCGAAGTCCGACGGTGTGTGACTTGCCGGTGTTCGTCGCGGTGTGAACGTTGCCAGCCGCCACCGTGGTGATGCCCGTCCAGCCAAGAACGTTGCACTCGCCGGCGGCGCCATTGCCCACGGCCCGGACGGTTCCGTCCGAGCTGGCGCAAACGGAATGGCGTCGACCGGCCGCCAGCGCAGTCACGTGCTCGTCCATCAACTGCCTCCTCAGTTGCAGCGTAGGTCCGTGGGACTGAACCGGTGCGACGCCCGGCCGAGACGAACCCGACACGTGCAGCAACGCGCACGATCGGGGTCACTCTCGAACCACGACTTACCTGTCCGGTTCAATGCTCGGTCCGAGCCGCTGCTCGGGAGCGGCGCGGACCTGACTTTCTTGCACACCGCGATCGCTGGGACCATGGGTGCGTCAACGACGCGCTTCTCGTCGCCGCTCCGGCGATCCGCGAGCCGCAGCGATCCGTGACGGACGAGGAGACGACAGTCATGGGAGAGCAGCCCAGCCCCCACTCGCCGGTCACTTACGACCGCTGCGCCCACGTCGAGGGCCCGTTTTACCACGGCACGAAATCCGCTCTCGGGGCCGGCGCGGAGCTCGTCCCTGGCTACGGTTCCAACTTCCAGCGAAGCCGGGTGTCCAACAACATCTACTTCACCACGCTCGTGGACACCGCCGCATGGGGAGCGGAGCTGGCGACCGCGCTGGCCGGAAGTGGGGATCGGGGGCATATCTACGTCGTCGAGCCCACGGGACCGTTCGAGGACGACCCGAACGTGACCAACAAGCGCTTTCCCGGCAACCCCACACAGTCGTACCGGACGAGCCACCCGCTGCGCGTCGTTGCCGAGTTAGCGAGCTGGCAAGGCCATCCCCCTGAGGTGCTGAAAGGAATGCTGGACCACCTCACGCAGCTCCGCGAGAAGGGACTCGACGTCATCGAGGACTGAACGGGAATTTGCCGCGGTGCGCCAATGGCCTCTCGGGCGCGACATGTCAATTGGAGAGTGCGACCGAGCCGCGCACCTTCGGCGCTGCGGACTGAAACCCCACGCATCGCGAGTCAGGACGGCGACTCCATCGGCGGCGGGCTCCACCGCCACGAGACCGTCGCTTACCTGTCGCTCAGCTTTGAGTCCTTCCGGTCAGCTCAGCGGACCGTTGGAGTCTCTCCGACGCCGGCCCACTCCTGCAGCGTCGGCACGAGAGTTGCTCCGGTCTGCCCGAACGTGGGCAAAGTGACGATCTGACCGGCATCCAGCTGCACGATGAGGCTGGCCGACCATGAGGGACGCCCAGGTATGTCACCTCGGACGGCACGAATGTCTGCGCGTGCGACGGTAATCGGGTGCCATCGGCGCCGGAGCAGCACCGCGTCGTCGGTCAAGACGAGCTCCACCCGTTGGAAGCCGAAGACCGCCGCGACACTCAAGATCACAACAATGGAGAGCAAGACAGTCATGACAATCGCGGCGCCGTCGTCACCCTCACGAAGCTTGTTGGCCCAGAATATGAGCAGCAGCGCCTGCGAGAAGATCTGCGCCCACAACCACAGCGGCTTCTTCGCGGAACGAGCGATGACCTCATGCGTGCGCATCCCCCGGGCAGGCGGTGAACTGCTGGACATCGACAAGTGCGCCTCCGGAAGCTGGGCATCGATCGGTCCCTGAGGAGCCGATCCATCGCTAACTGCCGGGCCTCGTAACCGAGGGGCTGCGACGCCGAGCAATCCGCCAGCCAACCGCTGCACCGAGCAACCACCCGACCACCATTGCTGGAGCCCAGATCAATGGCCGCTCTGCCACGACCGAGCCGACAAAGAAGCCAGCGAAACCAAAGATGAGACCACCCAGTGCGCCTCCACGCTTGACGAGTCGATCGACGTACGGAGAGAGGGCCATGCGCGAATGGTCCGGCAGGCGAAGTCCCAGCGCAACACGAAGCGCGCTCCGGGATGCGTCAAGCCGGCGGCCGCACAACTGTCGTAAGCGCTGGTCTCGTTCAATTCGTGGATCGGAGTCGAGGTGCCGGCGTCGATGTCGCCGATAGACCCGTGGGAGTGCGCGCGGCGATAGCCTCAGGTGTGCTGAGAACCCTGCTTGAGGACTTGTTGGTGCAGTGGGTTCGTCTCGGCGCGCCCGTCGTGGGTGCGCTCCGCCCGGGGCTGACCGAGGCTGAGCTGGATGCCGTCAGTTCAGAGCTGGGTCTAGAGCTGCCGAACGAGCTCCGCGAGCTCTGGTCCTGGCACGACGGTTGCGACGGCGGCCGCAACGGCAACATCGGTCCGGGCGGATACCAGTTCCTCAGCAGTTCCGACGCGATAGCGGCCTACCGCCTCAACATGCGCATCCATGGTGAAGAACCGGGTGATCTACCTTCGGAGCCGTCTTGGCGCAGGTCGTGGGTTCCCTTCATGACTCAAGACGCGCAGCGTCTCTACATCGACTGCGAACGGACGACGACGACACGCACGTCACCTATCCGGCTCGTCTCGTGGGAATGGGAGAACTTCGACGTCGACCGTGCGCCGTCCTTGGCATCCGCCGTGTCGATGTGGATCTGGCTGCTGGAATCGGACTACTACGCCTGGGACGCCGCCGGGTTCGTCACGCCCGTAGCTTGGGGACAGATCCCGATGTTCGCGCGCTGGACTCTCGCCTGAAGCGAACGGCACGTTCGAGGGTGAGCCCAAGAGCCCGGGGCCGACCGTCGAGCCATAGCTGTCGCTCACCGGCGGTGGGCCAGCGGACATCTGCTGCGTAAGGCGCCCTTCTCACGATGGGCGAACCGGCCGGGGCGCCGGCGAGCGCAAGACGGAGTCGGCGGGGTATCAGTCGATGTGGAGCTGGCACGCTGCGCTGGGCACGCCATCGACGGCGAACCGCAGGGAGAGGCGCTTTACGCCTTCCGCGGGCAGAGCGTGCCGCCACTCCGCATGCCATTCGGAACCGGAGCCGGCGACCTGCCCATCGAGTTTCTTCAACTCCTCGCCGTTCTCACTGGATACGACCATTTGAACTCGCGCGAGTAGATTTCCCGGCATCTGCGGGGGCGGTCCCGCCTCGTCGTGGCCGTGCACCTTGACGGCGCGGCCCCAGGCATCGAACTCGCGCTCCCACTGCAAATCTCTGCGATCCGTTGCGGCGTCTCGGACGCCATCCCACTCAAACTGAGCGAACTCGCTTTCGAGTGCGGCACGAGTGAGGACCACCCGCACGCCGTCAACCATCGCCACCGTGAAGTTCTCCGGCACCAGCAGATCACCCATAGGACGACGCTAGTGACCCTGGCCCCTACTGGTAAGTGCTCGAGTACAGCAGACTTCGTGTTCGCCCGAGTCCACGACTTACCTGTCGTCAAGCGGTGTTCTAGTTCCCGAGTGTGAGGCTAAGGCAACGTCGATTGAGGCGGCCGCGATGAACGCCCGAACGCCTGTTCCACGAAGCGCATCTCGCCCTCGTGGCACGCGATCCAGACCTTCTCGTCGTCGTCCAAACACTCCATGACCAGCCAGTCGGCTGGCATCTGCTTGTGGTCGGCCCGCGTGCCTTGTCGGACCGCAACAACTTCAAGTCGATCGAGGGGCAAGTCGTGACGAGTGATCGGCATCCCGCGATCGACAACGTGATGGATGCCGTCCTGGGTCACGACAAGTAGTCCACCGGGAGCCCGGCAGTACGGCCGGCTACCCACGACCCATCCGGGGAAGATCGCATCGCGCCCTGCCGTGAAGGCAGCAGCCGCTCTACGTCGGCGGGCCCGTCCGTAGAAGTACGCGCCCGCCCAGCCCCCGACCAGAACTCCGAGCACCTGGAAAAACAACTCCCACATGGTTGCCCTCTCGTCCGTGTCGATTTCCGAGAGCATGGCACGCGTACCTCAACGCAGGCGCTGCCGCCAGGAAGAACTCAGACCGGAACTTACCTGTCGCTACCTGGCCCGCATGCACTATGTCGCAATTGCCGGTTGTGGCGGGCAGAAGACTTCGCGGTGTCGCTCGTCACGGAGAGTCGAGGAAGACATTGTCGCTGATGCGCGTCCATGACCCGGGAGCCGAGGGAGCCGCGGCGCCGTCGGCAACGAGCGCAGCGGTGACTGATGCGGCACCTACATTGAGGCTGAGAACAATGCCTCGCTCGAGCGTGGTCCTGTTGCCACAGGTGGAGCCGGCGCCACCTTCTGCCCCCGAGATCGCGGTCACGAAGCAATAGAGGCCTGTCTCGTCGCGCGCCACCCAGAAGGTCGCGTCTCCAGCCTGAGCAACCTGCCGAGACGACGAAGCGATCAGGTCATCGGCACCAGAGTCAGGAAGGGCGTCAGCGGTACGCCGGGCCCGGTCCAGCAAAGAGATCGGAGTGCCTTGGTCGTTTGACCCGCGCGCCAACCCGATCGCTGCAACCGCGACGACGGCGATGCCGACAGCAACGATGAGGACTGCGCCGCGCCGGAGGCGACGAGCTCCCACGGGACCAGGTTCGTCAGGCGGCTCGTCGTCGACGAGCTCGACGTCCTTCAATCGGCGCTCTCTACTTGCCATGGAGACCATGGTGTCTCACACACGGACTCGAAGTGCCGGATCGGGATCGCTCTGCAGAGTCCTGACGTGTGACATTCTCTCGCCACTTACCTGTCGGAAAGCGTCGTTGGGCTGACCGTCGCGCAGTCGTTCTCCTGTCGGTCTGATAGCGCTGCTCCACCAGCCCCAACTCCACCAGCATCGACCGACCCTCCTCCCGGCGGCGGGATACACACCCACCAAGGAGAAGACGACACCCACCAGCCAGAACTGTCAGCCAGGAACCGGGGCCACTGTCACCCAGGAACCGGGGCCGCGTCCCGAAACTGTCAGCCAGCTACCGGGGCCACGATGTCCACCCTGAACCGGGACCGCACACGCGATTTGCGCACAGACCGCACAGCGTCCGTGCGTTCTTGCGTCGAAAACGATGGGTAAACGATGGGTGACTCAAATCGCGAGTCCGGTCCGCGGCGCGTTCCCGCAGGTCACAGCCACTTCCAAGTGCCCCGAGTGGGATTCGAACCCACACTGGATCGGGTTTGAGCCGAACGCCTCTGCCGGTTGGGCTATCGGGGCACGTGCGCCGCTGGACGGCGCGCCCGGTCAGGTTATCCGTTGTGTGGCGTACGCGACGACACAGGCTCGCATTCGGGGCCGTCGGCACCAGTAGGGTGTAGCAGTGACTTCAAAGGACGCAACATCGGGCGAGCCGACGGCGGCCGCCCCCCTGGATCTTCCCCCTCTGCTCGCCAAGCCGGCCACGGCGACGCCGGCTGCGACGCCGGGCCGGCCCGCCCGGCGCGCTGTGGTCGCGGAGGACGAGGCCCTGATTCGCATGGACGTCGTCGAGACGCTGCGCGAGGCGGGCTTCGACGTCGTCGGCGAGGCGGGTGACGGCGAGACGGCGGTGCAGCTGGCCACCGACCTCAAGCCCGACGTCGTCATCATGGACGTCAAGATGCCCGTCCTCGACGGCATCTCCGCCGCCGAGCGGATCGGCAAGGCGCACCTCGCGCCCGTCGTCCTGCTCACCGCGTTCTCGCAGACCGAGCTCGTCGAGCGCGCGCGCGACGCCGGCGCGATGGCGTACGTCGTCAAGCCGTTCAGCCCGGCCGACCTGCTGCCCGCGGTCGAGATCGCGATCTCCCGCTACGCGCAGATCTCCGCGCTCGAGTCCGAGGTCGCCGACCTCGCCGAGCGGTTCGAGACCCGCAAGCGCCTGGACCGCGCGAAGGGCCTGCTCATGACCAAGATGGGCCTGTCCGAGCCCGAGTCCTTCCGCTGGATCCAGAAGACGTCGATGGACCGCCGCCTGACCATGCGCGAGGTCGCCGACGCCGTCATCGAGCAGGTGGGCGGCGCCAGCTGAGCACCCGCTCACCCCGCTAGGCCGAACGAGGCCCGGTCCACCCCGAACGGGCGGTGGGCCGGGCCTGTCGTTTGTCACAAGTCTGCAACGACTTCCCGTGAGACCGCATTCGTCACATGCTGGACACACATCATGGGTACCTTTCCGGCACAGCCCTCCTCGGATAGATCGTCCGCCGCGGAGCAGAGGTACTCACCAGAGGGGTCGTACAGCATGATTCGATCGACAAATGCACTCCGCGCTGCGGCGCTTGCCGGAGCGGTTGCTCTGGTCCTGACCGCCTGCGGCTCAGACGACGGGGGTGGCAGTGACGAGACCGACGCGAGCGCTGACGCCTCGCCGCTGATCATCGGCACGCTCCTGCCCCAGACCGGCACGCTCGCCTACCTCGGCCCGCCCGAGATCGCCGGCGTCGAACTGGCCGTCCAGGAGATCAACGAGGCCGGCGGAGTGCTCGGAGCCGATGTCGAGGTGGAGAACGCGGACTCGTCCGACGCCGACCACGCCGAGGTCGCGACCCAGTCCGTGACGGACCTGCTGTCCAAGGACGTCCAGGTCATCATCGGTGCCGCGTCGTCGTCCGTGACTCTCAACGTGGTGGACGACATCACGGGTGCCGAGGTCGTCCAGATCTCGCCCGCGAACACCGCGACCTCGCTGTCCGGCTACTCGCCGTTCTACTTCCGGACCGCCCCGCCGGACACGGTCCAGGGCGCGGCGCTCGCCAACCTGATCACGGGTGACGGGCACAGCAACATCGGCATCCTGGTCTTCAACGACGACTACGGCACGTCGCTGCGCGACGTCGTCAAGGCGACGGTCGAGGAGGCCGGCGCCACGGTGACCTACGGCAACGCCGGCGAGGAGTTCGACCCGGCCGCGAGCAGCTTCTCGGGCGACGTCACCGCCCTGCTGGCGACCAGCCCCGACGCGATCGTCATCCTCGCGTTCGAGCAGACGAAGCTCATCATCCCGGAGCTCATCGCCGCCGGCGTCGACCCGACGACCCTGTACCTGGTCGACGGCAACACGGCGGACTACTCGGCCGACTTCGAGCCCGGCACCCTCGAGGGCGCCCAGGGCACCATCCCGGGCGCGTTCCCGAGCACGGAGTTCCAGGCCAAGCTCAAGGAGCTGAACCCCGACCTCACGGACTACGCCTACGCTCCCGAGTCCTACGACGCGACGATTCTCGCCGCCCTCGCGGCGGTCAAGGGTGGCGGGACCGACGGTCCGACCATCCAGGAGAACCTCGCGTCCGTCTCGGGCGCCGACGGCGGCACGGAGGTCTCCACCTTCGCCGACGGCGTCGCGGCACTCGAGGCCGGGGACGACATCCACTACGTCGGCCAGGCCGGCACCGGCTCGTTCAACGAGGACAACGACCCGTCGTCCGCGTCGATCGGCGTCTACAAGTTCGACGCCAGCAACAAGCCCGTCTTCGTGAAGGGCCAGGAGGGCGAGGTCCCCGAGTCCTGATCAAGGGCCGCTGAGGCGGCCGCCCACGCGGCGGCCGACCTCGGGGGATACGAACGGAACGAACGGAACGAACGGAAGGGCCCGGTACGGAGCAATCCGCACCGGGCCCTTCCGTCTGCCCCCGTCCACCCGCGCCCGTTCCCGATCACCGGCGCCATCCACCCGCGCCTGTGCACCCGCGCCCGGTTCCCCCGGCGCCCGGCAGCCCCCGTCCAGGCGCACCTCGCCGAGTGCGACGGAGTGGCGGCCGGCGAGGCCTCCTGGCCGCCACAACGTCGCACTCGGCGGATGCCGGGGAGCGTCCCAGGGGAGTGGAGGAGGCGGGCGCGCGAAAGGCCCGCCACCGCTCGCGGTGACGGGCCCTCGGGCGTGCGCTACGGCGTCGGCGGCGTGCTCGAGCCGGGGAGCAGGTCGGGCTTCGTGGTGGCCGTCTCGACGTCGGTCGCCAGGGTGCCGAGGTACAGCTCGATCACCTTCGGGTCGTTCATCAGCTGCCGGCCCGGGCCGGAGTAGGCGTTGCGGCCCTGGTCCAGCACGTAGGCGCGGTCGCAGATCTGCAGGCAGCGGCGCGCGTTCTGCTCGACGATGACGATCGACACGCCCGCGCGGTTGATCTTGCGGGTGCGGATGAACGTCTCGTCCTGGCGCACGGGGGACAGGCCCGCCGACGGCTCGTCGAGCAGCAGGACGGACGGGTTCATCATCAGCGCCCGGGCCATCGCGACCATCTGGCGCTCCCCGCCCGACAGCGAGCCCGCGCGCTGGCCGCGCCGCTCGCCGAGCGTCGGGAAGAGGTCGACGATGAACTCGAACCGCTCCGCCCACTTCTTCGGGGCCTGGTACAGGCCCATCTGCAGGTTCTCCTCGATGCTCAGCGAGGGGAAGACGTTGTTGTTCTGCGGCACGAAGCCCACGCCGCGGCGCACGAGCGCGTCCGCCGCGTTGTTCGTGATGTCCTCGCCCTTGAGCGTGACGGTGCCGCTGCGGATCGTCACGAGCCCGAAGAGCGCCTTGAGCAGCGTCGACTTGCCGGCGCCGTTCGGGCCGATGATGCCGACGAGCTCGCCGGGGTGGACCACGAGGTTGCAGCCGCTGAGGATGTCGACGCCGGGCAGGTAGCCCGCGACGAGGTCGGTCGCGGCGAGCAGCGGCTCGCCCGCGGGCGCGCCGCGGTGGACGCTGCTCGGGTCGCCGGTCGCTACCGCGGTGGTGGAATCCGTGCTCATCGCTTCTCCTCCAGGGCCTCGGCCTCGAGCTGCTCCATGACCTCGTCGGCCAGGAGCGAGTCGTCGCCCAGATCGGTGTCGTGGTGCGCGCCCAGGTAGGCGTCGACGACGGCCTGGTTGGCCATCACCTCCTCGGGCGGGCCCTCCGCCACGATGCGGCCCTCGGCCATGACGATGACCCAGTCCGAGATGTGCCGGACCATGTGCATGTCGTGCTCTACGAACAGCACCGTGGTGCCCGTCTCGCGCAGCGCGATGATGTGCCCGAGCAAGGACTGCGTCAGCGCGGGGTTCACCCCGGCCATCGGCTCGTCGAGCATCACCATCGTGGGCTTGCTCATGAGCGCGCGGGCCATCTCGAGCAGCTTGCGCTGCCCGCCCGAGAGGCTGCCCGCGAACTCGTCGCGCATGGCGCCGAGCTTGAACCGCTCGAGCAGCTCCTCCGCCTGGACGGTGATCTCCTTCTCGCGCGCGCGCCACAGCGGCGGGATCAGCGCGGTGAACAGGCTCTCGCCCGGCTGGTGCGTCGCGCCGAGGCGCATGTTCTCGATGACCGTCATGCGGCTCAGCGCCTTGGTCAGCTGGAAGGTACGCACCATGCCCGAGCGCGCGACCTTCGCCGCGGCCACGCCGGACAGCGACTTACCCTCGAACGTCCAGGTGCCCGTGCTGGGGTGGTCGAAGCCCGTCAGGAGATTGAACAGCGTCGTCTTGCCGGCCCCGTTCGGGCCGATCAGCGCCGTGATCGCGCCGCGCTGGATCTCGATGTGGTCGACGTCGACGGCGGTCATCCCGCCGAAGTGCCGGGTCACCGAGTCGGCGACGACGATCGGGTCCGGCTTGCGCACCCCGGGCTCGTGCGCCACGAGCGCGAGGTCGGCCAGGACGCGATCCTTGCCGGTCGACGTCGTCGCGAACGGCGTCGGCGTGGGAATCGGGTGGCTGTCAGCGGACATTGATGGCCAGCTCCTTCTTGTCGCCGAGGATGCCTTGCGGCCGGAAGATCACGAGCAGCATCAGCGTGACCCCGACGACGACCCAGCCGAACTGCTCGATCTGCTCGGTCCGCATGATCGACTCCGGGACGCCGTCGCGCATGACCGACTTGATCAGCATGAGGCTTGCCCAGAAGATGATCGACCCCAGCACAGGCCCGAACACCGTCGCGGCGCCGCCGAGCAGCAGCACCGTCCACACGAAGAACGTCATCGGGCGGCCCATCGAGTCGGGCTGGACCGCTCGTGGCAGCACGTAGATGATGCCCGCGATCGCGCCGATCACGCCGCCGAGCACGAGCGACTGCATCCTGTAGGCGTAGACGTTCTTGCCGAGCGAGCGGACGGCGTCCTCGTCCTCGCGGATGCCCTTGAGCACGCGGCCCCACGGGCTGCGCATGAGCAGCCACACGAGCCAGCAGGCGAGCCCGACGACGGCCCACGCCACGATGCGGATCCACCAGCTGTTGGAGGAGTTGGTTGAGTACTCGAACGGCCCGAGCGCGAAGGTCCCGTCGGCGAACGGCGAGGCGTCCTGGAAGGTGTCCTTGTAGCTGTTGCCGCGCAGCCCCGACGACGCCCCCGTGAGGTCGGTCAGCGCCGTCGACCGGCCGACCAGGCGCACGATCTCGGCCGCGGCGATCGTGACGATCGCCAGGTAGTCGCCGCGCAGCTTGAGCGTGGGGATCCCGAGCAGGAGCGCGAAGATGGCCGAGCAGGCGATCGCCACGAGCACGGCGGCCCACAGCGGCCAGCCGGCGATCGTGGAGATCGCGAACCCGTAGGCCCCGAGCAGCATGAAGCCGGCCTGGCCCATGTTGAGCAGCCCCGTGAGGCCGAAGTGGATGTTGAGGCCGATCGCCGCGAGGGCGTAGGCGGCGGTGGTGGGCGCGATGATCTCGCCCGCGACGTTCGTGAGGATCCGGGTCCAGTCCATGACGACTCCTTAACCGATTCTCTCGGCGCGGCCGAGGATGCCCTGGGGCCGCAGCAGCAGGACCAGGATGAGTATGAGGAGCGCGCCTGCGTAGCGCATGTCGCTCGGGATGACCAGGCTCGACATCTCGACGACGAGCCCGATGACGAGCGAGCCGACCAGCGCGCCGAATGCCGCGCCGAGCCCGCCGAGCGTCACCGCCGCGAACATCAGCAGCAGCAGCGCGCCGCCCATGTTCCAGCTGGTCGCGTTCAGGTATAGGCCCATGAGCACCCCGCCGAGGCCGGCGAGGCCGGCCCCCAGGGTCCAGACCATCCGGATGACGCCCTCGACGTTGATGCCGGAGGCGGCGGCGAGGGCCGGGTTGTCGGAGACCGCGCGGGTGGCCCGCCCGATCCGGGTCTTCAGCAGGAAGTACGCGACCCCGGCCAGCACGAGCACGGCGATGATGACCGAGATGAGCGAGTGCAGCGTGACGCGGATCTGCCCGAGCGAGAGCATCGTCGGGTTCTCCGTGACGATGCGCAGCGCGCCGCCGCCGAAGAAGTACTGGTAGCTGTACTGCAGCGCCATCGACAGCCCGATGGTGACGATCATCTGCTGGGTGGTGCCGACGCGCCGTCGGCGCAGCGGGTGCCACAGCACCGCGTCCTGGAACCAGCCGCTCGCCGCGGCGATCGCGACGGCGATGATGCCCGACACGAGCAGCGGCAGACCGAGCGTCTGGCAGCCGACGTAGGCGAGGATCCCGCCGAGCGTGACCTGCTCGCCGTGCGCGAAGTTGCTCAGGCCCGTCGTGCCGTAGATCAGTGACAGCCCGACCGACGCGAGCGCGAGCAGGATGCCGAAGATGAGGCCGCTCGTCGCCTGCTGGCCCACGCGCAGCCAGCTGACGCCGCCGCCCGACTCGCTGCCGGTGGGGGTGCCGACCGCGGCGTCGGCGCCCGTGGTGCCATCGGCCGACGTCGCCCCGTCGCTCGGCGCGGGGGCCGCCGTCGGTGCGCCGAGGGGGAACAGCGCGCCCGTGGTGTTGCCGACCTCGGCCGTGACGGTGCGCGGGTTCTTGCTCGGATCCCGCAGCGTCTCCCCGGCCGGGAGCGTCGTCTCGTCGAGAGAGACGGTGTACTCGCCCGCCGCGGTGACGGCCACGGACCACCGCCCGTCGGCGCCCGTCGTGGCGATGTGCTCCCCGTCCGACCCCGCGACGGTCAGGACGATCCCGACCGCGGGCGCACCCGCCGCCGTCTTGATCGTGCCGTTGATGCAGCCGGTACTCGCGTCGGCCACGCAGACTTGCTCGGCGGCCTGCGCCGCCCCGACCGGCAGGACCGCTCCGGCGAGGGCGAGCAGTGCGAAGAGGGTCGCGAGCAGCACGCGATGGGCAGTGGGGGAGCGGTCCATGGTCACGGCTTGGCGCACCTGGGACCTCCATCCAGTCGGGATCGTGTCAAATGGGACAACGGAACCTCGCTCGCCGGGCACGGGCTGGAGCCGACGAGCGATGTGGGTGGAGAATAGGGAACGAATGTGTCGTGAATATGTCATGACACGCGGAACGCGTGCTGGGCATGGGTCCAGGTGTCACCTGATGGGGTGATGACCGGGAGGTGTCCGGCGGGTTTAGGGTCGACTACTAACGAAGCTCGGCTTCGGTGCACTCGATGAAGTGCTGCCATCGGGGGTGGCGTGTGCGGTTGGCTGCAGCAGCGGCCCCGTCGCCACCCCTCCGCTCGAGGGAGGCCCGTCGCGTTGCGTCCAGGTGTACAGGTGAGGCCCGTCGCCCCGGCCGATCTCGAAGGCCTGGTCGAGCTGTGCCTGACCGCGCGCGCCGAGTCGACGGTCGGCGCCCAGCTGTGCAGCGCCGACGGCGACCGGCTCCGGGTCCAGCTCGGCACGCTGCTCGCCGTCCAGGGCGGGCAGGCGCTCGTCGGCCTGCTGGACGGCGAGCTCGCGGGCCTGCTGCTCGGCCGCGTCGTCGGGCCTGGGCCGTTCACCGACGACGTGAGCCTGCATGTGGAAGCGCTCTACGTGCGCCCCAGCACCCGCCGGCGCGGGCTCGGGCACGCGCTGCTCGGCGGGGCGCTCACGCTCGCCGAGGAGGCCGGGGCGAGCGAGCTCTACGCGGTGCACCTGCCGGGCGCGCGGGGCGTGCAGCGCTTCTTCGCGCGGCTCGGGTTCGCGCCCGCCGCGGCACACCGCGTGGTGGCGACCAGCACGCTGCAGCGCCGGCTCGCGGGCGAGCACGTCCGGCCGGGCGGCGGCCGCCGCGGCGCGCACGGCCTCGAGGACCTCATCGCGCGGCGCCGGCAGGTGCGCAGCGAGACGCAGAGCGGCCCCGTCGACCTGCGCGAGCTGCACGGCACCGACGTGCCGGCGGCCGGCCGCGGTCAGGGCACGGGGCGCTCGTCGATCAGCAGGCAGGTCAGCCGCGCGGTGGCGAGCCGCCGCGACGCGGAGTCCTCGAGCACGATCTCGTAGCTCGCGGACGACCGCCCCAGGTGTAGCGCGGTCGCCGTCCCGGTGACCAGGCCGCTGCGGGCGGACCGGTGGTGGGTCGCGCTGACCTCGATGCCGACGGCGATCCGCCCTGCACCCGCGTGGGCCATTGCCGCGAGCGAGCCGAGCGTCTCGGCGAGCACGACGGACGCGCCGCCGTGCAGCAGCCCGTGCGGCTGCGTGTTCCCCGCGACGGGCATCGTCCCGACTGCGCGGCCTGCGGTCAGCTCGAGCACCTCAATGCCCATCCGCTCGATGAGGGTCCCGGCGAGCTGCTCGCGCAGCACCGCCGCGAGGGGGCCGGAGATCGGGCTGTCGGTCATGGCAGATAGGTTGGCATGCGTGAGCACGAATACCCCGACCGACGCGCGCCCCGACGCCTCCGCACCCCGCCTGCTGCTGATCGACGGGCACTCGATGGCGTACCGGGCGTTCTTCGCCCTGCCGGTCGACAAGTTCTCGACCTCAACGGGCCAGCCGACCAACGCGGTCTACGGCTTCGTGTCGATGCTCGCCAACCTCCTGCGGGACGAGGCGCCGACGCACGTCGCCGTGGCGTTCGACGCGGGCCGCACGACGTTCCGCACCGAGGTCTACCCCGAGTACAAGGGCACGCGGGACGCGACGCCCGAGCCGTTCAAGGGGCAGGTGCCCCTGATCATGGAGATCCTCGAGACGATGCGGGTCCCGGTCATCGAGAAGATCAACTTCGAGGCCGACGACGTGCTCGCCACGCTCTCGGTGCAGGCCCGCGCCGCCGGCATGCACGTGCTCATCTGCACGGGGGACCGGGACGCTTTGCAGCTCGTCAACGACGAGGTCACCGTGCTCTACCCCGTGAAGGGCGTGTCCGACCTGGCCCGCATGACGCCGGCCGCGGTGCAGGCGAAGTACGGCGTGCCGCCCGAGCGCTACCCCGACATCGCGGCGCTCGTCGGCGAGACGAGCGACAACCTGCCGGGCATCCCCGGCGTCGGACCGAAGACGGCCGCGAAGTGGATCCACACCTACGGCGGGCTCGAGGGCATCGTCGCGAGCGCCGACTCGGTGCCGGGCAAGGCGGGGGAGTCGCTGCGCGCCCACCTGGACCAGGTGCTGCTCAACCGCCAGCTCAACCGCCTGCTCGTCGACATCGAGCTGCCGCTCGGCCCGGAGGACCTCGAGGCGCGGCCGTGGGACCGCGAGGCGATGCAGACGGTGTTCGACTCGCTGCAGTTCCGCGTGCTGCGCGAGCGCCTGTTCGCGATGGTCCCGCTCGACGACGGCACGGACGACGCGGGCGCGCTCGTCGAGCTGGTCCTGGCGACCCTCGCCGACGGCGCCCTCGGGGCCTGGCTCGACGCGCGCGCCGGCCAGCGGCTCGGGCTCGACGTGCGCGGCTCGGGCGCCGCGGCGGGCGGGGACGCGTGGGGCATCGCCATCGCCGACGGCGCAGGCGAGGCCGCCGTGCTCGACCTCGCCGAGATCCTGCCCGCCGACGAGGCCGCGCTCGCCGCGTGGCTCGCCGACCCCGACGCGGCGAAGGCGGTGCACGCCTCGAAGGAGGCCTGGCACGCCCTCGCGGGCCGCGGCCTGCCGCTCGCCGGCGTCACCCTCGACACCGAGCTCGCGGCGTACCTGTGCCAGCCGGACCGGCGCGGCTACGAGCTCGCCGACCTGGCGATCGGCTACCTGCACCGCGAGCTGCGCGTCGACACCGCGGCGGCCGGCGGCCAGGGCGCGCTCGAGCTCGAGCTCGACGGCTCCGACGAGGCGCAGCGCGCGGCCGTGCGCGCGGCGACCGTGCTCGAGCTCGCGGACGTGCTCACCGGCGAACTGGCGGACCGCGGCGCGGCGGAGCTGCTCGACGGCCTCGAGCTGCCGCTGGTGGGCGTACTCGCCCGGATGGAGCACACCGGCATCGCGGCGGACGCGGGCTACCTGTCCGGGCTCGAGAAGGAGTTCGACGCCGCCGTGACCGATGCCGCGGCGGAGGCC
Organism: Pengzhenrongella sicca; assembly: GCF_017569225.1. Taxonomy (GTDB): domain Bacteria; phylum Actinomycetota; class Actinomycetes; order Actinomycetales; family Cellulomonadaceae; genus Pengzhenrongella; species Pengzhenrongella sicca. The sequence continues at coordinate 2,059,437 of NZ_CP071868.1, forward strand.
TTCGCGGTGATCGAGCGCGAGGTCAACCTCGGCTCGCCCAAGCAGCTCCAGGAGGTGCTGTTCGACCAGCTGGGGATGCCGAAGACCAAGAAGATCAAGACCGGCTTCACGACCGACGCCGCCTCGCTCACCGACCTGTTCGCCAAGACCGGGCACCCGTTCCTGCAGCACCTGCTCGCGCACCGCGACGCGATCCGGCTTCGCCAGACCGTCGAGGGGTTGCTCCGCTCGGTCGCGGACGACGGCCGGATCCACACGAACTTCCAGCAGACCATCGCGGCCACGGGCCGGCTGTCCTCGACGGACCCCAACCTGCAGAACATCCCGATCCGCACCGAGGCGGGCCGCCAGATCCGGCGCGCGTTCGTCGTCGGCGCGGGGTACGAGACGCTGCTCACGGCCGACTACAGCCAGATCGAGATGCGGATCATGGCGCACCTGTCCCAGGATGCGGGGCTGATCGAGGCGTTCCGCACGGGCGAGGACCTGCACAGCTACGTCGGCTCGCGCGTGTTCGGCGTCGCCGTCGACGACGTCACGAGCGCGATGCGGTCCAAGATCAAGGCGATGTCCTACGGGCTCGCGTACGGGCTCTCGTCGTTCGGGCTGTCCAAGCAGCTGAACATCGAGGTCGGCGAGGCCGCGAAGCTCATGGAGGACTACTTCTCCCGGTTCGGTGGCGTGCGCACCTACCTGACCGGCGTCGTCGACGAGGCCCGCGCGACCGGCTACACGGCGACCATCCTCGGGCGCCGCCGGTACCTGCCCGACCTCACCAGCGACAACCGCCAGCGCCGCGACATGGCCGAGCGGATGGCGCTGAACGCCCCGATCCAGGGCAGCGCCGCCGACCTCATCAAGGTCGCGATGCTCGGCGTGGACCGCGAGCTCACCGCGCGCGGGCTGGGCAGCCGGATGCTGCTCCAGGTCCACGACGAGCTGATCCTGGAGGTCGCCGCGGGCGAGCGCGCGGAGGTCGAGGAGCTCGTGCGCGCCGAGATGGGCGCCGCGGCCGACCTGCTCGTCCCGCTCGACGTGTCGGTCGGGGGTGGCGCAAGCTGGCACGAGGCCGGGCACTGATCACACTGTGGGAGAGATCACGTTTCAGGTGTCTCGATAACGAGATATAGGGCACAGTGGCGGGCAGTGGCAACGAGGCCGCTCGTCCTGAGTCCGGAGGAAGCATGACCGACCGCACCATGGATCCGCTCCAGCCCGAGACAGACTACGAACGGGTGGAACGTTCGCCCGAGTTCCAGGCCCTGCGCAGCAGGTTCCGCAGGTTCGTCTTCCCCATGACGGCCCTGTTCCTCGGCTGGTACCTGCTGTACGTGCTGCTGGCCGCCTACGCGCACGACTTCATGAGCACCACCGTGGTGGGCAACATCAACGTCGGCCTGCTGCTGGGCCTCGGCCAGTTCGTGTCGACCTTCGTCATCACGATGGTCTACGCCAGCTGGGCCAACAAGCGCCAGGACCCGATCGCGGACGAGCTGCGCCAGCGCATCGAGGGGCGGGACCTGTGAACGCCCGGGTGCACGCAGCCGCCGCGGAGGCGACCCAGGTCGGCAACCCGGCCGTCAACATCGCGATCTTCGGCGCCTTCGTGCTGGTCACGCTTGTGATCGTGTTCCGGGCGTCGAAGACGAACAAGACGGCCGCCGACTACTACGCGGGCGGCCGGTCCTTCACCGGGGGCCAGAACGGGACGGCGATCGCGGGGGACTACCTCTCGGCCGCGAGCTTCCTCGGCATCACCGGCGCGATCGCCGTCAACGGCTACGACGGCTTCATGTACTCGATCGGCTTCCTGGTGGCGTGGCTCGTGGCGCTGCTGCTGGTCGCCGAGCTGCTGCGCAACACCGGCAAGTTCACGATGGCCGACGTGCTCTCGTTCCGGCTCAAGCAGCGGCCCGTGCGCATGGCGGCGGCGATCTCGACCCTCGCCGTCGTGTTCTTCTACCTGCTGGCGCAGATGGCGGGCGCCGGCGGCCTCGTCGCGCTGCTGCTCGGCATCTCCTCGCGGGCCGGCCAGAGCGCCGTCATCGTTGTCGTCGGCGCGCTGATGATCCTCTACGTCCTCGTCGGCGGGATGAAGGGGACGACGTGGGTCCAGATCATCAAGGCAGCGCTGCTCATCGCGGGCGCTGCGGTGATGAGCGTGTGGGTGCTGGCGAAGTTCGGGTTCAACCTCTCCGACCTGTTCCAGGGCGCCATCGACACGTTCGGTGAGGGCGGCGAGGCGCTGATCCAGCCGGGCCTGCAATACGGCTTGAACCCGACCAGCCAGCTGAACTTCCTGTCGCTGGCGATCGCGCTCGTGCTCGGCACGGCGGGCCTGCCGCACGTGCTCATGCGCTTCTACACGGTGCCGACCGCGAAGGACGCGCGCCGGTCCGTGGTCTGGGCGATCTGGCTGATCGGGGTCTTCTACCTGTTCACCCTCGTGCTCGGCTTCGGCGCGGGCGCGCTCGTCGGCAAGGAGGAGATCCTCGCGGCACCCGGCGGCGTGAACTCGGCGGCGCCGCTGCTCGCGTTCGCGCTCGGCGGGGAGATCCTGCTCGGGATCATCTCGGCGGTCGCCTTCGCGACGATCCTCGCCGTGGTCGCCGGGCTGACCATCACGGCCGCGGCGTCGTTCGCGCACGACATCTACGCCTCGGTCATCAAGCACGGCCAGGTCAACCCGGACGGGGAGGTGCGGGTCGCGCGGATGACCGTCGTGGTCATCGGCCTCCTCGCGATCGCCGGCGGGATCTTCGCGCAGGGCCAGAACGTCGCGTTCCTGGTCGCGCTCGCGTTCGCGGTCGCGGCGAGCGCCAACTTGCCGACGATCCTTTACTCGCTGTTCTGGCGGAAGTTCAACACGTCGGGCGCGCTGTGGAGCATGTACGGCGGGCTCGTCTCGTGCATCGTGCTCATCGCGTTCTCGCCGGTCGTCTCCGGCAAGGTGGACCCGGTCACGGGCCTGAGCCTGTCGATGATCAAGGACACGAGCGTGGACTTCTCGTGGTTCCCGCTCGAGAACCCGGGCCTGGTGTCGATCCCGCTGGCCTTCCTGCTCGGGATCGTCGGCACGCACCTCGGGCGCAAGGACGCCAGCCCGGAGAAGTTCGCCGAGATGGAGGTCCGCTCGCTCACGGGTGCCGGCAGCGAGAAGGCGGTCACCCACTAGCGGTCCGCTGGGCCTCGCCGTGCCCCTCACCCCCGTCGCTCTCGAGCGGCGGGGGCGAGGCCGTCCCGGTGAGCCCGCGCGGGCGAGGCCTACGGGCGGTGCGCGGTGAAGATGGCCGTGCCCGGAACCTTGGCGCCGCGGACCGGGCCCCAGCCGCCCCAGGTCCGGTCGTGCCCGGCGGGCCACGGCGGCTCGACGAGCGAGTCGAGCACCAGTCCCGCGCCGACGACGTCGGCCACGTGGTCGCCGAGCGTGCGGTGGTACTCGGCGTACGCGACCTGACCGGCGTCGTCGGCCTCGACGTACGGCGTGCGGTCGAAGTAGGACCGCGTCACGGTCAGCCCGCGCGCGCTCGGGTCGTCGGGGAACGCCCACCGGATCGGGTGCGTGACCGCGAACACCCAGCGCCCGCCCGGGCGCAGCACCCGCGCGGCCTCGGCGTGCACGCGCGCGGCGTCGGGCACGAAGGGGATCGCGCCGAAGGCGGTGAACACGACGTCGAACGAGGCGTCGGCGAACGGCAGCGCGCGCGCGTCCGCCTGCACCGCCGGCACGCGCACGCCCGCTGCTCGGTCGAGCTCGCGGCCCGCGCGCAGCATCCCGGCGGACACGTCCGTCGCGACCGCGCGCGCCCCGTGGGCGCCCAGCCAGCGCGAGCACTGGCCCGCGCCCGCGCCCACCTCGAGCACGTCGCGGCCGACGACGTCGCCCAGCAGGTGCGCGTCGTCCTCCCGCAGCCCCTCGGGGCACCAGCAGAAGTCCGCCGGGCCGAGGAACTCGCCGTGCTCGTCGAGGTACTCCGCGGCGTTGGCGTCCCACCAGCCGCGGCCTGCTCGGCCGCCTTGCGCGGGCGGGACGGCGCGGAATCCGGCGAACGACAGGCGGGGCGGGGACATGCCGCTAGTTTCGCTCACTCGGGCCGGTACCCGACCGCCCCGCGACGCTCACGCGGACGGGACCTTCGGCGTCCGCCGCCGCGGCGCGCGCGGCTACGCTGGCAGTTCCTGTGCCGGGCAACGGCGTCCCACGGGCTCACAGACCAGTTTCTCTTGAAGGAGTGCGCATGCGCGTCGGACTGCTCACCGGTGGCGGCGATGTCCCCGGACTGAACGCAGCGATCCGCGCCGTCGTCAAGCGTGGCGAGGGCGAGCACGGGCACTCGATCGTTGGGTTCCGCAACGGCTGGCGCGGCGTCGTCGACGGCGATGTCCTGCCGCTCACGCGTCAGCACATCCGCAACGTGCTCCCGGTCGGCGGGACCCTGCTCGGCACCGCGCGGTACCACCCCCGCGCAGAGGACGGCGGCATCGACGCCGTGCTCGCGACGCTCGAGCAGGAGCGCATCGAAGCGCTGATCTGCATCGGCGGCGACGGCACCCTGCACGCGGCGAGCGTCGTGGCCGAGGCGGGGGTTCGCATCGTCGCGATCCCCAAGACGATCGACAACGACGTCTTCGGCACCGACCAGTCCATCGGCTTCGACACCGCGGTCTGGATCGCGACCGAGGCGATCGACCGCCTGCACACCACCGCGGAGAGCCACAACCGCGTCATGGTCGTCGAGGTCATGGGTCACCACGCCGGCTGGATCGCCGTGACGGCGGGCATCGCGGGCGGCGCCGAGGTCGTGCTCACGCCCGAGGAGCCGTTCGACATCGAGAAGATCGTCAAGTACCTCAAGCACCGGCACCGCTCGCACGCGAGCTTCTCGATCGTCGTCGTCGCCGAGGGCGCCGTCCCGGCCGAGGGCTCCGACATGCCGTACCTGCCTCCCGTCGGCAAGTTCGGCGAGATCGTGGCCGGCGCGATCGGCGAGCGCGTCAAGATGGAGATCGAGCAGCGCACCGGGTTCGACGCGCGGCTCACCGTGCTCGGGCACGTCCAGCGTGGTGGGACGCCCACCCCGGTCGACCGCATCCTCGGCAGCCGGTTCGGCGTCGCGGCGATCGACGCGATCACCCGCGGCGAGTCGAACGTCATGACGGCGCTGCGCGGCGAGGACATCAAGCTCGTCCCGCTGCCCGAGATCGCCGGGAAGATCAAGCACGTCCCGGCCGACCTGCTCGAGGTCGCCCGCGCCCTCGCGTGAGCCGCGCGCGACCCGCCTCGCGCGGGCCGCGCACCACCTCGCTTTGACCCGTGCTCACCCGCCCAGATAGGATGAACGGCGGTGTGGCACGTCCTTGTGCTGGCTCCTCGAGCCAGCAACCGGGCAGCGCACCAGCAGCCCACCAGCACGGTCCCTTTCCGCACTAGATCCTGTCCGCATCGGAGCACACTACTCAATGACCATCTCTACCTCGGCGAAGACCACCGCCGCCCCGCAGGTCGCTATCAACGACATCGGCTCGGCTGAGGACTTCCTCGCCGCCGTTGACGCCACCATCAAGTACTTCAACGATGGCGACATCGTCGAGGGAACCATCGTCAAGGTCGACCGCGACGAGGTCCTGCTCGACATCGGGTACAAGACCGAAGGCGTCATCCCCTCCCGCGAGCTGTCCATCAAGCACGACGTGGACCCCGGCGAGGTCGTCAAGGTCGGTGATGTGATCGAGGCCCTCGTCCTCCAGAAGGAGGACAAGGAGGGTCGCCTGATCCTGTCCAAGAAGCGCGCACAGTACGAGCGCGCCTGGGGCACGATCGAGAAGATCAAGGAAGAAGACGGCGTCGTCACCGGTACCGTCATCGAGGTCGTCAAGGGTGGGCTCATCCTCGACATCGGCCTGCGCGGCTTCCTCCCCGCCTCCCTCGTGGAGATGCGTCGCGTCCGCGACCTCCAGCCGTACGTCGGCAAGGAGATCGAGGCCAAGATCATCGAGCTCGACAAGAACCGCAACAACGTGGTCCTGTCGCGCCGTGCCTGGCTCGAGCAGACGCAGTCGGAGGTGCGCTCGACCTTCCTGCAGACCCTGCAGAAGGGCCAGGTCCGCCCCGGTGTCGTCTCCTCCATCGTCAACTTCGGTGCGTTCGTGGACCTCGGCGGCGTCGACGGTCTCGTGCACGTCTCCGAGCTGTCCTGGAAGCACATCGACCACCCCTCCGAGGTCGTCGAGGTCGGCCAGGAGGTCACGGTCGAGGTTCTCGACGTCGACTTCGACCGCGAGCGTGTCTCGCTGTCGCTCAAGGCGACGCAGGAAGACCCGTGGCAGGCCTTCGCCCGGACGCACGCCATCGGTCAGGTCGTGCCCGGTAAGGTCACCAAGCTCGTCCCGTTCGGCGCGTTCGTTCGCGTCGAGGACGGCATCGAGGGCCTCGTGCACATCTCGGAGCTGGCCGTGCGCCACGTCGAGATCCCCGAGCAGGTCGTCCAGGTCGGCGACGACGTCTTCGTCAAGGTCATCGACATCGACCTCGAGCGTCGCCGCATCTCGCTGTCGCTGAAGCAGGCGAACGAGGGCATGGACGCCACCAGCGAGGACTTCGACCCCGCGCTGTACGGCATGACGGCCGAGTACGACGAGGCCGGCAACTACAAGTACCCGGACGGCTTCGACTCCGAGACCAACGAGTGGCGCGAAGGCTTCGACGCGCAGCGCGAGGTCTGGGAGGCCCAGTACGCCACGGCGCACGAGCGCTGGGAGTCGCACCGCAAGCAGGTTCTCGAGGCCGCGAAGGCGGACCTCGAGGCGGCCAACGGTGGCGGCGTGACGGCGTCGTCGTCGTCCAGCTCCTCGAGCAGCAGCAGCTCCAGCAGCAGCAGCTCCTCGTCCAGCTACTCCTCGGCCGCTCCGGCCGACGAGGCCGCGGGCACGCTCGCCTCCGACGAGGCGCTCGCCGCCCTGCGGGAGAAGCTCACCGGTAACTGATCCACCCAGCAGTACCCAGCAGCGCGCAGCGGGCCGGTCACCTTCGGGTGGCCGGCCCGCTGCTGTGTGCGGCACGGGCGGCGGGACGCACTTGTTAGGGTCACCTACATGACCGACACCACCCCGATCGTCAGCGCCCCGACCGTCAGCGTCCCCGACCGCACCGGGCGCACCGGGCGCTCCGGGCGCGCCAAGGTGCCGCACCCGATGGCGGTGCGCCGGCTCACGGTCGCGCGGGTCGCGCCCGTCACGCGGGCCATCGTGCGGGTCACGCTCGCCGGGCCCGAGCTCGCGGGCTTCGTTTCGACCGGGCCGTCCGACCACGTCAAGGTCTTCTTCCCCGACCCCGCCACGGGCGAGCTCAGCGCGCCCACGCTCGTCGACGGCGCGCTCCAGCGCCCCGCGAGCGGCACGGCGTACCCGCGCGACTACACGCCGCGGGCGTTCCGGCCGATCGGCGCCGGCGGCGGTCCCGAGCTCGACCTCGACCTCGTGCTGCACGCCGACGGCGGGCCCGCCACGACCTGGGCTGCGCGCGCCGCCGTGGGCGACGAGCTCGTCGTCGCGGGCCCGCGAAGCTCGAAGCTCGTGCCCGCGGGCTTCGACGCCTTCGTGCTGGCCTGCGACGAGAGCGCGCTGCCCGCCGTGGGTCGGTGGCTCGACCTGCTGCCGGCCGCCACGCCCGTGCTCGTGCTCGCCGAGGTCTCGGCCGCCGACGACGGCGCGTACCTCGGGCTGCCCCGCGCCGGCGTCGAGGTGCGTTGGCTGCGGCGCGAGGGCGCTGCCGGGTCCTCGGGCGTGCTCGAGCGCGAGCTCCGGGCCCTCGGGCCGATCGGGCCGGGCACCTTCGTGTGGGTCGGCGGCGAGGCCGGCACGCTCGTGGGCGTGCGCCGGTACCTGCGCCGCGAGCTCGGCCTGCCGGCCGACCGCGCCGAGGTGAACGGCTACTGGCGGCGCGGCAGCGCGGACTTCGACCACCACGCGCCGCTCGACCCGACCGACCCCGACTGACAGGATGAGTTGATGCAACGCATCGGATTGACCGGCGGGATCGCGGCAGGCAAGTCAGTGGTGGCGGCGCGGCTCGCCGAGCTGGGCGCCGTCGTGATCGACAGCGACGTGCTCGCGCGGCAGGCGGTGCGTCCCGGCTCCGTCGGGCTCGACGAGGTCGTGGAGGCCTTCGGGGAGGGGATCCTCGCGCCCGACGGCACGCTGGACCGGCCCGCGCTCGGCGCGATCGTGTTCGCCGACCCGGTCGAGCTGTCCCGCCTCAACGCGATCGTGCACCCGATCGTGCGTCGCCTGGCCGCCGAGCGCGAGGCCGCCGCGGGCGCGGCGCAGGCGGGCGCCGTCGTCGTGCACGACATCCCGCTGCTCGTCGAGACGGGCCAGGCCGACGCGTTCCACATGCTGGTCGTCGTGCACGCGCCGGCGCCGGCGCGCGTGGCGCGGCTCGTCGCGGAGCGCGGGCTGAGCCCCGAGGAGGCGCGGCACCGGGTCGAGGCGCAGGCCGACGACGCCGCGCGCCTGGCCGTGGCCGACGTCGTGCTGGACGGCACCGGGACGGTCGACGAGCTCCGCGCGCAGGTCGACGCGCTCTGGGAGCGCATCCGGGCCGAGGCAGACGCGGAGGTCGACGCCGAGGTCTGACGGCCCTTTCGGCGCGTGTGGGTGGCTCGACGTACGGTTGTCGAATGCGTCCTGTCACCGATTTGCAGCGGACCGTCGCCCCGTTCGAGGTCATCTCCGAGTACACGCCCTCGGGCGACCAGCCGACGGCGATCGCCGACCTCACAGCCCGCGTGCAGGCGGGCGAGAAGGACGTGGTGCTGCTGGGCGCCACCGGTACCGGAAAGTCCGCGACGACGGCGTGGCTGATCGAGAAGTTGCAGCGCCCGACGCTCGTGATGGCGCCGAACAAGACGCTGGCCGCGCAGCTCGCGACCGAGTTCCGCGAGCTGCTACCCAACAACGCGGTCGAGTACTTCGTCTCGTACTACGACTACTACCAGCCCGAGGCGTACATCGCGCAGACGGACACCTACATCGAGAAGGACTCGTCGATCAACGACGAGGTCGAGCGGCTCCGCCACTCGGCCACGAGCTCGCTGCTCACCCGGCGCGACGTCGTCGTCGTCGCGTCCGTGTCGTGCATCTACGGCCTCGGCACGCCGCAGGAGTACGTGGACCGGATGGTCCGGCTCGCGGTGGGAGACACGATCGAGCGGGACCAGCTGCTGCGCAAGTTCGTCGCGATGCAGTACACCCGCAACGACATCGCCTTCACCCGCGGGACCTTCCGGGTGCGCGGGGACACGGTGGAGATCATCCCCGTGTACGAGGAGCTGGCGATCCGGATCGAGTTCTTCGGCGACGAGATCGAGGCCATCGCCACGCTGCACCCGCTGACGGGCGACGTCGTGCGTCAGGAGCAGGACACGTTCATCTTCCCCGCGACGCACTACGTCGCGGGGCCGGAGCGCATGGAGCGCGCGATCGGGTCGATCGAGGCCGAGCTCGAGGGCCGGCTCGCGGAGATGGAGCGCGGGGGCAAGCTGCTCGAGGCGCAGCGGCTGCGCATGCGCACGACCTATGACATCGAGATGATGCGCCAGATCGGCTCGTGCTCGGGGATCGAGAACTACTCCCGGCACATCGACGGCCGCGCCGCCGGGACCGCGCCGCACACGCTGCTCGACTATTTCCCGGAGGACTTCCTGCTCGTCATCGACGAGTCGCACGTGACCGTCCCGCAGATCGGCGCGATGTACGAGGGGGACATGTCCCGCAAGCGCAACCTCGTCGACCACGGCTTCCGGCTGCCGAGCGCGATGGACAACCGGCCGCTGCGCTGGGAGGAGTTCGTCGACCGCATCGGGCAGACCGTCTACCTGTCCGCGACCCCGGGCAACTACGAGCTGTCGATGGCCGACGGCACGGTCGAGCAGATCATCCGCCCCACCGGGCTGGTCGACCCGCAGGTGGTCGTCAAGCCGACCGCGGGCCAGATCGACGACCTGCTCGAGGAGATCCGGGTGCGCGCCGAGCGCAACGAGCGCGTGCTCGTCACGACGCTCACCAAGAAGATGTCCGAGGACCTCACGGACTACCTGCAGGAGAAGGACGTCCGGGTCGAGTACCTGCACTCCGAGGTCGACACGCTGCGCCGCGTCGAGCTGCTGCGCGAGCTGCGGATGGGCAAGTTCGACGTGCTCGTCGGGATCAACCTGCTGCGCGAGGGCCTCGACCTGCCCGAGGTGTCGCTCGTGAGCATCCTGGACGCCGACAAGGAGGGCTTCCTGCGCTCGGGCACGGCGCTCATCCAGACGATCGGCCGCGCGGCCCGCAACGTGTCGGGCGAGGTGCACATGTACGCCGACAAGATCACGCCGTCGATGGCGCGTGCGATCGACGAGACGACGCGCCGCCGAGCCAAGCAGGTCGCGTACAACCTCGAGCACGGCATCGACCCGACGCCGCTGCGCAAGAAGATCGGCGACATCACCGACATGCTCGCGCGCGAGGACGTCGACACGGCGGAGCTGCTCGCGGGCGGCTACCGCAAGCCGGTCCGCGGCCGGGCCCCGGTGCCGTCGACCGGAGCGGGGGCGGCGGCCGGCGCGCCCGGCGGCCGGGTCCGGCTCGTGGGCGCGGCCGCGAGCGAGCTCGCGGAGCTGATCCAGGAGCTCAGCGACCAGATGCACGGCGCGGCGGCGGAGCTGCAGTTCGAGCTCGCCGCCCGGCTGCGCGACGAGATCTCCGGGCTCAAGCGCGAGCTGCGCCAGATGCACTCCGCGACTGCCTGAGGCGTCCCGGCGCCCGCCGCGCGAGGTGCCGTAGAATTCACGATCGTTGGGGAGTGCTCCCGCGCGGTGGAGGCCTTCGGAATCTCTCGTCGTACCGGAGGTCTTTACATGGATGTCTCCCCGTTGGCTTGGCTGGTCTCGCTCGGCCTTGCCGTCGCGCTGCTGATCGTCGACGTCGTCATCGTGGCCCGCCGCCCGCACGTGCCGGAGACCGCCGAGTGCCTGCGCTACCTCGCCGTGTACGTCGGGATGGCGCTGCTGTTCGGGCTCGGCGTCTGGGCGACCTCGGGCGCGCAGTTCGCGGGGGAGTTCTACGCGGGCTGGCTGACCGAGTACTCACTCTCGGTCGACAACCTCTTCGTCTTTCTGCTGATCATGGGGAAGTTCCGCGTGCCGCGCCAGTTCCAGCAGTCGGCGCTGCTCGTGGGGATCATCCTGGCGCTCGTCTTTCGCGGGATCTTCATCGGCCTCGGCGCGGCCGCCATCAGCAACTTCAGCTGGGTGTTCTACCTGTTCGGGGCGTTCCTGGTGTGGACCGCGGTCAAGGTCGGCCGCAACGTCGAGTCGGAGGACGAGGAGTTCACGCCGCCGCTGGTCGTGCGCTGGCTCCAGCGCGCGCTGCCGTCGACGACCGAGTACCACGGCGTGCAGCTGACCGCGAAGATCGACGGCCGCCGGGTCATCACGCCGATGCTCATCGTGCTCGTAGCGCTCGGCGCGACCGACCTGCTGTTCGCGTTCGACTCGATCCCGGCGATCTTCGGCCTGACCAGCGAGCCGTACCTCATCCTGATGGCGAACCTCTTCGCGCTGATGGGCCTGCGCCAGCTGTACTTCCTGCTCGGCGGCCTGCTGTCGCGGCTCGTGTACCTGAACATCGGGCTCGCGGTGCTGCTCGGCTTCATCGGCGTCAAGCTGCTGCTGCACGCGCTGCATGAGAACAAGCTGCCGTTCATCAACGGCGGCGAGCCGGTCGGCTGGGCGCCGGACCTGCCGATCGGGATCTCGCTCGGCGCGATCCTCGGGACCCTGGTCGTCACGGCCGTCGCGAGCATCCTGAAGTCCCGGCACGACGACCGGGTCGCCGCGCGGTCGGCCGTTCAGTCGGTCCAGGGCCCGTAGACCTGGGTCCACGCCCGCACCTCGCGGGCCGCGACCAGGCCCTCGCGCGCGAACGGGTCCGCGTCGAGCACGGCGGCGACGGCCTCGGCCGACGCGGCGGCGACGATCAGCAGCGCGCCCGGCGTGCCGTCGTCGGCGTCTCCGAGCGGGCCCGACGCGAGCAGGGTGCCGGCCGCGTGCAGCTCGGCGAGGAACGCTCGGTGCTCGGGGCGCACCTCGTCCCGGCGGTTGGAGCGGGCGTCGTAGGTGTAGCGGACTGCGTAGACGGTCATCGCGCCATCCTGCCCCAGCGCGCCGGGGCTGGAGAGCGCACGTGGGTCTGTGGCGCGATCTAGGCCGCGGCGCGCGCCGATGAGCACCCTTCGGCGCGGAGCATGGTGCGCGTGGGGCTCGAGTCGCCCCGATGTGCTGCAGCCTGGTCCCTCCAGTCCCACCGGTCACCTGCTCCGCGCGGACGGGGGAGGCGGCACCCGGATCCGCGGGAGAAGGTAGACGGATGACTCCCGACCCCCAGCTTCCCGCCGCCACCGTCCCCGAGCCCACGCCCGCCGCGCCGCGTGCCGCCGCGCCCGTCCTCTCGGCGGAGCTGCTCGCGACCATCCGCTCGCGCGCCGCGGGCTACGACGCGACGAACACCTTCCCGCACGAGGACCTGGCCGACCTCGTCGCCGTCGGCTACCTCAGGGCGTTCGTCCCGGTCAGCGCAGGCGGGCTCGGCCTGACCCTCCGCGACGTCGCGCGCGAGCAGGTCCGCCTCGGCGCGGCGGCGCCCGCGACGGCCCTCGCCGTGAACATGCACCTGGTCGTGACGGGCCTGGCCCAGGTCCTCGCCGACCGCGGCGACCACACCCTCGACCACATCACGGCCGAGGCCGCCCGCGGGGAGGTCTTCGCGTTCGGCAACTCCGAGGCGGGCAACGACCTGGTCATGTTCGACTCGCGCACGCGCGCGGAGCCGCAGTCCGACGGCGGGTACCGGTTCACGGGTACCAAGATCTTCACCTCGCTGTCGCCCGTGTGGACGCGCCTGGCCACGTTCGGCCGCGACGACTCCGACCCCGACGTGCCCCTGCTCGTGCACGCGGTGATCCGCCGCGACGCGGGCGGCATCGAGGTGCGCGACGACTGGGACACGCTCGGTATGCGCGCGACCCAGAGCGGCACCACCGTGCTCGACGGCGTCCTCGCGCCGCGGGAAGCGGTGCACCGCACGCTCCCCGTGGGCCCGAGCGCCGACCCGTTCATCTTCGCGCTCTTCGCGACCTTCGAGATCCTGCTCGCGGCGGTCTACACCGGGATCGGGCGCCGCGCGGTCGAGCTCGCGGTGGCCTCCGCGCACCGGCGCACGTCGATGAAGAACGAGGGCCGGACGTACGCGCAGGACCCGGACATCCGCTGGAAGATTGCCGCCGCCGCGATCGCGCAGGACGGCATCGAGCCCCAGGTGGGCGCCCTCGCACGCGACGTCGACGAGCTGGCCGACCACGGCTCCCTCTGGTTCGCCAAGCTCGTCGGGCTCAAGGTGCGCGCGGTCGAGAACGCGCGGTTCGTCGTCGACCAGGCGCTGCGCGTGTCGGGCGGGTCGTCGTACTTCACGGGCGGCGAGCTCGGCCGCCTGTACCGGGACGTGCTTGCGGGGATCTTCCACCCCTCGGACGAGGAGTCGGCCCACGCAACGGTAGCCCGCGCCCACCTAGGCCCCCTCACCTGAGCACCTGAGCACCTGAGCCGGTTTTCAGGGGATCCTGTGCGTCAGACGCACCGGATCCCCTGAAAACCGGGTGGGGGGTGGGCTGTCGGGAGCGGGGTGGCGCGGGAGGGGGGTTACCAGCCGCGGGTGCGCCATTGCGCTAGGTGGGGGCGGTCCGTTTCTAGGGTTGTGTCGGGGCCGTGGCCCGGGTAGACCCAAGTCGCGTCGTCGAAGCGGTCGAAGAGCCGCGTTATGACGTCGTCGAGCAGGCTCGCGAATCGCGTCGGGTCGTGGTCGGTGTTGCCGACGCCGCCGGGGAACAGCGAGTCGCCGGTGAACAGGTGCGCGCGCCCGTCCGGCTCCCGGTACGCCAGCGCGACGGAGCCCGGCGTGTGCCCGCGCAGGCCGATGACCTCGAGCCGGAGCTCGCCGACGGCGAGCACGTCGCCGTCGTGCAGCAGGCGCGTCGTCGGGACGTCGATGCCCGCCGCGTCGTCGGCCCCGGCGGCGGTGTCCGCACCCGTCGCCGCCACGACCGCGCGCAGCGCCCGCTGGTGGTCCGCGTGCCGGTGCGTCGTCAGGACGACGTCGAGGCGGCCGGCCGGCGAGCCCGCGCGGACCAAGGCGGCGAGCGCCGGGGCGTCGTCGGCGGCGTCGATGAGCAGCTGCGCGCCGCTCGCGCGGCACGTCAGGAGGTAGGCGTTGTTGCCGAGCGGGCCGACGCAGACCTTGCGGACGACGACGTCGGCCAGCTCGCGCACCGCAGCCGGCCCGCCGCGTACGACGTCACCGGTGTAGGTCATGGGCCGCCCGCCGCATCCGGTCGGCGTGCACCGGGGTCATCGGCGTCGTCGGGTCGATGCCGTGCGCGGCGTCGTTGTGGCTGTGCACCGCGCGCACGAGCGCGAGGTGGGACAGGGCCTGCGGGAAGTTGCCGACCATCCGCGCGCCGTCGACGTCGTACTCCTCGGACAGGAGGCCGACGTCGTTGACGAGCCCGGTCAGCCGGTCCAGCAGGCGCGCCGACTCCGCGACGTCGCCGGTGCGCGCGACCGCGTCGGCGAGCCAGAAGCTGCAGGCGAGGAACGGGTGCTCGCTGCCGGCCAGGCCGTCGTCGGTCTTCTCGGTGCGATACCGGCGCAGCAGGCCGTCGCCGACCTCGAGCTCGGCGCGGATCGCCGCGAGCGTGCCGAGGAAGCGCGGGTCGGTCGCGGGCAGAAACCCCACCTGCACGATCTGCAGGAGCGAGGCGTCCGTGTGCGTCGCGCCGTAGTACTGGACGAACGTGCCGCGCTCGGCGTCGAAGCCGTTCGCCAGCACGTCGGCGCGGATCTCGGCGCGCACGGCGCGCCAGCGCTCGAGCGGGCCGGACAGCCCGTGCTCCTCGATCGCGCGGACGGCGCGGTCGAGCGCCGCCCACGCCATCACCTTCGAGTGCGTGAAGTGCCGCGCGTCGCCGCGGACCTCCCAGATGCCGCGGTCCGGCTCGCGCCACCGCAGCTCGAGGTCGGCGACGAGCGTGCGCTCGAGCGACCAGCTGTCGGGCGTGTCCGCGAGGCCGGCGTGCCGGGCCATGTGCAGCGCGCTCATCACCTCGCCGAGCACGTCGTTCTGGATCTGGTCGACGGCGGCGTTCCCGATCCGGACCGGGCGGGATCCCGCGTAGCCCGGCAGGTGGTCGAGCTCGCGCTCGGGCAGGTCCCGGCGCCCGTCGGCGCCGTACATGATCTGCAGGTCCTGCGGGCTGCCGGCGACGGCGCGCAGCAGCCAGTCGCGCCACTCGGTCGCCTCCTCGCGGTAGCCGAACTCGAGGAACGCCTCGAGCGTCATCGCGGCGTCGCGCAGCCAGCAGTACCGGTAGTCCCAGTTGCGTTCGCCGCCGGGCTGCTCGGGCAGCGACGTCGTCGGCGCCGCGACGATGCCGCCCGTCTCTGCGTCGGTGAGCATCCGCAGCACGAGCAGCGAGCGGACGACGGCGTCGCGGTAGTCCCCGTAGTACGCGCAGCTGCGGGCCCACTCGCCCCAGCGGGCGCGGGTCGCGTCGAGCCGCGCGGTGATGGACAGGCGCTCCGGCACGGGCAGCCAGGAGTGCGACCAGGTGGCGGCGAACTCGACGAACTCTCCGGCGGACAGGTCGAACAGGTCGGTGTGCCGGTGGTCGACGGCGGTCGGGAGGCGGTCGCCGCGCAGCAGCAGCGAGTCGGGGCCGGCGATCGCGCGGATCGAGTCGAACCCCTGCGGGTCGGTGACGTGGTGCACCCACGGCTCGAACGCGCCGTACCCGAACCGCACGATCCACTCGTGCTCGACCGTGACCGTCCCGCTGGTCACCTCGAGGCGGCGCACGAGGTCGGCGCGGCCGTCCCCGAGCGGCATCGCCTCGAGCATCACGGCGGTCCCGGTGGCCGCGACGTACGTGGTCTCGAGCACGAACGAGTCGTCGAGGTACCGGCGCGTGATCGAGATCGGGTCGCGCACCGTGAGCAGCCAGCGGCCGTGTTCGGGCCCGCCCAGCAGCGCCGCGAAGCACGCGGGCGAGTCGAACCGCGGCAGGCACAGCCAGTCGACCGAGCCGGCGCGGGAGACCAGCGCGGCGGTCTGCCCGTCGCCCAGGACGGCGTAGTCCTCGATGGGCGTCGACGCGGGGGTGGTGGGAGGCACCGGGCCAGTCTGCCTCCGCGCGCCCGGGTCGACACCCCGAGCCGCCCGTTCGAACAGGTGTGCGCTTGTGGGAAGTTCGCCGTACCATGGTGGACGTGAACGACCGACTCATCGTCCAGGGCGCCCGCGAGCACAATCTCCGTAACGTCGACCTCGATCTTCCGCGCGACCAGCTCATCGTGTTCACGGGACTGTCGGGCTCCGGCAAGTCGTCGCTCGCCTTCGACACGATCTTCGCCGAGGGCCAGCGCCGCTACGTCGAGTCGCTCTCGGCGTACGCGCGCCAGTTCCTCGGGCAGATGGACAAGCCCGACGTCGACTTCATCGAGGGCCTGTCGCCGGCCGTGTCGATCGACCAGAAGTCGACGAACCGGAACCCGCGCTCGACCGTCGGCACGATCACCGAGGTGTACGACTACCTGCGGCTGCTGTTCGCGCGCGCCGGGACGCAGTTCTGCCCCGTGTGCGGGGAGCAGGTCAGCAAGCAGACCCCCCAGCAGATCGTGGACCGGCTGCTCGAGCTGCCAGAGGGCACGCGCTACCAGGTGCTCGCGCCCGTCGTGCGCGGCCGCAAGGGCGAGTACTCCGAGCTGTTCAAGGAGCTGCAGGCCAAGGGCTTCGCGCGCGCGCGGGTCGACGGCGCGGTCGTCCAGCTCACCGAGCCGCCGCTGCTCGAGAAGAAGCTCAAGCACGACATCGAGGTGGTCATCGACCGCCTCGCCGCGAAGGAGGGCGTGCGCCGGCGCCTGACCGACTCGGTCGAGACCGCGCTCGGGCTGGCGGGCGGGCTGCTGGTCGTCGAGCTGGTGGACGCCGACATCGACGACCCCGAGCGTGAGCGCCGGTTCTCCGAGCACCGCGCCTGCCCGAACGACCACCAGCTCGCGCTCGAGGAGATCGAGCCGCGCACGTTCTCGTTCAACGCGCCCTACGGCGCGTGCCCCGAGTGCACCGGCATCGGCAGCCGGCTCGAGGTCGACGCCGAGCTCGTCATCCCGGACGAGGACCTGTCGCTGGCCGACGGCGCGGTCGCGCCCTGGGCGCAGATCTCGTCCGAGTACTTCGCTCGCGTGCTCGCGGCGCTGTCGAGCGACCTCGGGTTCTCGATGGACGTGCCGTGGCGCGCGCTGCCGCAGCGCGCGAAGGACGCGGTGCTGCACGGCGAGAACCACGAGGTCAAGGTCAAGTACAAGAACCGGTGGGGCCGCGAGCGGCAGTACTCGACCGGGTTCGAGGGCGTCATCACGTTCCTCGAGCGCCGGCACGGCGAGACCGACTCGGAGTGGAGCAAGGAGAAGTACGAGGCCTTCATGCGCGAGGTCCCGTGCCCGGTGTGCCAGGGCGCGCGGCTCAAGCCCGAGGTGCTCGCCGTGCGCATCGGCGGGTCGTCGATCGCGCAGGTCTGCGCGCTCCCGATCCGCGAGGCCCGCGACTTCCTCGACACCCTCGTGCTCGGCGAGCGCGAGCAGGCGATCGCCGCGCAGGTGCTCAAGGAGATCCAGGCCCGGCTGGGCTTCTTGCTCGACGTCGGCCTCGACTACCTCTCGCTCGAGCGGCCCGCGGGCACCCTCTCGGGCGGCGAGGCGCAGCGGATCCGGCTCGCCACCCAGATCGGCTCCGGCCTCGTCGGCGTGCTCTACGTGCTCGACGAGCCGAGCATCGGGCTGCACCAGCGGGACAACCGCCGCCTCATCGAGACGCTCACGCGGCTGCGGGACCTGGGCAACACGCTGATCGTCGTCGAGCACGACGAGGACACGATCCGGTCGGCCGACTGGATCGTCGACATCGGGCCGGGCGCGGGCGAGCACGGCGGCCGCGTCGTGCACTCGGGTGACCTCGCGGGGCTGCTCGCGGCGCAGGAGTCCGTGACGGGCGCGTACCTGTCGGGGCGCCGATCCATCCCGATGCCCGCCGAGCGCCGGGCGATCGACCGGGACCGGATGCTGACGGTCGTCGGCGCGCGCGAGCACAACCTGACGGGCATCGACGTGTCGTTCCCGCTCGGGACGCTCGTCGCGATCACCGGCGTGTCCGGCTCGGGCAAGTCGACACTCGTCAATTCGATCCTCTACACCGTGCTCGCGAACGAGCTCAACGGCGCGCGGCAGGTCGCCGGCCGGCACAAGCGGGTCACCGGCCTCGAGCACCTCGACAAGGTCGTGCACGTGGACCAGGGCCCGATCGGCCGCACGCCCCGGTCCAACCCCGCGACCTACACCGGGGTGTGGGACCACGTCCGGCGCCTGTTTGCCGAGACGACCGAGGCGAAGGTGCGCGGGTACGCGCCCGGGCGGTTCTCGTTCAACGTCAAGGGCGGCCGCTGCGAGGCCTGCTCGGGCGACGGGACGCTCAAGATCGAGATGAACTTCCTGCCCGACGTCTACGTGCCGTGCGAGGTGTGCCACTCCGCCCGGTACAACCGGGAGACCCTCGAGGTGCACTTCAAGGGCAAGACGGTGGCCGACGTGCTGCACATGCCGATCGAGGAGGCCGCGGAGTTCTTCGCCGCCGTGCCGGCGATCTCGCGGCACCTGCGCACGCTCGTCGACGTCGGCCTCGGGTACGTACGGCTCGGCCAGCCCGCGCCGACGCTCTCGGGCGGCGAGGCGCAGCGCGTCAAGCTCGCGGCCGAGCTGCAGAAGCGCTCGACCGGCCGGACGATCTACGTGCTCGACGAGCCCACGACCGGCCTGCACTTCGAGGACATCCGCAAGCTGCTCGGGGTGCTCCAGTCGCTGGTCGACAAGGGCAACAGCGTGCTGGTCATCGAGCACAACCTCGACGTCATCAAGAACGCGGACTGGGTCATCGATATGGGGCCCGAGGGCGGCAGCGGCGGCGGCAAGGTCATCGCGGAGGGGACGCCCGAGCACGTGGCCGGCGTCAAGGCCAGCCACACCGGGCGCTACCTCGCGCCCGTGCTGCTGGCCGAGGCTCCGGTCGCGCCGCCGTCGTCGGCGAAGGGCGCCGGCCGCAACGGCGTCGCTCCGGCCGTCCTCCCGGCAGGCAAGGCGCCGAATCGCAAGGCCCCGGCGCGGAGCGCGAAGGCTCGCGCGGCGGCCAAGGCCAGCTGAGCCGCCCGTAGCTGCGGCGGGGTCAGTGCTCGGTCACGAACCGGGTGGGTTCCAGCAGGACCGGGAAGTTGACGGACCGCGACAGGAAGCAGTGGTCGTGCGCGCGCTGGTGCACGGTGAGCAGCCGCGCGTCGGTCACGGCGCGGTCGTCGGCGGCGTCCGCGTCGTCTACCTCGGCGGCGGGCACCCGGACCGTCACGTGCGGGCGCATCACGACGTCGGTGAACTGACCGGCGCCCGCGGACTCGACCCGCATGGTGCCGACCGCGTCGTCGGAGTACCCGACCACCACGAGCCCGTCGTTCGCGGCCTGGTGCAGGAACCACAGCATGTGGCATTCCGACAGCGCGGCGACGAACAGCTGCTCGGGGCTGTACCGGGAGGTGTCGCCGCGGAACGCCGGGTCGGCGGACCCCAGGATCACGGGCCGGCCGGCGATCACCACCTCGTGATCGCGTCCGTAGGCCGTGTAGCTCGACGTTCCGGTGTCGCCGGCGCCGGTCCAGGTGACGTTGACGGTGTACGAATGTAGGGCGCCCATCCACGAACGCTATCGGGTCCGGGGCCTGCGCGCGGGAGGATGGCGGCATGCCCCGCACCGTCGGCCCCGTCGTCCAGCCCGGCTCCCTGAGCGCCGGTCCCCAGCCCGAGCTCACGACCGCGGGCGGCCTGCTGCTGCGGCCGTGGCGCCCCGACGACGCCGACGACGTCGCCGCGGTGCTGACCGCCTTCGCTGACCCGGAGATCCAGCGCTGGGGGGTGCGCCACATCGTGACGGCGGCGCAGGCGAACGCGTGGCTGCGCGGCTGGACTGCGGCGTGGATCGCCGAGACCGATGCCTGCTGGGCGGTGGCGGGCGCCGACGGCGTCGTCGGCCGGGTCGCGCTGCGGCGCCTCGACCTCGCGGGCGGGATCGCGGAGCTGGCCTACTGGGTGCTGCCCGCCGCCCGCCGGCGGGGGGTCGCGAGCGACGCCGGGGCGGAGGCGAGCCGGTGGGCCGTCGAGGAGCTCGGCCTGCACCGGCTCGAGCTGTGCCACTCGGTGCACAACCCGGGGTCGTGCGCCGTGGCCCGCCGGCTCGGGTACGCGCTCGAGGGGACGCAGCGCGACGCGATGCTGCACGTCGACGGCTGGCACGACATGCACCTGCACGCGCTGCTCCGGGGGCGGGCCGTCGGAGGCACGAACTAGGCTCGAACGCATGGCCGATCCCGCGACGTACCGCCCCGCGCCGGGCCAGATCCCGGACTCCCCGGGGGTGTACCGCTTCCGCGACGAGCACGGCCGCGTGATCTACGTGGGCAAGGCGATCAGCCTGCGGTCGCGGCTCGCGAACTACTTCCAGGACCTGTCGTCGCTGCACCCGCGCACGCAGTCGATGGTGACGTCGGCGGCGTCGGTCGAGTGGACCGTCGTCGGGACAGAGGTCGAGGCGCTCGCGCTCGAGTACTCCTGGATCAAGGAGTACGACCCGCGGTTCAACGTCAAGTACCGCGACGACAAGTCCTACCCGTACCTCGCGGTCACCCTCGCCGACGCGTTCCCGCGCGTGCAGGTCATGCGCGGAGCCAAGCGCCCCGGCACGCGGTACTTCGGCCCGTACGCGCACGCATGGGCGATCCGCGAGACGGTCGACCTGCTGCTGCGGGTATTCCCCGTGCGCACGTGCTCGGCGGGCGTGTTCAAGCGCGCGGGCCAGCAGGGTCGGCCGTGCCTGCTCGGGTACATCGAGAAGTGCTCGGCGCCGTGCGTCGGCCGGATCAGCCCCGACGACCACCACGCGCTGGCCGAGGACTTCTGCGCCTTCATGGCGGGGGACACCGCCAAGTTCACCAAGCGCCTGACGCAGCGCATGCGCGAGGCGGCCGAGATCCAGGACTACGAGCAGGCGGCTCGCCTGCGCGACGACATCGGCGCGCTCGAGCGGGCGACCGAGAAGAACGCGGTCGTGCTCCAGGACGGGACGGATGCCGACATCTTCGCCCTCGTCGGCGACGACCTCGAGGCCGCCATCCAGGTGTTCCACGTGCGCGACGGCCGCATCCGCGGTCAGCGCGGCTGGATCGTCGAGAAGGTGGAGGACGTCACCGACGCCGAGCTGGTCGAGCACCTGCTCCAGCAGGTCTACGGAGCGGAGGCGACCGAGTTCCGGGGGACGGGGTCGCGCTCGCGCGGCGAGCCGGCGCCGGCCGTGCGCGCCGCGACGGGCGCCGTCCCGCGCGAGGTGCTGGTCCCCGTGCTGCCGCCCGACCCCGCCCAGGTCACCGCCTGGCTCACCGGCCTGCGCGGCAGCCACGTGGACGTGCGGGTCCCGCAGCGCGGCGACAAGCGCGAGCTCGCCGAGACGGTCCGCCGCAACGCCGAGCACGCGCTCGTGCTGCACCGCACCCGGCGCGCCGGCGACCTCACGACGCGCAGCCAGGCGCTGCGCGAGATCCAGGAGGCGCTGGACCTGCCCACCGCGCCGCTGCGGATCGAGTGCTACGACATCTCGACGACGCAAGGTACCTATCAGATGGCTTCGATGGTCGTGTTCGAGGACGGGCTGCCGCGCAAGAGCGAGTACCGCACGTTCGCCGTGCGCGGGCCCGACGGCGACGGCGCGCGCGACGACACCGCGGCGATGTACGAGGTCATCACGCGCCGGTTCCGCCGCTACCTCGCCGAGCGGTCCCAGTCCGGCGAGGTCGAGCTCGAGACGGGCACCGACGAGGACGGCCGCGACGCCGAGCGCGCTGGCGTCGTCAGCGGACCCGTCAGCGGCGAGGTCGGGCCCGAGGTCTCGGGCCGCCCGGCGCGGTTCGCGTACCCGCCGAACCTCGTCGTCGTCGACGGCGGGCCGCCGCAGGTCGCCGCCGCCGCGCGGGCGCTGGCCGACCTGGGCATTGACGACGTCGCGCTCAGCGGCCTCGCCAAGCGCCTCGAGGAGGTCTGGGTGCCGGGGGAGGACTACCCGGTCATCCTTGAGCGCAGCTCGGAGGGGCTGTACCTGCTCCAGCGCGTGCGCGACGAGGCGCACCGGTTCGCGATCACAGCGCACCGCAAGCGCCGCGGCAAGGGCATGACGGTGTCCGTGCTCGACGACGTCCCGGGCCTCGGGCCCGCGCGGTCCCGCTCGCTGCTCACGCACTTCGGGTCGGTCAAGCGGCTGCGCGCGGCGTCCGTCGAGGAGATCGCGTCGGTGCCGGGGATGGGGGAGCGCACGGCCGCCGCCGTCGTCGCGGCGCTGGCGGCCCCGGCGGCGACCGGCGCGCCCGCCCCGCCGGCCCCGACCGGCGCCGCCGGCGCGCCCGCCCCGACCGGCACGACTGGCATGCTGGGGTCATGACCGGCGAACCCGACCCGATCACGGTCCCCAGCGGCATCCCCGCGCTCGAGGCAGTGACCCCCGCACCGCGGCTCAGCACCGCGCAGGTGCTGATCATCACCGGCATGTCCGGCGCCGGCCGCACCCGCGCGGCGGCGGTGCTCGAGGACCTCGACTGGTACGTCGTCGACAACCTGCCCGCGCAGATGCTGTCGCACCTGGTCGGCATGATGAACCGGGGCGCCCCCGGCGAGGGCGTGCAGCGGCTCGCCGCAGTCGTCGACGCCCGCGGCCGCGAGTTCTTCGTCGACCTCGCGCAGGTGCTCGCGACGCTGCGCGAGTCCGGCATCGACTACCACATCCTCTTCCTCGACGCGTCCGACGAGGTGCTCGTGCGCCGCTATGAGCAGGTGCGGCGCCCGCACCCGCTGCAGGGCCGCGGCCGGATCCTCGACGGCATCGAGGCCGAGCGCACGCTCCTGTCCGACCTGCGCGAGCGCGCCGACGTGCTCATCGACACCTCCGAGCTCAACGTGCACGACCTCGCGCGCGAGGTCCGCAAGGCGGTCTCGGGCACGGCCGACGACGTGCTGCGCATCAACGTCCTGTCCTTCGGGTTCAAGTACGGCATCCCGCTGGACGCCGACCACGTCGTCGACGTGCGCTTCCTCGCCAACCCGTACTGGGTCACCGAGCTGCGGCACTTGACGGGCCGCGACGCGCCCGTGCGGGACTACGTGCTCGGCCTACCCGGCGCCCGCGTGTTCATCGAGCGGTACGTCGCGGCGCTCGAGCCCGTGCTCGCGGGCTACCTCAAGGAGGAGAAGCGATACGTGACCATCGCGGTCGGCTGCACGGGCGGCAAGCACCGATCGGTCGCCGTCAGCGACGCGATCGCGAGCGAGCTGAGGGCGGGCGGCCAGCAGGTCACCGTGGCGGCGCGCGACCTCGGCAAGGAGTAGCCCGGTGAACCGCGCACGGGCCGCAGGTCCGGCGGTCGTCGCGCTCGGCGGCGGCCACGGGCTGTCGGCGACGCTCTCGGCGCTGCGGCTGATGTCGGACCGCCTCACGGCGGTGGTCACGGTCGCCGACGACGGCGGCTCGTCGGGCCGCCTGCGCTCGGAGTTCGGGGTGCTCCCTCCGGGTGACCTGCGGATGGCGCTCACCGCGCTGAGCGACGACTCGGACTGGGGCCGCACCTGGAGCGACGTGCTCCAGCACCGGTTCCACTCGAGCGGGACCCTCGACAAGCACGCCGTCGGCAACCTGCTGATCCTCGCCGTGTGGGAGCAGCTCGGCGACACCGTGGCGGGGCTCGACCTGATGGGCCAGCTGCTGCGCGCCCGCGGCCGCGTGCTGCCGATGGCGGCCGTCCCGCTCGCGATCGAGGCCGACGTCGCGGAGCTCGTCCCGTCCGGCGGCCCGGGCGTCGCCCGCACGCGCGTGGTGCGCGGGCAGAGCGCCGTCGCGGTCGCGCAGGGCCGGATCGAGCAGATCCGGCTCACCCCGGCCGACCCGCCCGCGTGCCCCGAGGCGGTCGCCGCGATCGACGCCGCCGACTGGATCGTGCTCGGCCCGGGCTCCTGGTACACGTCGGTGCTGCCGCACCTGCTGGTGCCCGAGCTCGCCGCGGCCCTGCACCGCACCTCCGCGCGCCGCTGCGTCACCCTCAACCTGTCCGCTGAGACGCACGGCGAGACTGACGGGATGAGCCTCACGGAGCACCTGCAGGTGCTCCACCAGCACGCCCCCGGCCTGCACATCGACGCCGTGATCGCCGACCCGCGCGCCGTCGACGACGTCGAGCCCCTGATCGAGGCCGCCACGGAGCTCGGCGCGCGGCTGCTCCTGCGGCAGGTCCGCACCGGCGACGGGACGCCGCACCACGACCCGCTGCGGCTCGCCGCGGCGTACCGGGACGTGTTCGACGACTTCCTCGGCGACGTCGGAACCCGCGCACGGTAGATGGCAGGATGGCGCGCATGGCGCTGACGGCACAGGTGAAGGACGAGCTCGCTCGGCTGCACATCGACAAGACCTCCTGCCGCAAGGCCGAAGTCTCGGCGACGCTCCGGTTCGCCGGTGGGCTGCACATCATCTCCGGGCGCATCGTCATCGAGGCCGAGCTCGACACGGGCATCGCGGCGCGCCGGCTCCGGCAGGCCATCGCCGAGGTCTATGGCCACCCGAGCGACGTCATCGTCGTCTCCGCCGGCGGCCTGCGCCGCGGCAGCCGCTACGTCGTCCGCGTCGTCAAGGAGGGCGAGTCCCTCGCGCGCCAGACCGGGCTGCTCGACAACCGCGGCCGGCCCGTGCGCGGGCTGCCCCCGCAGGTCGTCTCCGGCGGGGTCGGGGAGGCCGAGGCCGCGTGGCGCGGCGCGTTCCTCGCGCACGGCTCCCTCACCGAACCCGGGCGGTCCGCCTCGCTCGAGATCACCTGCCCCGGGCCCGAGGCGGCGCTCGCGCTGGTCGGGGCCGCGCGCCGGCTCGGCATCGCCGCGAAGGCCCGCGAGGTCCGCGGCGTCGACCGCGTGGTCATCCGCGACGGCGACGCGATCAGCGCGATGCTCGTCCGCCTGGGTGCGCACGACGCGATGATGGTCTGGGAGGAGCGCCGGATGCGGCGCGAGGTGCGCGGCACCGCGAACCGGCTGGCGAACTTCGACGACGCGAACCTGCGCCGGTCCGCGCGCGCGGCCGTCGCCGCCGGCGCCCGCGTCGAGCGCGCGTTCGAGATCCTCGGCGCCGAGCTGCCCGACCACCTGCGCGAGGCCGGCGAGCTCCGGCTCGCGCACAAGCACGCGTCGCTCGAGGAGCTCGGCAAGCTCGCCGAGCCCGCGCTGACGAAGGACGCCGTCGCCGGCCGGATCCGGCGCCTGCTCGCGACGGCCGACAAGCGTGCGGCCGACCTCGGGATCCCGGACACCGAGTCCGGGCTCAGCCCGGACCTGCTCGACCTGTAGCGGCCGCAGCCCGAGCGCCCGGCCGCGCACCGACGCGCCCGCGACCAGCAGGGTCGCCGCGGCCGTCCAGCGCGTGACATTGGTCCCTCCGGCCCTCTGGTCGGTCGTATAGGCTCAAACCATCCGGCAGCCCTGGGCGGGTCAGAACGCGTGATCGGCCCGAGGCCGCAGGAAACGCACCGCGTGTGCGTACTCACTTTCGTTGCAATGGTGTGCGCCGGAGAGCTCCGGCGCTGAGGAGGCAATGTGACAATCCGCGTCGGTATCAACGGCTTCGGCCGCATCGGACGTAACTTCTACCGGGCCATTCTGGCGTCGGGGGCGGACATCGAGATCGTCGGTGTCAATGACCTCACCGACAACAAGACTCTGGCCACCCTGCTCAAGTACGACTCGGTCCTGGGCAAGCTCGCCGCCGAGGTCACGTACGACGACACCTCGATCACCGTGGACGGCAAGTCGTTCAAGGTCCTCGCGGAGCGCGAGCCCAAGAACCTCCCCTGGGCCGCTCTTGGTGCCGACATCGTGATCGAGTCGACCGGCTTCTTCACCGACGCGACCGCCGCCAAGGCGCACATCGACGCCGGTGCCAAGAAGGTCATCATCTCGGCCCCGGCCAAGAACGAGGACGGCACGTTCGTCGTCGGTGTCAACCACACCGACTACGACCCGGCCACCCAGCACGTCATCTCGAACGCGTCCTGCACCACGAACTGCCTCGCCCCCATGGCGAAGGTTCTCGATGACTCGTTCGGCATCGAGCGTGGCCTCATGACGACGATCCACGCCTACACGGGTGACCAGAACCTGCAGGACGGTCCCCACAAGGACCTCCGCCGGGCCCGCGCCGCCGCGATCAACATCGTGCCGACGTCGACCGGTGCCGCCAAGGCGGTCTCGCTCGTTCTCCCGCAGCTCAAGGGCAAGCTCGACGGCTTCGCGCTGCGCGTGCCGGTCCCGACCGGCTCGGCCACCGACCTCACGTTCATCTCGGCGCGGGAGACCACCGCCGAAGAGGTCAACGCCGCGATCAAGGCCGCGTCCGAGACCCCGGCGCTCAAGGGCATCCTTGAGTACACCGAAGACCCGATCGTGTCCTCGGACATCGTCACGAACCCGGCCTCGTCGATCTTCGACGCCGGTCTCACCAAGGTCATCGGCAACCTGGTCAAGGTCGTCTCCTGGTACGACAACGAGTGGGGCTACTCCAACTCGCTCGTCAAGCTCACCACGTACGTGGGCGAGCGGCTCTGACGTTCGACCGGAGCAGTTGTACGACATGAGCAGCTGACACGCGTCCGCGTGCCCCGCACGGCCTCCGGGCCGGCGGGGCACGCGGACGCTGTTGCGTGACGACCCAGACGACCCTCGACCCTCGGAGCTCACCCATGAAGACGATCGACGACCTCGGCGACCTGCGCGGCAAGCGCGTGCTCGTGCGATCCGACCTGAACGTCCCGCTCGACGGGACGACCATCACCGACGACGGCCGCGTGCGGGCCGCCGTCCCGACGATCAAGAAGCTCGTCGACGCTGGTGCCCGCGTCGTCGTCGCCGCGCACCTCGGTCGTCCGAAGGGCGAGCCCGAGGCGAAGTACTCGCTCGCCCCCGTTGCCACGCGGCTCGCCGAGCTGCTGGGCGTCCCGGTGCACCTCGCGGAGGACACCGTCGGCGAGTCGGCAGCCGCGACGGTCGCCGCGCTGGGCGACGGCGAGGTCGCGATGCTTGAGAACATCCGGTTCGACCCGCGCGAGACGTCCAAGGACGAGAAGGAGCGCGGCTCCCTCGCCGACGCCCTCGCCACGCTCGCGGACTTCTACGTGTCCGACGGCTTCGGCGTCGTGCACCGCAAGCAGGCCTCGGTGTACGACATCGCGACGAAGCTCCCCGCCGCAGTCGGCGGCCTGGTGCTCAAGGAGGTCGAGGCCCTGCGCCGCGCCACGGAGAACCCGGAGCGCCCGTACGTCGTCATCCTCGGCGGCTCGAAGGTCTCCGACAAGCTCGGCGTCATCGCGAACCTCATCGGCAAGGCCGACCGCCTCCTGATCGGCGGCGGCATGGTCTACACGTTCCTGGCGGCTCAGGGTCACTCGGTGGGCAAGTCCCTGCTCGAGCAGGACCAGATCGAGACCGTCAAGGGCTACCTCGAGCTCGCGGCGTCCGAGGGCGTCGAGATCGTGCTCCCGACCGACATCGTCGTGGCGGACGGCTTCGCGGCCGACGCCTCGCACCAGGTGCTTGCCGCCGACGCGATCCCGGACGCCGGCATGGGCCTGGACATCGGCCCGGACTCCTGCGCCCTGTTCGCCAGCAAGATCACCGACGCGAAGACGATCGTCTGGAACGGCCCGATGGGCGTGTTCGAGTTCGACGCGTTCGCCGACGGGACGCGGGCCATCGCCCAGGCCCTGATCGACGCGGGCGCCAACGGCGCGTTCTCGATCGTCGGCGGCGGCGACTCCGCGGCGGCCATCCGGCTGCTCGGGTTCGATGAGACCAAGTTCGGCCACATCTCCACCGGCGGCGGCGCGAGCCTGGAGTTCCTCGAGGGCAAGACCCTCCCGGGCATCGCCGTCCTCGACGACTGACCCTTTTCTCACTCTCTACAGAAGGAGGCCCTCGTGGCCACCGCTCGTACCCCGCTCATGGCGGGCAACTGGAAGATGAACCTCGACCACCACGCCGCGACGCACTTCGTGCAGAAGCTCGCGTGGACGCTCAAGGACGCCAAGCACGACTTCTCGACCGTCGAGGTCGCTGTGCTGCCGCCGTTCACGGACCTGCGCAGCGTGCAGACCCTCGTCGACGCCGACAAGCTCGAGATCGTCTACGGCGCGCAGGACGTGTCGGCGAACCTCGCCGGCGCCTACACCGGCGAGATCTCGCCCGTGTTCCTCGCGAAGCTCGGCGCGACGTACGTCGCCGTCGGCCACTCGGAGCGTCGCCAGTACCACCACGAGAACGACGCGCTCGTCGCGGCCAAGGCGAAGTCGGCCTTCAGCCAGGGCGTCGTGCCGATCGTCTGCGTCGGCGAGGGCCTGGACGTCCGCAAGGCCGGCCAGCAGGTGCCGTACACGCTCGCGCAGCTCGAGGGCTCGATCGCCGGCCTGAGCGCCGAGGAGGCCGCGCAGGTCGTCATCGCCTACGAGCCCGTCTGGGCCATCGGCACCGGCGAGGTCGCGACCCCTGAGGACGCGCAGGAGGTCTGCGGGGCCATCCGCGGCAAGCTCGCCGAGCTGTACGACGACGCCGTCGCGGCGGCCGTGCGGGTCCTGTACGGCGGCTCGGTGAAGTCCGGCAACGTCGCCTCGATCATGGCGAAGCCCGACGTCGACGGCGCCCTCATCGGCGGCGCGAGCCTGGACGCCGACGAGTTCGCGAAGATCATTCGCTACCAGTCGCACGCCGTCGGACTGTAACGATCGCCGCCGGCGCGCGTGTGCGCGCCGGCGGTACCCGTTCGAGCGATGACCGCTCGTTTGCCGCGCCGGCGGCGTCCCGCCCGCGCGGGGCGTCGCCGGATCGGCCGGTCGTCGCCTACCCTGGACGCGGTGCCCACCGGCGCCGCCTATGAACCGTGAGGAAGCGACTCGTCCCGTGGATGCCCTGCGTATCTCTCTCCAGGTCCTGCTGGTCCTGACCAGTGGTCTGCTTATCCCGCTCGTGCTGCTCCACAAGGGCAAGGGCGGCGGATTGTCCGATATGTTCGGGGGCGGGGTCTCGAGCAGCATCGGCAGCTCCGGTGTCGCCGAACGAAACCTCAACCGGCTGACCGTCATCATCGCCGTTGTGTGGGCGGTCGTCATCGTGCTGCTGGGTCTGATCCAGCGCGTCAGTAACTGACAACAAAGGGGCGATCGTGGCGAGTGGAAGTGCTATCCGCGGTTCGAGAGTAGGCGCAGGACCGATGGGAGAGGCCGAGCGCGGCGACAGTGCGCCGCGCATCTGGATCTCCTACTGGTGCGCGAACGGGCACGAGACCCGGCCGAGCTTCGCCGAAGAAGCCGGCCTCGCGGCGCCCGTGACGTGGGACTGCCCGCGCTGCGGCTACCCCGCCGGCCAGGACGAGGCGAACCCGCCGGCCCCGGTCAAGAACGAGCCGTACAAGACCCATCTGGCCTACGTCAAGGAACGTCGCACGGACGAGGATGGCGAGGCGATCCTCGACGAGGCGCTGGCCGCCTTGCGGTCCCGGCGCGGCAGCGCCTGACCTGACCTGCGGCAGCGCCTGATCCGAACCTTCGGCAGCGCCTGACCTGACCTCAGGCGGACGCGGCGGCGTCCACCAGCCAGAGCGTGGTCGCCCCGGTGGCGGCCGCGGCCGGCGTCTGGTCGACGCCGGCGCCGCCCAGCGCGGCGGCCACGGCGGCCGCCTTCTCCGCGCCCGCGGCGACGACCCACACCTGGCGCGCCGCGTGGATCGCGTCGAACGTCAGCGAGACCCGCAGCGGCGGCGGCTTGGGCGAGCCGTGCACCCCGACCGTCGAGACCCCGGTGACGACGAGCGCCTCGTGCCCAGGGAACAGGGACGCCACGTGGCCGTCCGGGCCCATCCCGAGCAGCAGCACGTCGAACGCGGGCACGCGGGGCCCGCCCGCGCCGTCGGCTGCGGGCGCGAAGGCGGCAAGCTCGGCCGCGTAGGCCGCCGCCGACTCCTCGGGCGAGCCGATCCCGGGGGCGTCGGACGCGGGCATCGGGTGGACGTTCGCGGCCGGGAGCACGTCGGCGAGCGCGGCCAGCAGGGCGGCGCGGGCCTGGGTCTCGTTGCGGTCGGGGTCGCCCGCCGGCAGGAACCGCTCGTCGCCCCACCACACGTGCACGCCGGTCCAGTCCACGGCGTCGCGCAGCGGGCTCGCTGCCGCCTCGGCGAGCAGCGCGATCCCGACCGTCCCGCCGGTCAGCACCACGTGCGCCGGGCGCCGCACCGACTGCACGTCGAGCAGGCGGGTGAGCAGCCGCGCCGCGACCGCCTGGGCGAGCACCTGGGCGTCCGGGTGCACGACGACGGCGCGCCCGCCGCCCGCCGCTGCGGGCGTGCTCTCGGCCGGGCTCACGCGAGCCTCGCGAGGCCCTTGGTCAGCGCGTCGGCATACACCTCGTCGGAGTCCAGCCGGCGCAGCTCCTCGGCGAGGCACTCCGCGAGCTGGCGGATCGGCAGCGAGATGCGGTGCTCGGGCTGACCGGGCTGGCGCAGCGCGGCCGTCTTGCCGTCGGGGCGGTCCAGCACGATCGAGCCGGACTTGCGCTCGAGGCGCACGAGCGTGATCGCGGGGGCGTCCTTCTTGCGCTCGATCTCGACGGGGCAGCGCAGCTCCTGAGCGAGCCACGCCGCGAGCAGGTCGACGCTCGGGTGGGTGCTCTCGCCCGCGACGACGACCTTGGTCACCGGCTCGTACGGCGGCTGGTCCAGCGCCGCGGCGAGCAGCCCCCGCCACAGCGTGATGCGGGTCCAGGCCAGGTCGGTGTCGCCGGGCTCGTAGACGGTCGCGAGCTGGTGCAGCGCCCCGAGCGGGTGGCTGCACTCGGTCGAGTCCGTGATCCGCCGCTGCGCCATCCGGCCGATGGGGTCGCTCGCCGGGTTGGCGGGCACCTCGTACGGCCACCACGCGACGATCGGCGCGTCCGGCAGCAGCAGCGGGATGACGAGCGTGTCGCCGTGCTCGCGCAGCGCGCCGCTGGGGTGCAGCACGACGACCTCGCTCGCGCCGGCGTCGCCGCCGATCCGGATCTGCGCGTCGAGCGAGTCCGCGGCGCGCCGGTTGTTCGGCGCGATGACGATGACGCGGCACGGGTGCTCGCGGCTGGCGAAGTTCGCCGCCTCGATCGCCTCCTCGACGTCGGACGTGCCGACGTCGACGATGAGGGTGAGGACGCGGCCGAGCGCGACGGCGCCGCCCTCGTCGCGCAGCTTGACCAGGCGCTTGTTGACGTCGTTGGTCGTGGTGCTGGGCATCTCGATGATCATGAGGTTCGGCTCCTGCTCCCGCGGCGGGTGGTGGGGGTTCGGCTCACGGCATCCGCCAGGTGCGTCCGTCGCGGGCCATCATGGCCTCGGCCGACTCCGGGCCCCACGTGCCGGACCGGTAGGCCTCGGGCTTTCCCTTGGACTCCCAGTACTTGGTGACCGGGTCGAGGATCTTCCACGACAGCTCGACCTCCTCGTGCCGGGGGAACAGCGGCGGGTCGCCGAGCAGCACGTCGAGGATGAGCCGCTCGTACGCCTCGGGGGAGGACTCGGTGAACGCGTGCCCGTAGGCGAAGTCCATCGTGACGTCGCGGACCTCCATGGCCGTCCCGGGCACCTTGGCGCCGAAGCGGAGCGTGACGCCCTCGTCGGGCTGCACCCGGATGACGAGCGCGTTGCTGCCGAGCTCCTGCGTCGCGGTGGACTCGAACGGCAGGTGCGGCGCGCGCTTGAACACGACGGCGATCTCCGTGACGCGGTGCCCGAGCCGCTTGCCGGTACGCAGGTAGAACGGCACCCCGGCCCAGCGGCGGGTGTCGATGTCGACCCGGATCGCCGCGAAGGTCTCGGTCGTGGACGACGCGGGGATGCCGGCCTCCTCGAGGTAGCCGGTCACCTGCTCGCCGCCCTGCCAGCCGGTCGAGTACTGGCCGCGCGCCGTGTGCTTGCCCAGGTCCTTGGGCAGCTTCACGGCGGAGAGCACCTTGACCTTCTCCGCGCGCAGGTCCTCGGCGCTGAAGGAGACGGGCTCCTCCATCGCGGTGAGCGCGAGCAGCTGGATCAGGTGGTTCTGGATGACGTCGCGCGCCGCGCCGATGCCGTCGTAGTAGCCCGCGCGGCCCCCGATGCCGATGTCCTCGGCCATCGTGATCTGCACGTGGTCTACGTAGTGTGCATTCCAGATGGGCTCGAACATCTGGTTCGCGAACCGCAGGACCAGCAGGTTCTGCACGGTCTCCTTGCCGAGGTAGTGGTCGATCCGGAACACGTCGTCCGGCTCGAAGACCTCGGAGACGACGTCGTTGAGCGCCTGCGCGCTCGCCAGGTCGTGCCCGAACGGCTTCTCGATGACCACCCGCCGCCACGAGCCGTCCTGCGGCTTGGACAGCCCCGACTTGGCGAGCTGGCGGCACACCAGCGGGAACGCGCTCGGGGGCACGGACAGGTAGAAGGCGTGGTTGCCGCCGGTGCCGCGCTCGATGTCGAGGTCGTGCACCGTGGTGGCGAGCCGCTCGAACGCGTCGTCGTCGTCGAACTCGCCCTGCACGAACCGGATGCCCTCGGCCATCTGGCGCCAGGTGGCCTCGCGGAACGGCGTGCGCGCGTACTGCTTGACGGCGTCGTGCACGATCTTGGCGAAGTCCTGGGTGGCCCAGTCGCGGCGCGCGAAGCCCGTCAGGCCGAAGCCGGGCGGCAGCAGGCCGCGGTTGGTCAGGTCGTAGACGGCGGGCAGCAGCTTCTTGCGCGCGAGGTCGCCGGTGACGCCGAAGATGACGAGGCCGGAGGGCCCCGCGATCCGGGGCAGCCGGCGGTCGCGGGCGTCGCGCAGCGGGTTCTGGTCGGCGGTGACGCGGTTCGGGCTCACGCGATCGGCCGATCCTGCGCGGCGACGGCAGGCGATGCGGGCGGGGCCGCCTTCGCGAGCCCGTCGGCGACGGTCGCGAGCAGCTCGGCCCAGCTCTTCTCGAACTTGACCAGCCCCTCGGCCTCCAGCGCCGCGGTGACGTCGTCGATCTCGATGCCCAGCTCGGCGAGGCCGGCGAGCACCTTCGCGGCGGCGTCCTGCGTGCCCGTGACGGTGTCCCCGCGGATGTCCCCATGGTCGGCGACCGCCTCGAGGGTCGCCGCGGGCATCGTGTTGACGACGCCGGCCACGACGAGCTCGTCGACGTACCGGGTGTCGGGGTAGGCCGTGTCCTTGACCCCGGTCGAGGCCCACAGCGGGCGCTGCGGCCGGGCGCCGAGGTCGGCGAGCCGGCGCCACCGGTCGGACGCGAGCACCTCGGCGAAGATGCCGTATGCCAGCCGCGCGTTCGCGATGGCGGCCTGGCCGCGCAGCGCGGCGGCCGCCGGGGTGCCGAGGGCGTCGAGCCGCCGGTCGATCGCCGCGTCGACGCGCGAGACGAAGAACGAGGCGACCGAGGCGATGGGGGCGAGCGGGAGCCCGGCGGCGTGCGCGGCCTCGAGCCCGCTCAGGTGCGCGTCGAGCACCGCGCGGTAGCGCTCGAGCGAGAAGATCAGCGTCACGTTGACGCTGATCCCGGCGCCGAGCGCGCCGATGATCGCCGGCAGGCCCTGCTCGGTCGCGGGGATCTTGATGAACAGGTTCGGCCGGCCGACGCGGGTCCACAGGATGCGGGCCTGGGCGAGCGTCGCGTCGGCGTCCCGCGCCAGGCGCGGGTCCACCTCGAGCGAGACGCGCCCGTCGACGCCGTCGGTCGCGGCGTGCACCGGGGCGAGCACGTCGGCCGCGGCGCGCACGTCGTCGGTCGTGATCGCCTGGACGGCGGCCTCGGGGTCGAGGCCGGCCGCGGCGAGCGCCACGAGCTGCTCGTCGTAGGCGTCGCCGCCGGCGAGGGCGCCGGCGAAGATCGTGGGGTTGGTGGTCACCCCGACGACCCGACGCGTGCGCGTCAGGTCGTCGAGGTTCCCGGTGCGCAGCCGGTCCCGGGACAGGTCGTCGAGCCAGACGGCAACACCGGCCCCGGTCAGGGCGTCGAGCGGGGTGGAGCGGGTGTTCTCGGTCATAGCGGTCCTCCTGGAGGGGTGCCGTCCGGTCGTGCTCGGGGGGTCTGCGCGGAGCGGGCTCAGACCAGGTCGCCCGTCAAGCCCTGGGTCGGCGCGGCGGGCAGGCTGGACGGCCCCGCGTTGCCCTGCGCGGCCGCGATCGACTCGTGGGCCGCCGCGACGACGGCCGCCGCGGTGATCCCGAACTCCTCGTAGAGGGTCTCGAACGCCGCGGACGCGCCGTAGTGCTCGAGCGAGACGGTGCGGCCGGCGTCGCCGACCAGCTTGTGCCACGACAGCGCGATCCCGGCCTCGACCGAGACGCGGGCGCGCACCGCCGCGGGCAGCACCTGCTCGCGGTAGGCGTCGCTCTGCTCGGCGAACCACTCCTGGCTCGGCATCGACACGACGCGGGTGCCGATGCCGGCGGCCTCGAGGGTCTCTCGCGCCGCGACGGCGAGCTGAACCTCGGAGCCGGTGCCGACGAGGATGACGTCCGGCGTGCCGATCGACGCCTCGAGGAGCACGTAGGCGCCCTTGTCGACGCCGTCGGCGCTCGCGTAGCCGTCAGTGCCGCGGGGGACCGTCGGGACGTTCTGGCGCGTGAGGATCAGGCCGACCGGGCCGGAGTTGCGCTCGAGGATCGACTTCCACGCCTGCGCGGTCTCGTTGGCGTCGGCCGGGCGCACGATCGCGAGGCCCGGGATCGCCCGCAGCGCGGCGAGGTGCTCGACCGGCTGGTGCGTCGGGCCGTCCTCGCCGAGCCCGATCGAGTCGTGCGTCCACACGTAGGTGACCGCGATGCCCATGAGCGACGCGAGGCGGACGGCGCCGCGCATGTAGTCGCTGAAGGTGAAGAAAGTGCCGCCGTAGGGCCGGGTCGGCCCGTGCAGCGCGATGCCGGACAGGATCGCGCCCAT
Source organism: Pengzhenrongella sicca (assembly GCF_017569225.1). Classification (GTDB taxonomy): domain Bacteria; phylum Actinomycetota; class Actinomycetes; order Actinomycetales; family Cellulomonadaceae; genus Pengzhenrongella; species Pengzhenrongella sicca. Next base: position 2,094,659 of record NZ_CP071868.1, read on the forward strand.
CGCGTGCTCGCGGATGCCGAAGTGCAGCGTGCGGCCGTACTCGTCGCCCGCGAACTCCTTCGTGGACCGGCGGGTCGGCAGGAAGGACGGCTCGCCCTTCATCGTCGTGTTGTTCGAGCCCGCGAGGTCGGCGGAGCCGCCCCAGAGCTCGGGCAGCACGGGCGCGAGCGCGGACAGGACGTTGCCCGACGCCGCGCGGGTCGCGACGGCCTTGCCCGCCGGGAACGTCGGCAGCGCGTCGGCCCAGCCGGCCGGCAGCTCGCCGGCCTGGAGCCGGTCGAGCAGGGTGGCGCGGTCGGGGTTCGCCGTGCGCCACGCCTGGTAGGTGGTCTCCCACTCGGCGCGCACCGTCGCGGACCGCTGGGCGAGCGCGCGCGTGTGCGCGATGACGGCCGGGTCGACGTCGAACGTCTTGTCGGCGTCGAAGCCCAGGACCTCCTTGAGGCCGCGCACCTCGTCCGTGCCGAGCTTCGAGCCGTGCGAGCCGTGCGTGTTCTGCTTGGTCGGGGCCGGCCAGGCGATGATCGTGCGCAGACCGATGATCGACGGCCGCGAGACCTCGGCCGCCGCGGCGTCGAGCGCCGCATTGAGGGCGTCGACGTTCTCGACGTAGCCCTCGCCGCCGTGGGTCCAGTCGACGAACTGCACGTGCCAGCCGTAGGCGGCGTACCGCGCCATGACGTCCTCGGTGAACGCGATGTCGGTGTCGCCCTCGATCGAGATGTGGTTGTCGTCCCAGATCACCGTGAGGTTGCCGAGCTCCTGCGTGCCCGCGATCGACGACGCCTCGCTCGAGACGCCCTCCTGCAGGTCGCCGTCGGAGGCGATCACATAGATCGAGTGGTCGAACGGGCTCGTGCCGGGCGCGGCCTCGGGGTCGAACAGGCCCCGCTCGCGCCGCGCGGCCATGGCCATGCCGACCGAGCTCGCGATGCCCTGGCCCAGCGGGCCCGTCGTCATCTCGACGCCCGCCGTGTGCCGGAACTCGGGGTGGCCCGGGGTCTTCGAGCCCCAGGTGCGCAGCGCCGCGAGGTCCTCGAGCTCGAGGCCGTAGCCCGCGAGGTAGAGCTGGATGTACTGGGTGAGGCTCGAGTGCCCGGCGGACAGCACGAAGCGGTCGCGGCCGAGCCAGTGCGGGTCGGTCGGGTCGAGCCGCATGCGGTTCTGGTAGAGCAGGTAGGCGACCGGCGCGAGGCTGATCGCGGTGCCCGGGTGGCCGTTGCCGACCTTCTCGACGGCGTCGGCCGCGAGGACGCGGACCGTGTCGACCGCCTTCCGATCGAGATCGGACCATCCAACGGAGCTGTCAGCCGAAGCGAACGCGTTCACCGAACCTCTTTCCCGCCCGGTTCTGTGCGCCCCGGGACATTCACGGACATGGGTCATGCCAGGGCGGTCCGCGTCGCGATGGCCGCGGCGGACGCCCTGCCGGGGACGAGCCTACCGACCTGGGACGCGCGTGTCGGTCGGGAGCGCATCGGGTGCGACCGGGACCTGACCGGGACCAAAGTCACAGGAATCGCCCGCGTCCCGATGCGCTCGCGCAGGTCCTGGGCCGTAACATGGCGACCGAACGCCAGCACGACGATCGGACGCCGCGGCCCCGCCGCGGCGTTCCCCGTGGTCGATGAACGGAAAGGCGCGAAGCGCGTGCGGATGACGAGCCCGGCCCCGATCGACGAGACGCCCGCGACGCAGCGGGACGCCGTGGCCGGTCCGCCTTCGCTGCCCACGAGCCCGCGCCCGCGCACTCCCCGCCCGCGCGCCGGCGACGCCACCGCCTGGGGCCGGCTCCGGCGTCGGCTGGGGGCGTACATCGCGCTGACCAAGCCGCGCATCATCGAGCTGCTGCTCGTGACGACCGTGCCCACGATGATCCTGGCGCAGCGGGGCCTGCCGCCCGTGGGGCTCGTGCTCGCGACGCTCGTCGGCGGCACGGCGGCCGCGGCGTCGGCGAACGTCCTGAACTGCTACCTCGACCGCGACATCGACCGGGTGATGAACCGCACGAAGCGGCGCCCGCTCGTGACCGGCGAGATCTCGCCGCGCGCGGCGCTCATCTACGGCATCGCCCTCGGCGTCGCCTCGCTGGTGTGGTTCGCGCTCGTCGTCAACACCTTCGCGGCGTGGCTGACCGCGGGCGCGATCGGCATCTACGTCGTCGGCTACACGATGATCCTCAAGCGCCGCACGCCGCAGAACATCGTCTGGGGCGGGATCGCCGGGTGCATGCCGGTGCTCATCGGCTGGTCCGCCGTCACGGAGTCGCTCAGCTGGGCGCCGATCGCGCTGTTCGGCGTGATCTTCTTCTGGACCCCGCCGCACTACTGGCCGCTGTCGATGAAGTTCCGCCGCGAGTACGCGGCCGCGGGCGTCCCGATGCTGCCCGTGGTGGCCGGGGACACGCGCGTCGCGGCCGAGGTGCTGGCGTACGCCGTCGCGATGGTCGCCTGCTCGCTGGCGCTCGTGCCGCTCGCCGACATGTCCTGGGTCTACGCCGTCGCCGCGGGCGCGCTCGGGCTGTGGTTCCTCGCCGGCTGCCTCGGGCTGTACCGCCGCGCCCAGCACCCGACCATGAAGCTGCAGGAGATGCGGCTGTTCCACCTGTCGATCACGTATCTGACGCTCCTGTTCCTCGTCGTCGCGGTCGACCCCTTCCTGCCGGTCTGAGCGCCGTGGTCACCTCGGGGTCGTTGGCGAGCGTGATGCAGGAATACCTCGCGCACCTGACGGTCGAGCGCGGCTTGTCGGCGAACACGCTCGGCGCGTACCGGCGCGACCTGCAGCGCTACCTGGCCCACCTGGACACGCGCGGCCGCCTCGCGCCGACCGACATCACGCCCGCGGACGTCGAGGACTTCGTCCTCGCGCTGCGCACGGGGTCCGACGGCGGCGCGCCCCTGTCCGCGTCGTCGACGGCGCGGACGGTGGTCGCGGTGCGGGGCTGGCACCGGTTCTGCGCGCTCGAGGGCCTCGTCACGGTCGACCCGGCGAGCGCCGTCCGCCCCCCGGCGCAGCCCAAGCGGCTGCCGAAGGCGATCTCGACGGCCGACGTCGAGCGGCTGCTGGAGGCGGCGAGCGTCGGCGACGGCCCCGGGCCGCTGCGCGACCGCGCGCTGCTCGAGCTCGTGTACTCGACGGGCGCGCGGATCTCCGAGGCGGTCGGGCTCGACATCGACGAGCTCGACCTCACGCCCGGCCGGGCGGCCGTGCGGCTGCTGGGCAAGGGCCGCAAGGAGCGCATGGTGCCGGTCGGGTCGTACGCGGTCACGGCCGTCGAGGCCTACCTCGTGCGCGCCCGGCCCATCCTCGCGGCGACCGGCACCGGCACGCCGGCGCTGTTCCTCAACACGCGCGGCGCACGCCTGAGCCGCCAGAGCGCCTGGACCGTGCTGCGGGCCGCGGCGCGCCGCGCGCAGCTGCCCGGCGCCGACCACATCTCCCCGCACACGCTGCGGCACTCGTTCGCGACGCACCTGCTGGCCGGCGGGGCGGACGTGCGCGTGGTCCAGGAGCTGCTCGGGCACGCGTCGGTCACGACGACCCAGATCTACACGCTGGTGACCCCGGACACGCTCCGCGAGGTCTACGCGACCAGCCACCCCCGAGCGCTGTAGCGGCCCTTCCCCGCGCGGTGCAGCGTCCTTCCGCCGCGGGCGGCCGGGAGGTTCGGTGGCTGGGGGTGGAGCGCGTGCGGGCGTTCTGCTCCCTGCGGCACTCGTGTGGCCGATCGGTCCCCGCTCCGGCGGCAACACCAGCAGATCGCGCACACGGGCGAGCCTGAGCGCGGAACGCCCACACTCGTGGGCGTGGGCGTGGGCGTGGGCGTGGGCGTGGGCGAGGGCGAGGGTGTCGGTGTCGGCGTGGGAGCGGCGCGGGGATAGGGGGCGCGACGTGGGTGTTTCCTGCGCGGGTCGGCCGGGGGCCTGCGGTAGGTTGAGCGCGTGAGTAGCCAGGCCCCTTCCGGATCGTCCGCCCCCCAGGACGAACCCCTGCTGGACCCGGTCGGGCGACCGCTGCCCGACTTCCCGGTGCCCGTGCCGCTCGGTTCGCACGGTCCCGCGCGCATCATCGCGCTGTGCAACCAGAAGGGTGGCGTCGGCAAGACGACGACCACCATCAACCTGGGCGCCGCGCTCGCCGAGTACGGCCGCCGGGTGCTCATCGTCGACTTCGACCCGCAGGGCGCCGCCTCCGTCGGCCTCGGCGTGAGCCCGCACGAGCTCGACCTCACCGTGTACAACCTGCTGATGGAGCGCCGCGCGGTCATCGCGGACATCATCTGCACGACCAGCATCGAGAACCTCGACCTGCTGCCGGCCAACATCGACCTGTCCGCCGCCGAGGTCCAGCTCGTGGGCGAGGTCGCGCGCGAGTCCGCGCTCAGCCGCGTGCTGCGCCCGGTCATGGAGGACTACGACGTCATCCTGATCGACTGCCAGCCGTCCCTCGGCCTGCTCACGGTCAACGCCCTGACGGCCGCGCACGGCGTGCTCATCCCGCTCGAGTGCGAGTTCTTCGCGCTGCGCGGCGTCGCGCTGCTCGTCGAGACGATCGAGAAGGTCCGCGACCGGCTCAACCCGCGGCTCGAGGTCGACGGCATCCTCGCCACGATGTACGACCCCCGCACGCTGCACTCGCGCGAGGTCATCTCGCGCGTGAAGGAGGCGTTCGGCGACACGCTGCTGCACACCGTCGTGGGCCGCACCGTGAAGTTCCCCGACTCGTCGATCTCCGCCGAGCCGATCACGACGTACGCGCCGGCGCACGCGGGCGCGATCGCCTACCGGCAGCTGGCCCGAGAGCTCGTCGCCCGTGGCGACGCGGCCTGACGCCCCGCCGGACGCCCTGCCCGCGAGCCCGGTCGGCAGCTCCGCGTTCGAGGTCCACCTCGAGAACTTCTCGGGACCGTTCGACCTGCTGCTCGGGCTGATCTCCAAGCACAAGCTCGACATCACGGAGGTCGCGCTCGCCGAGGTGACGGACGAGTTCATCGGCTACCTCCGGGCGGCCGACGCCGCGGGCGGTCCGCGCTGGGACCTCGGCCAGGCGAGCGAGTTCCTCGTGATCGCCGCAACGCTGCTCGACCTCAAGGCCGCGCGCCTGCTGCCCGCCGGCGCCGTCGAGGACGCCGAGGACCTCGAGCTGCTCGAGGCGCGCGACCTGCTCTTCGCGCGGCTGCTGCAGTACCGCGCGTACAAGCAGGTCGCGGCGTCGATCGCCGAGCGGCTCGCGGCGGAAGGCCGGCGCTTCCCCCGCACGGTGACGCTCGAGCCCGCGTACGCGGCGCTGCTGCCCGAGCTGCTGTGGAAGATCGGCCCGGCCGAGCTCGCCGCGCTCGCCGCTCGGGCGATCACGCCGAAGCCCGCCGCGCCCGGCGTCGACCTCAGCCACGTCTACGCGCCGCTCGTGAGCGTCCGCGAGCAGGCCGCGATCCTCGTCGACCGGCTCCGGCGCGGGGGAGCGGCGTCCTTCCGCGCCCTGGTCGCCGACGCCGAGTCGACGCTTGTGACGGTCGTGCGCTTCCTCGCGCTGCTCGAGCTGTTCCGCGAGGGCGCCGTCGGGTTCGAGCAGGTCACGCCCCTGGGCGAGCTCACCGTGCGATGGACCGGCGCCGACGACGGCGACGTCACCGCGATCGACGACTACGTGATCGACGACTACGTCGGCGACGGCCAGCAGCCCGAGGGAACCCCCACATGAGCGACCCGAGCCCCACCGCGATCGAGCCCGGCCCCGCCGACGCCCCCGAGCCCGGTAACGACCCCGCCCCCGAGCCAAGCCCCGGCGTCGCGGCCGATGAGCTCGCGTTCGACGTCGCCGACCTGCCCGGCGGCGCGCTGTCGACGCTCGAGGCCGTGCTGATGGTCGCGGACGAGCCGATCCCTGCCGCGACGCTCGCCACCGTGCTCGCGCTCCCGACCGCCACCGTCGAGCGCCTGCTCGCCGAGCTCGCGGCCGAGTACCGCGGCGCGGGCGGCGGGCGGCCCCGCGGGTTCGACCTGCGCCGCGCGGGCGCGGGTTGGCGGATCTACACGGCGCCCGCGTATGCCGCCGTCGTCGGCCGGTTCGTGCTGGACGGCCAGACCGCCCGACTGACCCAGGCCGCGCTGGAGACCCTCGCGGTCGTCGCGTACCGCCAGCCGGTCACGCGCGGGCAGGTCTCGGCCGTGCGCGGGGTCAACGTGGACGGCGTCGTGCGCACCCTCACGTCGCGCGGGCTGGTCGCCGAGATCGGCACCGAGGAGTCCAGTGGTGCCGTCTTGTACGGGACCACGGGATACTTCTTGGAGCGCATGGGCCTGGGGTCGCTCGACGAGATGCCCCCCTTGGCCCCGTACCTACCAGATTTCGACGCCTTCGAGGGCGTGGACGACGCAGCAGGAGACCACACGTGAGCACGAGCACAGGCGACAACGGACCGAACCGCGGGCAGCGCGGAGCCGGCCGAGGTGACAACCGGGCGAGCGGCCCGCGACGCCCGACCCTCGGGCGACCCGCGCGCCGGCCCGAGCCCGTCGAGCCCGAGCGCGACGTGCACGACCCGACCGGCGTGCGCCTGCAGAAGGTGCTCGCCACGGCGGGCCTCGGCTCGCGGCGCGCGTGCGAGAGCCTCATCTCGGACGGCCGGGTGACCGTCGACGGCGTCCAGGTCCGCGAGCTGGGCGTCCGGGTCGACCCGAAGGCCGCGGTGATCCACCTCGACGGCATGCGGATCCAGCTCGACACCTCGCTGATCACGGTCGCGCTCAACAAGCCGCTCGGCATCGTCTCCACGATGCACGACCCCGAGGGCCGGCCGTCGCTCGCCCAGTTCGTCGCCGACCGCGACGAGCGCCTGTTCCACATCGGCCGGCTCGACGCCGAGACCGAGGGCCTGCTGCTCCTGACCAACGACGGCGAGCTCGCCAACCGGCTCGCGCACCCGTCGCACCTGGTCCCCAAGACGTACCTCGCGCACGTCGAGGGCCGGGTCGCGAGCAACGTCGGCAACAAGATGCTGCACGGCATCATGCTCGAGGACGGCATCGCGAAGGTCGACCGCTACCACATCGTCGACTCCACGCCGCAGGCCGCGCTCATCGAGATCGTGCTGCACGAGGGCCGCAACCGCATCGTCCGCCGCCTGTTCGAGGAGGTCGGCCACCCGGTCAACCGCCTCGTGCGCACGCAGATCGGCCCGATCAAGCTGGGCGACCTGCGCACCGGCACCACGCGCGTGCTCAGCCAGCCCGAGGTCGGCTCGCTCATGGCCCAGGTCGGGATGTGACCGCGGCGTGAGCCTCGACGCACCCGCGCCGGTCGCCACGCGCGGTCCGGTCCGGGTCGTCGGCACGGGCCTGCTCGGCGCCAGCGTGGGGCTCGCCCTGAGCACGCGCGGCGTCGACGTCGTGCTGTCCGATCCCTCGCGCACCGCGCTGGCCCTGGCCCGCGACGTCGGGGCCGGTCGCCTGCCCGCCGACGACGACGCGCCCGTCACCCTGGTCGTCGTCGCCGCGCCGCCCGACGTGACGGCCGACGTCGTCGCGGCCGAGCTGCGCGCCCACCCGCACGCGATCGTGACCGACCTCGCGAGCGTCAAGGGCTACGTGCTCGCCGACCTGCGCGCCGCGGGCGCGGACCTGACCCGGTACGTCGGCTCGCACCCGATGGCCGGCCGCGAGCGGTCCGGACCCGCCGCCGCGCTGCCCGACCTGTTCGTGGGCCGCCCGTGGGTCGTCATCGACTCCGGCGAGTCCTCCGCGGCGGCGCTGCTCGCCGTCCGGGCCCTCGCCACCGACCTCGGTGCCGTCCCGCGCGCGATGGACCCCGCCGAGCACGACGACGCCGTCGCGGTCGTCTCGCACCTGCCGCAGGTCGCGGCGAGCCTCGTGGCCGCGCGGCTGCGTGACGCGCCGAACGCCGCCCTCGACCTGTCCGGCCAGGGCCTGCGGGACGTGACCCGGATCGCCGCGAGCGACGCGGGGCTGTGGACGTCGATCCTGGCCGCCAACGCGGCGTCGGTAGGCGCGGTGCTCGTCGAGCTGCGCGCCGACCTGGACCGCGTCATCGACGCGCTCGCCTCGGCGGCCGCGCCGGGCGCCGCGCCCGAGACCGTGCCCGGCGCGCTCGGCGTGCTCGCCCGCTCGATCGCCCAGGGCAACGCGGGCGTCGCCCGCATCCCCGGCAAGCACGGTGGCACGCCCCGCGTGTACGCGGTCGTCACCGTGCTCGTCCCCGACGTGCCGGGCGAGCTCGCCCGGCTGCTCACCGACGTCGGCGCCGCCGGCGTCAACCTCGAAGACCTGCAGCTCGAGCACTCCTCGGGCCGGCCCGTCGGGATGGCGGCCATCTCGGTGCTGCCCGGCCGCGCAGAACACCTTGAACGGGAGCTGACCGCGCGCGGTTGGCGCCTGGCCAGCTGATGGGAACCCCGCACATGAGTGACCTCGCCGCCGTCGACACCGACGCCGCGCCCCCGACCCCGCTCGTCATCGCCATCGACGGGCCCTCGGGCTCCGGCAAGTCGTCCGTCTCGCGGCGGGTCGCCGCCCGGCTCGGGCTCGCCTACCTCGACACGGGTGCGATGTACCGGGCCGCGACGTGGTGGTGCCTCGAGAGCGGCGTGCCGCTCGTGGACGGCCCCGCGGTCGCCGCCGCGGTCGCGGCGATGCCGCTCGACATGGGCGTCGACCCGGCCCACCCGACCGTGTCCGTGGGCGGGGTCGACCTCGCCGAGGCGATCCGGCGCACCGAGATCTCGGCCGCCGTCAGCTCCGTCGCGACGAACCTCGCGGTGCGCGCCGCGCTCGGCCGGCTCCAGCGCGCGGCGATCGACGCCGAGGCCGAGCCCGGTTCGTTCTCCGGCGGCCGCGGCGTCGTCGCCGAGGGGCGCGACATCACCACCGTCGTCGCGCCGGACGCGACCGTCCGCGTGCTGCTCACCGCGGACGAGCACTCGCGGCTGTCCCGCCGCGCCCGGGACGTCCACGGCTCGGACAGTGCGTCCGCCATGCGGGCGACCCGCGACCAGGTGGTGCGCCGCGACGCCGACGACTCGACCGTCGTCCAGTTCCGGGTCGCCGCCGACGGCGTCACGACCGTCGACTCGTCCGCGCTCGACCTCGAGCAGACGGTGCAGGCGGTGCTCGACATCGTCGAGCGGGTCAGCGGCCGGACCCCGTGACTCCGGCGGGGACGCGGGACGGCGTGCCCCCCGCGCCGTGGCCGTTCGGCCCTCGCTGGTCCCGCCACGTCGGCCGGGCGCTCGCCCACGGGTTCTGGGCGACCGAGGTGAGCGGGACCGAGCACATCCCGGCGACCGGGCCGGTCCTGTACGCCGCGAACCACGCCAACGTCATCGACGGGCCGCTGCTGGTCGGCGCCTCGCCGCGGCCGGTGCACGTGCTGGTCAAGTCCGAGATGTTCGTCGGCCCGGTCGGGCTCGTGCTGCGCGCCGCCGGGCAGATCCCGGTCGACCGGGACAGCAGCCGCCTGGCCCTGCAGCAGGGCCTGGCGGTGCTGCGGCGCGGGGGAGCGGTCGGCGTGTTCCCCGAGGGCGCCCGCGGGCGCGGCGACGTCGCGAGCTCGCGCGCCGGCGTCGCCTGGCTTGCGCTGACGGGCCACGCCCCCGTCGTCCCGGTCGCCCTCATCGGGACGCGGCGCACGGGCGAGGGCATCAACCACCTCCCGGGGCTCCGGCGCCCGCTGGTGGTGCAGTTCGGGGCGCCGCTCACGTTCGATCGCGGTCCTGGGACGTCCGGCCGCGCGGCGCTGGAGCAGGCGAACGAGGCGATCCGGGTGGCGCTGGCCGCGCTCGTCCTGGCGGCGACGGCCCGCTCCGGGCTCGTGCCGCCGGCCGACGATCCGAGCGTTTTGGGGGCCGGTTCGGAGTAGGGCGCCCGGGCTGGGAGGATAGGGGCATGAGTGGAACCGACCAGACCCTTCCCGACGCGCGCGAGCCGGCACCGGCGACGCCCGTCGAGGCAGCAGTTGTAGTGGCCTCCGACGAGGACCGAGAGCGCGCGCTGCGCGCCGGCTTGACCGCCTACGAGCTCGAAGAGGACGACCTCGCCCTGCTGGAGGGCGGCGCCGATGGCGACGACGGGGACGGCTCGACCGCCCCGCTGCCCGTGCTCGCCGTCGTCGGCCGGCCGAACGTCGGCAAGTCGACGCTCGTCAACCGCATCCTCGGGCGCCGCGAGGCGGTCGTCGAGGACAAGCCGGGCGTCACGCGTGACCGCGTGAGCTACCGCGCCGAGTGGGCGGGCCGGCACTTCTCGGTCGTCGACACCGGCGGCTGGGAGGTCGACGCCAAGGGCATCCAGGCGCGCGTCGCCGAGCAGGCCGAGATCGCGATCTCGCTCGCGGACGCCGTGCTGTTCGTCGTGGACGCCCAGGTCGGGCCGACCGCGACCGACGAGCGCGTCGTCAAGCTGCTGCGCAAGGCCGGCAAGCCGGTCGTGCTGTGCGCCAACAAGGTGGACGGCCCGCGTACCGAGTCCGACGCGACCGAGCTGTGGAGCCTCGGGCTCGGCGAGCCGCACCCCGTCTCGGCCCTGCACGGGCGCGGCACCGGCGACCTCCTCGACGCCGCGATGAAGGCGCTGCCCACGGAGTCCGCGTTCGGCGAGGCCATGCCCGCCGGCGGCCCCCGCCGGGTCGCGCTCGTGGGCCGGCCGAACGTCGGCAAGTCCTCGCTCCTGAACAAGGTGCTGGGCAGCCAGCGCGTCGTCGTCGACGACGTCGCGGGCACGACGCGGGACCCGGTCGACGAGCTCGTGATGCTCAAGGACAAGCCGTGGTGGTTCGTCGACACCGCCGGCATCCGTCGCCGCGTGCACCAGACCAGCGGCGCCGACTTCTACGCCTCGCTGCGCACCCAGGCCGCGATCGAGAAGGCCGAGGTCGCCGTCGTGCTCCTCGACGCGAGCGTGAAGATGACCGAGCAGGACACCCGGGTCATCTCCCAGGTCGTCGAGGCCGGGCGCGCGCTCGTCATCGCGTACAACAAGTGGGACCTGATGGACGAGGACCGCCGCTCCTTCCTCGAGAAGGAGTTCGAGCGCGACCTCGTGCAGGTCCAGTGGGCGCCCCGGATCAACTTCTCGGCCAAGACCGGCTGGCACACCGACCGGCTCGTGCCGGCGCTCGAGCGGGCGCTCGCCTCGTGGGAGACGCGCATCTCGACCGGCAAGCTCAACTCGTTCCTCGGCGAGCTCGTCGCCGGGCACCCGCACCCGCTGCGCGGCGGCAAGCAGCCGCGCATCCTGTTCGCGACGCAGGCCGCGACCTGCCCGCCGCGGTTCGTCCTCTTCTCGACCGGCTTCATCGAGGCCGGCTACCGCCGCTTCATCGAGCGCCGCCTGCGAGAGGAGTTCGGCTTCGAAGGCACCCCGATCTCGATCTCGGTCCGGGTGCGGGAGAAGCGCCGGCGCTGAGGCTGCTCGGGTGAGCGTCGGTCCACGGTGAGCGACGGTGAGAGTCGGCCGACAGTGACAGTCTGTCCCGGGTGAGCTCTTCCCGGGACGGCGAGGCCGCGGGCGCGCCGGTGCGCCGGCGGCCCCGGTTGCTGCGCTGGGGGCTGCCGCGCGACGCCGCGGCCGGCCAGCACGTCGCCGGGTTCTTCGTCGCGACGGTCGTGACCGTGCTGCTCACCCGCGGGCTGCTCGCGGCGGCCGGCTACCCGCAGGTCGGCGGCAACGGGCTGCACATCGCGCACGTCCTGTGGGGCGGGGTGCTGATGGCGCTGGCGTTCGTGCTGCTGCTGTCGTTCGCGGGGCCGGTCGTCCGGCCGCTCGGGGCGCTCGTCGGCGGGGTCGGCTTCGGGCTGTTCGTGGACGAGATCGGCAAGTTCGTGACGAGCGACAGCAACTACTTCTACGAGCCGACGGCGGCGCTCATCTACGGCGTCGTCGTCGCGCTCCTGCTCGTCGGCGAGGCGCTGCAGGGGCGGACCGCGCCGCGCGGCCCGGAGGCCCTGGCCGGGGCGGTTGACCACCTGGTGGCGGGGGTCGCTGGTGGCCTCAGCCCGCGGGCCCGCGACGCCGTCCGCGGGTTGCTCGCCGACGCCGGCGACGCCCCGGGGGCCGACGAGGTGCGCGCGCTCGTCGCGGAGGTCGAGGACGACGCGGACGAGCTGCCCGACCCGATCGGCGCCGTCGCGCGCTGGGTCGTGGCCGCGAGCCGGCGCGTGGTGCGCCGGGGGTGGGCGCCCTGGGTCGCGGTCACCGTGCTGACCGTGACGGGGCTCCTGACGGTGGGGCGCGGCCTGCTCGCGTGGGTCGGCGGTCGCGACGACGTGCCGGCGTGGGTCGTGCTCGGCATGGTGGTCAGCGGGCTGGTGTCGTTTGCGTGCTCGGTGCTCGGGCTGGCCCGGGTGCGCTCCGACGCGCGCACCGGGTACGAGTGGTTCCGGCGCTCCGTGCTCATCTCGCTGCTGGTGACCCAGATCTGCCTGTTCCGGCTGGACCAGTGGGCCGCGGTGGTCGGGCTCGCGCTGGATCTCGTGGTGCTCGCGGTGGTCGCGGCGGAGCTCACCGTGATGCAGGCGGGGGACCGGCGACGATGAGTTCTGCGGCACCGCGCGGTCTGCCCCACGACCGCGGGACTGCAGGGCGCCATCACCGCATGGCCGCATGACCCGCAACCATCCAACCGACGGGAGCACGCTGTGGGCTTGATCCAGATCGAGCTGTTCACCACCCTCGACCTCGTCGGGCAGGCGCCCGGCGGCCCCGACGAGGACCCGATCGAGTTCGGGTTCGGCGGGTGGCAGGCGCCGCTGCTGGACGAGGTCACCGGGGCGCAGATCGGCGCCGCCTACGAGGGCACGGACGCCCTCCTGCTGGGCCGGCGGACCTACGAGATCTTCGCCGCCTACTGGCCGCACCAGCGCGGCGGCGCCGACGACGACATCGCCACGATCTTCAACCGCGTCCCCAAGTACGTCGCGTCTCGCGGCCGGCCCGACCTCTCCTGGGCCGGGTCGACGCAGCTCGGGCCGGACCTCGCCGCCGCCGTGCGCGAGGTGCGCGACCGGCACGAGCAGGTGCGCGTCGTCGGGAGCCTGAACCTGGTGCAGACCCTGCTGCGGGAGAGGCTCTTCGACGTGCTCGACCTGTGGGTGCACCCGATCGTGCTCGGGGTCGGCAAGAGGGTCTTCGACGGCGGCGCGGTGCCCACGAACCTCACCCTGCTCGGGCCGCCGGAGGCCGGGCCGAAGGGCGCCGTGCACCTGCGCTACGGGCTCGCCGACGGCATCCCCGCGACCGGGGACATGGGCGCGCGCGATACGTAGGGGACGGGGCCGGCTGACCCGTAGCCTCTTCCCCATGTCCTCCGACGCCATGTCCACACACGACGGCGGCGCCTCGGGCGATCGGGACGCAGCGAACCCCTTGCGGGCCGGGGCCCGCGCGAGCGCGCCGCGCACGCTGGTCGACATCTTCGCCGTCACCGCGGCCCGCCACCCCGACGCCGTCGCGATCGACGACGGCGACGAGGTCCTCACCTACGCGGCCCTGGCGGAGGCGGTGCGCCTGCGGGCCGACCTCCTCGCCGCGGCCGGCGTCCGCCGCGGCGACCGGGTCGGGGTGCGCGCCACCTCCGGGACGGTCGGCCTGTACCTGTCGGTCCTGGCCGTGCTGCGGGCCGGGGCCGCCTACGTGCCCGTGGACGCCGACGACCCGGACGACCGCGCGCGGCGCGTGTTCGCGGAGGCGGGCGTCGTCGCCGTGCTGGGCGACGGCCCCGACGTCACGCGGCCGGACGGCTCCGTCGCGCCGGCCGTCCCGGACCGGGAGCCCGCCGACGATCCGCGGCCCGCCGACCAGCCGCGGTCTTCCGACGAGCCGCGGCCTTCCGACGACGCGTGGATCATCTTCACGTCCGGCTCGACCGGGCGCCCCAAGGGCGTGGCCGTCACGCATCGCAGCGCGGCCGCCTTTGTCGACGCGGAGGCGGGCCTGTTCCTGCGGCACGCGCCCATCCGCCCCGGCGACCGGGTCCTCGCCGGCCTGTCCGTCGCGTTCGACGCCTCGTGCGAGGAGATGTGGCTCGCCTGGCGGCACGGGGCCACGCTCGTGCCCGCGCCCCGTGCGCTCGTGCGGGCCGGGCTCGAGCTCGGACCGTGGCTCGTCGAGCGCGAGATCAGCGTCGTCTCCACGGTCCCGACCCTGGCGGGCCTGTGGCCCGTGGACAGCCTCGACGGCGTCCGGCTGTTGATCTTCGGCGGCGAGGCGGTCCCGCCCGAGCTCGCCGAGCGACTGGCCCGCGAGGGCCGCGAGCTGTGGAACACGTACGGCCCGACGGAGACCACGGTCGTCGCCTGCGCCGCGCAGCTGCATCCCGGTGAGCCCGTGCGGATCGGGCTCCCGCTGGACGGGTGGGACCTCGCGGTGGTCGGGTCGGACGGCGCCGAGGTGCCGGCCGGGGCGACGGGCGAGCTCGTCGTCGGCGGGGTGGGCCTGGCGCGGTACCTCGACCCCGAGCTCGACGCCGCAAAGTTCGCCCCGATGCCGGCGCTCGGCTGGGACCGGGCCTACCGCACGGGCGACCTCGTCGTCCGCGACGACGCGGGCCTCGTGTTCGGGGGCCGGGCCGACGACCAGGTGAAGGTCAACGGGCACCGGATCGAGCTCGCCGAGGTGGACGCCGCCCTGCAGGCCCTGCCGGGCGTGGCGGGCGCCGCGGCAGCGGTGCGGCGCTCCCCGTCGGGTGCCGCGCTCCTGGTGGGCTACGTGGTGCCCGCAGGCCCGGACGCCCTGGCCACCGCCGAGCTCACCGCCCGGCTGCGCGCCGCCCTGCCCGGGTCGATGGTGCCGCTGCTCGCCGTCGTCGGCGACATCCCCTCGCGCACCTCGGGCAAGGTCGACCGCGACGCGCTGCCCTGGCCCGTCGCGGGCCTCGACGCCGCCGGCGCGGGCTCGACCCTGCGCGGCACCGCGCAGTGGGTCGGGCAGCAGTGGGTCGCCGTGATCGGGGTCTCCCCGAGCGACGAGGAGGACGACTTCTTCGCGCGCGGGGGCAGCTCCCTGACCGCCGCCCAGCTCGTCTCCGCGCTCCGGGCCCGGTACCCCGAGGCCACCGTCGCCGACGTGTACGACCACCCCCAGGTCGGCGACCTCGCCGCCTCCCTGCAGTCCCGGTGGCCCGGGCGCGACGCCGACGCCGCCGACGCCGACCCCCGCCTCGTTCGACCGGTGCCCGCCCGCAGCCAGGCGGTCCAGCTCCTCGCGCTGCTGCCGCTACGCGGGCTGGTCGCGCTGCGCTGGCTCACCGTGCTGGCCGCGCTCAACCTCGTGCTCGACGCCGCCTGGTCCGTCCCATGGGCGGTCCCCGTGTCCGGGTGGTGGCTCGCCACCGGGTGGCTCGCGACCGTGAGCCCGCTCGGGCGGCTGGGGGTCAGCGCGCTCGGCGCGCGGCTGCTGCTGGCCGGGGTGGCCCCCGGCGACCACCCCCGCGGCGGGTCGGTGCACCTGCGGCTGTGGGCCGCCGAGCGGCTGACCGAAGGGTTCGGCGCGATCACGCCGGCCAGCGCGCCCTGGATCGGGCTGTACGCCCGCGCGCTCGGGGCCCGGATCGGCCACGGCGTCGACCTGCACACCGTCCCGCCGGTCACCGGCATGCTCCGGCTCGGCGACGAGTGCGCGGTCGAGCCCGAGGTGGACCTTTCCGGGTACTGGGTCGACGGCGACGTCCTGCACCTCGGCCGCGTCGTCGTCGGCGCCCGGGCGACCGTGGGCGCGCGCAGCGTGCTCTACCCCGGGGCGCGGGTCGGCGAGGGCACCGACGTGGCCGCGGGCTCCGCGGTGCACGGTGCGACCGGCTCCGGCGAGTACTGGGTCGGGTCGCCCGCCACCAAGGCGCACGAGGCGCGGCACCCGTGGCCGCCGCAGCGACCCGCGCGGTCGCGCCGGTCGCGGTGGTGGACGCTCGCGTACGGGGCGACGGGCGCGGTCATCGCCTCGCTCGGGCCGGTCGCCGTCGGCCTGGGTCTGGTCCTGGTCGGCCGGGCGGTCCGCGCGACGGCGTCGCTGTCGAGCGCGGTCGGCCCGGCGATCCTGGCCGGGCTCGGCGCCACCGCCGTCGTCGTCGTCGCCTACGCGCTGCTCGTGCTCGGCGCCGTGCGGCTGTTCGGGTCGGGCCTGACCGAGGGCTACCACCCGGTGTCCTCGCGCGGCGGCCTGCAGGCGTGGGCCGTGCAGCGGCTGATGGACGCCGCCCGCGCCGGACTGTTCCCGCTGTACTCCTCGAGCCTGACCCCGCACTGGCTGCGGCTGCTCGGGGCGAAGGTGGGCCGCGACACCGAGATCTCCACGGTCATCGGCCTGCCCACCATGATGCGGCTGAAGGACGGCGCCTTCCTCGCCGACGACACGATGGTCGCGCCGTACGAGCTCGGCGGCGGGTGGGTCCGGGTCGCCAAGGCCAAGGTCGGGCGCCGGGCGTTCGTGGGCAACTCGGGGATGACCGCGCCCGGCCGGACGGTCCCGAAGAACGGGCTCGTCGCGGTGCTCTCCGCGACGCCGAACCGCACCCGCGCCGGCTCGAGCTACCTCGGCAGCCCGCCGGTGCTGCTGCCGCGGGCGGCGACCCTCGACGACCCCGGCCGCACGTACGAGCCGCCGACCCGCCTGCGCTGGGCGCGGGCCGCCGTCGAGGCCTGCCGCGCCGTCCCCACGCTCGCCGCGGGCGCCCTCGCGCTCGGCACCCTGCTCGCCCTCCAGGCGCTCGTGCTCGCCGGCGGCTGGTGGCTCGCCGCGGCCCTCGGCGGCCCGGTGCTGCTCGCCGCCGGCGCGCACGCCGCGGCGGTGACGATCGCGGCCAAGTGGCTGCTCGTCGGCCGGTTCCGGGCCGGCGACCACCCGCTGTGGAGCGGCGCGGTGTGGCGCGGCGAGCTCGCGGACACGTTCACCGAGGTGCTCGCGGCCCCGTTCTACGTCAACGCCGCGAACGGCACCGTCGCGATGGTGTGGTGGCTGCGCGGCATGGGCGCGCGGATCGGCCGCGGGGTGTGGTGCCAGTCGTACTGGCTGCCGGAGGCCGACCTGGTCCGGCTCGGCGACGGCGCGACGGTCGGGCCCGGGTGCATCGTCCAGACCCACCTGTTCCACGATCGCGTGATGAGCCTCGACACCGTGGTTCTCGCGGCCGGGGCGACCCTCGGCCCGCACGGCGTGATCCTGCCCGCCGCCGAGCTCGGCGCGGGCACGACGGTCGGCCCGGCGTCGCTGGTGCTGCGCGGCGAGCGCGTCCCGGCCGGCACGCGCTGGGCCGGCAACCCGATCGCGCCGTGGCGCGCGGGCGGGGGGTCGCAGTGACGGCTGGCGGCACGAAGGGCGGCCGAGCCCGGGACCCGTACGCGCTGCAGCACGGCAGCACGGACTTCCACGTCGAGCACTACGACCTCGACCTGACCTACCGGGTCCGCACGAACCGCCTCGCCGGCGTCGCGACGCTGCGGATCCGCGCCCTCGCGCCGCTCACCGAGCTCCGGCTCGACCTGGTGGGCCTGGCCGTCTCGAAGGTCGGCGTCGTCGGTGCGAAGCTCGCCCGGCACGAGCACCGCGGCGGGCGGCTGGCGCTCCGGCTGACCGCCGAGGTCGCCGCCGGGACGATCCTCACCGTCACCGTGCGCTACGGCGGCCGCCCCGGCCCGACCCCCAGCCTCTGGGGCCCGGTCGGGTGGGAGGAGCTCGACGACGGCGTCGTCGTCGCCAGCCAGCCGACCGGCGCGCCGACCTGGTTCCCCTGCAACGACCGCCCGGGCGACAAGGCGACGTACCGCACCACCGTGAACGTGGAGAACCCCTACCGCGTGCTCGCGCACGGAGTCCTGGCCGACCGAAAGCTCCGCTCGAGCAGCACGACGTGGGTGTTCGACCAGGCGCACCCGACGGCGAGCTACCTCGCGACGGTGCAGATCGGGCGGTACGACGAGCTCACCCTCGCCGCGGCGCCCGTCCCGCAGACGGCGATGCTGCCCGCGGCCCTCGTGCCGCTGGCCCGCCGGAGCCTCGCCGCGCACGGCGCGATGATGGAGCTGTTCGGCAGGCTCTTCGGCCCGTACCCCTTCCCGGCCTACACCGTGGTGGTCACCGCGGACGAGCTCGAGATCCCGCTCGAGGCGCAGGGCCTGTCCATCTTCGGGGCCAACCACCTCGCGCCGACCCGCGGCGAGGAGCGCCTGATCCCGCACGAGCTGGCGCACCAGTGGTTCGGCAACTCGCTCTCGGTGGCGTCCTGGCAGCACCTGTGGCTCAACGAGGGCTTCGCCTGCTACGCGGAGTGGCTGTGGTCGCAGGCGTCCGGCGGCAAGAGCGCCGACGCGTTGGCCCGGCAGTGGCACACCCGGCTGGCCGCGCGCCCCCAGGACCTCGTGCTGGCCGACCCCGGCCCGGCGCTCGTCTTCGACGACCGGGTCTACAAGCGAGGCGCCCTCACCCTGCACGCCCTGCGGGGGGCGTTCGGCGACGACGCGTTTTTCGCCCTGGTGCGCGCGTGGACCGCCGAGCGCGCCGACGCGTCGGTGACCACGGCCGACTTCCGCGCACACTGCGCGAGGCACGCGACCGCCGTCGGCGGCCCGGCGCTGGCCCTGGCCGTCGCGGCGCTCCTAGCCGCGTGGCTCGACAGCCCCCGTCTTCCGGCGCCGACGAGCCTGCCCGCCCGGCGCGGCCGGTAAGTCAAGCCGGATCGCTCAGCGCGAGTCGTTCAGCGCGGGTGGTTCGCTCGGTGCGGGTCGATCGCTGAGCGCAGGTCGCCGTCGTGCAGGACGACCGTGAGCCGACGGCGGCCGCCGCGCAGCTCGGGCCAGCCCCGGGCGCGAGGCGCGCGCTGCAGGGCGACCGCACCGACCGCGCCGGGGCCGAGCCGGAGGTCGGCGAGCTCGACCGGGCTGCCCGCGGTGCCCGCGGGCAGGCGCGCCGTCCGGCCGCGCGTGTCGACCAGGGCCGGGTCGATCCGCAGCCCGGTCCCGAGCGCCTTGAGGGTCGCCTCCGTGCGCACCCAGGTGCGCGCGAGCGCCGTCGCCTGGTCGGCGGACGGGCGGCCGGCGTGCGCGGCCGCCTCACCGGGGGAGAGCGCGACGTCCGCGAGCCGGGCGGCGGCCACGGCCGCGGGCGACTCGACGTCGACCCCGACCCGGCCCGCGTCGCTCACCGCGACCGCGATCAGGGGTCCGGCCCGGGTCAGGCTCACGTGCGGCGCGGGGGCGCCGGCGTCGCGCACGACGACCTCGACCTGCCCGTGCGGACCGCCGCAGGCCGCGCAGCGCGCCCGCACGACGACCTCGCCCGCGGGGCAGCCGAGTCGGGCGCCCACGACCTCGCGCAGCAGCGCCCGCGCGAACACGAACCGGCTCGCCTGGTCGGTCGGCAGGGCCGCGGCCCGGGCCCGCTCGACGGCGTCGAGCGTGGCGAGCAGCGGCTCGGGGTCCGCAGCGCCGGGCGCGACCACCCACACGTCCACTGTCGGGGTCGCGTGCCGAGGTGCGCCGTCCCGCGGTGCGCCGGGCATGAGCGGGTTCCTCAGGCCACGCCCTCGGCGGTGAGCGCGTCGGTGAGCAGCCCGATCAGGGTCTCGAGCTGCACGGTGGTGGACGAGGAGAGGTCCTCCTCCGCCGCGCCGTCGAGCGCCCGGGCCGCGAGGCCCGACTTGCTGTCGATCAGCTTGGCGATCTTCGAGTCGACGGTCTGCGCGGCGATGATCCGCCACGCGGTGACCGGCTCGGTCTGGCCGATCCGGTGGATCCGGTCGATCGCCTGGGTCTGCTCGGCGTCGGTCCAGGACAGCTCGGCCAGCACCAGGTTGGACGCTACCTGGAGGTTCAGCCCGACGCCCGCGGCCATCAGGGAGCACACCACGATGGACACCTCGGGGTCGTGCACGAACGCGGCGAGGTTCTTCTCCCGCGCCTTGGGGGTCTGGTCGCCCCGGATCGAGGCGTAGCGGATGCCGCGCTGGGCGAACGTCTGCTCGGCCTGATCCATCACGTCGATGTGCTTGGCGAAGAACACCACCTTGCCGACGTTGCGGGCGAGCTGCGCGGCGTAGTCGGCAGCGAGCCCGGCCTTGGCCTGGCCGATCCGGCGGACCATCGTGAACACGTTCTCGCCGCCCGTGCGGGTGCTCGAGTCCTTGAGCTCCGCGGCCGCCACCTTGCGCACGAGCTCGTGGTCGATGCCGTCCGGGACGCCCTCGGCGCTGCGCTGGTCCATGGCGGCGCGGTAGCGACCGAGCATCCCGCGGGCGAGCGCGGCCTCGGCGGCGCGGATCGACCGGCCGACGGCGCCGTCGAGCTCGACCGGCAGGTCCGCCACCCGACGGGCGGGGATGTCGGCGACGACGTCGACCTTGCGGCGGCGCACGATGCCCAGGTCGATCACGCTGGCGCGCGCGCCGGCGTAGAACCCCGGGTCGGCCGGGGTGAGCCCGATCTCCTCGAGGGCCGCCTGCAGCGTGCCGAGCGGCTTGGTGTCGTCGATCCAGCCGAGGAACTGCCAGATCGCCCGGAAGTCCTCGATGTCGTTGATCAGCGGGGTGCCGGTCAGCGCCATCAGCAGCGGCCGGGCGGTACGGGCGCGGATCCGCTCCGAGAGCGCGAGGACGTGCTGGGAGCGCTGGGAGGTCTTGTTCTTGATGAAGTGCGCCTCGTCGACGACCATGCCGCGGAAGCCGAGGTCGCCGAGCCAGCCGACATGCCGGTCGAGGAGCTCGTAGTTCACGATCACGATGTCCGCGAAGCCGTCGACCCGGTCGCCGTCGCCGTTGACGACCGTGGACCGGCGCGACGGGGTCCACAGCCGGACCTCGTTCGCCCAGTTCGTCTTCACGACGTTGGGCACGACGACGAGCAGCGGGTAGGCGTTCGCGGCCTGGGCGGCGAGCAGCGCCTGGGCGGTCTTGCCGAGCCCGGGCTCGTCGGCGAGCAAGAACGTGCGATGGCCGCCGGCCGTGGCCGCCACGACCCGGGACTGGTGCGGCATCAGCTCGCGGCCCAGGGGAGTGGACACCGGGCGGGGCGCGGGCAGCGCCATGCAGGCGGGCGCGCCGGTCGCGGCCCGCTCGAACGACTGGAACAGGGGCTCGAGCAGCTCCCAGCCGGCCAGCCGGCGGGCGCGGGTCTCGACCCGCGCGGCCGCGGCCGCGTAGTCCGGCGCGAGGAACGGGTTCGCGAGCTGACGCGAGATCACGGACCGGGGCACCACTTGGGTCTCGGCGCCGCGCACCGGCGCGGGCGGCGCGACGGGCGCCGGCTCCTCGGGCGGCTCCAGCCCGCCGGCCCGCAGGACGCTCGCCGTGAAGGCGCGCGCGGCGTCGGAGACGCGGGCGTCCTCGGCGAGCAGCTCGAGCAGCGAGGTGTCCCGGGCCGCGGTCTTCGCCAGCATCGTCGCGACCGCGTCGAGCCGCTTGAGCTGCTTGGTGCGCGCGGACTCGGACGCGTCGCCGTCGGCGAGCACCCTGGCCCGCTCCTGGCGCATCAGCAGCGCCACGACCTGGAACTTCGTGCGCACCGCCGGGCGCGTGGGGGGACGCTGGACGGCATTGTCGACCTCGCGGGCGACCTCGGCGAGCACCGGGACGAGCCCCTGTTCGGCGGGACGCGCGGCGCGGCGGCGCGTGGTGCCCGGCTCCGTGCGCGCTCCACCGGAGCGGCGTTGGCGTGGTCGTGCCACATCTCCTCCTTCTCGCACCTGCACCGCGACTGCGGCGCAGTGCGACGTGCTGCGCTCGACCGAGACCGGTCGTGCGTGGGACCCAGCGCCCCGGATCGCGGGGATCCGGGCCAGGGCGCACCTGTTGCGGCGCGAGTCACCGCAGGCGCGAAGTCACCGCGCAGCAGTACTGCCTGCGCCGCGCGTCGGCCCGTGGGCTCGATCGCCGGACAACCGGGAGCGACCCACCGGGCGCCGCGGCCAAGCCTGGCCGGACACCGATCGCGCGTGACGTCCCGAGTGATGCCGCTAGCCGCTACAACGGCCGACCGTTCACACGGTCCTGCCGCGTCTGAAGTGTAGACGGGCCGGGCGGGTGCTCGACCACGTTACGCGCCCGGGTCCCACTCGATGAGGCGCTCGAACACGCGCCGGTCTCCCATGAGCGCGAGGGCGTCCAGCGGGAGCCGGCCGTAGAAGTGCAGGAGTAGCTCGCTGGCCGTGCCTCGGGCGTCGGCGTCGGCCGCGTCCAGGCCCCGGTCGGCCGCGGCCGACGGCGAGCCGGGGGCCGGGAGGCGGGCGACCCGTGCGCCGTCGGCGGACAGCCACACACGCCAGGAGCGGCCCTCACTGGCGCGGTAGTCGACGACGGCGGGCTCGTGCGGCCAGGGAGCCGTCGTCGCGCAGCAGGTGAACAGGAACTCCTCGACGCCGTCGAGCGCGACCTCCGCCGGCACCGGCCGCGGCTCGCCGGCCGTGAGCTGGGCGTCGTAGGTGTGCACGGCGATCTCGTGCAGCTGGTGGCGAGCGACCGCACCGCAGGTCCGCGGGGACTGCGACCGGCTCCACCACGTCCAGCACCCGCGATCCGGACCGGCCCCAGCCAGCGCGTCCACCATCTCCCGGGTGGACGCCGCCAACCAGGCCGACAGGGCCGCGCGCTCCCGGGTCGCCGGGGCGCCCGCCGGCGGCGACTTGGCCGTCGCGTCGGGGCCTGCGGCGATGGTCGCGGCCCACGAGCGTCGCCCCGTTCCGAGGTGGTGCACGAGGTCCAGCAGCGTCCAATCGGGGCAGGTCGGCACCTGCGCGTCGAGGCTGGGCGCCGCCTCAACCGCGTCCCGGAAGGCGCTCGATCGTTCGTCGATGAGCCGCAGCAGAGCGGGAAACTCCAGGGTCTCGGGCACGCAGGTTGTCTATCACCGGGCGCCGACCCCCGGCGAGCGATTTTTGGCGAGGCAGGGCGGCGCAGTCGGACCTACGGTGAGCGCATGACGGGGAAGGACGGCACGTGATCACTCGACTGGCACTGCTCGGGGCGACGGGTGACCTCGCGGGTCGGTTCTTGCTCCCGGCATTGGCGCACCTGATGGCCGCGGAACGGGTTCCGCTCGCGCTGCAGGTGGTCGGCGGCGGGCAGCAGGACTGGACCGGCCAGCAGTTCCGGGACCACGTGGACTCCCGGCTGCGCGAGCACGCCGGGCGGGTCCCGGACCGGGCCCGCCAGGCGTTGCTGGCGGGGCTGCGCTACCGCCAGGTCGACCTGGATGACCCGCAGACCGTGGTGCGGGTCGTCCGCGCCGCCGACCCGACGCACGCCCTGCCGGTCGTGGTCTACCTCGCGCTGCCGGCGCGCACGTTCGGCGGGGCGCTGCGGGGCCTGATCGCCGCCGACCTGCCCGCGGGCAGCCGCGTCGCCGTCGAGAAGCCGTTCGGCGACGACCTGGCCGGCGCCGCCGCGCTCAACGCCTTGCTCGCCCGCATCGGGTCGGGCGATGCGGCAGCCGGCTACCGGGTCGATCACATCCTCGCGATGCCAGCGGTCCGCGAGCTTGCCCGGCTGCGCGGGGCGGGCGGGGCCCTCGAGCCCGTGTGGTCCGCGGCGCACATCGATCGCATCGAGATCGTCTGGGAGGAGACGTTGGGACTCGAGGCGCGGGCGGCGTTCTACGACACGACCGGCGCCGTCAAGGACGTCATGCAGAACCACCTGCTCCAGATCCTCGTGCTCGCGGCGATGGAGCCGCCGGCGCGCGAGACGGAGGAGGACGCGCACGACGCCAAGCTGGCCCTGCTGCAGCGCGTGCGGGAGCCGTCGGCGGCCCAGCTGCCGTCCCGGTCCAGCCGGGCCCGGTACACCGCCGGGTCGCTGGTCGACAGCCACCTCCCGGGCGGCCGGCCCGTGCCGGGCTACGCGCTCGCCGACGGGGTGGAGCCGGGGCGCGGCACGGAGACCCACGCCCAGCTCATCCTGGAGATCGACACGCCGCGGTGGGCGGGCGTGCCGTTCGTGCTGCGCACCGGGAAGGCGATGGGCGCGCCGCACAAGGGCGTGGTGCTGCACTTCCGCGACGCCGTCCCCGCCGCGACCCCGCCGGGGGTCGACGTCGTCTCGCCCCGCGAGCTGTGGATCGAGCTCGACGGGCCGGGCGGCGCCGTGCACGCGCCCGGCGAGCTGTCCGCCTACCAGGAGGTCCTGGCCGACCTGCTCACCGGCGGCAGCCGGACGTCGATCGGCGCGCTGGAGGCGGTCGAGGCCTGGCGGATCTTCGAGCCCGTGCTGCGCGGGTGGTCCGTGGGTGCTGTCCCGCTGGCCGAGTACGCGGCCGGCTCGTCCGGCCCCGAGCCGCTGCAGGCACCCTTGTTCGCCGCCGCCCGCGGCGGACAGCGTGGTCACAACGGGCCGCAGCACCACTAGGGTCCATCCCAGCCTCCCTGCGGAGGGTCATGACGGCGCCGTCGGGGGGTTTTCCGTGTCCTGGTCCGTGCGGATGATGCTGCGGCGCGCGGTCGCGCAGCGCACCATCCTTGCGACCGTCCTGGCCGTCGCCATCCTCGGCAGCACGTTGCTCGGCACCTTCGCCCTGCTGCTGACGTCGAGCCAGGAGCGCGCCCTCACCGTCACGCTGATCCGGTCGCCCCCGGCCGCCACCGAGATCGAGACCGGACTCGCGATCGGACGCAACGAACCCAACGCCGCGATCGAGGCGGCGCACGCGGCGCTCGCCGAGGTCATCGGTGACGTGCCGGCCACGAGCACCGAGTGGATCGCCTCGCCGGCCTACCGGCTGCCGGGCGACGCCGGGATCACCGCCCCGCTCGGCTACGTCGGGGCGGTCCCGGAGGTCTCGACGATCGCGACGCTGCGGTCGGGCGCGTGGCCCGCGACCGCGGCGGACGCGGCCGGTCGGGTCCAGCTCGCGGTGCCCGCCGTCGCCGCCGAGCACTTCGCCTGGTCCGTCGGGGCCGAGGTCCCGCTCGTGAGCACGTCGACGCGCGCGACGGTGAGCGCCGTCGTCGTCGGCGTCTACGACGTCACGGGCGACCGGGCGCTGTGGGACCGGGACCTGCTGGACGGCGCCGGCGTCGACCCCGACTTCCCCGTGCCGGGCACCTTCGGCCAGATCGTGACGACGGCGTACGGGCCGTTCGTCACGACGCCCGACGTGCTGCACGGCGGCGCCGTCGAGGTCACCAGCGCGACGATCGTGACCCAGCCCCAGCTCGGCGAGGCCTCCGCGGGCTCGCTCGCGAGCCTGCGCACGCGCCTGGACTCGGCCAACCGCGACGTCGCCGCCGCCGTCGCCCCGACCGTGACGAGCTCGACGTTCCGGTCCCGGCTCGCCGCCACGATCGACTCCGCGCAGGGCCAGCTGGCGGTGACGCGGGTGAGCGTCGTCGTCGTCGGGCTGATGCTCGCGGTCCTCGCAATCACGGTGCTGCTGCTCGCCGCGCGCCTGCTCGCGGAACGGCGCGGCACCGAGCAGTCGCTGATGGCCTCGCGCGGCGCGACCGGCCGGCAGGTGCTCACCCTCGCCGCGCTCGAGGCCGTGCTCGTCGCCGCCCTGGCCACGGCGGTCGCGCCGGCGCTCGCCCGGCTGCTGTACCGGCTGACGACGGCGCAGGGCCTGTTCCGGCGCGCCGGCCTCGACGTCGACCCGCACCTGCCGGCCACGCTCTGGGTGACCTGCGCCGGCGCCTCGCTCCTGTTCGCCGCAGTGCTGCTCGGCCCGCTCCTGCGGCGCTCGACGAGCGTGGCCGACGCCGAGCAGCAGCAGGTGCGCCAGGACCGGCGCGGCGCGCTGACCCGATCCGGGCTCGACGTCGCGCTCGTGGTGGTCGCGGCCGTCGCCTACTGGCAGCTGCGCCAGTACCAGTCGCCGGTCCTCGCGAGCGGCGGCATCGACGCAGTGCTCGTGGCCGGACCGGCGCTCTTCCTGCTCGCGGGCGCCGCCGTCGCGCTGCGCCTGCTGCCGCTCGCCGCGAGCGGCGCCGAGAGCCTCGCGGCCCGCAGCCGGCGGCTCGTGCTGCCGCTCGCCGCCTGGGAGGTCGGGCGCCGGCCCGGGCGGGCGTCCGGCGCCGTCCTGCTGCTCACGCTCGCCGTCGCGGTCGGCGTGTTCTCCCAATCGTTCCTGGCGACCTGGCGCGCTTCGCAGCTCGACCAGGCGGACGTGCAGGTCGGCACCGACCTGCGGATCGACGGGCTCGCCGCGGCGCCGCTGGAGCAGTCGGCGTCGATCGCCGCGCTGGTGGGGGACACGTCGCTGTCGGCGGTCGCGGCGCGCTCGGTCGACCTCGGCGCGGCGCCCGCCGCGGGGATGCTCCCGACCGTCTCGACGCGGGTCTCGATGGTGGCGATCGATACCAGGCCAGCGGTCGACGTCGTCCGTGGGAGCGCTCCCACGGGCGCGGATGGCGGGGACGGGGGCGCCGACGGCGACGACGCCGGCTGGGCGTCGACGCTCGCCACCGTCGCCCCGGCGGACGTTGGCACCGGCCCGGAGCTGGCCGGAACGCCGGACTCGCTGCGGCTCACGGTGTCGGCGGTCTCCGATCCGGCCGTCCCGACCGCGCGGCTCCTCGGGAGCGTCGTGGTGCAGGACGCCCGCGGGCTGCGCGTGACGTTCCGGTTCCCCGCCGTCGAGGTGGACGGCGCCGCGCACGCGGTGACCATCCCGCTCACGGCCGCGTCGGATGCGTCGGATGCGTCCGATGAATCGGCCGCCGCGCTCGTCGGCCCGCTGTCCGTCGTCGGTCTGGGGTCGCAGCTCATCGAGCAGGGCGAGGTCAGCGACGCCGCGGCGAGCGCGCTGCCCGCCCGCTTCGAGCTCAGCGTCACGATCGCCGACCTGCGCGCCGTGCAGGGCGACGTCGAGAGCCCCGCGCCGCTGGACCCGGCCGCGTGGCAGGCGCAGTCCCTGCCGGACCGGTTCGACCCCGCCGTCCCAGTGAAGGTCACGAGCGACGACGGCGCGGCGCTGACCACGCGCTCTACGATGACCGGCGCGGGCGTCGGGGCCGGCGCTGCGGGGTTCACGATGACGACGCTCGAGCCCGTCGCCGTCCTGCCCGTCATCGCGAGCGATGCGCTCCTCGACGAGCTCGGCCTCGCGATCGGCGACGGGCTGCTCGTCGACGTCGGCCGCACGGTCAGCGCGCAGATCGTAGCGAGCGCGCCGTACCTGCCGTCGGTCCCGCGCGGCCCTGGGTTCCTGGTCGACCGCGACCTGCTCACCCGCACGCTCGTCGCCGCCGGGGGGACCGACCCGATGCTCGACGAGTGGTGGGTCGAGGCCGACGCCGCCGCGGCGGCCGCGCTGGCCAGCGCCGCCCCCGTCGAGCTGGACGCGAGCGCGACGAGCCGGTACGAGCGCAGGGCGTCGCTCACGGACGGCCCGCTGCCGATCGGGGTGCAGGCGGCCCTGTGGACCGTGGGGGGCGCGGCGCTCCTGCTCGCCGTCGCCGGGTTCGCCATGAGCTCGACCGTGTCGGTCCGGCTGCGGCGCCTGGAGTTCGCGCGGCTCGAGGCGCTCGGGGCGTCCCGGCCGGGGCTCCTGCGTGCGGTGCTCGCCGAGCACGCGCTGCTCGGCGTGCTCGGTCTGGTCGCCGGGGCCGTGCTCGGCGGGCTCCTGGGCCGGCTCGTCGTCCCGCTGCTGACGGTCGCGGCCGACGGCGCGCGGCCCGTGCCGGCGGTCGTCGTGCACTGGCCGTGGGCCGCGGAGGCGACGCTCCTGGCGCTCATGGTCGCGCTCATCAGCCTCGCCGTCACCGTCACGACCGTGGCGCTCCTGCGGCCGACGACGTCGTCCCTGCTACGCCTGGGCGACGACCGATGAGCGGGCCGACGAGCCGGCCGACGGCGGGCCGACCGACGACGCGCCGCGCGATGAACCGCCGGGCGATGGGTCCCCGCCGGATCAGCCCCCGAGCGCTCGTCGCCGGCTCGGCGCGCGTCGCGTGGCGCCGCTCGGTGACCGACCGCGGCCTCCTGCTCGGCGTGCTCGCGTTGGTAACGATCACCGCGTTCCTCGGCCTGACAGGCCCTCGGCTGATTGACTCGGCGGCCGACGACGCGGCGCGCAGCGCGGTCCTCGACGCGGGCAGCCGGGCCGACGTCGTCGCGAACCTGGGCTGGACCGTTGGCTCGGCCGCCGACGGGGAACGCGACGAGGAGGTCGTCACCAGGCTCCAGGACGCCGCGGCCGCCGTCCAGGGGAAGCTCCCGCCGGAGGTCGGCGCCGTCACCGGCGACCCGTCGGCCGCGCTGCTGAGCGGGCGGATCACGGTCCGGTCCGCCCCGGGCGGGGTTCCGGGCGGGGCGGTCGGCCGGTTCGTGTGGCTGTGGCGCGCCGACGCCGTCGGGGTCACCTGGGTCGAGGGCGAGGCCCCGCGCGCCTCGGTTCCGGTCGTCGAGCCGGAGGACACGGTTGGCGAGATCGCTGAGGACGCGCCGCAGCCGGTGCACCTGGTCGAGATCGGGCTCACCCGCGCCGGCGCCGACGCGCTCGGCGCGCGGGTGGGGGACCACCTGCGGATCGTCGGGGCGACGCGCGGCCTGGCCGACGCCGTCGTGCGCGGGATCTACGCCCCGGTCGACGCCGCCGACCCGCTGTGGACGACGGTGCCCGGGCTGCTCGGGCCCGCCGTCGGCCTCGCGGGCGCCTCGGTGCCCAGCCTCGGCCTGCTGCTCAGCGACGCCTCGCTGCCCGACCTCGACCTGGCCCTGCAGCGCGGCGCGATCACGGCGCAGTACCGGTTCCCGGCCGACGGCTCCGCGCTGCGGGCGCAGGACGTCGAGCCGCTGCGGGCGAGGGTCAGCGCCCTCGCCGCGAACCCGGCCGTCCTGGCGCTGGCCGGCGGCTCGGCGCCCGCCGTCGTGACCGAGCTCGACGCCGTCCTGAGCGAGCATCAGACGCGCCTGCGGGGAGCCCAGGCGCAGGCGTCGGTGCTGCTCGTCGGCCTCGTCACGGCGGGAACCCTCACGCTGCTGCTCGCCGCCCGCCTCGTCGTCGCGCGGCGGCGGACGCTGCTCGCCGGCGAGCGCGCCCGGGGTGCGTCCGTCGCGTCCGTGGCGCTGCGCCTGGCGCTGGAGTCGGTGCCGCTCGCGGCGGTCGGCCTCGGCCTCGGCGCGCTCGCGTCGTGGCTGGTCGACCGCGCGGCGCCGTGGACGTGGTGGCCCGGGATCGCGATCGCGGTCGTGACGGCGCTCGCCGTACCCGCCGGGGGAGCGCGCCTGGTGTCGACCGCGTGGACCGGGCTGCGCACGCCGGCCAACCGCAAGGACCGCGACCGGCTGCGCGGCCGGCGTCGCGCGCGGCGGACGGTCGTCGAGCTGACCGTCGTGGCCCTCGCGCTGGCCGCCGCGTCGGCCGCGCGCGGCCGGGGGCTGCAGCAGACCCAGACCGAGGGCGTTGATCTCCTGCTCGCCGCGACGCCCGTACTGCTCGCGGGTGCCGCGACCGTCGTCGTGCTGCGCGCGTTCCCCGTCGTGCTGCGGTCCCTGGGGCGCGTCGCCGCGCGCCGCCGGGGCCTCGTGCCGCTCGTGGCGACCGCCCGCGCCGCCCGCACGGGCAGCCTCGGCCTGCCGCTGCTCGCGCTGACCATCACGACCGCGCTCCTCGTGTTCGCCGGGGTCACAGTCGCGAGCACCGAGCGCGGCCAGGAGCTCGCCTCGATCGAGGTGGTCGGCGCGGACCTGCGCCTGGACGGCGAGGTCGCGCCCGATGTGCTGGCCCAGCTGCGGGCGGCCGACGGCGTGACCTCGCTCGCCGAGGGCGCCCGGCTCGACGGGCGCACCTTCAACGGCGACCCGAGTTTCAAGGCGACCGTGCTCGTCGTCGACGCGGCGGCCTACGGTGACATCTCGGCCGCGCACGACCCGCGCTACGCGGGCGAGCTCGCCCTGCTCGGCGGCGCGGGGGCGGAGGGGGACCGGCCCCGCGCCGTCGTCAGCCCGGCGCTCGTCGACGAGGTCGCGGCGCGCGGCGCGACCGTGCTCGTCGGCGGCTCGACGGTCGAGCTCGACGTCGTCGGCACCACCGACCTCGGCGCCCCCGGGGAGGCGTTCGTGATCGTCGACCGCGCCGCGCTGGCCCCGCTGATCACCCAGCCGGTGGAGCCGGACCGGACCTGGGTCGACGGCCCCGGCGCGGCGGCGGCGGTCGCGGCGGCAGGCCCCGACCTCGCGGTCACGGGCGTCACCGTCACGGACCGGGCGCAGTGGCTCGCGAACCAGCGGGACACGCCCCTGGTCCGGTCGGTCGTCGCCCTGATCACCGTCGTCGCCCTCGTGCTCGCGCTGTACGCGGCGGTCGCGCTGGTGCTGACGGTCGTGGCGTCGTCGGCCGAACGCGGCCGCACTTTCTCGGCGCTGCGCACGCTCGGCCTCGCGCGGAACGCCACGTGGCGCATCACCGTCGGAGAACTGGCGCCGCTCACGGCCGCCGGGGTCCTCGCGGGAGCCGCGATCGGCGTCGGCGTCCCGCTGGCCCTGGCGGGGGCGCTCGGGCTCAACCGCCTGACGGGCGAGGCCGGGCCCAGCGCCACCGCGATCACCGCCGGGCCGTTCCTGCTCGCCGCGGGGGCCAGCGTCGTCGCGCTGGTCGCCAGCGTGGTGGTGGAGGCGGCCGCGCGGCGGCGCGACAACCTCGGCCAGGTGCTGCGGGTGGGGGAGCGATGACCGGGGCCGAGCCCCGCGCCTCGAGCTCGGGGCGCTCTAGACCCGTGGCCAGCACCGAGCAGCGCACGCGACCGGCACGAACGGACGGAGACCCGACCATGACGAGCACCCAGACCGCGGATCGCGCGGCCCTCGACTCGCTGGAGAGCCGCGCCCGGGCGCGTCCGGGCGACTACGGCGCGAACGCCCTGATCGCCTGCGAGAGCCTCGTGCGCATCTACCAGGCGGAGGGCATCGAGGTGCAGGCGCTCCAGGGCCTCGACCTGCTCATCGACCCGGGCGAGCTGGTGGCGATCGTCGGCGCCTCGGGTTCCGGCAAGTCGACGCTGCTGTCCGTGCTGTCCGGGCTCGACGTCCCCACGGCCGGTCGGGTGCGGGTGGGCGAGTGGGACCTCATGGCGATGACCGCGCGTGAGCGCGTGACCTACCGCCGCACGATGGTCGGCTTCGTGTGGCAGCAGACGGCCCGCAACCTCGTGCCGTACCTGACGGCCGCGGAGAACATCGCGTTCCCGCAGGCCCTCGCGGGCGTGCGCGGCGCGGCCCGCAAGCGCCGGTCGGCCGAACTGCTCGAGGCACTCGGCATCGGCTACTGCGCCGACCGGCGGCCCGCGCAGATGTCCGGCGGCGAGCAGCAACGCGTCGCGATCGCCGTCGCCCTGTCCAACTCCCCGCAGGTCGTCTTCGCCGACGAGCCGACGGGCGAGCTCGACTCGGCGTCCTCCGACCAGGTGCTGGACGCGCTGCGCGCCGCGAACCGCGAGCTCGGCGCGACGGTCGTGATCGTCACGCACGACTCGGGGGTCAGCGAGCACGTCGAGCGCACGGTGGCGATCCGCGACGGGCGCACGAGCTCGGAGGTCCGGCGTCGGACGCACACGGACGAGCACGGGGCGGAGCAGGTCATCGCGCAGGAGTACGCGATGCTCGACCGCGCCGGCCGCGTCCAGCTGCCCCGGGACTACCGCGAGGTGTTGGAGCTGTCCGACCGGGTCCGGCTGGCGCTGGAGGAGAGCCATATCGCGGTGTGGCCGGATCGGCCGTCTGGCGCTGGTGCCGCTGGTGCAGGTTCGGGGGAGTCGACGTGAGCTCGGGACGGCACCTGGCCGAGCCCCATGCCGACGTCGACGCCGACGGCGCCGTCGATGTCCGCGAGGTGAGCGGGCCGCCGATGGTGGTCGTCGAGCGCGTCGCCAAGACCTACGGGACCGGGGCGGCGGCGGTGCACGCCGTGCAGGACGTCTCGTTCACGATCCAGCCGGGTGAGCTCGTCGCGCTCGTCGGCCGCTCGGGGTCGGGCAAGACCACGCTGCTCAACATGATCGGCGGACTCGACCGACCCGACTCCGGCGCGGTGACGGTTGATGGTCACGCGGTCTCGACGCTGTCCGAGAAGGGGCTCGTCGCGCTCCGCCGGGACGTCGTCTCGTTCGTGTTCCAGACCTTCGGCCTCGTGCCGGTGCTGTCCGCCACCGAGAACGTGGGCATCCCGCTGCGGCTGCGCGCGCTGCCCACGCCGGCCCGCGAGGCCCGCGTGGCGCTGCTGCTCGAGCTCGTCGGGCTCACCGCCCACGCCCGCCAGCGGCCCGGCGAGATGTCCGGCGGGCAGCAGCAGCGCGTCGCGATCGCCCGTGCCCTGGCCAACTCGCCCCGGTTGCTCATCGCGGACGAGCCGACGGGCCAGCTCGACACCGAGACCGGTGTGGCGATTATGGCGCTGCTGCGCGCGGTGGTGCAGGCCGAGGGCATGACGGCGCTCGTCTCGACTCACGACCCGCTGATGATCAAGCTGGCTGACCGGGTGGTGCGGCTGGCTGATGGGCGGTTGATCCAGGAGTGATCTAGCGGGAATCGGGGAGCGTGGCCCAACGCACTATAGGTGGCAGTAGGTGCTGCTGGCTCTGACGAAGAGTCGTTAACCGTTTCAGTCCTCAACAGGGCCATCAAGGGTCTTGGCTCGCACATTCGCCGGGTCGAAGTTGACCGAAATCCGATCAGGTTGGCGCCGAGTTGGCTGCTCGCCTGGCGTGCTGGTTCGCCACTGCATCGGTGTGCGAGACACGCTTGGAGTCCGGCGCAGGGCGGCGCCAGGGCATGCCCAAAAGGCTCGTCGGGTCGAATCAATCGTGGATTCCCTATTCGTTGGGACGAGCGAGCTTCGCCCCAATCAGCCGAAGTGGGTGCATTCGAGGTGATGTGCACGAGAGCGTGATGTTGGATCGGCTGATTTGTGGCGACTGTCAGGCTCGCCGGTCGAGACGCACGTCACATCTCGGCGGATGGGTTCATTTTGCTTGCTGGCGGCCGATTGAGAGGCGAAAGCCCTATCGACCTTCAAGGAGAATCGCCATGAGCTCGACCATCTCCGAACGCCCCGCCGGTTCGCGAGGAAGTCTTTACGCTCGAATGTCGGTCCGGCTGAAGATCTACGCGCTCGTGGCGGTCTTTTCGATTCTCGCAGCGAGTCTCGGAACCTTTGCGGCGATGAGGATGACGGCGATTGCGGATGATACCGATGCCGCAGCGACGCAGGGTGCTGTGGGTACCGCACTGGGAGAGCTCAAGGCGGCGGTAGTCGGGTTGCGCCTCAGCGTTCTGGCGGTCGCCACTGCGGCTCCCGCCGACAAGCAGCAGACCTTTACGGACCTGCAATCCGCCTACGAGACGATGGACACGGCCAAGGCGTCCTATGCGGATATCTACAAGGCGGCCAACGGGGTTCTGCCGTCGAACCTGGAGAAGTTCACCACCTCGCTAGCGCAATACCGCGCCATTATCGACGCGAAGGTAATCCCGGCGGCAATGATCGACGACCACGAGGCGTTCGCTGTCGAGATCGTCCCGGCAAGGAATATCGTCGTCGGCATGCTCGAGGATGTGGCTCTCATCGAGCGGGAGATCGCGGCGGAAATGACAACCCTCGCGCAGAGCTCAGCGGACCAGGCGCGCACGTCGATCATCACGACGGTAGCGCTGCTGCTCATCTCGATAGTCGTGGGGATCGCGTTCGGCACGGTGATCGCGAACGGAATTCGGCGCGCAGTGTTGGTTGTGAAGAAGTCGGTCGACGCGATGGCTACGGGTGACCTGACGGTGCGACCCGACGTCAGCGCACGCGATGAGATCGGGCAGATGGCAACGGCCCTGATCGTCGCGCAAGACTCTCTGCGCGCAGTGATCTCGGGCGTGGTCGAGACGGCGGGGACCGTCGCCGCCGCAGCTGAAGAGCTGTCGGCAGCGAACACCCAGGTCGCGGCCGGATCGGAAGAGACGAGCGTCCAGGCAGGAGTCGTTGCCGCGGCAGCGGAGCAGGTCAGCCGCAACGTGCAGACGGTGGCCGCTGGCGCGGAGCAGATGGGTGCCTCGATCCGCGAGATCGCCCAGAATGCAAACGAGGCCGCAAAGGTTGCGAGCAAGGCGACCGGGGTCGCGGCAACGACGAACGACACCGTCACGAAGCTCGGCGTCAGCAGCCAGGAAATCGGCAACGTGGTCAAGACGATCACTTCGATCGCGGAGCAGACGAACTTGCTGGCATTGAACGCGACGATAGAGGCCGCGCGGGCCGGGGAGGCAGGCAAGGGGTTTGCCGTCGTGGCGGGGGAGGTCAAGGATCTCGCGCGAGAGACCGCGCGAGCGACTGAGGAGATCACCCGACGGGTCGAAGCCATCCAGGCCGACACCGCTGGCGCAGTCGTCGGAATCGGAGAGATCGCCTCGATCATCGCCTCGATCAATGACTACCAACTCACCATCGCCTCCGCGGTCGAGGAGCAGACCGCGACGACGAACGAGATGTCCCGCTCCGTGACAGAGGCCGCCACAGGTTCCGGAGAGATCGCCTCAAACATCTCTGGCGTCGCCTCGGGCGCAGCGACCTCGAGCGAGGTCCTCGTGCAAATGGGTTCGTCTGTGAATGAGCTCGCCAGGATGTCCGCTGACATGCGCGAACGCGTCGCGGCCTTCATCTACTAGCCCCAATCTGTCACGGGCTGCCGGTCGTGACGGAGCGGTGGCCGTCTGCGCGGTCTGACTCTCGCTTCGGATGTGACAGGGACCCTCGTCGTTCCGGGGAGACGCCGGTTCCATGGGCCGGGCGTCGCGCGGGTTCGTCCGGCCGATGAGTCGGGGTTCGGCCGAGAATGGCCAGAGCGCGGTGGCGGCCGATGGCAGCGAGGGCGAGTCCGGCCAAGGCGCTCTGGCGCCGACACGCAGCAGGACGCGCCGGCCGGTGCGGGCCACGGCTGCCGGGACTGTGAGGAGGCGTACCTGCGGCTGGTTCGGTTGGCAGAGGCGCGGGCGCGCCCGCACGGTCGGAGCCGACCTGATCTACACCGCGGTCGCCACCA
Organism: Pengzhenrongella sicca; assembly: GCF_017569225.1. Lineage (GTDB taxonomy): Bacteria > Actinomycetota > Actinomycetes > Actinomycetales > Cellulomonadaceae > Pengzhenrongella > Pengzhenrongella sicca. Next base: position 2,129,602 of record NZ_CP071868.1, read on the forward strand.
GGACCGGCGATGACTTGATCACTGCGCGTGCAGCGAATGGGCGACCGCTGCCGGTTCATCTTCCACCGCGCTAAGGGCAGAGGCACCTCACGGGTCCGCCGCGACTACGCCGAGCCGCACGACGCGGACGGGCTCCTGCAGACGTTCATCGGCATCCGCTGCTGAATCATCGGAGGCGACGACTGGATGCGGAGAACTCCGGCGAACGCGAGTGACGTCGTGTGGTCGCCGCTGTCAGACATTGTCCTGTGCCGGGGCACCGCCCTTGGCCAGCGGATCACCACGCGAGTGCACCGCCGGGATCGCCAGGGTCTGCCTTCTTGACGGATCGTCACGGCGCGATGACTCTTGGGAGTGGGCGTCGCGGCCTTGAGGTTGTGCGCGCCCATCCGCAGCGCATTGGAGGGCGACCATCGTCGACGCGGAGCCAGCTCAGAACCCGTTGAGTCTGCTTGCGGTGTCAAACTACGGCCAGCCGCGTGAGGCGGAGCCGTGATGCTTGACGCTGGTAGCCGCACGGTCGGGGTCGGTGCGGTGGACGCTCACGAGGAGCGGCGGCGTCGGCAATTCGCGACGTTGCTGGAGCACTCGCCGGATGCCATTGTGATCGTGGACTCAGAGGGCCGGATCAGTGAGTGGAACCCGGCCGCCGAGGCACTGGTGGGTCGGACGCGGGTGAACGCCATCGGTGTGCTCGTCGCGGAAATTGTCCCTAGCGAGTACCGGGCGGGATTTGACGCGTTGTGGGCTCGTTTGCTCGACGGTGTTCCGTCCTCAGCGCCAGCCGACGTGTGGCTCGACCGGCGAGGGGTCCGGGTTTCCGTCAGGGTGCATATCGCGTCGGTGACCGCGGCCGGACAGTTTGCGGGGGCGGTGGTCATTCTCCGAATTGCTCGCACGTGGGACGTCGCATTGGTTTCTGCGGGCCAGGAGGCAAGCAGTGCCGCGGTCGTCGCGGGGGTCGCAGACCAGCTCGTCGGCACAGAAGGCGCCGTCGACCTCAGCGTCTTAGAGCTCGACGACTTGACGGGTCTACCCGGGCGGCGTCGGCTTCAGCGTCGCCTGGCGGAGCCGATACCGCCGGGCATGGAGCGAGGTGTCGCGGTCCTGGACGTGGACGCGTTCGCGCTGGTCAACGAATCACTTGGCCCGGATGCGGGTGACCTCGTGCTCGCTGAGCTCGGCCGAAGGCTCCTGGAGAGCACAGCCGCCCACGGGTTGGGTCGTTGGCAGGCCGACTCGTTCATGTGGGTGGTGGACGGGGAAGACCCGAGCCCGGCATTGGAGGCGCTCAGCTTGCAGGTTGCGGTCGCGCTCGACCGTCCGTTCGAGGTGGGCGGGGAGCGTTTGCGCCTGACCGTGAGCATGGGGCTGGTCACCGGCGCTCTCGCACGGGAGCGCGATCTCGTTGCTGCCGCGATGGATGCGCTACGAACTGCGAAGGAGGCAGGCCGAGACCGGGCGGTCTGGTACGACCGGACGATCGAGCCCAGCACGACGCGCGGGCTGCGGTTGGCGAACGATCTACATCGCGGCATCCAGAACGATGAGCTGCGGCTGCACTATCAGCCGATCATGGACCTCGCCTCGAACGACATCGTCGGCATGGAGGCCTTGGTGCGGTGGGAGCGCCCCGGTGTGGGGCTGCTGAACCCGGTCTCGTTCATCGATGTGGCTGAGCGCACGGGCCAGATCGTCCAGCTCGGGACCTGGGTTGCGCGCCACGCGTGCGAGATCGCTGCGGGATTGGCGCCGCGCCCCGCCGGGCCGCGCACCGTCAGCATCAACGTCTCGGCGAGGCAATTGAGCGATCCAGGCCTCGTGGAGATGCTCACCACCGCGTTGCGTGAAACTGGCTGCCCGCCGTCGGCGCTGGTGGTCGAGGTGACCGAGACCGCATTGATGGACGACCTGGCCACCGCAGCCACCACCTTGGACACCATCAAAGAGCTCGGCGTCGGCCTCGACCTCGACGACTTCGGCACCGGGTACTCGTCGCTGCTGTACCTCAAGCACTTCCCGGTGGATCGAATCAAGATCGACCAGTCGTTCGTCGCCGGACTCGGATCCAACTGGGCCGATACCGCGATCGTCGCCTCGACGATCGCACTCGCCCACAGCATCGGGATCCTCGCCGTGGCTGAGGGCGTCGAGACGCCGCATCAACTCGAGCAGCTGCGCGCGATGGGCTGTGACTTTGCGCAAGGATTTCTGCTCAGCCGCCCGATCCCGCCCGAAGCCCTCACCGACTGGTTGAACGAATGGGTACCCGAATCGATCAGGCGGGCCCCGCTGCCGAAACCAGAAGCTCTGCAGGGGTCGGTCGAGCGCGACGACGCCGCAGACGCACGCGACCGGGTGGCCAACCTGCGAGACGCGGTGGCTGACGAGCGCGATCTGAGTGGCGATGAGCGAGACGACGCCGCCGACGCCCGCGACACACAAGCGGATGCACGCGACGAGCTTGCCGACGCGCGGGATGCCGCCGGCTCTCAGCTCGAAGCCGGAAAACAGCGCGGGCCGGAGCGATCCGCACCGCTCATCGGCACGGGGGAAACTGCGCCGCGCTCCCCAGTAGAGCTCCACGCTCGCCAGCTGGACCTGCGTCGGGACGCTACATCGAGCAGGACGGACGCCGCCCAAGACCGAACCAACAAGGCTGCCGAGCGCGAACAAGCTGAGCGAGACCGAAGTGCGGCGGACCTTTCCCGCGAGACTGATGCGAGCGGAGGTGGAACTGATGGTCGCTGATGACAGCCTCGCACTGGTCCTGCGGGACTTTGCGCGCACGATGCTGACGGACTTCCCGATCCAGAAGATTCTCGACCATCTGGTGGAGCGCATCGTCGCGATCCTCCCGGTGAGCGCCGCCGGGGTCACCCTGATCGAGCCGGGCCAGCGCCCGCGATACGTCGCGGCCTCCGACGAGAACGCGTTGCGGTTCGAGCAGCTGCAGTCCAGCCTCGGCGAGGGACCGTGCCTCACAGCCGCCGAGTCAGGTGAGCCCGTGCTCGTTCCGGACCTGCGTGGGGAGCACCCGTACGCGCGGTTCGGACCGGCCGCGATCGCGGCGGGGATGGCGGCGGTGTTCACCTTTCCGCTGCGGCACGACAACGGTTGGCTCGGCGCGCTCGACCTGTACCGAGACGAAGTCGGTCCCATCAGCGACAGCGCGCAGCTCGCAGCCCAGACTCTCGCCGACGTCGCCGCCGCCTACATCATCAACGCCCAGGCCCGCGAAGAGTCCGCGATGCTCGCCGGCTGGCTGCACGACCAGTCGTTACACGACCTGCTGACCGGCCTGCCGAACCGGGCGCTCCTGCGTCAGCGGCTCCAGCACGCCTCCGAACGCGCGCGCCTCTCCCGCAGCGCCGCGGCCGTCGTGTTCCTCGACCTCGACCACTTCACGCGCGTCAACGAAGCGTTCGGGCACGACGTCGGGGACCAGGCGCTCGTGGCCGTGGCCCAACGCCTGTCCGCCCTGACCCACCCGGGGGACACTCTCGCTCGAGTCTCCGGCGACGAGTTCGTATTCCTCGTCGAGGACCTCGCCGACGCCACTGAGGTCGACGACCTCTTGGACCGGATCGATGCAGCGTTCGCCCAGGAGTACGAGCTGTCCGGGGTCCGCCTCTCGCTGAGTGCCAGCGCCGGCGTGGCGTACTCCCGGCCCGGGGCCGATATCACGGACGATCTCGTGATCGCCGCCGGCTCGGCGATGGATCAAGCGAAGAACGGGGGCCGGACCGCCGGCACCGGAATCGATTTCGGTGCTGCGCGGCAGACCCATGACCTCAACCGGCTCGAGCGTGACCTGACCGCTGCATTTGCTGCAGGGGACCTGCACCTTCGATACCAGCCGAGGGTGCGCGCGCGAGGCGGTGAGTTCACGGGCGTCGAGGCGCTGCTCTACTGGACCCATCCAACTCTCGGGCACATCCCCGCGCCTATCGCGGTCGCCGCCGCCGAGCGCGGCGGCACGAGCGATCGTCTGAACACGTGGGTTCTCGAACGCAGCTGTCGCGACTGGCTCCGGTGGTCCGCCGGTCGCCAGCCGGGGTCTGTCGACCTCTCCGTCAACGTCTCGGCGCGCCAGCTCATGAGCCCGGGTTTCCCGAACGCCGTGAGCCAGAGGCTCACGCAGGCAGGCATGAGCGCCCCCGGGCTCATCCTGGAAGTCACCGAGACCATCCTCATCGAGGACGGCACCCGCGCCCTGCGGACGCTGCAGGAACTGAAGGCACTCGGCATCCGGATCGCGCTCGACAACTTCGGATCCGGTCTCGGTGCGTTCAACTGCCTGCGCCGCTACCCGCTCGACTTCGTTAAGATCGATCGTTCCCTCGTGAGCAACATGGCCTCCGACCCCAGCTCCGCCTCCATGGTCGCGGCAATCACGGATCTGTCCCACACCCTCAACATGACGGTCGTCGCAGCAGGCGTCGAAACGACCGAACAGCGAAAGAACGTCGTCAACGCTGGCTGCGACCTCGCCCAGGGCTATCTCTTCGCTCAACCCATGTCCGCCGCCGCACTCTCGGCCGCGCTCAACTAGCTCAGCCGGGAGTTGGTGAGACCTGGTTCGCGGGCGGCGGACGCCGAGAGCCGCTTGGATGTTCGTGTGGCAGGTCGCCCGTGTTCGCCGAGTGTTTGCGTTGCGATCCTCGGTCGCCACGGCCACGCTGAGAACACGGCGCGATGGAATCATGACGATTCGCTCCGCCCGATGTCCGCGCGCCGGGAGCTCGAGCCGGCCGCCTCGCCGCTGACGACAGTGTCCTCCACTTCCGAGGCCTCGATTCCCGCTCGGAGACTGGCATGACAGCTGGCCGCCGTGCTCCGCGGGATCGAAGGACTCATGCGAAAGAACGACCTTCGCCGCCTTGGCGACTCGGTCGATCACCTTGGCGCGCCGTTCGTCGTCCCACCGAGCCCATTGAAGAGCCCTTCAAGGGCGTTCCTCGTGGCTCGTCACTCGCGCTCGTGACGTTCCGTCGATGCCGCTCGCAGCGGCTCAGCCGGCCCGGCGGGTCAAGCGAAGAACTCGGCGAGCACCGGCGCGATCAGGTGGGGGCGGCCGTGCTCGGCCGTATTCGAGGTGACGCCGTGCCACTGGCCGGCCAGTTCGACGTGCCGCGCACCGGGCACGGCGGCTGCGAGTGCCGCGACAGCCGCACGCAGGTAGGGCCTCGTGGCCGTTCCGTCGATGAGCAGCGTCTGCGCGGCGAGGTCGGCGAAGTCCGCGATCTTGTCGGCGTTGTCACGCACGACAGCGAGGTCCGCGCCGAGCCCGGACGCCACCGACCTCATTCCCGGCGACCGCAACCGCGCTCGCGAGAACGCAGCCAGGACGGGCACCGGTAGGCGGAACATCCATGCCGGTCCCATCTCCGCGACCTTCATGCCGAGTGCCATGGCCGTGGGCAGGTCGCCCCGCGCGATGGCGTCGTCGACGCGCGTCGTGAGCTCGAGGGGCACCGACCCGTCGATCGACAGCGGTGGCTCGAAGAGCGCCAACCGGCGGATGCGGGCGTCGGCCAGCGCCGCGCGCGCGGCGATGATCGCTCCGGAGCTCACGCCGAAGACCCGCGTGGCACCGGTCGCGTCGAGCACCGCGCGGACGTCGCGGACCTCGTCGCCGCTGCCGTGCACCGGATCACCTCCGCTCGACCCGCGGCCGCGGCGGTCCATCAGATGCACCCGCAGCCCGTCGCTGAGCAGACCGGCAAGGTCCGAGTGGCTCAGCCCGGTCTGCATCGCCCCGTGGACGACCACGACGTCGGGGCCTGAGCCGATCGAGTGGAGCCCGATCGCGGTGCCGTCGGGGCAGTCGACCGTCGTGGTGAAGGACTCGAGCGCCGTCATGGCAGTTATCTTAGTGACTAAGATAACTGGGTGACAAGATGGCGCCATGGGTGAGCGTGACGAGCTGGTGCGCGAGCTGCGCCTGCTCAGCGAGCTGGACTCCACGCAGACCGCAGTGTTCCAGCAGGCCGCCGCGGCGCAGTACGGTCTCGGCGTCACCGACATGAAGGCGCTCGGCATCGTGTTGCGCGAGGGGCCCAGGTCGGCGGGCGAGCTGATGTCAGACCTGCACCTGACCTCCGGCGCAGTGACGGGTGTCATCGGCAGGCTCGTCACGGCCGGCGTCGCACGGCGCGAGAGTGATCCTGCCGACGGGCGGAAGGTGATCGTGACCGTCGACGTGGCCGGACTCGCGGCACGGGAGAACGTCTACCTGCCGATCGGCGACGCCTTTGACGAGCTCTATGCCGAGTACACGGTTGAGCAGCTGCGTTTCCTTGCCGCCCATCTGGTGCGCTCGACGGAGATCACCCGTGAGCAGACCGCCGCCCTTCATCGGGGTCTGGGCAGCTGACCGGGTCAGGCGTGGTGTCCGGCACCTTCGACCGTCGAGTCCGGGATCAGGCTGTGGGCGAGACGCGGATGAGGTTGCCGTCGGGATCGGTGATGACGAAGGTGCGTCCGAAGACGTCGTCATGGGGTTCCTCGACGACGGTCACGTTCTTGGCGGCCCAGGTGGCGTAGAGGTCGTCGACGGCGGCTCCCGATCCGGGCACCATGAGGCCGACCTCGAACGTGCGCGGCAGCTCGGGTGCGACGCGGTCGCTGCGGCCGTTCCAGAGCGCGAACAGCACGCCGGGGGCGACCTGGAAGGGCACGTAGCGGGGCGTGAGCATGACCGGTTCGATCTCGAACAGCTCACGGTAGAACGCTGTCGAGCGCTCGATGTCGGTGACGTAGACGAGGAAGAGGTTGGGAGCGGACATCGGGTCTCCTTCGGATGCGCAGGCGAGGATCGCCGGCAGAGCGCGACGATGCCGCGATAATCAGACAAGACCTGTCATGTTCACCTTGGAAAGTGGGGCCATGAGCCGACCGCAGCGGGTCATCGCCATCCTCACCGCGCTCCAGGTGCGGCGGCACACGACCGCGGACGTGCTTGCAGCGGAGTTTGGCGTGTCGACCCGGACGATCCTGCGCGACGTCCAATCGCTGGTGGACGCCGACATCCCGGTCCTGACCGAACGCGGGAGGTACGGCGGCATCAGCCTTCTGCCCGGTGATCAGGTCGATCTGACCAGGCTGACCGCGTCGGAAGCCGACGTCTTCCGGGCGGTAGGTCTCGACCTGAACCGGGCCCGCCAGCTCGGGGCGGAGAGCGCAGCACGAGGAGCCCTCAGCAAACTGACGACCCGGCGCCGGACACCGCAAGCGCAACGCGATGTCATGGCGTTGTCCCTGGCCGAGGTCGTCACGGTCGACAACCGCGGCTGGTTCGGCAGTGAGGAGTCGATCGACGTTGCCGCGGTGGCGCGTGACCTTCGGCGAGCCCGGCAGCTGCGTATCCACTACCGGCGAAGCGACGCTCCCCAATCGCGGGCGCTGGTCGTCGACCCGTACGGGTTGCTGCTTCGAGCCGACCGTTGGTACCTCATCGCCGACGTCGACGCCGCGCCGCGAATGTTCGCCCTCACCCGTCTTGAACGCTGGACCGTGCTCGACGAGCCGCGCCGACTACGCGCCGGCGCCACGCTGGGCCAGGTCGCCCACGACCTGGCCCACGCACTCGAAGGGCGCACCGAGGTCACGATCACCGCACTCCTCGACGCGAACCGGATCGATCTCGCCACCCGGGTCCTCGGCGCCAGGCTGCGGTCGATCGATCGATCAGCGCGCTCACCACGGGTGACCATCACGATCGGCTACGACCAGATCGACGGCGTGAGGCAGCTTCTCCAGTTCGCTGACCACCTTGAGGTGACCGCACCACCTGCCGCCCGCGAGCTCGTGCAACGCCTCGCGCAAGAGGTAGCTCTCGCCCACAGCTGACCGCGCAGACGGTCAGCGCACCGAACGAATCGCGGACACCAGCACGGCACCCACGATCGCCATCACCGCTGCGGCCGGGAAGATCGCTTGGTAGCCGACTGCGGAGATGGCGGCGGCGGCCACGATGGGTCCGACGATCTGCCCGCCCGTGTTCGCCAGGTTCAGAATCCCCAGGTCCTTGGCCGCGGTCTTCTGGTCGGGAAGCACCTCGACGTTCAGCGCCTGGTCCACCGCGTTGAACGCGCCCATGCCGATGCCCGCGATGACGGCGTAGACGATCATCGCCCACGGCGACGGGGCCACGAACGGGAAGAAGACACCGACGGCGATGAAGACCGCGGCGAAGATGACCGGGAGCTTCCGGGTCCCGAGCTTGTCGGAGATCGGGCCCGCTACCGCCGCCATCGTCAGCGCCGTGATCATCAGGATCGTCGAGATCAGGGTGACGTTCTGCGCGGTGGCGGCGTCGTCGAGGCGGAGGTAGTCGGTGAAGATGTACAGCTGGTAGCCCGAGACCGCGAAGGTTCCGCCCATGATGAGGAACTTGCCGAAGAGCGCCAGGTAGTAGTCCCGGGCGTGCTTGCGGGGGAACGAGAAGTTGTCGAGCAGCATCCGCCGGCTCACATGCGTGGTCGGCATGCTGCGGCTGGAGGCCTCGCGCATGAGCACGACGGCGACCGGGCCGGACAGCAACGTGAGCGCGGCGAAGAGGAAGAAGCCCGCGTTGATGCTGCCCAGGAACTGCGCCCCGACGATCTGGCCACCGTACAGACCTGCGGAGTAGCCGAACGCGTAGATGGACGAGATGGTGCCGCGGTGCCGCGGGGCGATCCGATCGGCGATCACGGCAAGCAGGGGCGCCACGATGGCGTTGAGGAACACCTGGTACAGCGACCACATCACGATGAGCTCAGTGACGGTGGTGGCCTGTGCGATGGCGACCAGCATCACTGCGGTACCCAAGGATCCGACGATCAGGTACGGCGTTCTGCGACCCCACCGCGAGCGGGTCAGGTCGGAGAACGCGCCGATCACGATGTTCGCGACCGTCGCCACGATCATGGCCACGACCGAGAGCAGCGCGATCACGCCGGCCTTGTCGTCGGGAGCGATGGTCGCCACGCGCGCCGGAAGCAGGACCCCGACGACGCCGAGGTACGGCCCGAGCCAGAGCACGGCGCCGAAGGCCAGGGCGAGGCCCAACCGCAGGGGAGTCTTGGGTTGCTCCCCATCCGACGGTGGTCGAACCGAGGTGGAGACGGGTGTTGCCGGGGACGTACCCGTGATAGCCATGACTCTCCTTCATTGGAGCTTCGACGCGGCAGTTCGACTCAGGCACGACGCGCCTGGGCGATGGGGGTGGGTCCACTCAGGCAACGCCGCCTGGTGGATGGATGCTGCGCACTGCTGCGGGGGCAGTTCCCGGGACTGCCGACCTACAGCGTGATCTGGGTGGATGCGGACAACGGATCGCCCGCGTACGACGCGGCCTCGAGGACCACGCCACCCTCGATCGGGTCGAACGCCGTGGTCGCGGGGTTCCAGCGCTTGAGCGATTGCAGCGGCGCCGTCACCACAAGGCTGACCGTCTCGCCGGCGGCAACCTGCGCGACGGCGAAGCCGAGCAGCTCCCGCTCGCCGCTTCGGTCGCCCTGGGCGCGGGTGCCGTAGATCTGGACGACGTGCCGTCCGTCGACGGCTCCGGCGTTGGACACCGCGACCCGGAGGTCGACGGCGTCGGCGCTCGAGGCGAGGACGTCCAACGCGTCCACCGTGTAGGTCGTGTAGGACAACCCGAATCCCAGCGGGTAGCTGGCGGCCTTCCCGTCGTGGTCGAGGAGCCGCTGACCGAACCAGCGGTCGTAGGTGATCTCGGTGGCGTCGATGTCGAGCTCGGCGGTGTCCGCCACGGACGCGGGGATCGCGTACGGCAGGCGCCCGGACGGGTTGGTCCGGCCGAGCAGCACGTCAGCGAGGGCGTTGCCACCCTCCATGCCCGAGTACCACATCATCACCAGTCCGGCGACGTCCTTGTCCCACTCGGACATGACCACGGCGCCGGCCGCGACGACGGCGACGATCGTCCTCGGGTTGGCTGCGCTCACCGCCTTGATGAGCTCCACGTCGTCGCGACCGAGCCGCAGGTCGCGACGATCGCCGCCGGCCGAGCCGGAGCCCACGACGCTCGTCCCGCTACCGGCCGAGGCGTACAGCGATTCGCGGCTGGCCTGGTCGGCCCCGGTGGCCGCCTCGGGATACAGCGCCAGCAGGTCGGGTCGCGAGAACACCGAACCGTCCACGAACTCGCCCTCGTCGGCCGCGGTGTAGCCGACGACGACGACCGCCGCGTCGCTGCCAGCGGCCAGGGCGGCGGCCGCGGCCACGCCCTCGCCGCTGTGACGAATCTCGACGCCGGGCAGCTGGGAGGTCAATCCCTTCAGGGCGGTGACCACATACGGGGCGCGGACGTCCGACGAGCCGTTGTCCCCAGTGTTCGGGACATCGGCGAGGCGTCCGACGACGGCCAGGGAGCGGAGGGTCGTGGGGTCCAGCGGCAGCACCGGCACCCCCTGCACGCTCTCGTTGCGCAGCAGCACCATCGAGCGCGCCGCCGCCTCGCGCGCGAGCGCGATGTGGGCGGGCGAGACGACGACGTCGGCCTCGGGCTCGGCCTGGTCGCGCCGGGCGTAGAAGCGCAGCTGGGTGGACAGGATGCGCAGGCCCGAGCGTCGCACCGACTCCCAGGACGTGGTGCCCTCGTCGATCGCGCCCTGCAGGTGTGCAGCGCGCTGCTGGGCGAACGGGGCCTCGATGTCGAGGCCCGCCTCGAGCGACGCAGCCGGGTCGCGCAGGCCCCAGATGAAGTCGCTCATCACGGCGCCCTCGAAGCCCCACTCGTCGCGGAGGATCTCCGTGAGCAGGTGCGAGTTCTGCCCGGCCCAGTCGCCGTTCACCGAGTTGTACGAGCTCATGACGGCAAAGGCGCCCTGCTCGATGACTCGCTTGAAATGGGGCAGGAACACCTCGTGGAGGGTCCGCTCATCCACCGTGACGTTGACCGAGAAGCGCGCCTGCTCCATGGAGTTCAGGGCGAAGTGCTTGACGCACGCCATCGCGTGCCGCTGGATTCCGCGCGTCAGCGCCGCACCCATCTCGCCCAACAGGGGCGGCTGGTCGGAGTAGGTCTCCTGCGCGCGTCCCCAGGCGGGATGACGCGGGAGATTGATGCACACGCCGCCGAAGAAGTTGCCGCCCTGCGCGCGCAGCTCCTCGCCGATCGCGCGGCCGATGCGCTCCTCGAGCTCCACGTCCCAGGTCGCGCCGCGCGCCATCGAGACGGGGAAGGCCGTCGAGGCACCGACGACGGCGCCGCGCGGGCCGTCGACAAAGCGGATTCCCGGAATGCCCAGACGGTGCACCGCACCCATCACGTAGGGGGTGATGTTGTAACCCACCTGCATCATCTCGGTCAGACCGGGCCAGAACGGTTCGTCGCCGTCCAGGAGGCCGAGCCGCTCCGGCGGGGTGAGCGCTTCGTAGAGTCGCGTGGCGAGCTCGTCCGGGTTGCTGCCGGCACGCACGGCTTCCACCGCATCGGCGAACGACGTACCTAGCGGAGCATCGTCGGCGCGCGCTGCAACATCACTGAAAACGGTCATGGGTTGCTCTCCTTGGCTCAACTCTGAGCTCACTACTTAGTGGGTACTAGGTACCGTACCATTGGTCCGCGACCTAGAATGTGCGGCCTGATCGGGGTCGCTCCACGGGGCCGAAAGCTGAGGTAGGCATGGCATCGAGCACGAGAGATCGACCGGTGCGCGCACGCGAGCGGCGGCCCGCCGCGGAACGCGTGACTCAGATCATCGCCGCGGCGTCCGCGCTGATCTCAGAGCGCGGCTTCTGGGGCGTCTCGGTCCAGGACGTGGCGAACGCGTGCGGCATCACCGACGCGGGCGTGCTGCACCACGTCGGCACCAAAGAGGGTCTCCTCGTCGCGGTCCTCGAACACCGCGACGACGCCGATCTGGCCGTCCTGTCGCAGATGTTGGGCATCCCGGTCTCCGCGCTCCGCGAAGGCGGCGAGCTCTCGACCTCGCTGCGGGACTTCTGCGCGGCTCTGGTCGCGCGCAACGCCCAGCAACCCGAGATCGTGCGGCTCTACTCGGTGCTCAACGCCGAATCGCTCGATCCCCAGCACCCCGCGCACGCGTACTTCGTGGCGCGCGAGAAGTGGGCGACAGAATTGTTCGCGTCGGCGGCCGCGGGCACCTCCGACCCGGCACGGGTCGCACGCCAGATCTTCGCAGGAATGGACGGCCTGCAGCTGCACTGGCTGCGCACCATGGATTTCGACCTCGTGCACGAATGGGCGGCGCTGGCCGAGAGCATCATTCGTCCGTTCGAGGTCTCGACCTCGACGAATGGTCACTCCGCCTGAGTGGCAGCTGTCCGACGACGCACGAAAGCCCAGGTCAGAATTGCTTCTGACCTGGGCTTTTTGTCGGGCTGACAGGATTTGAACCTGCGACCCCCTGACCCCCAGTCAGGTGCGCTACCAAGCTGCGCTACAGCCCGCCGGCCCCGGAGGGCCGTCCAGAAGACTACCGCACCGCGGGGGGCGCTCGACCGGTCCGAACCCGCGCGCCGGCGTCGGCCCCCGACCGCGCCCGGCGCGCCGACCAGCAGCTCGGGTCGCGCGACCGTGCTACCCGGCGCACGATGCACAGCGAGACCAGCCGCCGCGGCGATCGCCCGCCGATCCCGCCAAGACCATGAGGAGCACAGATGCGCACGGTCGACGCCGTCGTCATCGGGTCGGGGCCGAACGGCCTCGTCGCCGCGAACGCGCTGGCCGACGCCGGGTGGGACGTGCTGGTGCTCGAGGCGCAGGACACGATCGGCGGCGCGGTGCGCACGGCCGAGGTCACGGCGCCCGGGTTCCGCACCGACCTGTTCAGCGCGTTCTACCCGCTCGCCGCCGCTTCCCCGCTGATGCGCGGCCTGCACCTGGAGGACCACGGCCTGCGGTGGGTGCGCGCCCCCGACGTGCTCGCCCACGCGCTCGACGACGGCCGCACGGCAGTCCTGCGCGCGGACGCGACGGACACCGCCGCGGGCCTGGACGCGTTCGCGCCCGGCGACGGCGACGCCTGGCTCCGGATGGTCGAGACCTGGCGCCGGATCCGGGACCCGCTGCTCGACGCGCTCTTCACGCCGTTCCCGCCGCTGCGCTCGGTGGCGCGCCTGCTCCGCCGGGTGGGCGTCGCGGGCGGGCTCGACCTCGCGCGGCTCGCCGTCGAGCCGGTGCGCCGGCTCGCGGACGAGACCTTCGCAGGGGAGGGCGCGGGCCTGCTCCTGACGGGCAACGCGATGCACGCCGATATCCCGCCTGACGCCGCCGGCAGCGGGGCGTTCGGCTGGCTGCTCGCGATGCTCGGCCAGGACGTCGGGTTCCCGGTGCCCGAGCGGGGCGCAGGCTCGCTCGCCGACGCGCTGGCGGCGCGCCTGCGGGCCAGCGGCGGTCAGATCGAGACGGGCGCGCGGGTCGATGCGGTCGAGATCTCCGGCGGACGCGCGATCGGCGTCCGCACCCACGACGGCGCGCACCTGCGCGTGCGGCGCGCCGTGCTCGCGGACGTGCCCGCGCCGTCGCTCTACCTCGACCTGGTCGGCGCGGCGCACCTGCCCGCCCGGCTGCGGCGCGACCTGGGCCGGTTCCAGTGGGACCACCCGACGTTCAAGGTCAACTGGGCGCTCGGCTCGCCCATCCCGTGGGCGTCGGCCGACGCCGCGGGCGCCGGCACCGTGCACCTCGGCGTCGACCAGCCGGGCTTCGTCGACGCCGCCGCGAGCCTGTCCGTGGGCCGGATCCCCGACCGGCCGTTCCTGCTGTGCGGGCAGATGACGACCGCCGACCCGACGCGCTCGCCCGCGGGCACCGAGTCGGCGTGGGCCTACACGCACGTCCCGCACGGCGTGACCTGGACCGCGGCGCAGGTCGAGGCCCAGGTCGAGCGGATGGAGGCCGCACTCGAGCGGACCGCGCCGGGGTTCGGTGCCGCGATCCTCGCGCGGCACGTGCAGAGCCCCGTCGACCTCGAGGCGGCGAACGCCAACCTCGTCGGCGGCGCCGTCAACGGCGGCACGTCGGCGCTGCACCAGCAGCTGTTCTTCCGCCCGACCCCGGGCCTGGGCCGGTCCGAGACCCCCCTCGCCGGGCTGTACCTCGCGTCCGCGTCCGCGCACCCGGGAGGCGGGGTGCACGGCGCGTGCGGCTGGAACGCCGCCCGCGCGGCGCTGGCGGGCGCGGGCGGCCTGGGCCGGGCGCGGCAGGCGCTCGTCCACTCGGCGTGGGATCGGGTGCTGCGCGACGGGTGAGCGGGCGCGAGCAGCCGGCTCGGCGCAAGCCCGAAGGAACCTGCTGCGCCTGCCGATAGGACACGGTGTCGGCACAGCACGCGCCCCGCCTCCGTGGTTCGGTCGCGCCGACGTCACCGCGAGCCGGGGAGGTCGAGCGATGCACGGCAGCCGGTGGTCTCAGCTGTCGCGCCTGGCGCCCGTGTCGGTGATCACGCTCGCGTCGTCGGCCTGCTTCGTGCTCGGTGCGAACCGACCGGGGTCGGCGGCGCTCCTCGCGCAGCAGGCGGTGGCGATCGTGGTGCTCGCGGCGTCCGGCGCCGTCCTGTGGACGCGGGCGGGGTCGCGCGGCGACGACGAGGGCAGCGAGCGGGGGGTGTGGCGGGCGCTCGCCGCGGCCGTGTTCGTCGCGGCCGTCGGCGCGACGGCTCAGGCCGCCCTCGACTGGGCGCGGTTCCCGATCGGCGCCGATCAGTTCGCCGTCCGGTCGGCGGTCTTCGGCGCGTCGACCCTGGTCGCGTGCCCGCTGCTGTACCAGGCGCTGATCCGCTGGAACCGGGCCCGGGGGCTGGTCGGCGATCCGGACGACTGGCTCAACGGGCTGAGCGCCGTGTTCGCCCTCGCCGCGATCGTCAATCTCGTCCTGTGGCACGGCGGCGGCGCGCTCGCGGACCTGCCCTGGTGGGTGGTCCAGGGATCGGTGTTCCGGCTCGGCGTGACGTTCGTGCTGCTCGGCACCACGGTGACGGTCAGCTTCATCGCGGGGCTGCACCGGGACGCCCGAATCTGGGGCATCGGCGCGGCGCTGGCCGTCATCCTTGGCTCCGAGGTGGCGGCGCTGCGGGACGTGGGCGCGGTCAGCCCCGACCGTCCGCTGCTGCTCGGCTGGGTCGCGGCGGCCGCCCTGCTCGCCTGGTGCACGGTGCTCTCGCCGACCCGCGTGCGGCCGCGGCCGGCGACGGCACGGGCCACGGCCGTCGGCGCCGTCGTCGTGCTCCTGGCGAGCGTCGCGGTGCTGATCATCCACGGCGAGGGCCTCGCGCGGTCGCCCGGGGCGCACGGGCACGGGTACCTCGTCCACGCGCCGAACGTGCTCGCGGCGCTCGCCGTGCTGGGCATCACCGTCCGGCTCGTGCACCTGATTCGCGACATGGCCCTGCTCGCGCAGACCCGGCAGGAGGCGCGGACCGATGCGCTGACCGGCGTCGCGAACCGGCGCGCGCTGATGGCCCGCCTGACGGAGTCCGGCGACCGCGGCGGCCCGCTGAGCCTGCTGGTGATCGACCTCGACCGGTTCAAGGACGTGAACGACCGGTATGGCCACCCGACCGGGGACGCGCTCCTGCGCTCGGCGGCGACCCGGTTCGCGGCGGTCGTGCCCGCCGGCGGGCTCCTCGCGCGCCTCGGCAGCGACGAGTTCGCCGTCCTGCTCCCGGGCGACGCCGCGACCGCCGAGGGTGTCGCGGCGGCCCTGTCGGACGAGGCGCGCGCCATCGCGGACATCGCCGGCCATCCGGTCCGCACCTCGGTGAGCATCGGCCTGGCCGCGGGCGCCCCGGACCTGGACGGCGAGGAGCTGCTCCGGCGCGCGGACGCCGCGATGTTCCTCGCCAAGTCGGGTGGCGGTGGCGGCGTCAGCCGGTACGACAGCGAGATCGACCGGGCGGACCGCGACCGTGGCACCCGGGTGGAGGAGCTGCGCGCGGCGCTCGACCTTGGCCGGCCCGACCCGGGCGAGCAGTTCGTCATCTACTACCAGCCGCAGGTGGACGTGCGCAGCCTCGCGGTGACCGGGGTCGAGGCGCTGGTGCGCTGGCAGCACCCAGGTCTCGGTCTGCTCGCGCCCGGGGAGTTCATCGACCTGGTCGAGAAGTACGGGCTGATGCCCGAGCTGACCGCGCGCGTGCTCGGCGAGGCCGCGGCGCAGGCCGCGCGCTGGCAGGCCGACGGCGTCCCGCTGCGCATGTCGGTCAACATCTCGACGAGCTTCCTGACGCACCCCGAGCTGCTCCCGCTGCTCGACACGGTGCTCGCCAGCACGGCACTGGATCCCGCGCTGCTCGTGCTGGAGGTCACCGAGACGACCCTGATGGCCGACGCCGTCCGCGGGCTCGAGGCGGCCCACGCCATCGCCGCCCGGGGCGTCGGGCTCAGCATCGACGACTACGGCACGGGCTACTCCTCCCTCGCCTACCTCAACGACCTGCCCGCGACGGAGCTCAAGCTCGACCAGTCGTTCGTCTCACGGCTCGTCGTCGACGACCGGACGGCCGCGATCGTCGCGGCCACGATCGAGCTGGCGCACCGGCTCGGGCTGCGGTCCATCGCCGAGGGCGTCGAGGACGACGCGACCCTCGCCGTGCTGGAGACGTTGGGGTGCGACGAGTGCCAGGGCTACCTGCACAGCCGGCCGCGACCGATCGCGTCGCTCGAGCCGTGGCTGCGTGCCCGTCGCGCTCTCCTGGCGCGGCGTGGCGTGCTCGGCGCGTCGGCGACCGGCGAGTTCCAGCTGCCGAGGGAGCCGCCCGCGCCCAGAACCGGGCGGTGACGCGCCCGTTCCGGCGCGCGCCCTCAGCTCCCGGCGCCCGAGCCGGTCGAGCCGGCCGCGTCGCTCGGGGCGAGCGGCAGGGTCGCGCCGTCAAGCAGGAGCTGGCCGGCGCGGGCCTTGGTCTCGCTCAGGTCGCTGCTCCACAGCTCGGCGAGCTGCTCGAGGTCGTCGATGGTGTAGCCGGCGGCCCAGAGCGCGTCGTTCGGGGATTGGAGCTCGGTGGCCGGCGACGACGTCCCGGGGGTCACGGGGACGACCTCGCCATCGAGGATGAGTTGGCCCGCACGGGCCTTCGTCTCGGTCGCGTCGGTGGTCCACAACGCGCTCAGCTCGTCGACGTCGGCGGTCGTGAAGCCGGCGCCCCAGAACGCCTCGTACTGCTCGCGGGTGTAGCCGTCGGGCATGGCCGACCAGTCGATCCCCACAGCCTGGGCCACGCTCTCGACCGCGCGCGCGCCGCTGGAGTACGGGTTCGCGGCCGCGGCCGCCCCGGCGCCGTAGACCGCCAGCGCGGACAGCACGACGCCGGCCGCGACGGCCTTGGTGCCGCGGCGGGCCAGGGGAGTCACGCTCGCGGAGGACCCGGCGGGGAGCTCGGCCGGCCCGAGCGACGCGGACCGCGGGCCGCCGGGCGCCGCGGCGAGCCGGGCCTCCAGGCGGGCGGTGAGGTCCGCGACGTCGGCCGGCGTCGCCTCGCGCGAGCGCAGCGCTCGGGTGATCCGCCCGGCGAGCTCGTCGTCGCGGGGGTGCTCGTTCATCGCTGCTCCAAGGGGGTCGTCGGGTCGGTGTGCCGCAGCGTCGCGAGCGCGCGGGAGGCGTGGGAGCGGACGGTCGCGGCGGAGGTGCCCAGGACGCTCGCGATCTCGGGGTCGCTCAGGCCCTCGTAGTAGCGCAGCACCAGGACCGCGCGCTGCCGCGGCGGCAGCTCCGCGAGCTGACGCCACATCGCGTCGTCCTCGACGACGTGCTGGGCGTGGTCGCGCTCGGGATCGAGGTGGACGGCGAGGGTCTCGTCGGTGACCGGGCGGATGTTCCGCACGTGCCAGCGCCGGCGCCAGGACAGGTGCTCGTTGGTGACCATCCGGCGCAGGTACAGGTCGGGCCGCGCGAGCATCCCGATCCGGGTCCAGCGCATGTGGGCGCGCAGCAGCACCTCCTGGACGAGGTCGGCCGCGGTGTGCGCGTCGCCCGTGAGCACCGTCGCGTACCGGAGCAGCCCGGGCAGGTGCACGCGCACGACGTCGTCGATCGCCGCGGCCTCCCCGGCGGGCCGGACGCACGGGATCGCCGCGCTGTCCGAGCCGGCCTCGCCGAGCGTCGTGCTCATCGGCGCACCGCGACGAGGTCGTCCAGCGCGACGCGCGGGTCGCGCGCCGCGCCGGCCGCGGGCCGCGGCAGCGGGCGCGCATCGAGGCACCGCGCGAGCAGCGCACCGACCAGGCCTGCGCGGCGCACGACGTCCCGGCCGTCGATCGAGCCCGGCAGGATCCGTACCTCGACGGTGTCGCGCACCGGGTGCGGACGCACCAGCTGCGTCAGGTTGACGTCGGCGTACTTGGTCAGCTCGACGGCCCGCGCCGCCTCCTGCAGGCGCGCCCAGCCGGACCCGTCGGCGGCGTCCTGCCAGTCGTGCTCCACGAGGGTGAGGAGGTCCGCGGGCAGCGGGGCCAGGCGCCGGCACGCCGGGTTGGTCTCGAGCGCGGCCCACAGCACCTCGCGCCAGTGCCCGAACAGCCGCACCAGGTTGGCGAAGGCCGCGGGCTGGCGGAACGGCGCACCGTCGACGTGCAGGTGGACCGCAGCCTCCTGCGGGACGGTGAAGCCGAGCTCGCGCGCGGGGATCAGCAGCCGCTCCAGCGCCTGCGCGTGCCCGGCGGTCAGCGGGGGAGTGATGACCTCGCAGGGCCGCTCGCGCCCGGCCGGCAGCGCCATGGCGACCGCGACGGTCGCGCCGCTCGCGTCGTTGACTCGCGCGGCCGCGCCGAACACGTCCACGCGCACCCCGAACAGCTCGGCGATCGGCTCCAGCACGGTCGCGAGCGGCGCACCCGGGTCGGCCTGCCGGTCGATCAGCCGAAGCAGGCGGCCGTCGTCGCACAGGACGCGGTACCAGCCGCGGTGCCCGGGCAGCCCGGGCGCCGCGGCCAGGTCCGCCGCGATCGTGAGGTCGTCCACCAGCCGCGCCACCGGCCGCCCGGGCCCGTCGACGACGTCGAACGCCGGGGACAGGGTGCGGAAGACCCCGACGCCGGGCACCGCGGCCGGCTCGCTGTCGGTGTGGAACGACCGACCGACTCGCCCGTCGCAGCGCGCCGCGATCTCCCGCGCGAGCACCTCCCGGTCGGACCCGGGCGGCGCCAGCAGCTCGATCTCGAAGCCGGTGCGCAGTGTCAGCTCGTGCACGTGGATGCTCGTCTCCTCGCGAAGCGGGTCGGCAGGATGCCTGGCGGTACGGGTCAGGACGCGGCGCCGGTCGTGTCCTCGCCGCTGGGCGCCACCGGCGGGGTCTGCCCGTCGAGCAGGAGCTGGCCGGCGCGCGCCTTGGTCTCGGTGGCGTCACTGTTCCACAAGGTGGAGAGCTGCTGCAGGTCGTCCACGGTGTAGCCGGCGGCCCAGAACGCGTCGAGCTGGGCCTGCGCGTCCGCCGACGCGCCGTCGGCCCCGGACTCCGGCGCGAAGGTCTCGACGCTGCCGGGGGCGATGGGCACGTCCGCGCCGTCGAGCAGGAGCTGGCCGGCGCGGGCCTTGGTCTCGGTGGCGTCGGTGCTCCACAGCGCGCTCAGCTCGTCGACGTCGGCGGTCGTATAGCCGGCGTCCCAGAACGCCTCGTACTGCTCGCGGGTGTAGCCGTCGGGCATGGCCGACCAGTCGATGCCCACGGCCTGGGCCACGCTCTCGACGGCGCGCGCGGCGCCCGAGTACGGGTTGGCGGCGGCCGTCGCCGCGCCGGCGCCGACGGCGGACAGGCTCGCGGCGACGACGCCGACGGCGAGCAGACGACGGCGCCGCTGGCGGGCGGTGGCGGTGGTGGTGATCGGGTTCATCGGGTCCTCCTGGGGCGCTGCGGATGTGCGTGCCCTCTTAAGACGCCGCCCGACGCCGATCTGTGCAGTCCCGCGGGCGACCCGCTCAGATCCTCCCGACGAGCTCGGGGTGCGACCCGTCGCGGGCGAACACCGGGATGACGGCGAGCGGAGCGTCGACGACGACTGTGCCCCCGCCCGCGAGCACCGCGCCGGAGTGCAGGTCGGTCCAGGTCGCGCCGGCGGGGAGGTACACCTCGCGGGACGTGGCCCCGGGCACGATGACGGGCGCGACGAGCAGGTCGGGGCCGTACATGTACTGGTCGGCGAGGTCCCAGCACGGCGCCTGGTCGGGGAACTCGTGGAACATGCCGCGCATGACCGGCTGCCCGGACTCGTGCGCGGCGGCCATGAGCTCCCGCGTGTAGGGCCGCATCGCCTCGCGCAGGTGGACGTAGCCGGCGAGGATCTCGTACACGTCGTCGCCGAAGCTCCACAGCTCGTTGCCGCCGCCGCTGGCGAGCCGCGGCGAGCCGTCGGCGGCCTGCACGGGTTCGCCGGGCAAGCGGTCGCCGTGCAGGCGCATCACGGGGCAGAACGTGCCGAACTGGAACCAGCGGATGAGCAGCTCGCGGAACCCCGGATCCGTGATGTCGCCGTCGTGGAAGCCGCCGATGTCGGTCGTGAACCAGGGGATGCCCGCGACGCCCATGTGGATGCCGGCGGTGATCTGCCGGCGGTAGTCCTCGAAGGTGGAATGGATGTCGCCCGACCACACGAGCGCCCCGTAGCGCTGGCTGCCCGCCCAGGCGCACCGGACCAGGTTGACGATGTCCTCCTGGCCGGCCGAGCGCTGGCCCTCGTAGAGCGCGCGCGAGAAGGCCTGCGGGTAGATGTTGCCGACCTGGACGTTCGTGCCGAGGTGGTAGCGGAAGTTGTCGAAGTCGTACACGCCGTACTCGGGCTCGGCCTCGTCGAGCCAAAAGGTCTTGATGCCGAGGTCGAAGTAGTTCCTCTTCAGGGTCGCCCACAGGAACTCGCGGGTCGCGGGGTTGGTCGGGTCGAGGAAGACGCTCGGGCCCTCGAACTGCATCTGCATGTCGATGCCGCGCTCGGAGCGCACCAGCAGGTTGTTCTTCTTCATGGCCGCGAAGTTCTCCGACCGGATGGACACCTGGGGCCAGACGGAGACCATGAGCTCGACCCCCAGCCCGCGCAGCTCGTCCACCATCGCCTGCGGGTCCGGCCAGAACTCGGCGTCGAACCGGAAGTCGCCCATCTGCGGCCAGTGGAAGAAGTCCGCGACGATCACGTCCAGCGGCAGGCCGCGGCGCGTGTGCTCGCGCGCCACCTCGAGCAGCTGCTCCTGGTTCCAGTAGCGCAGCTTGCACTGCCAGAAGCCGAGCCCGTGCTCGGGCATCATCGGCGCGTGCCCGGTCGCGTCCGCGTAGGCCGCAGTGATCGCGGCCGGCGTGTCGCCCGCCGTCACCCAGTAGTCGAGCTGCTTGGACGACTCGGCGACCCACTCGGTGCGGTTCAGCGCGAAGTTCGCGCGCCCGATCGCCGGGTTGTGCCACAGGAACCCGTAGCCCGCGCTGGACAGCACGAACGGCACGCTGGCCTGCGAGTTGCGGTGCGCGAGCTCGAACGCGCTGCCCTTGATGTCGAGGATGTGCTGCTGGTACTGGCCCATCCCGTAGAGCTTCTCGGCCGGGTCGGCCTCGAACGCGGCCGTGATCCGGAAGTCCCCGCCCAGGTGCGGGCGCAGGTCGCGCGCCTTGAGGTGCAGCGAGCCGCCCGGGTCCAGCTCCTTGAACAGGAGCGTCCCGTGCTGGTTGTAGAAGGCCAGCTCGCACCGGTGCACGCGGTACCCGACCAGGTCGGAGTGGAACGACCGGGCCGTCAGGACGGCCGTGAGGTTGCCGTTCGTCAGGCGCGCGACGTCGCCGTCGACGTCGATGCTCGCGTCGGTCGCGGGCTGCGGCAGCAGGGCGAAGCCCGACTCCACCACGTCCGCCATGACCGCCGACCGGACGCGCACGCTGTCGGCGCCCCACGGCTCGACCCGCACCGTCTCGCCGTCGCCGCGCCACACCAGTGCGGTGCCGTCCAGCTCGAACACGTCTGCCGTCATTTCCTTGCCTGTCCTTCGGTCGTGACTCACGTGGTCGGGAGGAACACTCGCATCGTGGACGGCCCGCGCTGGGCCCACGAGTGGTAAGGCACCAGGCGCACGGCCAGCGGCGGGGCGTCGTCGGCCGACGACGCCGCGTCGAGGCCCGGCGGGACGTCCCGGTAGGGCAGGCCCTCGCCGGCGTCCTCCGGCCGGTCCGCGCGGCGGACCTGCACGAACGCGCCGGGTTCGGCGTCCGTGGGGGGCCGCGTCGGGTCCACGCGCAGGTCGTCGAGCGGGCCGGCGTCGTCCAGGTCGGCGGACTCCAGGCAGAGCACGACCGGCCCGCGCTCGACGGCGACGCACCCGCGCACGGCGTCAATGCGCCGATCTGGCGTCGAGAACCGGGGCGCGACGGGCAGGTCGAGCTCGAGCCGCTCGCCGGCCGCGAACGTGCGGTGCACGTCCGCGAACCCGGGCGGGGCCTCGATGCGGCGGCCGTCCTCGTGCAGCACGGCGCCGGTCGCCCAGCTCGGGATCCGGAAGCGCAGGAGCACGGGGCTATCCGGCGCGGTCACGACGCGGACGACGACCCGCCCGGAGGCGGGGTAGTCGGTCTCGACCTCGAGGCCCAGGGCGGCGCCGTCGGGCAGGGTGAGCCGGAGCGAGCCCGACGCGTACTGCAGGAGGCTCACCGCGCCGTCGTCGCCCACGGTCGCGGTGTAGGTCTGCCACGTCGCCAGGGTGCGGGCGACGTTCGTGGGGCAGCAGGACACGTCGAACCACGGTGCCCGCGCCGCCCCCTCGGCTCGCAGGTTGACGGCGTCGGGCGACGTGGGCTCGCCCGGCGTGCGCTGCTGGAGCGGGTTCGCGTAGAAGAACGCGCGCCCGTCGGGGCCGGGCGAGGTCGCGATGACGTTGTAGAACGTGCGCTCCATGAGGTCCGCGTAGCGCACGTCGCCGGTCGCGAGGAACAGGCGCCACGACACCATGACCGACGCGATCCCGGCGCACGTCTCGCAGTAGGCCCGGTCGGGCGGCAGCTCCCAGTCCTCGCCGAAGCCCTCGTCCTGGTGCCGGGAGCCCATCCCGCCGGTGAGATAGGTGCGGCGCGAGACCGTGGCGGTCCACTGCCGCTCGAGCGACGCGAGGAGGTCGTCGTCGCCGGTGTCGACCGCGACGTCGACGGCCGCGGCGCTCAGGTAGAGCGCGCGGACCGCGTGGCCCCGCAGGACCGCGGCGTCCCGCACGGGCACGTCGTCCTGGAAGTAGGACGGCGACAGGAGCGGGATCGGCCGCAGGAGGCCGCGACCCCGGCGCTCGACGAAGAGGCGGGCCTGTTCGGTGTACCGCGGCTCCGCCAGCGCGCGGCCCAGCTCCGCCAGGCCGAGCTCGATCTCGGGGTGCCCGCAGATCGCCTCCCGCCGTCCCGGGCCGAACTCGCGACACACCTGGTCCGCGGTTCGGCGCGCGACGTCCACCAGGGCGTCGGCGCCGGTGGTCCGCAGCCGCGCGACGGCGGCCTGCAGCAGGTGCCCGACGCAGTACAGCTCGTGGCCCATCTCGAGGTCGACGTACCGGCCGCGCTGGCCGGCGTGCCCGAAGTAGGTGTTGAGGTACCCGTCGTCGTCCTGCGCGCGCGCGATGCGTGCCGTGAGCGCGCGCAGGGTGCGGTCGGTGCCGGGGTCGCCGGTTCGGCCGTAGTCCCAGGCCAGCGCCTCCATGAGCTTGTAGACCTCGGAGTCGGAGAACTGCCAGCCGGGGCGGCCCGGCCCCGTGGCGCCGTCGGCCACCCGGTCGAAGTTCGCCAGCCAGCCGAGCCGGTCCATCCACCGCTCGCAGTGCGCGAGCGTCGCGGTGGTGTTGGTCTGCTGCCGGGCCGCCCAGAAGCCGTCCGTCAGCCGGACCTCCGCGACGCCGACGCCGCGGCGCGAGCCCCGGCGGGGCACGACCGGCCGCCCGCCGGTCGGGTCCAGGCCCGGGTCCGACTGCGGGGAGGTCGCGGGCGTGGGGGAGTGCGTGATGGTCATGCGGTTCCTTGACGCTAGGGACGGACGGGCGGTGGCTGCGTGGTCAGTCCTTGACGGCACCGGCTGTCACTCCCGCGGCGACGTAGCGCTGTGCGATGACGAGCAGGACCGCCGCGGGGATCGACGCGACCGCCGCCGTGGCCATGATCGAGTTCCACTGCGTGGTGTTGTTGCCGATGTACGTGTAGATCCCCAGCGTGATCGGGATGAGGTCGCCGTTGCGGTTCAGCGTGGACGCGAAGATGAAGTCCGACCAGGCCCACAGGAACGCGAACAGCGAGACGGTGATGAGCGAGTTGCGGCTGATCGGGAGCACGATCGACCGGAAGGTTCGCCACGGGCCCGCGCCGTCGATCGTCGCCGCCTGGAGCAGCTCCTTCTGGATCCCCGCCATGAACGTCGTCAGGAGCAGGACGCCGAAGGGCACCGCGACGGTCGAGTCGGCGATCACGAGCCCCCAGATGCTGTTCAGCCAGCCGAGGCGGATGTACATCGAGTAGAAACCCATCGCCATGATCACGCCGGGGATCATCTGCGCGACCAGGAGCACGAAGTTCAGCGTCCCCGCGCCGCGCAGGTGCAGCTGCGCGAGCGCGTAGGCGGCGGGCGCGGCGATCAGCAGGGTCAGCGCGACCGTGCCCAGCGCGATCAGCAGGCTCGTGCCGAGGTTCGGCAGCTGCTCGCTGAACACGGCGGTGTAACCCTCGAGCGTCGGGTCCCACGGGAACCAGTGCGGCGGATCGGCGCGCATGTCGCTCGTCTTGGTGAGCGACACGTTGACCATCCAGTACACGGGGAAGAGCATCAGCGCGGTGAACACCACGCCGAGCGCCGTCTTCCACCACTCGCGCGGGCCGGTCATGATTCCTCCTGGTGACGCTGCATGCGCAGGTAGACGAACCCGAACACCAGGGCGATCAGGATCAGCAGGTTGCCGACCGCCGCTGCGGGGGAGAAGTCGGGCTGGCCGGTGCCGAAGGCCTCGCGGTAGGACCACACGGCCAGGGTCGTGGACGCGTCGCCCGGGCCGCCGGTGGTCATGATCCAGATGACGTCGACGACCTTCAGGGTGTAGATCAGCCCGAGCAGGATCGTGATGCCGGAGACGGGCCGCAGCAGCGGGAACGTGATCAGGCGGAACTTCTGCCAGCCGGACGCGCCGTCCAGGGACGCCGCCTCGTACACGTCGACCGGGATGTTCTGCAGCCCGGAGTACAGGATGACGAGGTTGAACGGGATCCCCAGCCAGATGTTGGCGATGATGACGGACGCGAGGGCGGTGTCCGGCGACGTGAGCCAGTTGATCTGCCCGATGTGGAACGCCTGCAGCACGGAGTTCACGATGCCGCTGTCGCTGTTGAGCATCCAGGACCAGGTCGACGCCGAGACGATCATCGGCAGCAGCCACGGGATCAGGAACATCCCGCGCAGCAGGCCGGACAGGCGGAAGTTCTGGCGGAAGAAGACGGCCAGGCCGAGGCCGATCGAGTACTGGAACAGGATCGAGACGGCGACGAACAGGCCCGTGTTGACCAGCGCCGTGGTGAACGTGTCGGATCGGATGACGTCGACGTAGTTCGCCAGCCCGACGTACTCGGCGTTGCCCTGCACGAAGGCACGCGTGGTGTAGTCGTGCACGCTCAGCTCGATGTTGCGGTACAGGGGGATCGCGTAGAACGCGACGAGGTACGCCAGCAGCGGTGCGGCGAAGCCGGCGGCCGCCCATCTCGTCGCGCGTTCGCGCCGGGAGCCGGAGCCCCTGCGCGGCCCGCGCGCCGGGGGGACGGACGCCGTGGCGGCCGTCCCCCCGGCGGGTGAGCCGTCCCCGACCGTCACGGTCTGGGTCGTTTTCATGGGTGTACGTCCTCGTGTCGTCGGTTCTCGCAGCGGTCAGTCGGGACTGTCGGTCGCGGCGGTCAGCTCAGCGCGCTCTCGGCCGCCTCCTGCGCCTTCGTGAGCGCGTCGGCCGGAGTCGCCGAGCCGCTCAGCGCCTCCTGGATCGCGGTCCACAGCTGCTCGGAGATCTTCGGGTAGTCGGTGCCGAGGTCGTCGGAGGTGCGGCCCTTGGCCGCGGCGACGGCGTCGACCCAGGTCGCGAGCTCGGGGTGCTCGGCGAGGATCTGCTCCTGGCCCGCCACCGTCGGCGGGATGTAGAAGGCGAAGGTGTTGCCGGTCTCGACGAAGCCGTCGGTCGTGGTCATGCAGTCGACGATCTTCTTGGTCGTCTCGTAGCGGGCCTCGTCCTTCTGGACGGGGGCGGTGATGAACTCCCCGCCGGTCGGGGCCGGGGCGGCGCCGCCGTCCATGGCCGGGATGGTGATGACGCCCGTGGCGAAGCCGGCCTCGGCGGCCGAGTTGATCTGCCAGGTGCCGTTGACCGCAAAGCCGAAGTCCCCGGTGAGGAACTCCTCCCACGTCGTGTTCTGGGAGTTGCTGATCACCGAGTTGGGCGCCAGGCCGTCCGTGACCCAGTCGGTCCACAGCGTGAGGGCGGACACGGCCTCGGGGGAGTCGAGCTCGGCCAGGTCGGCGCCGGCGCCCCAGAACCAGGGCAGGAACTGGAACGAGCCCTCCTCGGTGCCGATCCCGGCGAACGTGATGCCCTTGTTGCCCGCGGCGGTGACCGTCTCCAGCGCCGCCGTCAGGTCCGCCCAGTCGCTGATCGAGGCCGGATCGACCCCCGCGGCGTCCAGCACGTCCTTGTTGTAGTAGAGAGCGAGCGTGTTGGCCCCGATGGGGACGCCGTAGGTGTCGTCCCCGAGCTGGCCGGCCGCGATGAGGTTCGCGTCGATGTCGGAGATGTCGAGGCCCAGCTCGTCCGTGGTGGTGAGCATCCCGGTGTCCGAGAGCGTGGAGACCGCCGGGTTGTCGAGCAGGATGATGTCCGGCGCGGTGCCCTCCTGCGCCGAGAGCAGGGCCTGGTTCGTCAGGGCCGTGGTGTCGTAGGCGGTGCGCTCGAGCGTCACGCCGGCGTCCGTCCCGCAGGCCGCCACGCGCTTGCCCCAGTCGGAGCCGTCGTCGTGCTGCGGGTACGGATCCCACCAGGTGTAGGTGCCCCCGTCTGCGGCCGCGGCGTCGCCGTCGCCCCCGCTCGAGTCCGAGGAGCAGCCGGCCAGGCCTGCGGCCGCCAGGGCGAGCGCCCCGACGAGGCCGAGGGTGCGAGTCGTCGTCGATGTCTTGATCACGTGATTCCTCCTTGAACGCGGTGATGTGCTGGACCACAGGGATGAGGGCATTCCTGTGCCGTGGAGCGGGGTGTGGGAGCGGGCACGGGTGCCCGCCCGGTCACCTCGAGCGGGCCTGCGCGGTGCTTGCGCGGTCGACCAGCTCGGGGGGGATGAAGCGCACGACGTGGGGCTCGTGCAGGCCCGGGTTCTCGATCCGTCGGACGACCTGCCGCACCGCCATCCGGCCGAGGCGGTCCGGGGCGCTGTCGATCGACGAGTACGGCAGCGAGAACGTCCGGGCGAACTCGTCGGAGTACCTGCCGATGACCGACAGGTCGGCGGGGGAGGTGAGGCCGCGGGCCTGCAGCACCGCGGGTAGCGCCACGGCGGCGGCCTCGTTGTGGACGAGCAGCCCGGTCGAGGTCGGGAACCGGTCGAGCACGTCGTTCAGGCACCGGCCGACGGCGGGCTGCTGGGCCTCGCCGTAGACCGCGTGCAGGAGCACGCCGCGCGCAGCCGCCTGGGCGAGCGCCGCGTCGCGCAGCCGCCACACGTACGCGCCGCCGCGTTCGACGACGTGCTCGGGCTGGGAGATGAGGACGACTTCGCGGTGGCCCAGGTCGGCGAGGTGATCCACCATCACGCGCCCGGCCTCGGCGAAGTCGAGGTCGAAGACGTCCAGGCCCGTGCAGTCGGCGGGGAGCCCGACCAGCGCGCTCGGCTGCGACGCGGTGCGCAGGACCGGCAGGCGAAGGTCGTCGTCCGCGACGTTGAGCAGGATGACGCCGTCGACCATCCGGGAGTCGGTGATCCGCTCGAGCGACCCGGCGCCGTCGGGGTCGGTGACCATGAGGATGTCGTAGCCCAGCTCGCGGGCCACGTTGGACACCCCGAGCATGTACTGGAGCATCGCGGGCGCGAACTCGTCCTCGAGGAACTGCACGAGCAGCCCCAGGACGTGCGTCTGCGCCGTCGCGAGCGCACGGGCACCGGCGTTGGGCGTGTACCCGAGCTCCCGCACCGCCTCGTCGACCCGCTGGCGGACCTCGAGCGAGATCGCTCGCTTGCCCGACAGCGCGTACGACGCGGTGCTCCGCGATACGCCAGCCACCCGGGCCACATCACCGATCGTCGCCATTGCTTCTCCTGTTCATCGTCGAACCGGTTCGACGATACGCCCACTTTTCCCCACAGCGCAAGCCATTCAGGTCGTCAATCGAGTCGAACCGGTACGACAGTCCCGCCGGGGGCAGCCCTGGCGTCGTCGAAGCGACGCGGGCCTCGCGCGGCCCACCGGGCTGGCCGGTCACTGTCCGCGCGGAGCGTGGTGCGGAAGGGACGGGAGTGCCGCGATCCGGGGCGTTCCCGTACCTCCCGTCACTCGCGTCACATGCTCCGCGCGGATGGTCGGATCAGGCCGTGGGAGCTCCCGCGCGGACGGTCAGGATCGGGTACGCGAACCGCAGCGACGCGCGAGTGACGCCTGGTGCTTCTGAGGCCGGCGTGAAAGCACACGGGCCCCACCCGTCCCATCCGTCACACGTGCGTCGCTGCGGTCCGGGTTGCGGTCCGGGTCCTGGTCCCCAGCCACGGAAAGCGCTCGCCACGGCCGACTCGAAACGATACGATTTACATGCGCAGGACCGGTCGAGCCAGCCCCACGCCGACCCTGTCCGCTCCCGCCCGAGGACCCGCACCGCTCATGATCAAGGTTCTGACCACCGGCCGTCCGTGGCGCGTCATCCTCGTGTTCGCCGTGCCGCTGCTGGTGGGCAACGTCGTGCAGCAGCTGTACCAGTTCGTCGACGCGATCGTGGTGGGCCGGGTGCTCGGCGTCGACGCGCTCGCCGCGGTCGGCGCGACCGGCAGCCTGCTCTTCCTGCTGCTCGGCTTCGCGTGGGGCATGACGGCCGGGTTCGCGATCCCGACGGCGCAGGCGTTCGGCGCGGGCGACGCCGCGGCCGTGCGCCGCTCGGTGGCCACGGGCGCGCTGCTCACCGCTGCGGCGAGCATCGTCCTCACGGTGGCGGCGCCCCTGCTCACGGGGCCGGCGCTGCGCCTGCTGCGCACCCCGGACGAGCTGATCGGGCAGGCGACGACGTTCGCCGTCGTGAGCTTCCTCGGCGCGAGCACTGTGATGGCGTTCAACTTCCTCGCGTCGATCATCCGGGCGATCGGGGACTCCCGGACCCCGCTCCTCTTCCTGACGCTGAGCTGCGTCGTCAACATCGGGCTGGTCGTCGCGTTCGTCGCCGGCCTCGGCCTGGGGGTCGGGGGAGCGGCCCTCGCGACGGTCGTCTCGCAGGCGGTGTCCGTGCTGCTCTGCCTGGGCTACGTGCGCCGGTGGGTCCCGGTCTTGCACCTGCGGCGCGACGACTGGCGCGTCACCCGAGCGGACGTCGGCCGGCACCTGCGGCTCGGCCTGCCCATGGGGTTCCAGATGTCGATCATCGCGATCGGCGCGCTGGCCGTGCAGGTCCGGCTGAACGGCCTCGGCGCCGACGCCGTCGCCGCGTACACCACGGCCGCGCGGGTCGACGGGCTCGCGATCGCGCTGCTCCAGTCGCTCGGCCTGGCGGTCTCGACGTTCGTCGCGCAGAACCACGGCGCGCGGCGGCCCGACCGGATCCGGCAGGGCGTCAAGGAGAGCCTGTGGCTGTGCGTCGCCGGATCGGCGGTGCTCGGAGCCGTGCTGATCACTGCGGGTAGCGCGATCATCGAGCTGTTCGTCGGGCCCGGGCAGGAGCCCATCGTCGAGATGGCCTCCTACCTGCTCTACGTGAACGGCTCGTGCTACGCGCTGCTCGGCGTGCTCTTCGTGCTGCGCGGGGCCCTCCAGGGCCTCGGCTACACCGTGGTGCCGACCGTGACCGGGACCATCGAGCTGGTCATGCGGGTCGGCGCCGCGATCGTCCTGGGCGCGGCCTTCGGCTTCAGCGGCGTCGTCTGGGGCAACCCGCTGGCGTGGGTCGGCGCGGTGCTCGTCCTCGTGCCCGCGTACGTCCGCGCGCAGCGGCGGCTCGTGGCCCCGCTGCGCCCGCGGCCGGGCGACGTCCCGGACCTGCTCATCCTCGAGGGGCCGATCGAGGCCCCGGTCGCTGTCGAACAGCTCGCGGCGGGCGCCGACACGCACGGCCCGCACAGCGATCACGCGGGACCAAGTACCCAGATCGCAACACCCACTACATCTAGTGTGACAACTATGTAGTTCACACAAGATCTTGTGTGAGAAGGCGTCTGGATCGAGGAGCTGTCGTGACCGCTGTAGAGCTTGACCACGTGACATCTGGTGCTGAGCCGGCCGTCGGCCGGCGCGAGATGACCGTCCTCAAGCGCGACGGCCGCCGCCTGCCGTTCGACCACGCGCGCATCCGCGCGGCGCTCGCGAAGGCCTTCGTCGAGGTGCACGGCTCCATGACCCCGATGGCGGACTTCACGCTCGCGGACCTGGTCGAGCGCATCGAGCAGGAGCTCGGCGAGCGGTTCACGGACGCGGTCAAGATCTACGAGATCCAGAACGTCGTCGAGCACATCCTGCTAGAGAGCCACGAGTACGAGGTCGCGGAGCGCTACATCAGCTACCGCGTCCAACGCGACTTCGCCCGGAGCAAGACCACGGACATCAACCACTCGATCGTGCAGCTGATCGACAAAGAGTCCGCGGTCGTGCACGAGAACGCCAACAAGGACAGCGACGTCTTCAACACCCAGCGCGACCTGACGGCCGGCGCCGTCGGCAAGGCGATCGGCCTGCGGATGCTGCCGCCGCACGTCGCGAACGCCCACCAGAAGGGCGACATCCACTACCACGACCTCGACTACCACCCCTACTCGCCGATGACGAACTGCTGCCTGATCGACTTCGGCACGATGCTCGCCGAGGGCTTCCGGATCGGCAACGCCCAGGTCGACCCGCCGCGCTCGATCCAGACGGCGACCGCGCAGATCTCGCAGATCATCGCGAACGTCTCCTCGAGCCAGTACGGCGGCTGCTCGGCCAACCGCATCGACGAGCTGCTCGCGCCCTACGCCGCGAAGAACTTCGAGAAGCACCTGGCCGAGGCCCAGGAGTGGATCGCCGAGGAGTCGCGCTGGCACCCGTATGCGCAGGAGAAGACGCGCAAGGACATCTACGACGCGATGCAGAGCCTCGAGTACGAGATCAACACGCTGTTCACGTCCAACGGGCAGACGCCGTTCACCACCCTCGGCTTCGGGCTCGGCACGAGCTGGCTCGAGCGCGAGATCCAGCGCGCCATCCTCCAGATCCGCATCGGCGGCCTCGGGGGAGAGCGGCGCACCGCGATCTTCCCGAAGCTCATCTTCACGATCCGCCGCGGCCTGAACCTCGAGCCGGGCGACCCGAACTACGACCTCAAGCAGCTCGCGGTGGAGTGCGCGACCAAGCGCATGTACCCCGACGTCCTCAACTACGACAAGATCGTCGAGCTGACCGGCAGCTTCAAGGTGCCGATGGGCTGCCGTTCGTTCCTGCAGGGCTGGACGGACGAGGACGGCAAGGACGTCGCCGAGGGCCGGATGAACCTCGGCGTGGTCACGCTCAACCTCCCGCGCATCGCCCTCGAGGCCCGCGGCAGCCAGGAGGCGTTCTGGGCGCTGCTCGAGGAGCGGCTGAGCACGGTGCACGACGCCCTGGTGTACCGGATCGAGCGGTGCACGCAGGCCGTGCCCGGCAACGCGCCGATCCTGTACGTGCACGGCGCGTTCGGCAAGCGCCTGAGCCCCGACGACGACGTCGACAGCCTGTTCAAGGGCGGGCGCGCCACGGTTTCGCTCGGCTACATCGGGCTGTACGAGGTGGCGGCAGCGTTCTACGGCGGCGAGTGGGAGGGCGACCCGGCGGCGAAGGCGTTCACGCTGGCGATCCTGGAGTCGCTGCACTCCCACGCGGGCGACTGGACGGCCGAGCACGGCTACCAGTTCAGCGTCTACTCGACCCCGAGCGAGTCCCTGACCGACCGCTTCTGCCGGCTCGACAAGGCGAAGTTCGGCTCGGTCCCGGACATCACCGACAAGGACTACTACACCAACAGCTTCCACTACGACGTGCGCAAGAGCCCGACGCCGTTCGAGAAGCTGGACTTCGAGAAGGACTACCCGGCGTTCACCTCGGGCGGGTTCATCCACTACTGCGAGTACCCCGTGCTGCAGCAGAACCCGAAGGCCCTCGAGGCGGTCTGGGACTACTCCTACGACCGGATCGGCTACCTCGGCACGAACACGCCGATCGACCACTGCTACGCGTGCGGCTTCACCGGCGACTTCGAGCCGACGGCGCGCGGGTTCGCCTGCCCGGGCTGCGGCAACGCCGACCCGCGCACGTGCGACGTCGTCAAGCGCACCTGCGGCTACCTCGGCAACCCGCAGGCGCGCCCGATGGTGCACGGTCGGCACTCCGAGATCACCGCGCGCGTCAAGCACATGGTCGGCGGCGCCGACCCCCTGGGCGCGCCGGCGCCCGACGTCGCCTGAGGGCGCCGCGTGCGCATCCCCGAGCCGGGGCAGTGGCAGGCGGAGAAGGTCAGCCAGGGGTACGTCGCCGACTACAAGCCGTTCGAGTTCGTCGACGGCGAGGGCGTGCGCTGCAGCCTGTACGTCAGCGGGTGCCTGTTCGCGTGCGAGGGCTGCTTCAACGAGCGGACCTGGAACTTTCGGTACGGGCAGCCCTACACCGACGAGCTCGAGCAGCGGGTGCTCGCCGACCTCGCGCACGAGTCGGTGCAGGGGCTGACCCTGCTTGGCGGCGAGCCCTTCCTCAACACCCAGGTGTGCCTGCGGCTGGCGCGCCGCGTGCGTGCGGAGTTCGGCGCGGGCAAGGACATCTGGTGCTGGAGCGGCTACACGTTCGAGCAGCTGCTGGCCGAGACGCCCGACAAGGTCGAGCTGCTCGGGCAGCTCGACGTGCTGGTCGACGGCCCGTTCGAGATCGCGCTGCGGGACCTGACGCTGCAGTTCCGGGGCAGCAGCAACCAGCGGGTGCTGGATGTGCCGGCGTCGCTGGCCGCGGGCGAGGCCGTGCCGTGGGCGCGGGGCGCCGACGCGACGCAGCGCTACGAGCAGGTGGCCCACCGGCCGCTCGACCAGCACGAGCGCACCCGGAGCCCCCGCTAGCCTGCTAACATCTGCACAGATGCGCATACGTGGAGGTGTCATGGCTCAGGTTCTCCCGCTGGACTCGTGCGAGGTCGTCGCGGTCGACCCGGACAAGGTCGCGCTCGCCCGCGAGAGCACGCCCGGCCTGGACGAGGCCGCCGCCCTCGCGCAGCTGTTCAAGCTGCTCGGCGATCCCACCCGCACGCGCATCCTGTACGCGCTGCTCGGGGCGGGGGAGCTGTGCGTGTGCGACCTCGCGGCCGTCGTCGGGGTGCCGGAGACGACCGTCTCCCAGGCGCTGCGGCTGCTGCGGACCGCGGGAGCCGTCGACAACCGGCGCGCGGGCCGGATGGTGTTCTACCGGTTGGCCGACGCGCACGTGCGGATGCTGCTGGACCTGTCCCGCGAGCACACGCGCCACGACGGGGCACGCTGATGGGCGCCGGGCACAGCCACGCGCGGCCCGCCGAGCACGCCGGCGGCCGGTTCCGCTCCCGGCTCGCGGCGGCCTTCGCGCTCACCGCGGCGTTCTTCGTCGTCGAGCTCGCCGTCGGCCTGGTCTCCGGCTCCCTCGCGCTGATCTCCGACGCCGGGCACATGGCGGCCGACGTCGTCGCCCTGGGCGCGAGCCTCGTCGCGACCCGCATCGCCACCCGCCCGGACAAGACGGGGCGGCGCACCTACGGGTCGTACCGCGCCGAGGTCTTCGCCTCCGGCCTGACCGTGCTGATCATGCTCGGCGTCGGCGGCTACGTGCTCGTGGAGGGCCTGAGCCGGCTCGGGCAGGCGCCCGTGGTCGCGTCCGGGGCGATGCTCGTCGTCGGCGCGCTCGGCCTCGCGATCAACGTCGCGTCCATGGCGCTCCTGCGCAGCGGGTCGAAGGACAGCCTCAACGTGCGCGGCGCGTACTTCGAGGTGATCGCCGACGCCGCCGGCTCGGTTGGGGTCATGGCGGCGGGCCTGCTCATCATCGTCACGGGACAGCAGGTCTGGGACGTGCTGGTCGCGGTCGCGATCGCCGTCTTCGTCCTGGTGCGGGCCTGCGTGCTCGGCCGGCAGGTGCTCGCTGTCCTCGGCCAGCACGCGCCCGAGGGCATCGATCCGGACGCCGTCGCGGCCAGCCTCGGCGCCGTCGGCGGCGTCGCGCAGGTGCACGACGTGCACGTGTGGGCGCTCACGTCGGGCATGAACGTGGCCACGGCGCACCTCGTCGCGGCGGAGCTCGCCGACCATCACGCCGTGCTGGACGCCGCGCGCGACGTGCTGCAGGACCGGTTCGGCATCGCCCACGCGACGCTTCAGGTCGAGCCCGCGAGCCACCACGGCTGTCAGGATCTCGCCTGGTAGCAGTGCCCCGATCGATGCGGTCCTGTGACCTGGGTCACTTGACTACGTAGACAATGGTCCGCTTGACTACGTAGCCAATCGACATTGACGTCGAAAGGGGACGCGCCGTGGCCGGCGAGATCGTGACCCGCAAGGGCCGCCCCGTCGTTGCCATGGACGTGGCCCGGGCCGCCGGGGTGTCGCAGAAGACGGTCTCGCGTGTCATCAATGGCGACCCGCACGTGCGGCCCGCGGTGCGCGAGCGGGTCCAGCACGCGATCGTCGCGCTGGGGTACCGGCCCAACCGCGCGGCGCGCAACCTCGTGCTCGGGCGCAGCCTGACGATCGGCGTGCTGTCGGTCGGCTCGACCGACTACGGCCCGTCCTCGCTCATGGTCGCCGCCGAGCACGCGATCCGCAGCGCGCGGTACGCGATGTCGGTCATCAACACGTTCGAGGACGAGTCTGAGACGATCACCGGCGCGCTGCACGACCTCGTGGGCCAGGGCGTGGA
The DNA here is from genome assembly GCF_017569225.1 of Pengzhenrongella sicca. GTDB lineage: Bacteria > Actinomycetota > Actinomycetes > Actinomycetales > Cellulomonadaceae > Pengzhenrongella > Pengzhenrongella sicca. The sequence continues at coordinate 2,164,648 of NZ_CP071868.1, forward strand.
CGGGATCGTGGTCAACGAGCCGGTCGGGTCGTTCTCGCTCGACCGGGGCACCATCGGCGACCTGCCGGTGCTGAGCCTGTCCGGGCCTTACGGGATCTCGACCAACGAGGTGGTCGCCGACGCCGACCAGGGCGCGGGCGCGCGGGGCGCGACCGAGCACCTGCTCGGGCTCGGGCATCGCACGGTGCACCACCTCGCGGGCCCGGTCGGCTGGCGCTCGTCCGCGCTGCGGCTCGAGGGCTGGCGCGGCGCGCTCGCCGCGGCCGGCGCGGCGCAGCCGCCCGTGCAGCACGGGGACTGGACGGCCCAGTCCGGGTACGCGCTGGGCGCCCGCCTGGCGGCCGACCCCGCGGTCACGGCCGTCTTCGTCGCGAACGATCAGATGGCCATCGGCCTGCTGCGCGCGCTGGCGGAGGCAGGCCGGGACGTGCCGGGCGACGTGAGCGTCGTCGGCTTCGACGACGTCCCCGAGGCCGCGTACCTGTCGCGGGCCCTGACCACCGTCCGCCAGGACCTCGCGCACCTGGCCATGTTCGGGGTCGGCCTGCTCATCGACGCCATCTCGAACCCGCGGCGGCAGGACCGCCGCGAGAACGTCCCGGTCGAGCTCGTGGTCCGGGAGACGACGGCCGCAGCGCCACCCGGGCGCTGACCGACACCCCACGAAGGCACGGCACCGCAACGCAGCGGACACCCAACGCAGGGCACACGAAGGAGTGGAGCATGTCGCGAACGACGAACACGTGGCGTCGCAAGGCCACGGGACTCACCGCAGGGATGGCTGTGGCCGCCATGGCGCTCACGGCCTGCAGCGGCGGGGACTCGGGCGGGGACGCCGCCGAGACCACCACGACGGTCAGCCAGGCGGACATCGACGAGGCGATGACGACGCCGACCAAGCTCACGTTCTGGACGTGGGTGCCGGACATCGAGAACCAGGTCCAGCTGTTCATGGACGAGTACCCGGCGATCGAGGTCGAGGTGGTCAACGTCGGTCAGGGCGCCGACCACTACAAGAAGCTGCGCAGCGCGCTGCAGGCGGGCAAGGGTGCGCCAGACGTCGCGCAGCTCGAGTTCCAGCACGTGCAGTCGTTCGCACTCGGCGACAACCTGCTCGACCTGACGCCGTACATCCCCGCCGACACGGGCGAGGACTACGTCGACTGGGTGTGGCAGCAGGTCCAGTCGACGGACGGCTCGAAGGTCTGGAGCATCCCGCAGGACGCGGGCCCGCTGGGCCAGCTCTACCGCGAGGACATCCTGACGGCGCACGGCATCGAGGTGCCGACCACCTGGGACGACTTCGCCGTCGCCGCGAAGACGCTGCACGAGGCGGACCCGAACGTCTACCTCACCAACATGCCGGGCAACGACATGGGCCAGTTCGCGGGCATGCTCTGGCAGGCCGGGGCCCGGCCGTTCGGCTGGGACGGCGACCAGGAGGTCACGATCGACGTCACCTCGGACGAGGCGACGAAGGTGGCGCAGTACTGGCAGGACCTGATCCAGGCCGACCTCGTCTCGGTCGACCCGGACTTCACCGACGGGTGGTACCAGGGCCTGGCCAACGGCAAGTACGCCAGCTGGGCGCCCGCCGCCGCGTGGGGCCCGGTCTTCCTGCAGGGCACGGCCGCGAACACGTCGGGGCTGTGGCGCGCCGCCAACGTCCCGCAGTGGGACGCCTCCGGCGACCCGGTGTCGGCGAACTGGGGCGGCTCGTCCGACGCGGTGCTCGCGAGCAGCGAGAACCCGATCGCCGCGGCCCAGCTCGCGCTCTGGATCAACCACGACCCGGTGTCGACCCTGAAGTTCGCGAACGAGCAGTTCCTGTTCCCCACGACCACGGACACGCTCGCCAACCCCGAGTTCACCGACCTCGAGCCGGAGTTCTACGGGGGTCAGCAGGTGAACAAGCTCTTCGCGGAGATCTCCGAGACGGTGCCCCAGGACTTCGGCTGGCTGCCGTTCATGGACTACGCCTACTCGGCCGGTCAGGAGACGGTGGGCAAGGCGATCGCCGACAAGGGCGACATCGTGGCCGCGCTCCAGGCGTGGCAGGACGACCTCGTCAGCTACGCCGAGCAGCAGGGTTTCACCGTCAAGTAGGGACCTGCGCCGGCCCCGCCGCCCGCCCGGGCGGGCGGCGGGGCCGGCGCCCCCCCGCTCGAGCCAAGGCCAAGGAGATCACCATGACGTCAGTTGAGACCCGCCTGCCGGCGGGGCGGGCGCCGGCCGCCACCGCGCCGCCCAGGCGCCGGGGACCGTCGCCGATGCGCCGGCGCGAGAACGCCGCCGCCTACATCCTCATCACGCCCTTCGTGGTCGTGTTCGCGCTGCTCATCGTCGTTCCGATCATCTACTCCGGCTACCTCAGCCTGTACCGCGAGCAACTGGTGGGCGGCAACACCTTCGTCGGCCTGGAGAACTACTCCCGGGCCTTGAGCGACTCGTCCTTCCTATCCGGCGTCGGGCGGATGGCCGTGTTCCTCGTCATCCAGGTGCCGATCATGCTGGGCCTGGCGCTGCTGTTCGCGCTGCTGCTCGACGCGGGCGTGCTCTACCTGGGCAAGTTCATCCGGCTCGGCATCTTCATCCCGTACGCCGTGCCCAGCGTGATCGCCGCCCTCATGTGGGGGTACCTGTACGGCACCGACTTCGGCCCCGCCGCGCAGATCGCCGAGCGGCTCGGGATCTCGGCGCCGCCGTTCCTGTCGCAGGACTGGATGCTGTTCTCGATCATGAACATCGTCACGTGGTCGTTCATCGGCTACAACATGATCATCTTGTACGCGGCGCTGCGGTCCATCCCGTCCGAGCTGTTCGACGCGGCCGCGGTGGACGGCGCCGGGCGCATCAGGACCGCCGTGAGCATCAAGATCCCCGCGATCCGCCCCGCGCTCATCCTCACCGCGATCTTCTCGGTGATCGGCACGTTCCAGCTCTTCACGGAGCCGAACCTGCTGCGCTCGCTCGCGCCCAACGTGATCGGCACCGACTACACGCCCAACATGTACGCCTACAACCTCGCGTTCATCAACCGGGACAGCAACTACGCGGCGGCGATCGCCTTCATCCTGGGCGTCGTGATCATGATCGTGTCCTACACGGTCCAGCTGTCCACCCAGCGCAAGGAGCGTGCAGCCCGATGACGACTCGCACCGCAGCCGACGGCACCGCGCTGGCCGGCGTGCGCACCGACACCACCGTGCCGCCCGAGCGCCCGCGCTCGCGCCGGCGGTACTCCGCCGACAAGCCGCAGCGCAGCACGGCGCTCACCGTCATGATGGTCGCCGTTCTGCTCTACTTCCTCATCCCGTTGTGGTGGCTCCTGGTCGCCTCGACCAAGTCGAACGCGGACCTGTTCTCGACGTTCGGCCTGTGGTTCTCCGGGACCAACTCGCTGTGGGTCAACATCCAGGCGGTGTTCACGGCCGACGACGGCGTGTACCTGCTGTGGCTGCGCAACTCGCTCTTCTACGCAGTGGTCAGCGCGGTCGGGGCGGCGTTCCTGGCGACGATGGCGGGCTACGCGTTCGCCAAGTACCGGTTCCCGGGCGGCAACGCGATCTTCAGCGCGATCCTGGGGGCGGTCATGATCCCAATGACCGCGCTCACCATCCCCACGTACCTGCTGTTCGCCAACGCCGGCCTGACCAACACGCCGTGGGCGATCATCCTGCCGTCCCTGGTCAGCCCGTTCGGGGTCTACCTCATGCGCGTGTACGCCGCCGACGCCGTCGACGAGACGCTGCTCGAGGCCGCCCGCGTGGACGGCGCCGGCGAGCTGCGGATCTTCTTCGGCGTCGCGTTCCGGCTGCTCGTGCCGGGCATGGTCACCGTGCTGCTGTTCGCGCTCGTGGCGACCTGGAACAACTACTTCCTGCCGCTGATCATGCTCAACAGCCCGCACCTGTACCCGCTGACGGTCGGCCTCGCGCAGTGGCAGGGCGCGGCGGCCGCGGGCGGCGGGTCGAAGGCGCTGTTCTCGTCCATCGTCACGGGCTCGTTCCTGTCGATCATCCCGCTCGTGATCGCCTTCCTGTTCCTGCAGCGGTACTGGCAGTCCGGGCTCGCCAGCGGCGCGGTCAAGGGCTGACGGGGCCCGCCAGCCCGCCCGCCCGCGCGCGTCCCTCACCCTTCGACGTGGAGAAGACACCCATGGCAGTCCAGCACGATCGCGTGCGCTTCGGCGCGGCCTACTACTACGAGTACGCCGGGCCCGGCCAGGACCCGAAGCCCGAGACGTTGGAGCGGGACCTCGACCTGATGCAGGCCGCGGGGTTCTCCGTGATCCGGGTCGGGGAGTCGGTCTGGTCCACGTGGGAACCCGACGAGGGCCGGTTCGAGCTCGACTGGCTCGAGCCCGTCCTCGACGCCGCCCGCGCGCGCGGCATCGACGTCGTGATCGGCACCCCGACGTACGCGCTGCCCCCGTGGCTGGCCCGGCGTTACCCCGAGGTCGCAGGCGAGCTGCGCACAGGCAAGCCGATGGGCTGGGGCGCCCGGCAGGAGGCCGACTTCACGCACCCGGCCTTCCGCTTCCACGCCGAGCGAATCCTCACGCGAATCGTCCGGCGGTACGCCGCGCACCCGGCCGTGATCGGGTTCCAGGTGGACAACGAGCCCGGCCTGCACCTGCTGCACAACCGCGGCGTCTTCGAGCGCTTCGTCGACCACCTACGCCACACCTACGGGGACGTCGAGACCCTCAACCGGGAGTGGGGGCTCGTCTACTGGTCCCATCGCCTGTCCACCTGGGCGGACCTGTGGACCCCGGACGGCAACGTCCAGCCCCAGTACGACCTCGCGTGGCGCCGGTTCCAGGCGTCCCTGACCACCGAGATGATCGACTGGCAGGCTCGCGCCGTCCGGGAGCTGGCCCGGCCCGACCAGTTCGTCACGACCTGCATCGCCTACGACCGGCCCGCGCTCGACGACGCCGACCTCGCCGGCGCGCTCGACGTCACCAGCGGCAACGCTTACTACGGGATGCAGGACGCGCTGGCCCACCCGGCCACGACGCACTCGGCGCAGTTCTGGACCGCGAACGGCACGTGGGCGCTGTTCCAGGTGGGCGACGCGATGTTCTCGAGCCGCGGCGAGCCCTTCCTGGTCACCGAGACGAACGCGCAGTCGATCGGCGGCCCGAGCACCAACAACCCGGCCTACCCGGGCCAGTGGCGCCAGTGCGCGTGGGCGCTCGTGGCCCGCGGCGCCCGCATGATCGAGTACTGGCACTGGCACACGCTGCACTACGGCGCCGAGACGTACTGGGGCGGTGTGCTGCCGCACAGCGGGCTGCCCGGTCGGACCTACCGCGAGATCGCGCGGCTCGGCGCGGAGCTGGCCGAGGCCGGCGGCGCGATCGCCGGTGCGACTCCCGACGCCGACCTCGCCCTCCTCGTCTCCACACCGGCGCGGTTCGCGCTGGCGGCCCAGCCGCCGCTGCAGCTGGCCGACGGCACGGGCGACCCGACCAGCTACCCCCGGATCGTCAGCGCGTTCTACCGGGGCGCCTTCGACGCCGGTCTCCAGGTGCGGGTGGTCCGCCCGCAGCACGTCTTCGACCAGGCGCCCGAGGACGTCGCCGGCACCCATCCCGTGCTCGTCGCGGCCGGCTACTACCCGGCCTCCGACGCCGACCTCGACTGGCTCCTGCGGTACGCGGGCGCGGGCGGCCACCTCGTCGTCGGCCCCCGGACCGGGTACGCCGACCACGAGGCGCGGGCGCGCGCCGAGGTGCAGCCCGCCCGGCTGGCTGCGGCCGCGGGCGCCTGGTACGACGAGTTCAGCAACCTCGCCGAGCCCGTGCCGGTGCGGGGCGCGCTGGCGGGGGAGGCGACCGCGTGGGCGGAGTGCCTGGTCGCCGACGGCGCGGACGTGCTCGCACGGTACGAGGACCCCCACCTGGGGGCGTGGGCCGCGGTCACGACACGAGCGCACGGGGCCGGTCGGGTGACGATCGTCGGCACGGTGCCAGACGCCACCCTCGCCCGCTCGCTCGCCACCTGGCTCGTTCCGACGCCGCTCGCGGCATGGGCGGCGCTGCCGCCCAGCGTCACCGTCCACACGTCGACGCGCCCCGACGGCAAGCGCGTCCACATCATCCACAACTGGTCCTGGGAGGCCGCCACCGTGACTGCCCCGATCGAGCTCGACATCCTCGTCGCCGCCCGCGGCGACGCCCCCGCCGACCCGTCGCCGGGCGACGTCGCCCCCGGGCCACCCGAAACGAGCGCCGCCGGACCGTTGGGCGCCGGCGAGCACGTGACCCTCGGCTCGTGGGACGTCCTCGTGGCGGTGACCCGATGACCCGGTGGGCGGGCCCGTGGCCCACGGACGGCATCGCGTTCGGCGCCGACTACAACCCGGAGCAGTGGCCCGAGGAGGTCTGGGCCGACGACGTCGCGCTCATGCGGCAGGCGGGCGTCACCCTCGTCAGCGTCGGCATCTTCTCGTGGGGGCAGCTCGAGCCCGAGGAGGGCCGGTTCGAGTTCGGCTGGCTGGACCGCATCCTCGACCTGCTGCACGAGGCGGGGATCGGCGTCGACCTGGCCACCCCCAGCGCGGCGCCGCCGGTGTGGCTGCATTTGGCCCACCCCGAGATGCTGCCCGTCGGCGCCGACGGCCTGCGCCTGACGCAGGGCAGCCGCGAGACCTGGTGCGTGAGCTCCCCGATCATCCGGGCCCACGCGACGCGCATCGCGCGCGTGGTCGCCGAGCGCTACGGCCACCACCCCGCGGTCCGGATGTGGCACGTCTCCAACGAGCTGGCGTGCCACAACGGTCGCTGCTACTGCGACGTCTCCGCCGCCGCGTTCCGCGACTGGCTCGGCAAGGAGTACCCGGACGTCGACGCGCTCAACCTCGCCTGGGGCACCGCTTTCTGGGGGCAGCGGTACGCCTCGTTCGAGCAGATCCTGCCGCCGCGGCGCACCACGGCGATCACCAACCCGGGCCAGCGGCTCGACTTCGACCGGTTCTCGTCCGACGCCTTCGTCGGGCACCTCGAGGCCGAGGCGGCCGTGCTGCGCGAGGTGACGCCGCACCTGCCGGTCACGACCAACTACATGGTGATGGGCGAGTTCAACCAGATCGACTACACGGCCACCACGCCGCTGGTCGACATCGTGTCCAACGACCACTACCTCTCGGCCGAGGACCCGAGGGGCTGGGCCGAGCTGGCGTTCAGTGCCGACCGGGTGCGTGGGCTGGCGGGCGGCGAGCCGTGGGTGCTCATGGAGCACTCGACCAGCGCGGTGAACTGGCAGCCGCGCAACCTGGCGAAGGAGCCCGGGCAGCTGCTGCGCAACTCCCTGCAGCACGTGGCCCGCGGCGCGGACGGCGTGCTGTTCTTCCAGTGGCGCCAGTCCCGGGCCGGCGCCGAGAAGTTCCACTCCGCGCTGGTGCCGCACGCCGGGGCCGACTCGGCGCTGTTCCGCGAGGTGTGCGACCTCGGCGCCACGCTCGGGCGGCTTGCCGAGGTGCGCGGCAGCGTCGTCGAGCCCGCGCGGGTCGCGCTGCTGTGGGACACCCAGGCGTGGTGGGCGAGCGAGCTCGACGCGCACCCGACCATCGACCTGCACTACCTCGACCTCGCGCGGCGCCTGCACGGCGCGCTGGTCGACGCCGGCGTCGCGGTCGACGTGCTCCCCGCGACGGCGACCCTCGACGGCTACGACGTCGTGCTCGTCCCGACGCTCTACCTCGCGCCGGCCGGCCTGTCCGACCGGCTCGGGGGCGTGGTGGCGCGCGGCGGGCAGGTGCTCGTGTCGTACTTCTCGGGCATCGTCGACGAGGCCGACCGAGTGCTGCTCGGCGGCTACCCCGGGGCGTTCCGGGACCTGCTCGGCGTCCGGGTCGAGGAGTTCGCACCGCTGCGCGAGCACGGGTCGGTCGGGCTGAGCGACGGCGGGACCGGGCAGGTGTGGACGGAGCGGCTTACCGCGACGGACGCCGAGGTGCTGGCCACCTACGCGGACGGCCCGGCGGCCGGCGGCCCGGCGCTCACCCGGCGCGCCGCGGACGGGCCGGGAGCGGCCTGGTACCTGTCGACGCGGCTCGACGGGCCCTCGCTCGCCGCGCTCGTCGGGCGCCTGGTCGACGCCGCGGGCGTCACCCCGGTCGTGGCGCAGCCCGGCGGGCTCGAGGTCGTGCGGCGCACCGGCGGGTCGGGCAGCTGGCTGTTCGCGATCAACCACACCGAGGCCGACCTCCCGCTGCGGGCGGCCGGCTTCGACCTGGTCCGCCAGGCTCCGCACCGAGCCGGGGACCCGGTCCCCGCCCGCGGCGTCACCGTGCTGCGGGAGTAGGAACCGGAGGGGGCGTCGGTGGCGGGCCGGTGGTCTCGCGCAGGACGAGCCGGGTCGGGATCGTCTCGAGCGCCCCGGCGTCGAGGCGACCCTCGATCGCCTGCACGATTTCGACGCCGCGGGCGGCCGTCCCGACGAGGTCCTGGCGCACGGTGGTCAGCGCGCGGGTCATGAAGGCGGCCTCTGGCACGTCGTCGAAGCCGATGAGGCTGACGTCGGCCGGCACGCGCCGGCCGGCCTCCTGGAGCGCGCGCGCGACCCCGAAGGCGAGGTGGTCGCCGGCGGCGAAGATCGCGGTCACCCCCGGGCGTCGGGCGAGCTCGCGGCCCGCCGCGTAGCCGGACGCCGGCGACCAGTCGCCGGTCAGCACCGGCGGGACCTCGCGGCCCGCATCCTCCAGGGCGGCGCGCCACGCCTGCGCGCGCCGGCGCGCGGAGGGCCACTCGGTCGGCCCGCCGACGTGGTGCACTGTCGCGTGCCCGAGGTCGAGCAGGTGTCGCACGGCCGCGGCGACCCCGCCCGCCTCGTCGCTGGCCACGACGAGCTCGGTCGCCGACAGCTCGAGCGGTCCGGACAGGCTCAGCACCGGCACCGCGAGGTCGTGCCGCCGGGACCGGAACGTGGAGGTCGGCTCGTTGACCACGACGGCGTCGACGCCCTGGTCGAGCAGCGCCGAGAGCCCGGTCTCGACCGACTCCGCATCGAGCTCGACCGTGTTGACCACCAGCAGCCCGTATGCCGCCGCGCGCACGGCCCGCTCGGTGGCGAGCGCGAGCGACGCCGGGCCGTAGGCCGTGCTCCCGACCGTGAGCAGGCCGATCGTGCGGGTCCGGCCGAGCAGAAGCGACCGGGCCGCGCTGTTGGGCCGGTACCCGAGGTCCTCGATCGCCCGCTGCACGCGGCGGCGGACGTCCGGGCTGACCTGCGGGAAGTTGTTGACCACGCGGGAGACCGTCCGCTGCGAGACCCCCGCGGCCCGTGCGACGTCCGTGCCCGAGACGCGGCGGGCGGCGGCCGCCGGTCCCGCCGGGAAGCGCTCCGCTCGGGGCGGCACCTCAACCGACACGCACTGCCTCCCGGCCCGCACCCCGGGCGGCGCGATCGCCAGCCCGCAAAAAGTGTAACGATCTCCACGACGCCGATCGCGGCAACCGGCCGATCGCAGAGACCAGGGGGACCCACGGATGCACGAGCGCAGCCCGCGACGCCGGCGCCCCGTCGGGCGCCTTGGTGCGCTGGGTGCGCTCGCCGTGCTCGCCGCCCCGGTCAGCGGTTGCGGCGCCGCGGCGCCGACGCGGTGGGTGCCGCCGGCCCAGGTCTCGTGGCAGTGGCAGCTCAGCGGGGACCTGGACCTGACCGTGCCCGCCGACGTCTACGACGTCGACCTGTTCACGACGACCGAGCGGCAGGTCGCGCAGCTGCACGCGGCCGGGCGGAAGGTGATCTGCTACGTGAGCGCCGGGTCGTACGAGCCCGACCGGCCCGACAGCGCGTAGTACCCCGCCGAGGTCCTCGGCGCCGCGCTCGACGGCTGGCCGGACGAGCGGTGGCTCGACATCCGGCGCCTGGACCTCCTGAAGCCGCTGCTCGCCGCCCGGCTAGACCTGTGCGCCGCGAAGGGCTTCGACGCGGTCGAGCCGGACAACGTCGACGGCTTCGCGAACGACTCGGGCTTCGACCTCACGGCGGCCGACCAGGAGGCGTTCAACCGGGAGGTCGCGCGGCTCGCCCACGAGCGGGGCCTCGCCGTCGGCCTCAAGAACGACCTGGCCCAGGTCGCCGACCTCGAACCCGCCTTCGACTTCGCCGTCAACGAGCAGTGCGCCCAGTACGACGAGTGCGACCTGCTCGAGCCGTTCACCGCCGCGGGCAAGCCGGTGCTGCACGTCGAGTACGAGCTCGCGGCGGCGGACTTCTGCGCGGCGGCCCGCGGGCGCGGCTTCAGCTCGCTGCGCAAGACCCTCGACCTGGACGCGACCCGCACGCCCTGCTGAGCCGCACCCTGCGCTACATCAGCCCCACCCAGCTCGTGGCGCGCGTCACGGAGTCGAGCGAGGACTGCCGTCCGGACGGGCGCGCCGGGTCGGGACGACCATCGGCGTGCCCGTCTCCGGGTCGGGCAGCACCCGGCACTCCAGGCCGAACACGTCGCGCACCAGCTCGTGCGTGACGACGTCAGCCGGGGCGCCGTGGGCGACGACGCGGCCCGCGCGCATCGCGATCACGTGCGAGGCGTAGCGGGCGGCCTGGTTGAGGTCGTGCAGCACCGCGACCAAGGTCCGGCCGCGCTCGTGCTGGCGGGCGAGCAGGTCCATCACCTCGTACTGGTGGGCGATGTCGAGGAACGTCGTCGGCTCGTCGAGCAGCAGCAGGTCGGTGTCCTGGGCCAGGGCCATCGCCAGCCAGGCGCGCTGGCGCTGGCCGCCCGAGAGCTCGGCGACGTGGCGGTCGCGCAGGTCGGTCACCTCCGTCGCGGCCATCGCGTCGGCGACGGCCGTGCTGTCGGCGGCCGACCACCGCCGCAGCAGGCCCTGGTGCGGGTACCGGCCGCGCGCCACGAGGTCGCCCACCGTGATCGACTCGGGCGCGATCGGGCTCTGCGGCAGCAGCGCCAGCCGGCGGGCGACGTCGCGGGTCCGCAGCCGGGCCATGGGCTCGCCGTCGAGCAGCACCCGACCCGCGCGGGGCGTCAGGGTGCGCGCGAGCGCGCGCAGCAGGGTCGACTTGCCGCACCCGTTCGGGCCGATGATCACGGTGAACGAGCCGCGGGGGATCGCGACGGTGAGGTCCTGCGCGACGACCAGCTTGTCGTAGGCGAGGGTCAGGCCGTCCGCGAGCAGCGGCGGCGCCTCGGCGCCCGGGAGCGTCGCGTCCCGGGTCGGCGTGCCGGCAGGCGTCGTGCCCGGGCGAGTCGCGTCCGCGGCCGCCGTGCCCGGGCGGGTCGAGGGCGTCGTCGGCGTGGAGGTCATGCGGTTCCCCTTCGTGTCTCGTGCACCAGCAGGAACGCGAGGTAGATCCCGCCGAGGCCGGCCGTGAGCACCCCGACCGGGTATTGCGTGCCCCACCAGCCGTGCTGCGCGAGCAGGTCCGCGGCGACGAGCACCGTCGCGCCCGTGCACGCCGCGGCGACCATCCCGGGGCCGCTCGAGCCCGTGAGCCGGCGGGCGATCTGCGGCCCGGTCAGCGCGACGAAGGCTATCGGGCCGGAGACCGTGACGGCGGCCGCGGTCAGCGCCACCCCCACGACGATCGCGAGGTTCCGCGTGAGCGAGGGTGCGACGCCGAGCCCCGTCGCGGCGTCGTCCCCCATCTCGAGGATCTGCAGCCGCCGGGTCAGCGCGAGGGCGGCGGGCAGCAGCACCAGGAGCGAGACGGCGACGGTCGCGACGTCGGACCACTGCCGCGACTGCAGGCTGCCGTTGAGCCAGGCCGCGAGCTGCAGCGCCTCCTGCTGGGTGGTTCGGGCCAGCACGAGCTGCACGAACGCCAGGGCCATGGCCCCGACCGCGATGCCGACGACGACCATCCGGTACGGCGCGCGGAAGCCGCGCCCGGCGCCCAGGAGCACCGCCGCGGCCGCCGCGAGGCCGCCGATCAGGGCGCCGATCGGCACCGGCACGACGTCGGGCGCCACGAGCGTCGCCGCGGCGGCGCCCGCGGCCGCGCCGGCGCCGAGGCCGATCACGTCGGGGCTGCCGAGCGGGTTGCGCGTCACGCTCTGGAAGATCGACCCCGACACCGCGAAGGCCGCGCCCGCGCCCACCGCGACGAGCAGCCGGGGGAGCCGGTTGCTGAGCAGCACCCACTCCTGCGCGCGCGTCCCGTTCCCGGCCAGGACGGCGGGCAGGTCGCCCAGCGCGATGCCGAGCTCGCCCGCGGTGATCGTGACCACGCCGAGCACGACGGTCACGACCGCGAGCAGCAGGCACACGACGACGGCGCGCCGGTTCAGCCCGGCCGGGCTCCCGGGCGCGGGGCCGGGAGCGGGCGCCGGAGCGCTCGCCCGGATGGTGGCGGTCGCGCTCACAGCCCGGCCCGTCCCTGCCGCACGGCGGCGATCAGGAACGGCGCGCCGACGAACGCCGTCACCACGCCGACCATGATCTCGCCGGGGCGGGCTACCACGCGCCCGAGCACGTCGGAGCCGAGCAGCAGCACCGGGCCGAGCAGCGCGCAGTAGGGCAGCAGCCACCGGTGGTCGGAGCCCGCGAAGGACCGGACGACGTGCGGCACGGCGAGCCCAACGAAGCCCACCGGGCCGACCGCGGCGACGGCCGACGCCGCGAGCAGGGTCGCGGACGCGGCGCCGAGGGCGCGGGTGCGGCCCGTGCGCAGCCCGAGCGCGGTGGCGCTCTCGTCGCCGAGCGCCAGCGCGTTCAGGCTGCGGGGCAGCAGCAGGGCGAACACCAGGCCGACGGCGACGAACGGCAGGACCCGGCCAACCGTGCCCTCGGGGCGCCCGGCCAGCGACCCCACGACCCAGAACCGGTAGCTGTTGAACACGTCGGGCTGGGCCAGCGCGACAGCCTGGACCAGCGCGGCGAGCACCGCCGAGATCGCGGCCCCCGCGAGGACCAGGCGCACCGGCGTGGCGCGGCCCCGCGGGCCGCCCGAGCCGATCAGGTAGACGACCGCCGCCGCCACCAGTGCGCCCGGGATCGCCGCCCAGACCGACCGGCCCGCCGTCGCGCCGAGCCCGGCTGTGACGAGCACGACCGAGGCGGAGGCCCCGGCGTTCACGCCGAGGATCCCGGGGTCGCCGAGCGGGTTGCGGGTCAGACCCTGGATGACGGCGCCGGCGACGGCGAGCGCGGCGCCGGCGAGCAGGCCCAGCTGGGTCCGCGCGAGCCGGGAGGCGACGACGGCGGAGGCGTACGAGTCGTCCGGGTGCAGCCATGCCGACCAGACCTCGCCGAGCGGGACGGTCTTCGAGCCGACCGCGACGCTGAGCCCGGCGGCGAGCACGAGCAGGCCGGCGCTCGCCAGCAGCCCCGCGGCCAGCAGCCAGGCGCGCGACCGCGAGCCCCGCCTGCCGGTGGCATGCGGGGCTCGCGTCCGGGTCGTGGTGGCGATGGGTCAGGAGGCCTTCGCGACGACCGCGGCGATCTGCGGGACGTACGTGTCGAGCGCCCACGGGATGCTCAGGGGGGAGGCCACCGAGACGGCCATGCCGAGCTGCCGGTCGATCATCGGCAGATAGGCGCCCGAGCTGAACGCCGAGATCTGCTGCCACAGCGGCTGGGCCTCGGTGGCCGCCTGCTCGTCCGTGTCGTTGAACCACGTGAACAGCACGTCAACGTCGTCGAGCGCGTCGGCGTTCTCCAGCCCGAGCGTCGAGTAGAAGGAGCCGGGATCCGGCTCGAGATCGGCGACCGACGGCGCGAGCTCCAGGCCCAGGTCGGTCAGCAGCGCGACGCGGGTGTCGCCCGGCATGTAGACCCCGAGCGCGCCCGGCTGGTCGCCGCCGTACACGTACGCGAACGTCGTGCCGGCGAACTCCGGGTGCTCGGCCGCGACCGCGGCGTAGGCGTCCTGCGTGGCGGCGATCAGCTCGTCGCCCTTCGCGGGCACCCCGAGCGCCTGCGCGGCGATGGACACCTGGTCGGCCGACGACGTCGCCCAGGCCTCGCCCGGGTGCGCCACGACCGGCGCGTACGCGGAGAGCTGGTCGAACGTCGCCTGGTCGATGCCCGACTGCGTCGCGATGATCAGGTCGGGGTCGAGCCCGATGATCTTCTCGACGTCGATCTCGGGGTACGCGACGATCGTCGCCGGCAGCTCGGCGCCCTGCTCCTCCACGGCCGCGCGGAACCACGGCTGGTACCCGTCGGCGTCGCCGCCCCACGTGTCCGCCTCGATGCCGACCGGCACCGTGCCGAGCGCGAGCGCGATGTCGGCCGCGCCCCAGCCGATCGCGACGACGCGCTCCGGCTTCGCCTCGATCGTGGCCTCGCCGAGCGTCGACGTGATGGTCACGGGGAAGGCGGACGACGCCTCGCTCGCGTCGCCGGACGAGCTCGCCGACGCGTCGTCGTCGGTCGAGGCGCACGCGGTGAGCGTCAGGGCGACCGCACCGACGGCGGTCAGGGCAGTGAGGCGCCGACGGGCGACCGAGGGGGGCATGAACGTGCGCTGGTGCACGGGCTGACTCCGTTCAACAAAGGGGCGTCGCCGGCCGCAGCGGTGCCGCGGCCACCAGCTGCGCCGCGGTGATGAGGTAAGGCTATCCTATGAAATGGGAGGATTGGGCACCCGCCGCGCCACGACCGCCCGATCATGCTCCGCTGCCGGCCATTGTGCAAGAATCTGCGCATGAATGCAGATACCGAGGGTAGTGAGGCCGGACCGGACGAGCCGTTCGTCGAGCTGGCCGTCGAGGTCTTCGCGATGCTGGCGGACGCGACCCGCGTGCGGATCATCCTGGCCCTGCGCGACGGGGAGCTGGCGGTGAACCGGCTCGCCGAGATCGTCGACAAGTCCCCGGCCGCGGTCTCGCAGCACCTCGCGAAGCTGCGCCTCGGCCGGATCGTCGCGACGCGCCACGAGGGGACGCGGGTGTTCTACCGGCTGGAGAACGAGCACGCGCGCCAGCTCGTGACCGACGCGATCGAGCAGGCCGAGCACTCCCTGGGTACGGTCCCGCGGCACCACCGGGCCGAGGGCGACGCCGGCGGAACCCGGTGAGCGCCGCCGCGTCGCCCGCCGGGCCTGCGCACCTGCCCGAGCCTGCGCATGCACACGAGCACGAGCACGAGCACGAGTCTGAGCACGGGCACTCCCACCCGGGTGGGTTCAGGGGGTTCGTGCGGGGCCTGGTCATGCCCCACAGCCACGACGCCGCGGATTCGATTGACGACGCCTTGGCGGCGAGCTCCCTGGGCGTGCGCGCCCTCAAGATCAGCCTGTTCGTGCTGCTGGGCACCACGGTCCTGCAGCTCCTCGTGGTGCTGGTCAGCGGATCGGTGGCGCTGCTCGCCGACACGATCCACAACTTCGCCGACGCGCTCACGGCCGTGCCGCTGTGGATCGCGTTCGTCCTGGGGCGCCGCTCGCCCGATCGCCGCTACACGTTCGGCTACGGCCGCGCCGAGGACCTCGCCGGGTTGTTCATCGTCGCGGTCGTCGCGCTGTCCGCGATCGTGGCCGTGTGGCAGTCCGTCGAGCGGTTGGTGCACCCGCAGCCCCTGCACAACCTGGGGTGGGTCGCCGTCGCCGGCGTGATCGGCTTCGCCGGGAACGAGGCGGTTGCGGTGTACCGCATCCGCACGGGTCGGCGGATCGGCTCCGCCGCGTTGGTGGCCGACGGCGTCCACGCCCGGCTCGACGGCTTCACATCCCTCGCGGTCGTGGTCGGCGCGCTGGGCGTGCACCTCGGTGTGCCGCTCGCCGACCCCCTCGTCGGGATCGTCATCGCGGCGGCGATCCTCGTGATGCTGCGGGGGACCGTCGCCAGCATCGGCCGACGGCTCATGGACGGGATCGAGCCCGAGCTGGTCGAGCGAGCCGAGACCGCGCTCGCGCGCACGCCGGGCGTGCTCGGAGTGTCGCGCGTCCAGCTGCGGTGGGTGGGCCACCGGCTCCAGGGCACCGCCACCGTCGTCGTCGCCGACACCTCGCTGTCGGTCGCGCAGGAGATCGCCCACGACGCCGAGCATCGGCTCGCGCACGCGCTGCCGAACCTCGACGCCATGGCGATCCGCACCGCCACCACCGCGGCCGCGCTCGCGCCGCACGCGCCGCACGCGCACTGACCGACCGCTCCGGCGATCCCGCCCGGCGTCGGACGAGTGTGGGCGATCTGCTCCAAGCCGCGCGCGTGTGGGCGAAACGCGGGTCCGGGGCCGTCGGGGGCGACCGAACGCCCACATGTGGGCGGCAGACAGCCGAACGCTCACACCCGCCAGCGCTTGTCGGTATCTCGCCCGCCCGGTCCCGCCCCTTCCGTCACGGCCACATCAGGAGGATTCTGGCCAGAACAGCACAGAACGGCAGGGCTCGCGGTGGACCACCGGGGGCCCCGCAACCGACAGCGACGTCGGCGCGGCAGGCCGGCGGCGCGGTACCGGGAGTGCGGACGTGCGCGAGCTGCGAGTGACGATGATGGGGTCGTTCACCCTGACGGATGGCCGCGAGGTCATGCGCTACCCGCTGCTGCACCGGGCCCAGAGCCTGCTCGCGATCATCCTGCTAGCGCCCGAGCGCAGCCTCCTGCGCGAGAGCGCCGCCGAGTCCGTGTGGCCCGACGCCGGGGCGGACGCGTCGAAGCGCGCGATGCGGCAGGCGCTGTGGCAGATCCACCACGCGACCGACGCCGGCCTGCCCGAGAGCGCGCGCCTGGTGCTCTCCGACGGGGAGGCGCTGCGGATCAACCCCGAGCGGCCCGTGCTCGTCGACGTCGACGTCTTCGCCGACGCGGCGCGCCAGCTGCGCGTGGTCGGCCCCGACGGCCTGACAGACGCCGACGTCGCGCGCCTGGCCCGCGCCGCCGAGCTCTATCGCGGGCCGCTCCTGGCGGGCTGCTACGACGAGTGGTGCCTGGCGCCGCGCGCCCGGCTCGACGACCGGGCGCTGACCCTGCTCGACGCGCTCAGCCGCGCGGCCGAGCGCCAGGGCCAGCTGGACGCGGCGATCGGGTGGGCGCAACGGCTCCTCGACGTGGAGCCCGCGCACGAGCGCACCCATCGGCGCCTCATGCGGCTCTACCACCGCACGGGCGACCGCACGCGCGCGCTCCGGCAGCTGCACCGGTGCCGGTGGACGCTGCAGCACGAGCTCGGGGTCGATCCGTCGGCGCTGACGGAGGAGCTCGGCGCCGCGATCGGGGCGGACCTGTCGCCCGAGGCCGTGCCGCTGGAGCGGGTGCCGCCCGAGCGCGCGCCCGTCCTGCCGGCGCCGACGTCCCCCGGCGGTCGCGTCGCGGCACTTGAGGCCTTCCGGGCCGAGCTCGCCGCCGTCCGGCTGAGCATCGACGCCATCGGCGAGCAGCTGCGGGACGCGCCCGCCTGAGCCCAGAAAACGGAAAGCCACGAAAACCGCAGACACCGCGAAGACGCGGCCCAGACGCGGCGAAGACACCACCGGCCCAGGCTGGCTCGATGACGCGGCGGGGGACCTCCCCGACGACGGCGCGGGGGACCGGGAGAGCACTCGTGACATGGGCGGCGCAGCGATGGACGACGATGCGGGGGACCTGGTCGTCGCGCGGTCGTTCGTCGTGCGCGCGATGCTCGAGCGGCCTGACGTCGCCCCGGCGCGCTGGCACGGCTTCATCACCGACGCCGAGACCGGCGAGCGCCACGCGTGGCGGCGGGTCGCGGACATCGCGCGGTCCGTCGAGGCCACGCTGGCCGCGGCCGCGGCCGGTCCCCGCCGCGGATCTCCCGGCGGGCTGCGCATCCGGGGGGCGGCCATGGCCGGACCCGCGCTGACCGACGTCGTGACCGACATGCTGACGGTGCTCGGCCTGCGGCTGCCCGCCGCGGCGCCCGCGCTGCCGGACCCCAACGTCACGCTCGAACGCGTGCAGGAGAAGCTCGTGGGGCTCGGAAACCACCGCGGCGACGAGCCGACCGGGACCCTCGGCACGCGCACCCTGCGCGGCGGCCGGCTGGACGCGCGCGTGCGGTTCCAGCTGTGGGCCGCGTCGGCCCCCGACGTCGACGCCGCGATGCAGCTGCTGCACACCACCCTGCTCGACGACGGTGCCGACCTGCGCCAGGAGGGCTTCCTCCGGTTCGCGGCCGCCGGCACGACCCTGGCCGAGCACGTGCCGACCGTGGGTGCGGGGGCCTGGCGCAAGGCGAGCAGCTTCGACCTGCTGTATGAGTACCAGTTCGTCGACGCCGACGACGCCGCGAGCCTGATCGCGCGCCTGGAGGTCACGACGGATCCCGAGGTCGTCGCCGGACCGGGCCGGGAGCGCGGTTCGATCGTCGACGAGCTGGCGCGCTGGGACGACGAGGGCGCGCCCGACCTCGTCGTCCGCGGCCCGGCCGGCGTGGCGCGGGTGAGCGCCCTGACCTTCGTGCCCGGCCCGGCGCTGGGCGGCACGGTGACGTTCGCGCGGTCGTCCGGCACGGGCGCCCCGGCGGCGCACCTGCCCGACCTCGACGCGTTCTGGCTCGCCACCGCCGGTGCCCGGCCGGCGCAGCCCGATGCCGACGTCACCCTGACCCCGGCGCTCGCGTTCGCGGCGCTCGGCCCGCCCGCGCCGGGGCTCGAGCTCGGCGACTGGGACGCCGACGCGACCCCGGACGCGTACACGGCCTTCGACCGCCGCCTCGACGACGCGCTGGTGCTGCCGACCGCGGCCGACCGCTTCACCCTGACCTACACCCCGCCCGGAGGCGGCGCCGGGCTGGACCAGACCGCCGTCGTCTACCTCAGGGTCAACCCGCCGTGAGCACGAAGGAGAGGAAGTCATGACCGAAACAGTCCTGCCCGGCGTACTCATCGAGGTGCGCCCGGAGGGTCTCATCGTCCCCGGCGCGATCACCGTGGGAAACGTGGGGGTGGTCGGCACCGCGGGCAAGGGCGCCGTCGGGACCCCCCAGCTGCTCGGCAGCTACTCCGACGCGACCGGGCGGTTCGGCGCGTACGACCGCTGGGTCGACGGCGCGTCCGGCGAGCTGACGCTCGTGCGCGCGCTCGAGCAGGCCTACCGGTTCGGCGCCTCGACCGTCTGGGCCGTGCGCGTCGCCGACTCCAACGCCGTCGCCGCGACCGCCGACCTCGCGTCGCCCACCGGCCCGAACGTGACCGTCGCGGCGCTGTCGCCGGGCACCTGGGGCAACGAGCTCACCGTCGCGGTGAGCACGGCCGACGCCAACGCCGTGGTCGGGTCCGAGGAGGTGGCCGGGACCCCGCCGACGCTCGCGCACAGCCCCGTCGTGCACAGTGCCGTCAACCGGATCCTCGTGCGGCCGGCGGCGGGCGGCGCCGACGCCGTCCCCGGGATCGTGTACGACGCGGCCCCCGGGCCCACCCAGGTCGGGGTTGACACCACGACCGGAGTGCTGACCTTCGGCTCCGCGCCCGGGGCCGGCGACGTCGTGCTCGCCACCTACACCGTGGCCAAGTCGGCCGCACGCAAGGTGACGATCACGCTCGGCGTCGCCGCGGCGGAGGAGTACAGCGTCGTGTCGGGCGACGACCTCGTCGCGGACCTGGCGGCGAGCTCGGCCCTCGTGTCGGGCACCGCCCTCGCGAACTCCGCCGAGCTGCCCGACGCCGTCGCGACCACCCCGCTCACGGGCGGGGCCAACGGTGCGGCCGGTGCCGACTACCAGACGGGCCTCGACGCGCTCCTCGGCGTCGACGCCCACATCATCGTCGCCGCGGGGCAGGACCAGTCCTTCGGGGACGACCTCGCCGCGCACACCGCCGCCGCCTCGGGCGACGCGATCAAGCGCGAGCGGATCGCCGTCGTCGGCACGGCGCTTGAGAACGACCGGGCGACGTTCGTGCAGGACGCGGCCGCGCACACGCTCAACAGCGACCGCGTGATCCTCGTCGCCCCCGGCATCACGGCCGCCGACCGGTCCCAGTCGCCGCCGGCCACGGTCACGCTGCCCGGCGCGTACGCGGCGGCCGCCGTCGCGGGCCTGCTCTCGTCGCAGCCGCCGCACATCAGCCTGACGAACAAGGTGCTCGCCGTGGACGGCCTCGAGCACTCGTTCTCCAGCGCCGAGCTCAAGCAGCTCGTGCTCAGCCGGCTGCTCGCGATCGAGAGCCGGCAGGGCTTCCGGCTCGTGCGGGGGATCACGACGTCGACCAACACGGCCTGGACGCAGATCACCACGCGCCGCATCGTCGACTACGCGAAGTACGGCGTGCGCAGCGCGGCGACCCCCTACATCGGGCTGCTGAACAACGAGCGAGTCCGGGGGGCGCTGCGCGCGACCCTCAACAGCTTCCTCACGACGATGGTGCTCGACGAGATGCTCGTGAGCTACGAGCTCGACGTGCACGCCTCCCGCGACGACGAGATCCGGGGCATCGCCCTGGTCGACCTCGTCATCCGACCGACCTTCAGCATCGACTTCATCAAGGTGACGATGTTCCTCGAGTAAGGATGCTCATGGCACTCACAGAAGTTTTCACCGGCAAGCACGCCGCGCTCACGCTCGCCAGCGAGGACACCCCCGAGGGCGCCGACGCCAAGGCCGTGGTCGACGAGTTCGCGATCCAGACCGTGGGGCGGCTGACCGACGTGCGGGTGACCGTGGACACGGCGCTCAAAGAGTTCTACGAGGTGGGCCGCCGGCACCCGGTCTCGCTCAGCCCCGGGGACATCGCGGTGCACGGCACCGTCGGGCGCGCGTACGTGAACGGCGCGCTGCTGATGCTGCTGCAGGGCCGCGGGTCGGCGCCGACCGCGATCGCCGAGCCCTACGTCCAGCCCGCGTTCACGATCACCCTGCGGCTGGCGGACCCGGCCCGGCCCGGGAACTCGCTCACCCTCGAGATCGGCGGCGTGAAGTTCCAGAATTGGAGCTTCACCCTGCCGGAGGACGACTTCGTGCTCGAGAACCTGGCGTTCCGGGCGCTCACGATCCGCGTCGTGGACCGCGAGGGCGGCGACTCCGGCGGCGAGGCTGCGCCCACGGCCGTCGCGTTCGCCAGCGAGTAGGAGGACGCGATGCCGCTCTCGGCGGAGGATCTGCTCGCGGGCAGCGCCCTGACCCACGACGTCGCGGTGCCCGCGGCCCTGGTCGGGGCGACCGCCGGGACGGTGCGCATCCGCCCGCTCACGGTCCGGGACGTCCAGCTCATCGCGCACGCGAGCAAGGACGACCGCGAGCTCGCCGCGGGGTTGATGATCGCGCGCGCCGTCGTCGAGCCGGCCCTGACGGCCGAGCAGGCGGGGCGGCTGCCCGCCGGGCTCGCGCGCTTCCTGGTGGACGCGGTGAACGAGCTGAGCGGGATCGACACCCCGCGCGACCGTCTGGGCGAGCTGGTGCAGGCGCCGCTGGCCAAGGCGTGCTTCGTGCTGGCCGACGAGTTCGGCTGGACGGCGGAGGACGTGACCGCGATGACGATCGGCCAGATCCTCATGTACCTGGAGATGGCCGGCCGGGCCGCGGAGGTCGCATGAGCACCGCCGGGGTTGGGATCGGGATCGGGCGCGCGGCGCCGGGCACGGGCGTGCTCGACGCGGCGGGCGGCGCCGCGGCGTGGTGCCGCGCCGTCGTCGGCGCCACCGGGGCGCTGCACGACGTCGCCGCGTCCGTCGGCGCCCTGCGCGCGGTCGCGCCGGTCGCCCCGCGGATCGCCCGCGGGCCGGGGTACGGCGCGGCGCTCGCCGAGCTCACCGGCGGCCCACCGGCAGCGACTGCGACGGCAGCGCCCGCGGAGCGCGCCGGCGGGCGGACCGGCGGGACCGCGTGGGCGCCGCCGGGGGAGTCGACCCGCGGCGCGCCAGCGCCCGCAGCACCGCCACCTACCGGCCGGCGCACCCGGCCGGGCACGACCGCGGGCCCGGCCCAGACCGCCGCGCCGGCCGGGACCGCCGGGACCGCCGGGACCGCCAGCTCGATCGCGGGGTCGCGGCCGCGCGCGCTGGCCGGGCCCGGCGCCGATGCCCCGCTCCGGTCTCGGCCGCAGCGGGTGCACCCCGACCGGCAGGCCGACCGTGCCAGCGCCTCGGCGGCGTCGGGCGAGGTGGTCGCGGGGGTGCGCGCCGGCGCCGCGACCTATGCGCCGGGCGTCGCGGGGCGGGTGTCCCTGCGCCTCGCGCTGCTGGCCGGTTCCCTCGCCGCGGGTGGCCGGCTCCGGCCAGGGTCGATCCGTGCCGAGGCAATCCCCGGCGGGTCGCCAGCTGGTGGGTCGGCGGTGCACGCCGCTCTCCTCACCGCTCTCCTGATGAGCGCGCCGCGGGCGGTCGGCGCAGCTGCCGGCCCGACGACCGCGCGGCTGGTCGAGCTCGCCGCCGGGCCTGCGCTGACCGCCGGGACGGCGCTCGCCGGGGGGCCGGTCGTGGTGATGGCCGCGGGCGCGCCCACCGCGGGCCCTCCGGCGACCGGCGGCCGCGCCCCGCGGCGTCGCCGGCGTCGGCGCGCGCCGGCTCGACGGACCTGGCCTCGATGGACCTCGCCGACGCCGCCGCGGGCCGCCCGGGCCGCCGGGCGGAGCCGCGCGCAGACGCGCGCGGGGTCCGCGCCCTGACGCGCTTCGCGGAGCAGCCGGCCGAACCCGCCCGGCTGGGCCCCGCGCCCGCCGACGGCGGCGCGCCCGCTGGCGGCGACCCGTCGGTGGGCACCTGGCCCGCGCCGGGTGAACGCGGCGCCGGGGCGGCCGGGCTGGCCGAGCCGGACCTGGAGCGGCTCCTGACGCGCGTGCTCGACGACGCCGCGCGCCGGCACGGGATCGAGGTGTGACATGCGCCCGGTGCTCGCGGGGGCGGAGCTGCCCCAGGTGCAGGACCTGACCACGAACGACCTGCGCGCCATCGCCGAGCACAAGGCGCCGGGCAAGGACGGCAGCATGCTGCAGAACCTCGGGCGCGCCCCGACCGGCGTCACGGTCCGCGGCGTCGCGACCGATCCCCGGTCGCTCGAGCTCGTCGAGCGGCTCAAGGCGGACCTGCGCACTGGGGCGCCCGTGCCGTTCGTCGCCGACATCACGACGACGACGACGATCGAGCAGGTGCTCATCGACGACCTGCAGGTGCGCCAGCTCGCCGGGAAGCCCGACCGGTACGCGTACGTGCTGACCCTGCGCGAGTTCATCGAGCCGGTCGAGCCGGCGTCCACCGCAGCGCTGGACGCCGACATCCTCGGCGACGCGACCGACCTCGTCGACGGCCTGCTCGACGGCCTCGACCTCGCGTTGCCGTTCGAGACCGGCCTCGACCGGTTCGTCGCGCCCCTGACCGAGCTGCTCGAGCGGCTCCAGACCTTCCGCGGCGCCATCGAGCGCTGACCCGTCCCGCAGCCAGCCGCCAGCCAGCCAGCCAGCAAAGGAGCACACCATGGCCGATCAGAACCTCTTCGAGCAGCTCAAGGAGGTGCTCGCGGACTTCAAGGCGTTCCTCGACGCCAACGTCGCGACCATCAAGCCCGCCGTCCAGGCGATCGCCTCGCTCGTGCCGCAGATCACCGAGCTCATCGACCTGCTGGTCGGGCTGCTCGGCAAGCTCAAGACCGAGCTGCAGAACCTCGACGTCGGCGCGATCCCCGGCCTGGGCGAGGTCGCCGAGTTCACCGGGATGATCCCCGCGCTGCTCGAGGCCGCGAAGAAGCTCCTGCCCGGCGAGACGTCGAGCATCGACTCGATCGCGGACGTCGCGGACGTCGTCACCGGGCTGCCGTCGGTCGACGCGGTCAAGGCCGAGCTCATCGCGCTGATCGACGCCATCACCGTGCACCTGAACTCCCTGAAGCCCTGAAGCCCTGAAGCCCTGAACTGACGCTCACCCCGGAGGCGAAAGGAGGCGACGTGGTCCGCCCGATGCTGGGAGACCTCGAGCTGGAGCAGGTCCAGCTCGTCGAGTCCGACGAGGACCAGGTGGTCGTGCGCCACCCGGTCCCCGCGCTCGAAGGCGACTTCCTGCAGGACCTCGGCCGGCGCGGCGCGCGCCTGTCGGTCACGGGCGTGCTCACGGCCGCCGAGACGTCCGAGCACCTCGCGGACCTGCGCGCGCAGTTCCACGCGGGCGACCCGGTCCCGTTCGTGTCCGACATCTCGTCCGCGATGCTCGTCGACCGGGTCCTGATCGAGCGGATGGACGTGCGCGAGCTGGCCGGCCGCCCCAGCATGTTCGAGTACCACCTCACGCTGCGCGAGCTGACCGAGGCCGAGCCGGTCGACACCGAGGACGTGGTCATCCCGCCCCCGCCGCCCCCGGAGGTGGAGACCGGCAAGCTGGCCGTCACGGTCGTGGTCGAGGGCGACCCCGCGTTCGACATGGACCGCGTGCGGGTCACCGTCCGCGGCACGCAGGACGACGGCGGCGCGCCCCTCGAGCGCGTGCTCACCACCCGGGTGCGCCCCGACACGTGGTTCGAGGACCCGTTCCCCGCGGGCGCGTACACCGCCGAGGCGCTCGTGGACGACGACCGGACGCCGACGGGCCAGCACGAGGTCCTGACCGGCTCGGCCCCCGTGCGCGTGGTCGACGGGCAGACGGCGTCGGCCACGATCGTGCTGCGCCGCGGCGCCAAGATCGGCACCGTCTTCGTGATCACGTTTCACTTCGACAAGGCGTTCGTGGAGCCGTGCCAGCGGCACGTCCTGGCGCAGGTGGTCGAGTTCGCGGCCGCGCACCCGGACGAGAAGCTGGTGATCGTCGGGCACACCGACCTCGTCGGCTCGCCCGAGTACAACCAGGCGCTGTCCGAGCGCCGCGCCCGGGCGACGTTCGCGATGCTCACCTTCGGCAGCGCGCCCCAGGCGTCGGTCGCCGAGTGGGACGAGCTGCGCCGGGCCCGGCCCGCGGGCACGATCACCACGGTCAAGGACACCTGGGGCACACGCGAGTACCAGCACATGCTCCAGGACCTCGGCCGGTTCCAGGGCAACGTCGGCGGGGACCCCGCACTGACGGACGCCGCCGTGCGCCAGTTCCAGCGCGACCACGGCCTGGTCGACGACGGCGTCGTCGGCGACGACACCTGGCCGGTCCTCATCGAGGAATACCTCGCGCGTGACCCGCTCACCCTGCCCACCGCCCAGCTGCTGCCCAACGCGAACGCGTCCGGCTGCGACAACGGGCCGCTGCGCTGGCTCGGGTGCGGCGAGCAGGACCCGGTGCTCAACGTCCCGACCGCGTGGCGGCCGAACCGCCGCACCGAGCTGATGTTCGTCAAGGAGCAGGCGATGCCGTGCCCGGTGCCGGAGCCCATCACGCTCGCGCAGGTGCCCGCGGGCGCGGGCGGCGGCGGCTGGTGCCTGGACGACGGGACGGCCACAGCGGTGGACTGCTTCGTGGTGCCCTGGGACCAGGCGTGCCCGGCGGCCCCGACGACGTCGTGGTGCCGCACGCCCGCCGAGCCCGGCACGTTCGAGGTCGCCGGGGCCATCCACTTCGAGGACGGCACGCCGTTCGCCGGCACGTACGTGCTGACCGCCGCCGACGGCGAGTACCTCAACGGGGAGGTCGCGACGACCGGCCCGGCCGCGCACGCCGGCACCCCGATCGCCGGCCGCACGGCCGCGGACGGCGGCTTCACGTTCCCCCCGCCCGCGCCGCCGCACAAGGGTCCCGGCACGTTCACGATCTCCGTCGACGGCCCGGTCCTGGTGCGCACGCGCGCCCAGGCGCTCGCCGACGTGCGCGGCAATGCGACCTGCTTCCGCCTCGACGGGTCCGCGCCCGCCGACGTCGTCGTCGTGGACCGGGCGGTCGCCTCCGTGCAGCCGGGCATCACCGGCCCCGACGTCGTCGTCGTGCGCAAGCCGCACACCAACCCGGCGCGCCGGCCCGTCGTGCTCCGGTCGTCGACGGCGTTCACGGGCACCGGCCGGCTTGACCGATCGAGCGACCTCGTCCAGCTCTTCGACGCCGCCGCCGGGGGCACCGAGCTGGCCTTCGACGGCGTCGACAACGTCTTCACCTCCGCCCAGCTCGCGGCCGGCGTGACGCTGTTCGCGCAGGGCCGCGCGCCGAGCGCCGCGGTCGGCGACGTGATCCTGACCCTGCTGCTGACGGTCGGCGGCACGCCCGGGCTGAGTTCGACGCACGCGATGACCTCGGTGGAGCTGTTCCTCGACCTGCACGAGAGCCGCACCGCCGCCGGGGTAGCCCCGGCGGCGCTGTCCGAGGCCGCGAAGATCGTCCCCGGGCGGTTCGTCCAGGTCCAGGACGCCGGCAACCACGCGGGGCGGGCCCTGATCACGGTCCGCCAGGCTCAGCCGACCGCGTTCGCGGGCACGCTCGTGCTCACCCCGCTCGATGCGCGGACCCGCCTGTTCGCCGCGGCCGACGAGGTCGCCGCGGCCGGGCAGGCCGTCGTCCCGGCGCCGGTGAACCTCCCGAACGCCGCGATCGGGCCCGCGGGCACCCAGTTCTGGGTCGAGGGCACCGGGGTGAGCGGGGGCCTGCAGGACACCGTGCTCCAGCTCGGGATCGACGCGGTCGAGCCGGACGGGGACCGGGTCCAGCTGACCGTCGTCCAGCTGTTCAACCTCACCGCGACGATCCCGCCGACGCCGGAGCGCACCACCCGCGCCAACGCGCCCGCACCGCACGTCGTCGTCGTCGGGGCGGTGCCCGCGCCGGCGGACTTCGACGAGGACCCGACCGTCAACCTCCCGGTGCCGCTCGTGGAGGGTTCGGTGGCCGCGGCCACGCCGATCCAGCTCTCGGTCAGCGTCGCGCCCGCCGGGGTCCCCGTGCTCTGGGGGGCCCAGCGGGCGCGGGGCCTGTCGGCCGCGAGCGGCGGCGACGATCCCCAGGCCATCATCGACCTGAGCCCCACGGCCGCCCCCGACGTCACCCAGATTCTCGCGGCGCCGCTCACGGCCACGATGCTCACCGACAACGTCGGCACGTTCCACGTCCGCCCGTTCGTGGACGGCAACGGCACCGGCCGCTTCGAGCACGGGATCGACCGCGAGCCGAACATCGTGCTGAACGTCGTGCTCGGGCGGGCAACGCTCTTCCTCGACAGCTCGATCGCGCGCAGCGGCAACTTCGTGGTCGGGCCGAACGGGGTCGGTGGGATCGCCGTGAGCTCGGGCGTGTTCAACATCGCGGCGCCCGCGACGGCGGCGATCCACCTGAACGCGCAGATCGACGTCGTGACCGGCGGCGTGGCGGGGCGGCGCGTCATCGAGCAGTTCTTCGGCGGCTGGATCAACAACGAGACGGCCGTCGAGGCCATCGTCGGAACGTTCCTCGACACGACCGGCGTCGTGCCCGTCGCGCACTTCGACCCGACGGTGTTCGCCGCCAACACGGGGGCCGCGACGGGTGGCACCGCGACCGAGCCGATCTTCCTGCCGGGCGACCCGGCGCCCGTCCCGCTCGCGCCGCCGCTGCTCGACTCGGGCCGCGGCGTCGGCGTCGTCGGCCTGGGCGGGGACTCCGCGACCCTCACGCGCAGCCGGATCCGCCCGCCGCGCGCCCCGCTCGCGCTCGGGCAACGCTGGATCGTGGAGTCCGTCGACAGCCCCGGCGACGGTGAGCCGCCGAACCACGTCGGCTTCGCCGCGGCCACCCTGCGCCGGTTCCAGTTCGGTCTCACGTTCTCCTCGACCCTGGGCGTGTGGACCAACCGGTCCGCCGCCAGCGGCGCGACGGGCGACCCGGCCGACCGCGCCTACGCCGTCGTGCTCGAGCTGCGCTGGACCCAGCTCGGGGAGTGGACCATCACCCCCGGCACGGGCGCGATCGCCGTGGTGACGGCGCCGACGACGACGATCGCGGGCACGACGACGACCTCGCCCGCCGTCGCGGCGGCGACCACCGCGGTCGAGGTGCGCTTCCCCGCCTCCACGGACCAGCTCGCGAGGGACGCCCGCGCATGAGCGACTACGCCGTGACCTCCGAGGTCCTCACCGCCGGGCTCATCGTGGCGGTCGAGGTGGTGCGCGCCGACCTCGGCGCCTGGGAGCCCGAGCCCGGCACGACCCTGCAGCGCCGGACCGGCACGCTTGAGGTGCGCGTGCTCGAGGTCCTCACGGGGCGGCTGCGCGCCGCGGCGGGGGAGGCGGTGACGCTCGAGGTCGTCGAGCGCAGCTCCGGGAGCCGCATCGGCGACTACTACGGCCTGTGGTCGCACGTGCCGACCCTGCCCGGGTCGCGGCTCGTCGCGATCTGCGACGCGGCGTCGACCGACCTGCGGGTCGCGCTCACCGAGGAGCACTGCGACCAGCTGGTCGAGGCGGCGGGGGTGCTCGACGACCTGCGGCTGACGCTGCGGCTGCACCGGCGCCACCTGACGGCGGACCGGCTGCTCGCCGAGGCGGAGCGCGAGCGCGGCACGGGCGGCGCCGCGTTCGCGCGGTACGTCTGGGTCGCGGCGCGCGAGGCCCTGCGGGCCAGCGCCGAGCGGTTCGACGCGCTCATGCGCATCGCCGAGGATCCGGCCACGCGCATCGAGGCGCAGGAGACCTATCTGGTCTCCGCCTACGAGGACCTCACCTTCACCGGCAGCTTCCCAGCCGCCCACCGTGCCCGGCTCGCGCGGGCCATGCTGCGCAGCGCGCTCGACCCGCGCCTCGGCGAGCTCCGGGAGCACCTGCTCACGACGTATGTGCCGAACCTCGTCGCGGTTCCCCAGCCCGAGCCCCTCACCCCCGACGACGTCTTCGCGCCGGCACCCGGGCCTGAGGGCGAGCGGACCGTGGGCGAGCGGACCGCGGGCGAGCGGACCGCGGGCGAGCAGGGCGACGCTGAGCTGCGCGCCGCCCTCCGGACCGAGCTCGCGGACCCGCGCGACCCCGCGACGACGAGCCCCGCGCTGCTGGGCTGGCTGACGGCCGGCGACGAGGGGAGGGGGTGACCGTGCTGCGACCGGGGTATCGCGTGACGATCGGCGACCACGTCGTCGACACGACCGCGCGGCCGCAGGCGAGCACCGCCGTCGAGCTCGCGGTGCGGCTCGACATGGACACGCCCGCGGACTCGGTCACCCTGGTCCAGGGCCAGGTGGGCGGGCTGCCCGCCGAGCCGGGCGACGACGTGTCGGTCGACCTCGGCTACGCCGACGACGCCGCCGGCCTCGTCCGGGTCCTCACGGGCACCGTCGTGACGGTCGAGCCCGGGCTGCGCACGGTGCGCGTCGTCGGCCACTCGCGCGCCGACGCCCTGCTGCGGACCAGGCTTGACCGGACGTTCGAGGACGGCACCGCGGGCGACATCGTGCGCGCCCTCGCGGGAGAGGCGGGGATCGACGTCGCGCGCGTCGAGGACGGGCCGGCGCTCGCCGCGTACGTCGTCGACGGACGCCGCGACGCCGCCCGGCACATCCGCGACCTCGCCTACGTCGCCGGTTTCGACACCTACCTGACGCCCGAGGGCGGGCTCGTCTTCGAGGCGCTGGCGGGCAGCCGCACGGTGCACGTGCTCCGGTACGGCGAGCACGTCCTCGCCGCCGAGCAGGCCCGCGCCCGGCCGCGCGCCGGCACCGTCGAGGTATGGGGGGACAGCCCCGGGTCGTCCCGCGGGGACGAGTCCTGGGCGTGGCTGACCAAGGACTTCGCGCCCCGGCGCGGCAGCGCCGGCACGGGCGCCCCGACGCTCCTGGTCGAGCGGGCGGCGCTGCGCACCGCGCAGGCCGCCGCGACGGCGGCCACCGGCATCGCCGACGCCCTGGCCGCGGCCGCCGTCCGGGTCTGGGTCCGCATCCAGGGCCGGCCGCAGGTCGCGCTCGGCGACCTGGTCCGCCTCGAACGGTTCCCCGAGCGCGCGCGCGTCGACCGGCTCGACGGCAACTACCAGGTGCGCGGCGTCGCGCACCGGCTCACGAAGGCGGGCGGCCTGCTCACGGACCTCACGCTGCGCAGCCTGGTCGGCGCCGCGGCGGCCGCGGCCTCGGGCCCGACCTCGGGCGCGGGGGGAGGTGCGCCATGACGATCGTCGACACGATCGCCGCGATCGTGCGGCACGAGCTCGCGGCCGTGCGGGTCACCGAGCTCGGCGTGGTCGAGGCGGTGCACTCGCACGCGGACGCCGCCGACGACGACAACTACGGCGTCGACGTCACGCTCCGCACGAGCGGGCTCGCGCTCCGGCGGGTCCCGGTCGCGACCGGGCACGTCGGCAGCGTCGCGATCCCCAACGTGGGCGACCTGGTGCTCGTGAGCTTCGACCACGGCGACGTGAACGCGCCGATCGTCGTCGCGCGTCTGTACGACGACGTCGACCGGCCGCCGACGTCGACGACCGACGAGCTGGTCTTCCGGCTGCCGCTGGCCGCCGCCGACGACGAGAGCGTCCTGGCCGCGATCCGCAACCACGCGGACGCGAGCCCGCCGCGCGAGCTCATCATCGAGATGCCGCCCAAGATCACGGTGCGCATCGTCGACGGCACCGTCACCGCGACCGCGGGGGAGACCGAGCTGCGCCTGGACCAGTCGGGCACGAGCGGCGGCACGGTGCGGGTCAAGGCGGGCACCTCGACCGTCGTGCTGGACCAGGACGGCGACGTCACGCTCGAGTCGGCCGGGGCCGTGACGCTGCGCGCGTCGACCGACCTCACGCTCGAGGCGGGCGGGTCCGTCACGATCACCGCCGGCACGAGCCTGGACGCCACGGCCGGCACCACCGCGAAGGTGCAGGGATCCCTGTCGGCGACCCTCGAGGGGTCGGCCGGCGCGACCGTCCAGGGCGGCTTCGTGACCATCAAGGGTCAGACGTCGTTCTCGCCATGACCACCCTCACCTCGGCTGCCCGCGCAGCCGCCGCTTCCGGAAGGAGCCGCCACCGTGCCAGGACTGCCCGTCTCGATCGGCGCGTCGGTCATCGTCACGCCCGGGGCGACCGGCGCCCCGGACACCGGCACGATCATGGTCGTCCTGCCGCCGTTCGTGACCGCAGGCGGGATGCCGCTCGCCACGACCGGAGCGATCTGCCTCATGGTCAACTCCGTGACCGGGGTCCCGTACCCGCTCGTGATCGGGCCGCTGGGCAGCGGCGGCGTCCGGGTCGCGGGCCGGGCCCTGGTCCGCGTGGGCGACATGATCCCCTCGCCGCCCGGGGTGCTGAGCGTGGTCGGCCCGCCCGCGGCGACCTTCGTCAGCGACGGGTGGCCGCCATGACCGGGATCGCCAGGAGCGGGGTCGCCAGGCCCGGGATGGCCAAACGGAGGGAGCAGCGATGAGCACACCGATCGTCGGCCCCGCGGTACCCCGCGAGGAGCTGTTCGGCGCGGACCTGCGCCTGCTCGGCGACCTCGAGCGCGCCGAGCAGCGCGAGCGCGGCGGCGACCTGTTCACCGCGATCCGCCCGCAGCTGCGGCTGCCGGGGGACCCGGACGCGTCCCCGCACGACCTGCAGCGCCTCGAGGGCGTCGCCGACCTGCAGCAGGCGCTCCTGCTGCGGTTCCTCACCCAGGTCGGGGAGCTCGCCCACCTCGGCCACCCGACGTACGGCAGCCGCCTGCACGAGCTCGTGGGCGAGCTCAACAACGAGGCGACCCGCAACCGCGCCAAGCTCTACGCGCTGCAGGCGCTGCTCGACGAGCCGCGCATCGCGCGGGTCCGCTCGATCGTGGTGACCACGCGCAGCGGGGACCCGACCTGGGTCGACGTGCGGGCCGCCGTCGTCGCCATCGACCAGGTGACCGAGCTCAACCTCGTGTTCCCGGTCCCGCTCGCGGGAGGAGCGACATGAACCTTGACGCCGGAGGTGTCCCGATGAACCTCGACACCGGAGGTGTCCCATGAACATCGACACCGCGACCCTCGTCCATCGCCCCTTCGGGGACCTCGTGGACGACATCCTCACGTCGGTCGTCGGCGGGGTCGTCAACGAGCCGATCCGGTTCGACCTCAAGGTCCTCACGTACGCCCTCGCCGAGCCCGCCGCGGGCATCCGCGGCATCACGGGGACCGCGGCGGCGCTGCCGCGCACGTTCCTGCTCGCGATCGACTTCGTGTTCTCCGGGACCGCGACGAACGCGGTCGTCTGGCTCGACGACGGGACGCGCCCCGACGACGACACGACGTTCTACGTCGACTACTTCCGGGTGGACAGCCGCTCGCCGCTGTCCGACATCAACGTCGGCAGCGTGACGCGCACCCTCACGGAGGCCGTCGGCCGCGAGATCGCGACCGTCTACGAGCAGATCAACCTCGCGTACCTGTCCGCGTTCGTCGACACCGCGACCGGCACGTCGCTCGACTACGTCGTCGCGATCCTCGACGTGACCCGCAAGACCGCCGAGTTCGCCGAGGGCCTGGTGACCTTCTTCCGGACCGCCGGCATCGACGGCAACATCACGATCAGCGCCGGCACGCGACTGACGACGACCAACGGCGCCGTCGTGTTCGCCACGACCCAGCCGCGCACGCTGCAGCGCGGGCAGGTCCGGATCGACGCCCCGGTCCGCGCGGACGTCGGGTTCGCGGGCGAGCCGGGCATCGTCGCGGCGGGCACGATCACCGAGATGTCCCAGCCGGTCGCCGGCATCGAACGCGTGAGCAACCTCGACCCGACCGCGCGGGCCGCGGCGGACGAGACCGACGAGGAGCTCCGCACGCGCGCCAAGTCCGCCCTGCGCGCCCTGGGCAAGGCCACGCTCGCGGCGCTCGACCACGCGATCCGGGAGGGCCGCGGCACCCCCGTCGAGTTCTTCGACCCGAACGGCCCGCTCGCGACCCGGTCCGAGCCGGGCACGGTCACGGTCGTCGTCGACGCCGAGCCCGAGCGGCTGCCGGGCCTGCTCGACGCGGTGCACTCCACCCGCGCCGCGGGGGTCCTCGCGAGCCTCGTCGCGCGGTACGTGACCATCACGCCGCGCGTCCACGCGACGATCACGGGTGGGATCTCCGCGCCGGGGCAGGAGCAGATCCGCCTCGACGTCGTCGCGGCGCTGCAGGCCTACGTCGACGGCCTCACCCGCGGGGACCCGGCCGACGGCGCCGCGCTGCTCGCCGCGGTCCGCGCCGTCGACGACGTGACGGCCGCGACCATCGTCGACGTCGTCGTCGTGCGCGCGGACCTCGCGGGGCCGGACGGCGACGCGGGCCTGATCGAGGCCCTCGTGCAGGCCGCGCGACTCGCCCCGGCCGGGGACGACGCTGCGCTCCGGGCCGCGCTCGCCGGCGCGGTGACGGCCGCCGGCAGCCAGGCGCCGAGCGGCGCCGGGATCCCCGACCGGTCGCTGCTGCAGTCGACCGCCGAAGGCCGGGCGGGGCGGCCCGCCGCCGACGACGAGATCGAGGCCGGCACGTTCGCCGTGTCGGCGACCGTGGGCACCGAGCCGTGGTGGATCGCGCTGTCGATGGTCGCGGGCGACGTGGAGACGGAGGCGGGAGGTGCCTAAGGCCGACCGCATCCTCGCGAACCTGCCGCCCACGTTCCGGCTGCGGGGCGACCCGTCCGCGCTCCGCGCGCTCGTCGACGCGTACGGCGGCGAGCTGCAGCAGGCGGAGAACTCGCTGGTGGCGGTGATGCGGGCGCACTGGGTCCAGTTCGCGGACGCGGGGGAGCCGCGCATCGAGGACCTCGCGCTGTTCGCCGCGCTGTACGGCCTCGCGCCGCGGCCCGACGAGAGCGTCGAGGAGTTCCGCGACCACCTGCGCCGGTACGTGCGCACCCACCTCGAGGGGACCGTGACGGTGCGGGGCATCCTGCGGATCACGGCCGAGGCGCTCGGGCTGCACATCGAGGACGACGCGCTCGACGCGTGGTGGGACCGCGCGGAGCCTGTGCTCGTGACCACCGCGGCGCTCGGCGCCGACGCCGCGTCGCTCGTGCTCGGCGCGGGAGCGGCGGTAGCCGACGGCGCCGACGCCGCGCCGGCCCGGCTGGTCGGCGACGTGGACCTCGGCCTCGGCGTCGACCTGCGCGCTCGGTCGATCCTGTGGGTCGCGCTCGACGGGCACGGCGCGCTGCCGGTCGACCTCACGACCGGCGCCGGCGACCCCGCCCTGGTCACCCCTGCGGAGCTCGTCGCGGCCATCGACGCCGAGCTCGGCGTCGCGGGCGTCGCGGCGGCCGTCGGCGGCCGGCTGACGCTGACCTCGACCACGACCGGCGTGGCGTCGCAGGTGGCCGTCGAGGACGGGCCCGGTGACGCCGCCGACCTCGTGCTCGGGCTGGCGCCGCGCTCCTACGCCGGCACGGACGCCACGCGGGCCCGGCTGACCGGCACCGCGGACCTGAGTACGGCGCTCGACCTGACCGGCGAGCGGTACCTGCGCCTCGCCGTCGACGGCGCGCACCTGGTCGAGGTCGACTGCGCCGTGCTCGCGCCCGACCCGGCCGCGGTCGACGTCGGCGACGTGACCGACGCGATCAACGCCGCGCTCGGCTTCGACGCCGCGACCGACGACGGCCGGTTCCTCACCCTCGCCTCGCCGACCCTCGGGCCGGCCGGGTCGATCGTGCTGCTGGACCCCGCGGCCCAGCCCGCCACGGCGCGGCTGTTCGGCGACGCGCCCCGGGCCGCGGTCGGGGCGGCCGCCCGCCGCGCGAGCGTCGCGTCCGACCGGGGGATCGGCCAGGGCGTCGACCTCACCGGCGACTCGCTGCTGCGGATCGCGGTCGACGCCGAGCCGGCCGTCACCGTCGACATCGCCGGCCTCGCGCCCGCGGCCACGACCCCGGCCGAGATCGTCGCGTCGGTCAACGAGGGCCTCGGCGCGACCGTCGCCTCGCACGACGGGGACCGCATCACGCTTGCCTCCACGACCGCCGGCGCGGCCGGCCTCGTGCGCGTCGAGGAGGTCGCGGGCGACGCGGCCGAGGCCGTGCTCGGCCTGCGCCCGCGGTCCGCGCGCGGCGCCGCGCCGGTGACCGCGGCTCTGACCGGGCAGGTCGACCTCTCCGCGGGCGTCGACCTCAGCGCCCGCCACCTGCTCGTGCTCGCCGTCGACGGCGCCGCGCCGGTCGAGGTCGACCTGCGTGCGGGGGTCGCCGACCCCACGCACGCGAGCGTCGAGGAGGTCGCCGCGGCCGTCAACGCCGCGCTCGGCTCCGACGACCCGGCCGACGACCCCGTCGCGACCGACGACGGCGCGCACCTGATCCTCGTCTCCACGGCGGCCGGCGCCGCGGGCCGGCTCGAGGTGGCCCCGCTGCGCCGCACGCTGCGCCGCCGGTTCGTGACGCGGGCCCGGGTCACGGACGACGCCGCGACTAAGGTCCTCGGCTTCACCGCCCGGTCCGCCGCCGGCGCACCCGCGCAGGCCGCGCTCCTCGCGGGCGGCACCGACCTGTCCGGCGGGGCGGACCTGACCACCGACCGCTACCTGCGGCTGCGGATCGGCGACGCCGAGCCGGTCGAGATCGACTGCGCCGGGCCGCGCCCGCGCGCGACCACCCCCGCCGAGATCGTCGCGAGGATCGTCGCCGCGGCGGGCCCGGTCGCGACGACCGACGGCCACACGATCGTGCTCACCGACCCGGAGCCGGGCGGCGCCTCGCGCGTCGCGCTCGAGCCGCCGCGCGCCTGCGACGCCCTGGACCGCGTCCTGGGCCTGACCCCCCGCACCGCGCGCGGCGACGGCGCCGCCGGCGTGCGGTTCACGGGCACCGTCGACCTGTCCGCAGGTGTCGAGCTGGTGGCCGACGCGGCGCTCCGCATCGGCGTCGACGGCGCGGCACCCGTCGACGTGCCCGTGGGCGACGGCGTCGCGACGGCGGTGCGACCCCTGAGCCAGCTCGTCGCGCGGATCAACCTCGCGCTCGCCGCGCCGGTCGCCGCGCACGACAGCACGCACCTGCTGCTCGTCGCGCCCACGACCGGCGCGGGCGCGAGCCTGACGTTCGAGGCGCCGAGCGTGGGCACCGACGCGACCGCGACGCTGCTGGGGATCGCGCCGCCGCGCACCTACGCCGGCCGAGGCGCGACCGCGGCTCGCCTGACCGGGGTGGTCGACCTCACCGCCGGCGCGGACCTGCGCGTCGCGAACCTGCTCACCCTCGCCGTCGACGGCGCGGCTCCCGTCATCGTCGACCTCACCGCAGCCGTCGCGCCGGCGGACCACGGCGCGGTGCCGGCGGCGCAGGTCGCCGCGGCGATCAACGCCGCGACGACCGCGGCCGCGGTGACCGTCGCGATCCCCGGCGGGCTCGCGGTCCAGGTCACGTCGCCCTCGAGCGGGCCGTCGAGCCGGCTCGACGTCGCGCGCACCGGCGCGGGCGACGCCGCGCCGCTGCTGTTCGGCGCCGCGGGCCTGGTCGCGACGGGGGCCGACCCGGCGCCCGCGGTGATCGACGGGACGGTCGACCTGCTCGGCCCCGTCGACCTCGGCGAGCGGTCGATCCTGCGCCTGGCGGTCGACGGCGGCGAGCCGGTCGACGTCGACGTCGCCGGCGTGACGGCGTCGGCCACGCTGCTGGGCGAGGTCGTCGCCGCGATCGACCGCGTCCTGCCGGGCGTCGCGCAGGTCGGCCCCGCCCAGCGGCTCCGGCTCGTCTCGCGGGACGCGGGCGCCGACGCCCGGGTCGAGGTCGTGCCCGTGCGCCAGCTCGAGGTCGTCGAGTACCCGCCCACGACGGCCGCGGCCGGGTTCGACGTGCGGCACGGCTCGGTCCTGCTGTTCGCGAACGCCGGGGCCGCCGCCGTGCCCGGACGCGTCGAGCTCACCACTGCCGCCGGGGTGGCCGGGCCGCGGCTCGCGGACCCCGCGGCCGGCTGGTCGGTCCGCGTCGACGAGCCGGTCGTCGCCGGCGGGCGGCTCGTGCTCGAGCCCGCCGCGGCGGGCGGGGTCACCGCGACGCTCGTGACGGACGGCGTCGCGCGGGTGCTCGCCCCGGAGCTCGTGCACGTCGCGCCGGCCCCCGGCGCGGGCGCCGACGGGACCCGCGCGCTGACCGTGCGGCGCGGGCGAAACCGCTGGAGCTTCACGCAGTGCCGCGCCGCCCGGTTCGACGAGGCCGTCTTCGACACCGACCGGTTCGCCGGCGGGGCGTGCACCGAGGAGGCCGTGTTCGACCTGAGCCGGCTCGGGCCGGCCGAGACCCCCGCGGTGTTCGCGGCCGCCGCGACGCACGCGGCGACCGCGCACGTCGCGGTGACCTGGGACGCGCACGAGGCCGGCGCGTTCGAGGTCAGCCTTCCGCGCGAGCTCGACGTCCGGTTCGGGGTCGAGCTCGGGCAGGCGCGGTTCGGCGCCGCCGAGCCCGAGCTGCTGCCCGGCGTCGTGACCGAGCCGCTGACCGACGACCAGCACGTCGTGACGCGGATCAACACCGGCTCGCGGCTCATCGAGGCCCGGCTCGCGCCAGCCGTGCCGATCGGCTGGGCCCCGGTCGCGTTGCCGTTCCGCGACCCGGCGCCCCTGACGCTCGGCCGGCCCGACGCCGAGGCGCGGCTGTACGTCTCCGGGCCGGGGCTCGCCCCCGGCTTCCTCGAGCTGCGCGCCGCCGAGGTGGGCGCGTACGGCAACGAGATCACCGTGACCGCACGGGTCGCCGGGCCGGCCATCTACGACCTCGAGGTCCGCCTGCCGGGCGGCCGGTTCGAGAACGCGCGCGCCGTCGTGTTCGGCCCGCCGCTGCCGACGCTCGCGGACGACCTGCTCGCCCCACGCCCCGTCGGGGTGGGCACCGCCAAGGCCGCGGGGATCCGCGCGCACGTCACCAGGGACAGGGCCGTCCCGGCCGTAACCCACGAAACCGGGCTCCGCCCGTGATGAGGAGAGGAACACCATGACCGAGACCACCGTGCCCTACGTGGAACGGGCCCCCGGCGACCTGCTCACGGCCGAGGACTGGAACACCGTGCAGGTCAAGATCCACGCCGACATCCGCTCGACGTCGCAGGCCGCGGCCGACGCCGTCACGCACGTCGCGTCGGCCGACGACGCCGACCACCTCGAGGGCAAGGACCTCGACGCCCTGACCGCGGAGGTCACCAAGCGGGTGCTCGACGAGGTCCGCGGCCGCTCCGGGTACCAGCAGCTCGTCAAGGTCCTGCGGGCGGGCGAGATCACGGTGCTCGAGCACGGGCTCGGCACCGCGCCGGTCGTCGACCTGTACAAGCTCGAGTACTTCGAGGTCGTGTGCCGCGAGGACGACGAGACCCGCGCCGCGTTCGCGACGTTCTACCTGCACCACTCCGAGGAGCGCCGGGTGCGCGTGACGGCCGACGACGGCACGCGCCGCTCGATCGACATCCAACCCCCCGATTTCCCCGACCTGGGCATCCCGTTCGCGGACATGCTCGCCCGCTATCAGGTCGAGTACACCGACACCACGACGCTGGACGACCTCGAGACGGAGTTCTGGAAGGCGTTCTACCGCGACCCGAACGACCAGTTCGGGGACGATCAGTACTGCCACTCGCCGTGGTTCGAGCGCTGCTGCAAGGAGCAGCAGACCGTGCGGCGGCTCAAGCAGAACGGCGACTGGAACGACATCGTGTTCCAGATGCGGCCGCGCAAGTCCGTGAACTTCGCGGGCACGCCCGCGCAGGGCGACAACGAGCGGGGCCGCAACCCGCGGCCGGCGAACACGTTCGTCCAGCACCTCGACAACAACCGCACCGCCGTCTGGTTCGAGGGCACCGCCCTGCACGACGCCGGGCTGGAGTCCCGCGCGCGCGACTACATCGGCGCCCGGGAGTTCGACTCCGAGCTGAAGCTGATGATCCTGCTCAAGGCGTAGCCGCGCCGCCGCGCCGCGGGAAGGTTCGAATCGTCGAGAGGGAGCGGTCATGCAGGTCAGGGCAGTGCACGCCGGGGGGTCGCTGCCGTTCGAGCGGGAGCGCCGGCTCGTGCTGCGCCGGCTCCCGGTCGGCGCGGTGCTCACCCGCGCGGTCCTGACCCTCACCCCGGTCTCGACCGACCCGGGCCGGCGCTTCCTCGAGACCCTGACGTTCGCCGACGGCGTCGGCGACTGGGGCGCGAACAAAGTCGTCACCGCCGCGGCCGTCGAGGTCGACCTGCACGCGCGGCGCAAGCTCGCCGCGCTCGTCGGCGCGAACCTCGCGACCGGCACCTTGCTCGTCGATCTCGGCGGCGGGTTCATGGGCGTCAACGCCGCCGGCGGGCTCGGCGGCGGGCCGGCGCTACCGACCGCGAACACGATGGACCTGCCCGGCCTGACGGTCACGGGCCTGCGGGCGGCGCTGACCGGCCCCGGCGCCGGCGCGGGCGACATCTCGCTGCTGCAGGTCAGCTCGCCGCCGAGCAACGTGACGCTCGCCGTCGAGGGCGGCCCGGTCGTGTTCTCCCACGTCGGCGACCTGGTCGACGCCGTGACGACGCCCGACTTCGCTGATGTGCTCCAGGCGATGCTGCCGCGGCTCGAGGTGGCGGGCGGGTGCTACCTCGTGCCGTTCACGGTGCACTCCGACACGATCGCGCGCCTGGACCTCACGCTCGAGCTCGACTACGCGCTCGCCGCGTCGGCCGCGCCCGCGGGCGTGCGCACCGTCCAGGCGCCCTACGCCTTCGGCGGCGCCCCGGTCGCCGGGCAGGGTCGCCTGTCGGTTCTGGTCCCGCCCGGCATGGTCGCGACGCCGGGCGGCACGGCGGGACGGATCCGGGGCGCGTTCGCGGCCACGCGCGTCGTCTACGGGCCGGTAACGGCGCCCGAAGCGCCCGAACTCGTCGTCCTCGAGGCCGGGCGGTCGCTGGCCCAGCAGCTCACCCTGCCGACGACGCAGGTCGCCTCGTCCGTCGACCTGCAGCTCACGGCTGTCACGGCCAGCGCGACGATCGCGGTCGACCTGGTGACCGACCTGGACGGCAAGCCCGGCCGGAGCTCCCTGCTGGCCCGGCCGGCCGAGCGCACGCTGACCCGGGACGAGGCGGGGGCCCCGACCTGGATCAACGTCCCGCTGCCAGCCGAGGTCGAGGTCGCGGCGGGGCTGGCGCGCTGGCTCGTCGTCCAGGCGCGGGAGGGCTCGCTCGCCTGGAGCGCCGCCGCGGCGACGCCGCCCGCGCCCGCGCCCGCGCCGTCGTCGTCGTTGTCCTCGTCGTCGTCGTTGTCCTCGTCGTTGTCCTCGTCGTCGTCCGCATCGTCGTCCGCACCCGCGCTGTCCGCGCCCGCGCTGCAGCTCACGCGCGACGGCGGCCTGTCGTGGCGCGCGGTCGCGGGCGAGACCGTGCCCGCGCCGCTGGGTGCGCTGCTGCGCCTGCGGCACGCGACGGCCGGCTTCGAGCTGCCGCTCGAGCTGCGCGTCGGCGCCGGCGGCGAGGAGGTCGCGGTGTCGCTGCAGCGGTTCGCGCCGTCCGGGGGCGTGGACTTCGGCCTCGACTTCCCGGAGGTCGCGGGCGCCGTCAACGCCGCGCTCGCCTCCGCCGGCGGCGGCGCGACGCCCGGCGGCGGCGAGCAGGTCGCGAACGGGGACTTCGCCGACTGGCTCCGGGCCGGCACGGCCGTGCGCGGGCCGTCGTCGCTGCGCGGGCGCTCCGCCGAGCCGGTCACGTTCGGGGCGTGCGCGTTCGGTCCCGACAGCGCGCTCGTGCACACGGTCGGGCGGGGCGAGGCGCAGGCGCGCTACGTCGCCTTCAACCTGTTCTCGCGCGTCGCGGAGGTCGACGAGCCGATCGGCGCCGGGTTCCCGCTCGCGCTCGCGCTCGATGCCCCGGGACGCACCGCCCTCGTCAGCCTCGCGACCGGCGGCGTCGAGCTCGCCGCGGCGCCCGCAGGCGCGGGTCTGGTCCTCGTCGACACCGCGACCGGCCGGCCGATCGGCGCGCCGGTCGACGCCCCGGAGCCGGCGGTCGCGCTCGCGGCGGCCCCCGACGGGCTTGGCGTCTACCTCGCCGGGCCCGCGCGCACGCAGTCCGGCCCGGCGACGATGGTTCGCCACGCCGGCTGGGCCGAGCTGCGCGCCGCCGCCGCGGGCTCTCCCATGGCCTGGGCGGACCTGCCGGCGGCCGCCGTCGACGGTGCGCCGATCGCCCTCGCCGCCGGGCCCGACGGCCTCGTCGCCGTGCTCACCACCGGCGAGCCCGCCGCGGACGGCAGCCCCGGCACCCCGCGGCTGGTGACGTTCGTGGACCGGGCGGCGGTCGCCGGGAGCGACGGCCGGGAGGTCGCCGCGGTGCCCGACGCCGTGGCCCTCGCGGTGCTCGCCTCGGGCGCCGAGATCCTCACGCTCGGGCGCCATCAGGTCCGGTTCCTGCGCGCGGCGGACCGCGCGACGATCGTCGACGTCCCGTTCCCGGACGGGGCCGGCACGGCGCGCGCCCTCGCGGTCGACCCGCGGGGCGAGCTCGTGCTCGTGGCCCACGACGGCGGGGTCGCGGTGCTCGACGCGGCGAACCGGCGGCTGCTGCCCGGCCAGGGGGTCGAGCTGGAGACCTCCGACGCCGGCGCCGCGGTCGGGATCAACCTGGCCGGCACGCACGCCGTCGTGCTTGCCACGGGGACCACCCGGGCGAGCGTGCTCACGATCGGCGACGCGCTGCCTGCCGAGTGGGAACTGACCGCGGGCCAGGTGCGGCCGGTGGCCCTGCCGACCACGGGAGAGGTGCTGGCCCTGCTCGGCAGTGCGACCGCCGTCGACCGCCGGGAGGCCTCCCCGCCGGCGTCGATGTCGCAGGTGCTGCCGGTCGCGGGCGGCGCCCGGTACCGCTTCGCGTTCGACGGCCTCGCGTTCGTCGAGGGCGCGGTCGCGCAGGTCCGGTGGACGGGCGACGCGTGCGCCACCGAGCGCGTCGACCGGGTCCCGGTCCAGGCGGTCGACCTCGCCGTGCGCGGCTCGGTCGCCAGCCTCGGCCACCACCAGGCCGTGCTGACCGCGCCCGCGAACGCGACGACGGCCGAGGTCCGGTTCTGGACGCCCGAGTCGGTGCTGGTCGTGGACAAGGTCAGCCTCGCCGGGTCCGGGGACGTCGCGACGGCGGCCTGGGCCCCAACGGCGCCGACGACGACCGTCAGCCCCGCGGGTGCGGGCCTGACGCTCTCGAACGGCGGGGCGGCCGGCGCGGCCGTGACCCAGGTCGTGGCGGCGACGGCCGGCGACCGGTTCGCGCTCGAGCTCGCGGCGACAGCGACCGGGGAGCCCGGCGCCGCGGTCGAGCTCGCGTTCGCCGACGACGGCGCCGCGCCGGTCGGCGAGGTCGTGCGGGTCCCGCTCGACGCCCTCGACTTCGACGTCCGCGGCGCGATCGGCGACGTCCCGGCCGGCGCGGTCGAGGCCGAGCTCCGGGTCGTGCTGCCGCCCGGCGCGCGGGTCGAACTTGCCGAGCTGACTTTCACGCTCGGCGCCGCGACCGAGGTCGGCCTCTACTTCGCGGCGCAGGCGCCGGGCGACCTCGGCCTGACGGACGTCGCGGTCGTGCTCGACGAGGGCGTTCCGCAGCCGGTGTTGGTGCCGCCCGGCGGGCTGTGCCCCGCCACCGCGGCGGGGGACGGGGCCGACGGGGAGTCCTGCTACTGCCAGGCGTGCGGCACGCGGGGGCCGGCGCGGCGCGGGCGGCCGGCCCGCACCGACGCGGGACGGCCCGCGACGGTGAGCCCGTGCCCGACGTGCGGGACGCCGCGCGTGCGGACGGGCGGCCGGACCGCCAGTGGGGCGGGCGCCGTCGGGCTGCCGCGGTTCCGGGTGCCCGACCGGACGCTCGCGCGCGGGCCCGCGATCGTGAGCCGCGTGCACATCGACGCGCCGCTGACGGCGATCGCGGGGATCGCCGCGGCGCGCGCCGGGCAGCTCGCCGCCGCGGGGATCGGGGACGTCGTCACGCTCGCCCGCGCGGACGCGAAGGTCGTCGCGGCGCTCCCGCGCGTCTCCGACGCGATGGCCGCGGCGTTCATCGCCGAGGCGGGCCGGCTGGTGCGCGAGCGGGGCCGGCGGGTCGTGTTCGACTAGGGGATTGCGCCCGATCGGGTTCGCTGGCGGCCACTCCAGAGCCGCCGGGTCGTGCGTGTGTGCATCGATTGTGAGGCTGTGCACAGGTCGGGTTGCGGGGTGGGGTGCGTGTGGGTGGTCCGTCCTAGTCTGTACACATGTTCGAACCGAGCGATGACGAGGTAACGGGGGCCCCAGCGGGGGCCGGCCCGACGGGCGTGGGCGCCACCTCCACGGTCGCTGGCGGGCCGCCGGTGTCGGTGGATGTGACGTTCGGGCTGTTGCTCGGGCGGGTGTTTGCGGAGGCGGGGGCGGCGTTGGCGCAGGCCGCGGCGGCGGGGTCCTGCATCGCGGGGCCGATCGATCAGGTCGCGTTGTCCGCCGCGTTGATGGAACAGGTGCCCGGCTCACCGCTGGTGGAGCTGCTTGAGGGCCTGTCCCCGTCGGATGTGCATGATGCGGTGTTGATCGAGGCGATCGCCGCCTGGGAACGCGTCACCTCACTCGCCGCGGCGCGGCAGGGCGAGATGATCGCCGAGCTCGCCCGGCGCCGGGACGCGCAGCGTCTGGGTGAGTTCGTGGGTGATGAGGTCGCGTCGGTGCTGGTGATGTCCCGGTCGGTGGCGGAGGCGAAGGTCAGCCTCGGGACCTCACTGGCGGCCTGGCCCGCGGTGCGCGAGGCGCTCGCATCCGGGGTGATCGATCACCGCAAGGCCACCGCCCTGGTCGACGGCGTCGGGCACCTGGATGACGACGCGGCCGCCGCCGTCCTGGACAAGGTTTTGCCGGTCGCTCCGGGTTTGACGGTGCCGGCGTTGAAGGCGCGCCTGCGCAAGGTCGAGCTGACCGTGAACCCGGCCGCCGTGGCTGAGCGGCGCGCCCGCGACGCCGCCGACCGGTATGTGCGGGTCAGCCCGGCGCCGGGGGTGATGGCGTGGTTGACCGCGTACCTACCCGCCAAGGACGCGATGACCGTGTTCACCGCGATCGACGCCATCGCCGCCTCCGCCGACCCCGCCGACCCGCGCGGTGTGGCGGCGCGCCGCGCGGACGCCCTGACCGACCTCTGCACCGACATCCTCACCACCGGCATCGCCCCCACCACCGCACTA
Source organism: Pengzhenrongella sicca (assembly GCF_017569225.1). GTDB lineage: Bacteria > Actinomycetota > Actinomycetes > Actinomycetales > Cellulomonadaceae > Pengzhenrongella > Pengzhenrongella sicca. The sequence goes on from NZ_CP071868.1 coordinate 2,208,433, forward strand.
CCCGGCACAGCGGGTCAGGGGTCCGGGACAGCGGGTCAGGCCGGCGGGACTCCGAGGGCTGGCGGGGTCTTGAAGACGGAGCACGGTCGTCGACCGCACCTGCAGGTGACCGCCGCTGCGACCACGTTGCTGGGTTTGGATGAGGTACCCGGGGAGCTGGCCGGGTACGGGCCGATCCCCGCAGACCTGGTGCGGGCGATCGCGGCGGACGCGACGTGGCGGCGGATCTTCACCGACCCCGCCACCGGGTGCGTGACCGGGATCGGGCCGCGCGGGTACCGCCCCGGCGCCGACCTGACCGGCACCGTCCTGGCCCGGGACAAGACCTGCACGTTCATCGGGTGTCGGATGCCGGCGTGGCGGTGCGACCTGGACCACCGCGACCCCTACGACCACGACCACCCCGACCTCGGCGGGCAGACCTGCGCGGAGAACGTCCACTCGTTGTGTCGTCACCATCACCGGGCCAAGACCTACGGCGGCTGGCACCCCGACCTCGACACCCGCACCGGCGACACCTGGTGGACCTCACCAACCAAACACCGCTACAAGCGACCCTCCGTCGACGCCAACCCCGAACCGCCGCCACCCGACCGACCCTGGCTCCACGAACCCCAGCCCGACGACCCACCCTTCTGAGCTGCAAACCCTGCGAGCCGCGAACCCTTCTCAGCCGCGAGCCCTTCTCGCCGCGGCCAGCCCTTCCGGGCGCCGGCCCACTAGCATCCGAGGCATGAAGGCTGCGGTCAGCACCCGGTACGGCCCGCCCGCGGTCGTCCGCGTCGTCGACGTCCCGGCGCCAGCGATCGGCGCCGACGACGTGCTGGTCCGGGTCCGGGTCGCGACGGTGAATCGGACCGACTGCGGGTTCCGGGCGGGGCAGCCGGTCATCGTGCGCGCGTTCAGCGGCGTGATGCGGCCGCGCGCCCACGTGCTGGGCTCCGAGTTCGCCGGCGTGGTCGAGGCCGTGGGCGCCGCGGTGACGTCGTTCGCCGTCGGCGATCGCGTCTTCGGGTACGCCGAGGACCAGTGGGGCGCCCACGCCGAGTACCTGGCGATCCCCGCGGCCGGGCCGATCGCGGCCATCCCGGCGAACGTGACGTTCGAGCAAGCAGCGGCGAGCACCGAGGCGTCGCACTACGCGCTGGCGTCCCTGCGCAAGGCCAGGGTTCGCACCGGGCACGACGTCCTCGTCAACGGCGCGACGGGCGCGATCGGGTCCGCCGCCGTCCAGCTGCTCGCGGCCGTCGAGGTGACGGTCACGGCCGTCTGCGACGGCGCCCACGCCGACCTCGTCAGGGGGCTCGGGGCCTACCGGGTGATCGACCGGACCGTCGAGGACTTCACCCAGGACCGGCACTCCTACGACGTCGTGTTCGACGCGGTCAGCAAGAGCACGTTCGGCCGTTGCCGGAGCCTGCTCCGGCCCGGCGGCACCTACGCATCGACGGACCTCGGACCGTGGGGCCAGAACGTTGCCCTGTCCCTGGTGACGCCGCTGCTGAGTACGTGGCTGCTCGACGGGAAGACGGGACTGCTCCCGCTCCCGCCCACCTACGACCAGGCGCTGGTCCAGTACTTCGGGCGGCTGCTCGAGACCGGCAGGTTCAGCCCGGTCATCGACCGGAGCTACCCGCTGGACCAGATCGTGGAGGCCTACGAGTACGTGGAGACCGGGCAGAAGATCGGTAACGTGCTGCTGCGCGTCGGCGACCCGGCGGCGCACTAGCTCCGGCCTGCCACGTCTGCTCCGGCCTGCCACGTCACCTCCGACCCGCAACTCAGCTGAAACCCGTCCAGCAGCTTCGCGGCGATGCTCCGGCGCAACCGCGGCGCTCGTCGGGGCGACGACGCGGACCCGGACCGTCCGCGTCGGCGGCGAGCCGCCGGTGAACGTGCTTCGCCTTGTCCGCGCGCTGGACAATGGCCTCGTGACCACACCTGCATCGGACACCGCTCGGCCGGGCCGGCTGACCGTCTACTTCGGCGCCGCTCCGGGGGTCGGCAAGACCTACGCGATGCTCGACGAGGCCCACCGCCGCGCGGCCCGCGGCACCGACGTCGTCGTCGGCCTCGTCGAGACCCACGGGCGGGCCGCGACGGCGGCCCAGCTCGACGGCCTCGAGGCCGTGCCGCTGCGCCGCCTCGAGCACCGCGGCCGCGAGTTCACCGAGCTCGACGTCGAGGCGGTGCTCCGGCGTGCGCCGGAGGTGGCGATGGTTGACGAGCTTGCGCACACGAACATCCCGGGCTCGCGGAACGCGAAGCGGTGGCAGGACGTGCACGAGCTGCTCGACGCCGGGATCGACGTCGTCACGACGGTCAACGTCCAGCACCTCGAATCGTTGAACGACGACGTCGAGGCGATCACCGGCGTCCGCCAGCGCGAGACGGTGCCCGACCATGTGGTCCGGGACGCCGACCAGATCCAGCTGATCGATCTGCCGCCCACGGCGCTGCGCCGCCGGCTCGCGCACGGGAACGTGTACCGCGCCGAGCAGATCGACGCGTCGCTGTCGTCCTACTTCCGGCTCGGCAACCTCACCGCGCTGCGCGAGCTCGCGCTGCTGTGGCTCGCCGACCGGGTCGACGACGCGCTGACGACCTACCGCCGCGACCACCGGATCGAGGAGACCTGGCCCGCGCGCGAGCGCGTCGTCGTCGCGGTCACCGGCGGGGACGAGAGCGAGACACTGATCCGCCGCGGGGCGCGCATCTGCCAGCGTGCCGCCGGGTCCGAGCTGCTGGCGGTGCACGTGCTCGCGACCGACGGGCTCCCGAGCGCGCGACCAGACGCGATCCGCACGCAGCGCCTGCTGGTCGAGTCGCTCGGTGGCGTGTTCCACACCGTGATCGGTGAGGACGTGGCGTCGGCGGTCGTCGACTTCGCGCGAGGCGTCAACGCCACGATGATCGTCGTGGGCGTGTCCCGACGCAGCCGCTGGCGCGAGGCGCTGTCGGAGAGCAACGGGGTCGAGATCGCCCGGCTCGGCGAGAGCATCGACGTGCACCTGGTCAACCACGAGAATGCGCGCGCGGGCAAGGGCGTGCCGTCGCGGGCGAGCTCGCAGTCGCCGCTCCGACGCGCGCTCGGCTGGGTCGCGGCGCTCGCCGCGCCCGCGGCGCTCACGGCGGTGCTCCAGGGGGTGGACGCGGGCTTGACCACCGACGTGCTGCTCTTCCTTGCGCTGACGGTCGCCGTCTCGCTCGTCGCGGGCCTGTGGCCGTCGATCCTCACGGCGGTGCTCGGGTTCGCCGCGGTGAACTACTTCTTCACGCACCCGAAGGGCCAGTTCACGATCGCCGATCCCGAGAATCTCGTCGCCCTCATCGTGTTCGTGCTGGTGGCGATCGCCGTGGCGTCCGTCGTCGACCTCGCCGCGCGGCGGACGGCGCAGGCGTTCCGGGCCCGCGCCGAGGCGTCGGCGATGGCCGCGGTGTCCCGATCCGTGCTCACCGGCGAGGACACGACGCAAGCGGTCGTCTCGCGCCTACGGGAGACCTTCGCCCTGGCCGCGGTCTCCCTCCTGGAGCGCGACGCCGGTCGGGGACCCTGGCGAGTGCTGGCCACGGACGGCCCCGAGCCCGCCGTGGAACCGGGTGACGCCCAGACGGTGGTCACGATCGACGAGTCACGGGTGCTCGCGCTGCGCGGCCGGGTGCTGCCCGCGAGCGACCGGCGGGTGCTCGAGGCGTTCGCCGTGCAGGCCTCGGTGGTGCTCGAGCACCGCCGCCTGCGCGAGCGGGCCGAGCACGCGCAGACCCTCGAGCAGACGGACTCCGTGCGCAACTCGCTGCTCGCGGCCGTCTCGCACGACCTGCGCACGCCGCTCGCGACCATCCGGGCCGCGGTCGACGGCCTCAGGTCGCCCGACGTCCGGCTCGACGACGCCGACACCGCGAGCCTCGTCGACGCCGTGGGCACCGCGACCGCCCGGCTCGAGCGGCTCATCGACAACCTGCTCGACCTGTCCCGGCTGCAGACCGGCAGCGTGCGCGCGCAGGTCCGGCCGACGAGCCTGGACGAGGTCGTGCCGCTCGCGACCGAGGGCTTCACGCCGGCGCAGGTGGAGGTGGAGGTGCCCGAGACGCTCCCGCTCGTGGCCACCGACGCCGGGCTGCTCGAGCGCGTGCTGGCGAACGTCGTGTCGAACGCGGTGCGCCACTCACCGCCGGGCGCCACGGTCCGCGTCTGCGCGTCGTCCACGCTCCGCGAGGTCGAGCTCCGCGTGATCGACACCGGCCCCGGCCTGTCCGAGGAGCTCAAGGCGCGCATGTTCGAGCCGTTCCAGCGGCTGGGCGACTCGTCCTCGGACGGGCTGGGCCTCGGGCTGGCCGTGGCGCTGGGACTCGCGGCCGCCGTCGGCTCCGAGCTGGCCGCGGAGGACACCCCCGGCGGCGGCCTGACCATGGTCCTGACCGTCCCGCTCGCCGAGGTGATCGCATGAGCGGCTCCCGAGTCCTCGTCGTCGACGACGAGGCCGCGCTGGTGCACGCGCTCGCGATCAACCTGCGTGCCCACGGCTGGGAGGTCGCGTCGGCGACCACGGGCGCCGACGCGCTCGACCTCGCGGCGAGCTGGCATCCCGACGTCGTGCTGCTGGACCTCGGGCTGCCCGACATCTCCGGGCTCGACGTCATCGCCGGGATCCGCGGCTGGAGCCGGGTGCCCGTGGTGGTGCTCTCGGCGCGCCAGCACGGCGAGGACAAGGTCGACGCGCTGGACGCGGGGGCCGACGACTACGTCACGAAGCCGTTCGCGATGAACGAGCTGCTCGCGCGGCTGCGGGCGGCGGTGCGGCGCGCGACGCCGGGCGACGCGACCGAGGCGGTCGTCGAGGCGGGCGAGCTCACGATCGACCTGGCGCGCCGGCGCGTGCTGCGCGCCGGGGTCGAGGTGCGCCTGAGCCCGACCGAGTGGGCCCTCGTGGAGGTGCTCGTGCGCAACCGCGGCAAGCTCGTCGGCCGGTTGCAGCTGCTGCAGGAGGTGTGGGGCCCCGCCTACTCGACCGAGACCAGCTACCTGCGGGTGTACACGGCGCAGCTGCGCCGCAAGCTCGAGCGGGACCCGGCCCACCCGCGGCACATCATCACGCAGCCCGGCGTGGGGTACATCTTCGAGGTCTGACTACCGCACCTCCCGCAGGGTGCCCGTCGCGACGTCGTAGACGAAGCCGCGGACGGCGTCCCGGTAGGGGATGGCGGTCTCGGCCTGGATCCGGCCGATGTTCTGCCGCACGTCGGCGTCGAGGTCGGTGAACGCCTCGGGTGCCCAGGTCGGCTTGACGCCGGTCTCGGCGAGGATGCTGGCGCGGAACTCGTCGTCGCTGAACGTCAGCATGCCGCAATCGGTGTGGTGGATCAGGACGATCTCCCGCGTGCCGAGCAGCCGCTGGCTGATCGCGAGCGAGCGCAGCTCGTCCTGCGTGACGATCCCGCCCGCGTTGCGAATGACGTGCGCGTCGCCCTCCTCCAGGCCCAGCAGGCCGTAGACGTTCAGGCGCGCGTCCATGCACGCGAGGATCGCGATGTGCCGCGCCGGGGGCAGGGGCAGGTCGCCCTTCGTGAACGACCGGGCGTACTGCTCGGCGTTGCGCAGGAGCTCATCGGTGACGGACATGGTCAGCCCTTCGTGGGTTGGGAGGCGTGCGAGCGGTCGTCGCCATTCGAGCACGCCGGCCGCCGGTCGGCATCTCGCGCACGGGGACATGTCACCGCAATACTGGCGGCGTGCCAGCCGACAACCCGCCGACCAACGTCCGCGGCCACCCCCTGGCCCGGATGGCCGGGCGCGACCCGGGCGAGGGGCACCGGCCCGCGAGCCCGCTCGAGCTGCTCTTCGACCTGACGTTCGTCGTCGCGTTCGGGCAGGCCGCCGACCAGCTCGCCCACCTGGTCGCCGCCGGCCACCCGGCCCCCGGCGTCATCGGCTTCGTCGTCGCCATCGCCAGCACCTGCTGGGCCTGGATCAACTTCTCCTGGTTCGCGTCCGCGTACGACACCGACGACTGGTCCTACCGCCTGACCACGATGGTGCAGATGATCGGTGTGGTCGTCTTCGCGCTGGGCCTGCCGGACCTGTTCGCCTCGCTCGAGGAGGGCCACGGCGTCGACAACGCCGTGATGGTCGCGGGGTACGTCATCATGCGCATCGCGATGATCGGGCAATGGCTGCGGGTCGCGCGGCAAGACCCGGAGCGGCGCCGCACCGCCGTCACGTACGTGTCCTTCGTGGGCGTCGCGCAGCTGGGATGGATCGTCCTCGCGCTTGCCGACCAGTCCACCGCCGCCTTCCTCTGCGGGGCGGCGCTGCTGTTCGTGCTCGAGTGCACCGGCCCGGTCGTCGCCGAGCGGAGGTTCCCGAGCACGCCGTGGAACCCGCAGCACATCGCCGAGCGGCACGGCCTCCTCGCGATCATCGCGCTCGGCGAGGTGATCTTCGGCACCGTCGCCGCCGTGTCGGGGCTCGTGCAGGAGCAGGGCTGGAGCGCCGAGGCCGTCCTGGTGGTGGTCGCCGGGGTCGGCATCGCGTTCGGCCTGTGGTGGAGCTACTTCATCATCCCGTCCGCCGAGATCCTGGCTAGGCACCGGCGCCGGGCGTTCGTGTGGGCCTACGGCCACGTCGCGGTCTACGGCTCGATCGCCGCCACGGGTGCTGGCCTGCATGTGGCCGCGTACGTGATCGAGGGCAGCGCCGTCGTCGGCGTGCTCGGGGCGATCGTCGCCATCTCCGTCCCGCTGCTCGCCTCCTCGGTCGCGCTATTCGGCCTGTACGCCTATCTCCTGCACGACTTCGACCCGCTGCACGTCGCCCTCTTCGTCGGCAGCGTCGTGCTGCTGCTCATCGCCGTCGTCCTCGCCGGGGTGGGGGTCGCGATCGGCGTGTGCCTGCTGATCGTGACGCTGGCGCCCGCGGTCGTCGTCGTCGGGTACGAGGCGGTCGGGCACCGTCGCCAGGCGGCCGCGCTCGCCCGCGCGCTGCGGTAGCGGCGCTCACGCGGCGTGCTCGAGCGGCCACGCCATCCCGCCGGGCCGGCGCCACGGTGGCTCCGCGGCCGGGCGGCCGAGAAGGTACCCCTGCGCGCAGATGACCTGGGCGTGCCGCGTCTGGCTGTGCGCCGTCGTGACGAGGTGGTGCAGCAGGGACTCGGTCTCGATGCCCTCGGCCACCAAGGCCGCGTGGGCGTCAGCGCAGAAGGCGAGCACGGACGCGAGCGCGGCCCGACCGGCATGCCCGTCGCTCGCCCGGCGCACCGCGTCCCGGCTGACCTTGACGTAGTCGGGACGGACCCGGCGCAGCAGGCTGGGCTCGTCGGCGTGCGACAGCGGGTCGTTCAGGGCGAGGCGGAATCCGAGCCCGCGGAGCGAGTCGCTCGCCGCCGTGACCGCCGCGCCCCCCGCGCGGTCGAGCCCGGCGAGCTCGACGACCACGTGCCCGGGGGACAGCCCGGCGGCCTCGACGTCGTCGCGCAGCGCGAGGCCGGCCTGCTCGCCGTGCTCGAGGAACTCGGGAGCGACGTTGAGGAACAGCAGGAGGTCCGTCGGCAGGTCCGCGACGTGGGCGAGCACTGCCTGACGGCACAGGAGATCGAGGTCGTCCACGCACCCGAGCTGGTCGGCTGCGTCGAAGGCCTCTCGCGGCCCCGAAAGGCCGAGCTCGGCCGCCGGCCGCGCGAACCCCTCGATCCCGAGCACGACCTGGGTCTCGACGTTCCAGATCGGCTGGTACTCGGCCGACATGAACCGGCTCACCAGGATCTGCTGGACCGCCGCGATGGTGTCGGGCGCCGGGGCGCGTTCGACGCGCTCGATCAGCCCGCTGTGCGTGACCACCTGGTTCCGCCCGTTGCGCTTGGCCTCGTCCAGGGCGGCCCCCGCGCGGGCGCGCAGCACGGCGCCGTCCGGGGCGGCGCCGGAGCTCAACGCCGCGGGGTCGAACACCGCCAGGCCCGCGCTGACGGTGATGCCGCCCATGCGCGCGAGCGCCGCGTGCCGGAGCCGGGTCACCGCCCAGGCCGCGGCGCCGCCGTCGGTGTGCGGCATGATCACCGCGAAGGTGTCGCCGCCCAGGTAGAACGGGAGGTCGACCGAGCGGCCGGTGCGCAGGGCGTGCGCGAGGGCCACGAGCAGGTCGTCGGCGGTGCGGCCGCCGACGTTCGCCCGGACGAAGGTGAAGTCGTCCACGTCGACGAGCGCGAGCGTGAACGGGTCGCGGTAGCGCATCGCCCGGTCGATCTCCCGCTCGATGACCTCGCGGAACGTCGCCTCGTTGGGCAGCCCGGTCAGCTCGTCGCGGAAAGCGCGGGCCTCGACGAAGGACAGGCGTCGGGCGAGGGCGTGGCCGCCGCCGAAGTAGAGCACCGGGAGGGCGAGCACGACGGTCAGGACGATGCCCCAGGCGGACGCGACGACGAACGTGCTGTAGTCCGGGAGGTCGAGCGCGCGCCGCAGGACGAGCGACTGGGTCAGGACGAGGACGACCGGGGCGATCATCAGGACGAGGACGACCGGAGCAAACAGCCTCAGACGGGGGTGCCGGGCCGTGACGCTGGCGCCGCGAGCGCCGACCGGACGGTTCGGCATCAGGTGCCCTCCCAGCGAGGTGAGCCCACGAGCCGCCCGGCGGCGGCCGACGTCGGCCGCCCGCTCGGAGATCCGGCGCGGTGCTGGAATTCGACGATACGCGCGGAGGTATTACCTGTCGATGCCCGTGAGCCCGCGAGCCCGTCAGTCCGTCAGTCCGGCAGCCCGTGAGCCCGGCAGCCGGTCAGCCCTGCAGCGCGCGTCGCACGCGCGCCGAGAGCTCCTTGCCGTCGACCCGTCCCAGGCCGGCGGCCGCGGCGTTGGCCGCCTTCATGACCGTGCCCATGTCCTTGAGGCTGCTCGCGCCTGACGCCGCGATGGCGTCCGCCACGAGCTGGTCGAGCACCTCGGGGGTAACCGTGGCCGGCAGGTACGCCTCGATGAGGTCGGCCTCGGCGGTCTCGGTCTCGGCACGCTCGGTGGCGTCCGCGTCGCGGTAGATCTGCGCGCTCTCGCGCCGCCGCTTCACCTCGCCGGCCAGCACCGCCTGGATCTGCTCGTCGGTCAGCTCGCGGGCGGCCGGGCCGGACTTCTCCGCCGCGCGCACGGCGGCGATCGCCTGGCGCACCGTGTTGGTGCGGAAGGCCGTGCGGGCCTTCATGGACACGGTCAGGTCTGCGGTCAGGCGCTCGAGTGTGGTCACACTGGCCATCGTGCCCCTTCCGCGGCCGGGCCGGCGCGCCGGGTCAGTCCAGGCCCTCGAAGATGCTGTGCAGCGGCGGTTCGGTCGGCGCGCGCGGCGGCCAGACCACCACGTGCGTCTCGTGCGTGGCCCCGCGGACGAACGTGTCGTCGTCGACGGCGGGCAGCATGACGTGCCGCTGGCTGCGGTGCTCCTTGAGACCGGCGAGCAGCCGGTGCGCGACGGCAGCGGTGCGCACGTCCACCCCGATGCGCGAGTCCTCGACGCTGCGCAGGTGGTAGATGCGGTCGGGGTCCCACGGCGGGTGGCCGTTCGCCCGCCGCCACGCCTGGTGCCGGGCGAACCAGGAGTCCGCGATGGCGGGGTGCAGGAGGCGGCGCAGGCCCGGACCGCCGTCGCGGCGCACCGCGTGGAACGCCGCGTCCGTCGCCGCCCCGATCGCGACGTGGTCGGGGTGGCCGGTGAGCCCGTCGGGCCCGAAGGTCACGACGACGTCGGGGCGCTCGGCGTCCAGGAAGGTCGCCACCGACGAGACGAGGCCGTCGAACGGCACCTCGGCGAGAGCGCCGTCGGGCAGGCCGAGCCAGTCCTGCCGGTCCGGGGAGTATCCGAGGCTGCGCCACGCGCGCGCGTCCTCCTCCCGCCGCAGCGCGCCCAGCCCGTCCGGCCCGACCTCGAGGCCCGGCGCCACCTCGCCGGCCTCCCCGTCCGTCGCCAGCAGCACGGCCAGGCGGAACGTCGGCTCGGCGCAGTGCAGCGCGACCGACGCGTAGGTGCAGTACGCCTCGTCGTCGGGATGCGCGAAGCACGCCGCGAGCGTCGGGCTCATGCGTACCGTCCCTTCGTCTCGGGTGCCACCCATACAACTCCGCGTCCTCCCGAAACTCATCGCCCCCGATGACCCCCCTTGCACCCGATGACCCCCCTCGCACCCACGAGACTCCTCGCTGGCGGACGCAGCCGGCACGCCGAACGGGGAGTTGTGTGCCCGAATTCGCCCGTCGGGCGACCACAACTGGCAGTTCGCGGAGAGGGTGAGCGCGAGTTGAGCGCGAGTTGAGCGCGAGCGGCGTCGGCCGGGTTGTGGGTGGAGGCGGCGGTGTGGGGGGCGCGGTGTGGGTGTCGGGGGATGTGGGTTGCCGCGGGATGTGGGTGGCGGCGGCGAGAATGGGGCGTGTCCTTCCTGGTAGTTGCCGACGACGCCGCTCGGCCGGGCGCCGTCGTCGTCGTTGCGGTCTCGGACCAGGGCGCCCCGGGGGACCGCACCGTCGTCGACGCGCGCGAGCTGCCGGCGCTCGTCGCGGCCCGTGAGCAGGATCGTCCCCGGTGGGTGTGGGACGACACGGACCGCTGGTACCCGCCGCTGCTCGCCGCCGGCAGCCGGGTCGAGCGGGCCTACGACCTGCGCCTGTGCCACGCGATCCTGCGCCGCAGCGCGACCTGCGACCGGTCCGGCCTCGCGCTCGCCCCGGCGGGCCTGTGGGACGAGGCGCGCCGGCAGGAGCACGCGCTGCCGGAGCTCACGCTCTTCGACGACCCGGCGTCGGCCGCCACCCCCACCGCCGGCGCGGACGGCGACGGCGGCGGCGCGAATCTCGGCGGGGTGCTCGACGACGTCGCCCGCCTTGACGGGAAGCTCGACGTCGTCGACGAGCTCGCCGCGCAGCTCGCCGCTGTCGCCGGGTCGCGCGCGCCGGGCCGGTTGCGGCTGCTGCTCGCGGCCGAGTCGACCGGGGCACTCATCGCCGCGGAGATGCACCACGACGGCATGCCGTGGAGCGTCGACGTGCACGACGCGCTGCTGACCCGCGCGCTCGGGGCCCGGCCGGTGCACGGCGGCCGCCCGCCACGCCTCGACGAGCTCGCGGCGCAGGTGCGCGCGGCGCTCGGGAACCCGTCCGTCAACGTGGACTCGCCGCCCGAGCTGCTGCGCGCGCTGCGGTCGGCCGGGCTCGACGTCGCCACGACCCGCACGGGAGAGCTGCGCGAGCAGACCCACCCCGTGGTCGCCCCGCTGCTGGCGTACAAGAAGCTCGCCCGACTGCTCAGCGCCAACGGGTGGTCGTGGATGCAGGCGTGGGTGCACGAGGGCCGGTTCCGGCCGCAGTACGTGCCCGGCGGCGTGGTCACCGGCAGGTGGGCGACGAACGGCGGCGGCGCGCTGCAGCTGCCCGCGAGCGTGCGGGCGGCGGTCCGGGCCGACCCGGGGTGGAAGCTCGTGGTCGCCGACGCCGCCCAGCTCGAGCCGCGCGTGCTCGCCGCGATGTCGGGCGACGCCGCGATGGCCGCCGCCGGCCGCCATGCCGACCTGTACCAGGGCGTCGTCGACGCCGGCATCGTGGACACCCGGGCCGAGGCGAAGTACGCGATGCTCGGCGCGATCTACGGCGCCACGACCGGGCCGAGCGCGGTCCTGATGCCGCAGCTGACCCGGGCGTTCCCGCGTGCCGTCGCGCTCGTCGAGGACGCGGCGCGCGCGGGGGAGCGCGGCGAGGTCGTGTCCACGTGGCTGGGCCGGTCGTCGCCGCTGCCCGGCGCCGCGTGGCAGGAGGTGGTGGCCCGGGCGGAGGGCGAGCTCGCCCGGCCCGACGACGTCCGCGCGGCGCGGGGGCGGCGCCGCGACTGGGGCCGGTTCACCCGCAACTTCGTGGTCCAGGGCACGGCCGCGGAGTGGGCGCTGTGCTGGATGGCGGCGCTGCGGCGGCGGCTGCTCGCGCTCGACGGCCGCCCGCACCTGATCTTCTTCCTGCACGACGAGGTCATGGTGCACGCCCCGGCGGCAGCGGCCGACGACGTCGCCGCCGCCATCGTGGCCGCCGCCGCCGAGGCGGGTCGGCTGCTGTTCGGGGACGGCCCGGTCGACTTCGCGCTCGACGTCTCGGTCGTCGACTCCTACGACCAGGCGAGCTGAGCAAACTAGGGGCGGGCGACGGGGCCGCCGCGCGGCGTAGGTCAAAAATCCCAGGCGGACCTGCGCCCGATGCGCCATCGTTAGAGGGTCGGAGACCCCGACCACAACGCGCGATCCACACCCAGGAGCACCACATGTCCACCCTGCAGATCTTCGCCCCGTCCGCCGCCCGACGGCGATCCCCTCTCGGCTCCGTCGGCGCCGCGCGCCGTTGGGTGCGCGAGACCCCCGCGCCCCGCTGGGAAGGAACCACCGGCGACAAGGCCACCTTCGTCGGGTACGTCGGCGCGAGCATGGTCGGGTGGACGTTCCTCGGGCTGGCGGCCTCCGCCGCGTTCGGCCAGCTGCTCGGGCTCGCCGGCTAGCAGCCCGTCCGGCGGGAACGGCGGCATAGACTCATGTTGTGTCTATGCCGCGATCGACCCTGTCCGCCGCCGACGTCGCGTACCGGCACGTCAAGGATCTGATCCTCGACGACCGCCTGCCCGGGGGCTCGATGGTGAGCGAGGGCGAGATCGCGGGCCAGCTCGCGCTGAGCCGCACGCCGGTGCGGGAGGCGTTCCTGCGGCTCGAGGCCGAGGGCTGGCTGCGGCTGTACCCCAAGCGGGGCGCCGTCGTCGTGCCCATCGCCGCGGGCGAGGCCCGGGCGGTCGTCGACGCCCGGCTGCTGCTCGAGGTGCACGCCGTCGCGGCACTGGCCACCGCCGACGACCGGGACCGGCTGCGGTCGGCGCTGGAGTCGTCCGTGGCGGAACAGACCGCGGCCCTCGACCACGGCGACGTCGAGGCCTACTCGGTGCAGGACACGGCCTTCCACCTCGCGATCGTCGCGGCCGGCGGCAACGCGCTGCTGACGGGGTTCAGCGTCACGCTGTGCGAGCGACAGCACCGCATGGTCGCGCGCTCGCTGTGGCGCGACGTCGAGCGTGCGCGCGGCTTCGTCGCCGGGCACGCGCGGCTCGCGGCGCTGATCGGCGCGGGCGACACCGCCGGCTTCGAGGACGCCCTCCGGCGCCACCTGCAGGACGCCCACCTGGCCGAGCGCGCCGCCGACGCCGCGTCCCTGTGACGCGCGCGGTGGGCCTCGCCCCGGTGACGCGCGCGGCGGGCCTGGCACCCGCGCTGGCCCCGGCCCCGGCAACGGCCCGGGTGCGGTGGTGGCGGGCGCCCTGGCTCGCCGTCGGCGGCTCGATGTTCGCGATCGCCTGGGGCGGCAACGAGTTCACGCCGCTGCTGGTGATGTACCGCGACGTGAGCAACTTCTCCGCCGTCACGGTCGACCTGCTGCTCGGCGCGTACGTGATCGGCATCGTCCCCGCGCTGCTCGTCGGGGGACCGCTGTCGGACCGCTACGGGCGGCGGCCCCTGCTGCTGCCCGCGGCGCCGCTGAGCCTCGTCGGGTCGCTCGTGCTCGCGAGCTTCGCGCAGTCCGTGCTGGCGCTGTCGCTCGGGCGCGTGCTCTGCGGCACCGCGCTGGGCCTGGTGATGGCCGTCGGCACGACGTGGATCGCCGAGCTCTCCGTGGACGACCCGGACCCGGGGGCGGGCGCGCGCCGCGCGTCGCTCGCCCTGACGCTCGGCTTCCTGGTCGGCGCTGGGGTGGCCGGCGCGCTCGCGCAGTGGGGTCCGCTGCCCACCGCGACCGCCTACCTCGTGCACGTCGCGCTCACCGTCGGCACGGGCGCGTGGCTGCTGCGCGCCCCGGAGACGCGCCCTGCCAGCACGCCCCGCGCGCGGGGCTCGCTGCGCGGTGACCTGCGCGTTCCGTCGGTCGCGCACCGCCGGTTCCGGCGGGTCGTGGTCCCGCTCGCTCCGTGGGTGTTCGGCTGCGTGGGCAGCGCCTACGCGGTGCTGCCGGGCCTGATGCGCTCGCACGCGGGCGGCCTGCCGATCGCGTTCTCGGCCCTGCTGACCGTGCTCACGCTCGGGTGCGGCGTCGGCATCCAGGTGCTCGGGCGGGCCATCGACACCCACCGCAGCGCGCGGGCCTCGGTCATCGCGCTCGTCATCATCGTCGCCGGGATGGCCCTAGGAGCCCTCGCCGCACGCGAGCTGACCCTGACGCTCGCGTTCGCGGCGGCCGCGGTGCTCGGCATGGGCTACGGGCTCGCGCTCGTCGCGGGGCTCAACGAGGTCCAGCGCATCGCGGGACCCGACGACCGCGCCGGCCTCACCGCCGTGTACTACTCGTTCGCCTACCTCGGCTTCTTCATCCCCGCGGTCCTCGCGGTGCTCGCCCGCCGCTGGACCTACCCGGAGATGTTCGGCGCGGGCGTCGTCATCGCCCTGGGCTGCCTCGCCGTCGTGGCCTCCGGGTGGCGCGCACACCTGCCGGCGCAGGAGTCGCGCGAAACGCTCGTCGGGGCGGAGAATCGCTGCGCGACCTCGCGCTCCGTCCGAGAGGATCACCGCCCGTGACCGACAGCTCCGCCCCGCCGCCCACGGGCGGCGTCGTCTCACCGCGCTCCTGGCGCGTGCTCGGCGTGCTCCTGATCGGCATGTCGATGTCGCTGCTCGACGCGACCATCGTGAACGTCGCGCTGCCGACGATCCGGACAAGCATCGACGCCTCGGAGGCGACGCTGTCGTGGATCATCTCCGGGTACGCGCTCGCCTTCGGGCTCGCGCTCATCCCTGCCGGCCGGCTCGGCGACCGGTACGGGCACAAGTGGGTCTTCATCGCGGGCCTGGCCCTGTTCACGGCGGCGAGCGTCGCGTGCGGGCTCGCCCAGGGCGGCACCCAGCTGATCGTCGCCCGGGTCGCGCAGGGGCTGGCCGGGGGCATCTACCTGCCGGCCGTGACCGCGTACATTCAGCTGCTCTTCACCGGGCGGACCCGCGGCAAGGCGTTCGCGATCATGGGCGCGGTCATCGGGGTTGCCACGGCGCTCGGGCCGCTGATCGGCGGCCTGCTCATCGAGGCGTTCGGCGACGCCGACGGGTGGCGGCTGGTCTTCTTCGTCAACATCCCGTTCGGCATCGTCGCGCTCGTCGCGGCGGTCGTCCTGCTGCCCGCGGGCTCGGCCGGTGCCCAGGCGGCGAAGGGCGTCGATCTCGGGGGTCTGCTGCTGCTCTCGGGCGGCCTCGTCGCGCTGCTGGTGCCGCTCATCGAAGGCGAGGACCAGGGCTGGCCGCGGTGGACCTTCCTATCGCTGGCCGGCGGGGTCCTGCTGATCGTGGCCTTCGGCGCCTGGGAGGTCAGGGTGGCCCGGCGCGGGCGCAGCCCGCTCGTGCCGCCGCACCTGTTCTCGCACGCCGCCTTCACGGGCGGCACGATCCTCGCGCTCGTGTACTTCGCGGCGTTCGTCAGCATCTTCTTCACGATCTCGCTGCTCTGGCAGGCCGGGCTCGGCCACTCCGCGCTCGAGTCGGGGCTCGTGTCGGTGCCGTTCGCGCTGGGCAGCATCGTCGGTGCCTCGCAGAGCGGGCGCCTCGCCGCCTCGATCGGCCGCCGAGTGCTCGTCATCGGCGCCGGGATGGTCGCGGTCGGCCTCATCGCGCTGTGGCTGGTCCTGCGGCTGGTCGAGCCCGGCGACCTGACGAACTGGGACCTCCTGGTGCCGTTGCTCGTAGCGGGCGCCGGCAGCGGGCTGTTCATCGCCCCGAACGCCCAGTTCATCATCGCGACCGTGGATCGGCACGAGGCCGGCGCGGCCAGCGGCGTGATCGCCACGATGCAGCGGCTCGGCAGCGCGATCGGCATCGCGATCATCGGCAGTGTCTTCTTCGGCACCCTCACGCTGCCGACGACGACGGCGCCCCCGACCGCGGCCGAGCTCGCGGTGGCCTTCACCCACAGCGCCGCCGTGGCCCTCGCGGTCAGCGCGTCCTTCGCGGTGGTCGCCTTCGCGCTCGTGTTCGCCCTGCCTCGGCGTGTGACGCGGTAGCTGCCGCCATATCCGTGCCGACACGGTGCCCCTAGCGCGGTCGGTAACCGTGGACGTAGTCGACGACGAACTCCTTCGGGTAGCGGCCCTCGTGCCCCGGGCCGGTCAGGTCGTACACGTTGAGCATGAGCTGCATCGGGTACTGCGGGGCCTGCCCGATCACCCGCACGAGCTCGCGGTCGAGGTAGAAGGCCACCTCGTCGGGCGTCCAGCGCACGGCGTACCGATGAAGCTCGCGCGCGTCGATCGGCTGCGCCAGCACCGAGAAGTCGTCGACGAGCGTCGGGTCCGCAAACGGGTGGATGCCCATCCCGACGGCGGCGACTCCCGGCCCGACGTCCGCGCCGAAGACCTCGACGACGCAGATCTCCGCCGACCGCTCGGGTGCGTCCTCGACGCCGATCATCCACAGCGCGACGAGCGCGTCGGGGTCGTCGGTCGCCGCCGCCCGGACCTCGACGACGCCGAACCGCGGCGTGTACAGGCGCGACGCCGCCTGTGGCTCGCGGACCACGAGGCCGGGCCGGAAGCGGTGCTGTCCGTTGGGTGAGCCGAGCGGCCCGGACCACAGCCCGGTCTGCAGGGACGACACCCGCACCTCGCCGTCGAACTCCGGGGACCACGGTGCCTGGTCGGCGTCGACCCGGAGCGTCAGGCACCCGGCCCGGATGTCGTAGCGCGCTTCGGTCGCGGCCCGGCTGCTCCATTGCGGCAGGTAGTACGGGAGCCAGTGGTCCCGGTTCAGCTCAGTGCCCCCGAAGTTCTCGTCGAACTCGAGCTCGTACCTCTCGAGGTCCAGCCGCGACGGAGCACCGGGCGCGCCGACGGGCCTCATCACTGGCTCCGCAGCTCGGTGCTGATCTGGTCGGCGTCGAGCACGGCGAGCGCCTGGTTGAGGGCCGCCGAGCTGTAGATGCCGAGCTGCCGGGCGTGCAGGAGGTGGGCGCGCTGCGCGCCGATGACGGCTAGGCGGAGCTCGCGGTACTGGGCCGAGCGGAGCCCCGCGCCGCCCGCGCCGTCGCCCACGCCCGTGGCGTCGTCGTCGCCCGCGCCGTCCTCCGCATGGCGGTGCTCCAGCGCGAGCCGGATGCGCGCGAGCATCTGCTCGTCGTACGGCCGGCCGTCGGGTCGGCGCAGGTCGGGCAGGTCGATCGTGGCACTGGCGAGCGCATCGAGCTCGCCGAGCAGCTCGGCACGTTCACCGGCCCCGTCGGCGCTGGCCCGGACCAGACCGAGGCGGCGCACCAGCCAGGGCAGGGTGCTGCCTTGCACCAGCAGCGTGCTGGCCGCGACGACGAACGCGATGAGCACCAGGAGCGATCGCTGGGGCGTGTCGTGCGGCAGCGACTGGGCCGCGGCGAGCGTAACGACCCCGCGCATCCCGGCCCACACGAGCACGACGCCCTCCCGCCAGCCGAGCGGCTCGGCGCTGAGGTAGTCGATGTCGGCGATCTGCTGGGTGATCCGGGTCCGGAAGCTGGCCGCGTCGGTCGCGCGGCCCGGACGGGTGCCGGCCTTGGCCGGCGCGATGTCGCGGGTGGGTTGTTCGCCGCGCCGCCCGCGCCCCGTGCGCGCGATCGCGACCCGGGTCAGCCCACTCGCGTCGATCCGCGCGTCCAGGTTCGTGAGGTGTCCCTTGACCGCCGGACCGCGCCGAGCCCGGGCCCGCAGCTGCCACAGCAGCGGCACGACGTACAGGGCGCGCAAGGCGACGACGACGACCGCGCCGAGGAGCCCGACGCCGAGGGCGAGGGCGAGGCTGCCGCCCGCCGCGCCGACGTCGTCGACGAGCCCGAAGAGCTCGAGCCCCATCACGAGGAAGACCCCACCCTCGAGCAGCAGCTCGAGGGTCCGCCAGTTGGCCGTCTCGGCCATGCGGTCCTGCGGGCGCAGGTACTTGGCGCTGCCGTACCCGGTGACGAGCCCAGCGGCGACGGTCGAGACGAGCCCGGACGCGCCCAGGCGCTCGGCGGGCAGGTAGGCGATGAACGGGACGATGAACGAGATCGCGGTCGTCAGGTGCGCGTCGGGCAGCTTCGAGCGCACGGCGAGGCTGACCCGGCCGACCACCAACCCGATGCCGACGGCGACCGCGATCGAGTACAGGAAGTTGCCCGCGACGTGCCACAGCGAGACCGACGCGGCGGTGGCCGCGATCGCCGAGCGCAGGAGCACGAGGGCGGAGGCGTCGTTGAGCAGGCTCTCGCCCTCGAGCACCGTCACGACGCGGGGGCCGACGCCGAGGCGGCGCACGATCGCGGTGGCGACGGCGTCCGTGGGGCTGACGATCGCGCCGAGGGCGATCCCCGTCGCGAGCCCGACGTCGGGGATCACCGCCGAGAACACGACGCCCAGGGCGACGGACGTCACGACGACGAGCGTCACCGACAGGCCGCTGATCGCGGTGAGGTCGCGCCGGAAGTCCATCGCGGGCATCCCGACCGAGGTCGAGTACAGCAGCGGCGGCAGCACGCCGGCGAGGATCCACTCGGGCTCGAGGTGGATGGCAGGCACGGCCGGGATCAGGCTGAGGCCGACGCCGAGGAGCATGAGCAGCAGCGCGGCGGAGACGCCGACCTTCGGCGCGAGCGCGTTCACCGCGACGATCAGGACCGCGGCCACGACCCCGAGCAGGAGGTACTCCATCAGCGGAACTCCCTGTCGGTCATGCGCACGAGGCTAGCGGCGTGCGCAGATGCGGCACACTTGCGCCGGTGAGCGACCTGGCCCCGCACGAGCGCCGATGGCCGGCAACGGTGACCGTCGCCGGAGTGCTGGGCCTGCAGCTCGCGCTGCCCGGCGCGGTGACGGCCGGGCCGGTCTGGCTGCTGCCGGTCCTCGAGGTCGCGCTGCTCGCACCGGTCGCGATGGTCAACCCGGTCCGGCTGTCCCGGGACACCCGCTGGCTGCGGTGGACCGCGCTCACCCTCACCGGACTGCTCGCGGTGGCGAACGCGTGGCACCTCGCGCTGCTGGTCGACGTCGTCGTGTCGGGCACGTCGATCGCGCCGCGGGCGCTGGTACAGGCCGCGCTGCTGATCTGGATCACGAACGTCGCCGCCGTCGCGCTCGCGCTGTGGGAGACGGATCGCGGCGGGCCGTTCGCGCGTGACCCGCGGCACGACCGCCGCCCGGGCCGGCCGGACCTGCTCTTCGTGCAGATGGGCGGGGTGCCGGGGTGGGACTCGGACAGCTGGCGGCCCAGCTTCGCGGACTACCTGTTCGTGGGCTTCACGACCGCGACGGCGTTCAGCCCGACCGACACGATGCCGCTGTCCGCGCGGGCAAAGGCCATGATGGCCGGCGCCGCGAGCGTCTCGCTCGTGACCCTCGCGATCGTCGCGGCGCGAGCGGTCAACGTGCTCTGACGGCGACGTACTCTCGGACTCGGGAGGCGCGATGGGCGCGGCACGGCGAGGCGGGCAGGCGATGATCGCCTACGGGCTGACGGCCCTCGGGTCCTCGCGCTCACGAGCCTGGCGGTCGCCCGACTAGGCCTGACCGACGGCGACGACGCGGCCGTCGGACTGGCGTTCTTCCGCGCGCACGGCGACGTGTACGTCGCGGCCGGGCTCGGCATCGTCGCGATGGCGGTCGCCCTCACGGTCGCGGTGATCGGCCTCGACGAGGCGCTCGCGGAGCGCGCGAGCCGCGTCGCCCGGAGGTCCGTCGCCGCCTGCGGGTTCTTCGCTGCCGCCTGCCTCGCGGCCGCGGGCGCCGTCCAGGTCGGCGCACCCGGTCCGGTGCTGCGGATCGCGGAGATCGACGCCGCCGACGGCCGGGCGGCCTACCTCGTCGTGCACCTGGTGGGCGTCCAGGGCGCCTACGCCGCCGGGCTGCTCGCCGTGAGCGGGTGGGTCGTCGGGATCTGCGTGCTCGCGGGCCGGTCGCGACTCCTGCCCGCGCCGCTCGTCTGGCTCGGGGTGATCCCCGCCGTGCGGGTGCTCATCGGCCTGTTCGGGCCGTTGCTCGACGGCGCCCCGGACGCGCTGTTCGTGCTGTACCTCGCCGGCGCCGTCGGGGTGAACCTGTGGGTGCTGATCGCGGGCGCGGTGCTGGCGCGGGCCGCGCACGGCCGGACCGTCCGGCCGGGGAGCCTCGGGCCCGGCGGTTAGGACCCGGCGCGCGTCGTCGGCGCGATCGCGGCGTCGGGTCGCGCGCCGCTGCGCTCGGCACCGATCCCGGCGGCGACCACGAAGGCGATGCCGAGCACCGGCACGAGGCCCGGCTGCTGCTGGAGGAAGACCAGACCGATCAGCAGCGCGATGGCGGGCTCGAGGCTCATGAGCGTGCCGAACGCGGCCGTGGTCAGCCGGCGCAGCGCGAGCAGCTCGAACGTGAACGGCACGGTGGGCAGGAGGATCGCGAGGCCAAGGCCCGCGGCCACGAGGGGCCAGGTCAGCGAGCCGACCGTGCTCGGGGCCGCGACGACCGTCGCGACGAGCGCCGCCACCGGCATCGAGATCGCCAGGCCCCGCAGCCCCGACACCTCGTCCCCGACCCGCTGGGTCAGCACGATGTACGCGGCCCAGCACACCGCCGCGCCGAGCGCGAAGCCGACGCCGACGGCGTCGACCTTGCCGAGCCACGGCTCGGTCATCAGCAGCACCCCGAGCCCGGCGAGCACCGGCCAGACCAGCTTGCGCAGGCCGGGGCTGTGCGCGACCGCGACCCCGAGCGGCCCGAGGAACTCGAGCGCGCTCGCCGTCCCGAGCGGCAACCTGGACACGGCCGCCATGAACAGCAGGGTGACCCCGGCGGTCACGACGCCGAGCAGGACGCTCGCGCGCAGGCCGCGGCGGGACATCGTCCACGGCCGCGGACGCACGAGCAGCAGGAAGATGACGCCCGCCCAACCGAGCCGCAGCCACGCGACGCCCGCCGGCCCGAGGTCGTCGACCAGGCCGATGGACGCGGCGAGACCGAGCTGGACGCAGAGCATCGAGCCGACCGCGAGGCCGGTGCCGACGCGGGCGGATGCCCGGGCGGGCGGGCTCGTGGGCGAGGGCATCGCTTGAGTAAACACGAACGCGGCGACGGGCGACCTACTCGGGCTGATCGGCCCCCGTGTCGCTGGCCAAACCGGCGATCCGGCGCACCGCGTCGGCCGTCAGGTCGGTCGAGACCAGCGCGGCCGAGGCCACCGCCAGGGCGCCGGCCGCCGCGCCGAGCCGCAGGCAGTGCGCGAGCGGGCGTCGCTCCAGGTGGCCGAGCAGCATGCCGGCGACGAACGCGTCCCCGGCGCCGTTCGTGTCGACCACCCAGGTGGCGGTCGTGGCCGGCACCTCGAGCCAGCCCTCGGTCCGGCCGAGGGCGAGCGCCCCGCGCGCGCCGCGCGTGCACACCGCCCACCGCGCGCCGGCCGCGACGGCGTCGGTCAGGAATGCGCGCGGGTCCGCGAGGCGGTCGGCGCTCACGACGACGACGTCGGCGGCCGCCAGGAAGTCCCGATGGAACGCCGCGTGCCCGTCGTAGTCGTGCAGGTCGCACCACACCGGAACCCCGGCCGTCCGGGCGAGGTCCAGGTACCGGCGGGACGCGTCGCTGAGGTCGACAACGGCGACCTCGCAGCGGGCGAGGTCCGCCGCGGCGGACGCGGGCACCTCGTCCGGGGCCCTCGGGACGTCCAGGTAGATCGACACGCGCTCGCCGCCGGCGGCCATCAGGTTGAGGTGCCGCTCGGTCGGCCCCGGCACGACCGTCGCCTCGAGGCGCAGGCGTGGCTCGGCGAGCTCGGCGCGCACGCGCGTGCCGGCGTCGTCGTCGCCGAGCACCGTGTGCAGCGCGACGTCGACGCCCAGCCGCGCCAGTGCGAGCGCCTTGCCGGCCGACGTCCCCCCGAGCGTGTCCCGGTGGTCGGACGCGAACAGCGTCTGCGAGCGGGGCTCGGGCAGGGCGGCGACCGTGACGATCGCGTTCCAGGACACCGGGCCGGCGACGAGAACTGAGGGCATGAGACGCGACGCTAGCGCTGCACCGGGCGCTGGCCTACGCGGGTGTGGTCGGCCACGATGGGCTCGGGCGGCAGCCCGGACCCGTTCGCGAGAGATGGAGCGACTTGATGGACACCCCAGGTATCGATCCCCACGTCGCGCCGAGCGGGCCCGGGTGCGCGGCCTGCGAGGAGCTCGGCGGTTGGTGGTTCCACCTGCGCCGATGCGCGCAGTGCGGGCTGGTCGGGTGCTGCGACTCGTCGCCGGCCCAGCACGCCAGCCGGCACGCCCGGGAGCAGGGTCATCCGTGGATCCGCTCGTACGAGCCCGGCGAGACGTGGTTCTACAGCTACCCCGACGACGCGATGTCCGAGGGGCCTGAGCTCGCCGCGCCGCTGCACCACCCGGTTGGTCAGGCGTCGCCGGGACCGCTGGGGCGCGTGCCCGACGACTGGCGCCAGCGCCTGAACCGGTGACCGCGGCGGGCGACGGCTCGTCAGAGCAGGGCCTCCTCCGCCGCGCGATGCGCCCAGGCCCCGAACGGCTCGACGCCGGTCGGGGTGCTCTCGCGGTCGGCGACGTAGCGGCGCACGACGCGCTCGACGTACTCGGGCACGCCGTCGGCGGTGACCTTGAGGCCGCGCACGGTGCGCCCGAGCCCGGCCTCGTCGCGGTCCGGCGAGGCGAGCCCGCCGCCCAGGTGCACCTGGTAGCCGGGCACCTGCGCGCCGTCGTCGTCCATGACCAGCTGGCCCTTGAGGCCGATGTCCGCGGTCTGGATGCGCGCGCACGAGTTCGGGCACCCGTTGATGTGCAGGCTGATCGGGGCGAGGCCCGGCTGGTCCATCAGGCGCTCGTCGAGCGAGTCGATCGCGCGGATCGCGGTCGCTTTGGTCTCGACGATCGCGAACTTGCAGAACTCGATGCCCGTGCACGCGATCGTGGACTGCCGGAACGGGCTCGGCTCGGCCTCGAGCCCGTGCGCTCGCAGCCCCGTGACGACGGCGGCGACCTGGTCGGCGGGCACGTCCAGGACGAGGAGCTTCTGGTAGGGCGTCAGCCGGATGCGGTGCGACCCGGCGGCGTCGGCGAGCTCGGCCACGGCGGTCAGCGCCGGTCCGGACACGCGGCCGACGTAGGGCGCGGCCCCGACGTAGAACCGGCCGTCCTTCTGCGCGTGCACCCCGACGTGGTCGCCCGCGCGCGTCGGTCGCGGCGGCGGGGGACCGTCTGGCAGCTCGTACCCGAGGAACTCGTCCTGCAGCACGGTGCGGAACCACGCGGCGCCCCAGTCGGCGAGCAGGAACTTCAGCCGCGCCTTGGTGCGCAGCCGCCGGTAGCCGTAGTCGCGAAACAGGGAGGTGATCGCGCCCCAGACGTCCGGGACCTGCTCCTCGCGCACGAACGCGCCGAGCCGCTCGCCCAGGCGCGGGGCGACGCTCAGCGCGCCACCCACCCACAGGTCGAAGCCCGGGCCGAGCTCGGGATGGTTCACGGCCACGAAGGCGATGTCGTTGATCTGGTGCTGGACGTCCTGGCTCGGGTGGCCGGTGATCGCCGTCTTGAACTTGCGGGGGAGGTTGGCGAGCTCGGGGTCGCCGAGGTAGCGGCGGGCGATCTCCCCGATCGCCCAGGTGGGGTCGAGGATCTCGTCGGCGGCGATGCCCGCGACCGGGCTGCCCAGGATCACGCGCGGCACGTCGCCCGCCGTCTCGGTGGTGCTCAGGCCGACGGCCTCGAGGCGGCGCCAGATCTCGGGCACGTCCTCGACCCGGATCCAGTGGATCTGGATGTTCTGCCGGTCGGTGATGTCGGCGGTGCCGCGGCCGAACTCGGTCGAGATCGCCCCGATCGTGCGCAGCTGCTCGGTGGTCAGCGCGCCGCCGTCGATCCGGACCCGGAGCATGAAGTACCGGTCCTCGAGCTCGTGCGGCTCGAGCGTCGCGGTCCGCCCGCCGTCGATCCCCGGCTTGCGCTGCGTGTACAGGCCCCACCAGCGCAGCCGACCCCGCAGGTCGTCGGCCGGGATCGAGTCGAAGCCGCCCGCGGCGTAGACGTTCTCGATCCGGTCCCGGACGTTCAGGCCGTTGTCGGCGGCCTTGACCACCTCGTTCGGGTTCAGGGGTGCGTGGCCGTCGACCGCCCACTGGCCATTCGGCCGGGACGCGCGCGCGGGGGTGCTGGGCAGGGTCATGGGAGGTCCTCGGGGGTCGAGCGCAGGCGTTGAGCAGAAGTGGGGTTCGGGTTCGGCCGACGGCGGCGGACCCGGACGTGACGCGAGGGTCAGCGCCGACACCAGGCGCGGCGCTGGCGGGCGCTCGTGCTGGGGGCGTGCAACGCGCTCGGTCGACTGCTCACCCCGTGAGGTTAGGCGCACCGTCCAGATCGCGGTGCGCGTGGCCGCCTCGTGGGACGGTCCGGCCGCGCGCGGCGCGTCGTCGTCCTGGGCCCCCGCGTCAGGTTAGTCTTGACGCATGACGACAACGGAGCCGTTCTCAGACACCACCACCGTTCCCGAAAGCCACGTGCGCGCGATCGGGGCCGCGCGCGATGCGCTGCAGGCCGCGGAGCTGCACATGCGCCAGGCCGTGCACGAGGCGCGACGCCAGGGTGTGACCTGGCAGCAGGTCGGCGACACGCTCGGCACGACGCGGCAGGCCGCGCAGGAGCGCTTCCGCGACCTGTAGCCGCAGCCACCGCTCGGCCCGCTGAACGCGGGCGTGTAGCGAGCACGGCTGACGAGAGTAGGGCTGGCGCGTCGCCACCCGGCAGTGCCATCGTGCGGAGGGTCAGACGAATCCGCCGTCCCGGAGGCGACGATGTCCACTCCCGAGCAAGCCGCCGCCGCGCAGCTGCGCAACATCGAGCAGGCGACCGGGCGCAGCGTCGCCGACTGGGCCGCCGCGGCCTCCGCCGCCGGCCTCGAACGACACGGCGAGATCCTCGCCTGGCTCAAGGCGGAACACGGCCTGACGCACGGCAACGCGAACGGGCTCGCGCTCGCCGTGCGGGCCGCCGCGGCCGGCGGGCCCGCGTCGCCGGACGCCCTCCTGGACGCGCAGTACGCCAAGGGCAAGGCGGCGCTGCGACCGATCTGCGACCTGGTCGTCGCGACCGCGCGCGGCCTGGGTGACGACGTGAGCGTCGTCGTGCAGAAGTCGGCCGTGAGCCTGCGTCGGGGCAGACAGTTCGCGCTGGTCGAGGCGCCGTCGGCGGCCCGGGTCCGCCTCGGCTTCAACCTCAAAGGAGCCGAGCCCGCGGGTCGGGTCGTCGCGACCACCGGGATGTGCACGCACTCGGTCGATCTGACGGGCCCCGCGAACGTCGACGACGAGGTCCGCGCTTGGCTCACGCGCGCGTACGACGCGCGGGCGTAGGGCTCGACGACGGTGCGGCGACACTCGGTCACCTCGGCGTCACCGCGCGCGTCAGGTGAGTGTGCGGCGATGAGTCGTTGTGCCCGCACCGGTCGAGCTTTGCAAGGCTGAACCCGCCGAGTCCGCAAGGAGCGTCTCCATGACCACCGTCCAGACGGCACCGAACGCCGCGACCCCCGACGACCTCCGCCGGCGCCTCGCCGGCCGGGTGATCGACCCCGGCGACCCCGACTACGACACGCTTCGCGCGATGCCGACGGGCGGTGTCGACGCGCGACCGGCGATGATCGCGAGGCCCGTGAGCGACGCCGACGTCGCGGAGGTCATCCGGTTCGCCCGCGCGTCCGGCCTCGCCCTTGCCGTCCGCAGCGGCGGGCACAGCGGCGCCGCCCACAGCACCGCCGAGGGCGGCCTCGTCCTCGACCTGCGGGACCTGACGGCCGTCGAGATCGATCCGGGCGACCGGACGGTCTGGGCGGAGGCGGGCCTCACCGCGCGCGAGCTGACGGCAGCGGTCGCGGCGCACGGGCTCGTCATCGGGTTCGGCGATACCGGCTCGGTCGGAATCTCGGGGATCACGCTCGGTGGCGGGGTCGGGTTCCTCTCGCGCCTGCACGGCCTGACGATCGACAACCTGATCGCGGCCGACGTCGTGACCGCCGACGGCCGGGTGCTCCGGGTGCACGAGCACGCGCACCCCGAGCTCTTCTGGGCGCTGCGCGGCGGCGGCGGCAACTTCGGGGTCGTGACGCGGTTCCGTTACCGGCTGCGCGCGCTCACCGACGTCGTCGGCGGGATGCTCCTGCTGCCCGCGACGGCGCAGACGGTCGCCGGGTTCGTCGCCGCGGCGCAGGCCGCGCCGCGAGAGCTGACCACGATCGCCAACGTGATGCCGTGCCCTCCGCTGCCATTCGTGCCGGCCGAGCAGCATGGCCAGCTGGTCCTGATGGGGCTGCTCTGCTTCGCCGGGAGCGCCGCCGACGCCGAGTGGGCGCTCGCGCCGTTCCGCACGCTCGCCGACCCGCTGGCCGACCTGCTGCGTCCGCAGCCGTACCCCGAGCTGTTCGGGCCGGAACCGGACGGCCCCCGCCCGACCGCCGTCGTCCGGACGATGTTCGTCGACGAGGTCGGGCCCGAGCGCGCGGCGACGGTGGTCGACCGCCTGCGGACGAGCGACGCCGCGATGCGGGTCGCGCAGTTCCGCGTGCTCGGGGGAGCGATCGCCCAGGTCGGCGCGGGGGACACCGCCTATGCGCACCGGTCGAGCCAGATCATGGTGAATGTCGCCGCGGTCTACGACGGCGCGACCGAGCGCGCCGCGCGCACCGCGTGGGTCCAGGAGGTCGCCGGCCAGCTCGACCAGGGCGACCCCGGGGCGTACGTGAACTTCCTCGGCGACGAGGGACCGGACCGGGTGCGGGCCGCGTATCCGGGCAGCACGTGGGACCGGCTGGCGGCTGTGAAGGCGACCTACGATCCGACGAACCTCTTCCGGCGCAACCAGAACGTCCCGCCGCCCACGTCCGAACCGGGCGACTGACCCGCAGGCTGTGGGGTGCGGCGCCGACGTCGGCGCGGCTGTGGTGCGCGGCCGGCTGGGCTGCGCGGCCGGCGGCCGTCAGTCGGTCGCCTTCTGCACCGCCAGGTCGGTGGCGGCGTGGATCGCCGACGCCGGGCAGTCCGGGTCGCGGACGACCAGCACCAACGAGTCGTCCTGCGACACGTAGAGGCATGTGCACCTCGTCATGGCAATTCTCCGCTCCGAGCCAGTGCCGGTGCAGCGATCCACTCGGCGGCAGGGTCGCCGCGTGCGGTGCCCGGGGGGCGCACGCGCAATGGCGCACGCCCCCCGGGCCCGAATCAGTACCGAATCAGCGCCGCTGGGTCGGAACGGCCTCGAGCAGCTCCCGGACTTCTTCTTCGAGGAAGCGGCGGTGCCCGCCGAGCGTCCTCACCGCGGTGATCTTGCCGCTGTTGGCCCAGCGGGTGACGGTCTTGGGGTCGACCCGGAACATCGTGGCCACCTCGCCCGGCGTGAGCAGCGGGGTGACGTTCAACGTGGACTTGTGCATGGTGGCTTCCTCCATAGTCGTTCGGTAGCTGGGCTACCCCTTCTGGGCCCCTGGCTTTGCGTCCCCGCCTTCCGACGGGTTTGCTCTTGTCGCTGACCTGAAGCGCGGAATCCGACTTACCGGCGTCCGCGCCTTGCTCTACTCATCGGCGGCATACCGGACACCTTGAGGTCCAGTGAGTGTGATCTACCTCACACTGGCGGTGACCTGCCGCCCGACGGGTAGCCTGCCTGCGCATGTCCGTACCCGAGTCGATCCCCGCGCCCCTGCGCCCCATGCTCCGCCACGACCTGACCGCGGCGATCAAGGCCCGCGACGCCGTCGCCGTCGCCGCGGTGCGGGCGCTGCTCGCCGCGATCGATGACGCCGAGGCCGCCGCCCCCGGGCGCGCCGACCCCGACGACGCGAGCGAGCACGTGGCCGGCGCGAGCGCGGGCATCGGCCGCAGCGAGGTCGCGCGCAACGCCCTGACCGACGCCGCACTCGGTGCGCTGGTCCGGGCCGAGGTCGCGCAGTGGAGGTCGTCCGCGCAGGAGTACGCGGACCTCGGCCGCGTCGACGCCGCGGCGCGCCTTCGCGCGCAGGCCGACGTCGCGGCTCGCTACGCGGGCCCGCCGTGACCGCCCAGCGCTGCCCGTGCCTGAGCGGGCTGAGTTACGCCGAGTGCTGCGAGCCGCTGCATCGGGCCGAGCGGGCGGCGCCGACCGCCGAGCGGCTCATGCGGTCCCGGTTCAGCGCGTTCGCCGTCGGCGACGCCGGCTACCTCCGGCGCACCTGGCACCGCTCGACCCGCCCGCCGACCCTGACCCTCGACGCGGGCGTGCGGTGGTACCGGCTGGACGTCCTGGCCACCGTGCGCGGGGGCTCCGCCGACGCCGACGGCACGGTCGAGTTCAGCGCGTTCTACCGCTCCGCCGACGGTGCAGGAGTTCAGCACGAGGTGAGCCGCTTCGTGCGCGCCGCCGGGGAGTGGGTCTACCTGGACGCGATCGGCTGACGTCCGCCGCGCGGTCGGGGCGCCACCGTGCCAAGGTCGGGAGGATGAATCACGAGACGGTCATGGCCTGGGTCGCGGCGTACGAGCGGTCGTGGCGCGACCAGGACGACGCCGGGGTGGGCGAGCTGTTCAGCGACGAGGCGTCGTACCTGCTCTCCCCGTACGAGCCCCCGCTGGTCGGCCTCGCCGCCATCCGCGACTTCTGGGTCGACACCGAGGGCGATGAGTTCACGTTGAGCGCCGAGGTCGTCGCGGTCGACGGCGCCGTCGCCGTCGTGCGTGCGCTGGTGCGCTACGGCGGTGATTCGCCGCAGGAGTACACGGACCTCTGGGTGCTCCGGTTCGCGTCCGACGGGCGCGTCGAGCACTTCGAGGAATGGGCCTACTGGCCGGGCAAGTCGTACACGGCCGAGACCGCCGACGTCGGTGCCGACGCCGACGCCACCTCCGACACCGGCCCCGACAGCAACGACTGAGCCGTGCCGCCCGTGTCCGACGCCGCCGCACCGTTCCCCACCGTGCGCCAGGTCGTGCTCGACGGCACCGACGCGCGCGCGCTCGCCGAGTTCTACCGGGAGCTGCTGGGGCTGACGTACCGCCCCGGCGACGAGCGCCCGCCCGCCGGCGAGCCGGACCCGCTCGGGGCGGACTGGCTGGTGCTGGAGGTCCCCGGGGGCGGCCGCCTCGCGTTCCAGCAGGTCCCCGTCCTGCCTCCCGCCACCTGGCCGGAGGGTCCCCGACCCCAGATGCTGCACCTCGACCTCACCGTGGTGAGCCGGGCCGAGCTCGACCGCCACCACGCCAGCGCGCTCGAGCTGGGGGCCCGGCTGCTGCAGGACCGCGCGAGCGACCCCGACGAGCCCCTGCGGGTCTACGCCGACCCCGCCGGCCATCCCTTCTGCCTCTTCTTCGACCAGTCCCTAGCCACCGTCCCCGCGCCTAAGGCGCCTTAGGCGCGGCACGCGACCCCGGCGCCGAGAGTCGGGGCGACCGACCGATCCGGGCCCGCCCACCTCAGCGGCACCGTGAGTCGTGCGAGCAGATCCGCTCGCGGGCACCGGGAGGGCGAGATGGACATCATGGCGTGGGGACCAGGCCTGGACTACGAGCTCGAGTACCGCCGCGCGCGGCTCGGCGCGATCTGGGGGCGCCCCCTCTGGACACGTCGCCGGGCGGGGCTGCCAGGATCGGGGGCATGGCCCGCAGCATGACGACGACCCCCTTCGTGGCGCGCGAGACCCAGGTGGCCGCGCTCACGGCCGCGCTGGCGCGCGCGGCAGCGGGCCAGCCCGGCGCCGTGCTCGTGGGCGCCGACGCGGGCGTCGGCAAGACGCGGCTCCTCGGGCACGTCGCCGAGCTCGCCGGCCGGTCGGGGGCGACGGCCGTGACGGCGCACTGCGTCGACCTCGGCGAGGTCGGGCTGCCGTATTTGCCGTTCGCGGAGGCGCTCACGCAGCTCCGGTCGCGCGCGGAGGTGGTCGACCGGGTCATCGCGGCCCGGCCCGCCCTCGGCCTGCTGCTGCCGTCGGACGGCGACGACGGGTCGGCCCGCATGGAGGACCAGGCGGGCCGCCTCCAGCTGTTCGACGCGATCGCGGCGGCGCTCGCCGCCAGCGGACGGCCGGGCGCGCCGCTGCTGCTCATCCTCGAGGACCTGCACTGGGCGGACTCCTCGAGCCGCGACGTGCTGCGCTTCCTCGTCGCGCGCATGCGCGCCGAGCACGTGCTGCTCGTCGCGAGCTATCGCACCGACGACCTGCACCGGCGCCACCCGCTGCGCCCGATGCTCGCCGAGTTGTCCCGGCACCCGCGCGTCGAGCGGCTGGACCTGTCCCCGTTCACTCCCGACGAGTTCCGCACGTTCGCGTCCGCCGTCACGGGCGCGCCGGTGCCCGAGGACCTGCTCCGGAGCGTGCGCGAGCGGTCCGAGGGCAACGCGTACTTCGCCGAGGAGCTGCTTGAGCCCGGGGCCGCCGCCGCCGCGCTGCCCGGCTCGCTGTCGGACGTGCTCCGCGCCCGCCTCGAGCAGCTCGACCCGGCCGTCCAGCAGCTCGCCCGGGTCGCGTCGGTCGCCGGTCGCCGGGTCTCCGAGCCGCTCCTGCGGGCGGTCGCCGCGAGCGGCGGTCCGGTCGACCCGGACGCGTTCGACGCCGCGCTGCGCGAGGCCGTCGCCCGCAACGTGCTCGGCGGCGAGGACGGACGCGTCGCCTTCCGGCACGCGCTCCTGGCCGAGGCGGTCTACGCCGACCTCCTGCCGGGCGAGCAGACCGCGCTGCACCGCGCCTACCGCCAGGTGCTGACCGCCGACGCCGGGCTCGGCTCGCCCGCGCAGCTCGCCCACCACGCAGCGCGGTCCCACGACCTGCCGACGGCGCTGCGGGCCTCGCGCGAGGCCGCGCGGGACGCTGCGTACGTGCTCGCGCCCGCCGAGGAGCTGCGCCACCTCGAGACGATCCTGCGGCTGTGGGAGGCCGTGCCGGGCGCCGAGCAGCTGCTCGCCGAGGACCGGGTCGCGGTGCTGGCGGCGGCCGCGCTGGCCGCGAGCCGCGCCGGGCTGGACGAGCGGGCCGTCGCGCTCACGCAGGAGGCCGTCACGGCATCGGCCGACGAGCCGGCCCGGCAGGCCGCGCTCCGCTCGCGGCTCGCGCGGTTCCTGCTCACGACCGACCGCGACCCGGAGGGCTTCGTCGAGGCCGCCCGCGCGCTGGCCGACCTGCCCGCCGGGCCTCCCAGCGCGGAGCGCGCGTGGGCGCTCGCCGTGCACGCCTGGGCGGCTGTGGCGGTCGACCGGGACGACGAGGCCGAGCGCAGCGCCCTCGCCGCGATCGAGCAGGCCCGCAGCGTGGGGGAGCCCGCGGCCGAGGCGGACGCGCTCGCGACGCTCGCCGTCCTCGTCGTCGACGACCCCGAGCGGGTCGCCGACCTGCTCGTGCGCGCCCGCGATCGCGCCCGCGAGGCGGGCGACCTGGTGACCGAGCTGCGCTGCCACCTGAACCTCGCGTCGACCAGCTACTACGCGGGACTGCTCGATGAGGCCGCGCGGCTGACCGAGGCGGGCCTCGCCCGGGCGCGCGAGTCGGGGCTGTCGTGGAGCGTCTACGCCGTCCAGCTCAGGCTGTTCGCCGAGCTGGTCCGGTACGCACGGGGGGACCTGTCCCCGCCGTCGTCCGGGGTCGAGGCCGCACCGCCGAGCGCCTCGGCCTCGCTCGCGGCCGTGCAGCTATACGCGGCCGTCGCCCGCGGCGACGCGGACGCCGTCGAACGCGGCCGCGCGCTGGAACCCGAGTGGAACCGGGACGCGCAGGTCGCGCTGCTGTCGGGCGGGTGCACGATCGACGCCCTGACGTGGGCCGGCGACACCGGCGCAGCGGTCGAGCTCGCGCTCGGCCTGATCGAGCACATGGGCGGGGTGTGGGACGACTACTTCCTCGGCGGGATCTGGCTCTCGGCGCTCGGCCTCGGGGCGCTGGCCGACGCCGCGCACGCCGACCGGCTGGCCGGTCGGGAGCCGCACGACAGCCTCGGCATCGGGGAGCGCCTGCTCGAGCGGGCGGTCACGACGGCGCGTCGCGGCCGCCCGCGCGGGGGCAGGCTCGGCCCCGAGGGGCGCGCCTGGCTCGCGCGGGCCCGGGCCGAGCACGGCCGGCTCACCGGAGCCAACGATCCGGAGCTGTGGGCGGCGGCCGCGGCGGAGTTCGCCTACGGCTACCGGTACGAGCAGGCGCGGACGGCGTGGCGATGGGCGCAGGCGCTGCTCGAGGCCGGCGATCGGGACGGCGCACGGACACAGGCCCAGGCCGCGGAACGGGCCGCGCGGGAGATGGGCGCCGGCCCGCTGCTCGACGCGGTGCACGCCCTCGCGCGCCGCGGCCGCCTCGACGTGCCGGGCGCGCGGGCTCGCGTGGCGGACCTCCTGACCGCCCGGGAGGCCGAGGTGCTCGCCCTGGTCGCCCACGGGCTGACCAACCGGCAGATCGGCGAGCAGCTGTTCATCAGCGGCAAGACGGTGAGCGTGCACGTGTCGAACGTGCTCGCCAAGCTCGGCGCGTCCGGGCGCGCCGAGGCCGTCGGGATCGCGCACCAGCGCGGGCTGCTCGCCGACGCCAACGGCTGAGCGGGTTCAGGGCGCGTCGCCGGCACTGACCCGTGGCCGCGGCCGGTGCCGTGGGTCGAGGAGGCGGCCCGCGGCGCGCACGAACGGGGCGGCCGGCACCGTGCGGATCAGCGCAAGCTCCTGCCCGATCGCGGTGGCCTCGTCGAGGAAGCCGAGGACCCGATCACCCGGGTTCGCCGCGAACAGGCGCTGGAACGCGTCGACGACCGTCGCCGGCTCGCGGCGGACGGCCTCGAGCAGCGTCCGGTCGAGCACGCGGTGCCGCCGGGGCGCCCGGCCGACGTCGAAGGGGTGCCCCGCGCCGGTGAGCGAGCGCGTGAGGGCGGCGCTGTGCCGCTGCATGCGCGCGTAGCCGTAGCCGGTGCTCGCCTTCACCATCCCCGCGGGGGCGCCGATCGCGACGACCCGCCGAGCCGGGGGAGGGGCGCGCTGCGGGTCGAGCGCGATGGTGCCGGCCTAGACCCGGCGGCCGGTGAACCGCAGCGACGCCGCCGCGGGCGCACGCGCGAGCACGCCGTCGGCCACGCGGTCGAGCTCCCGCCCGCTCACCACGCGATAGCGGACGCGTCGATCCGGCTCAGGTGGGCCGTGGCGGCGGTCCGGACCCAGCAGCGATCGAACGAGGCCGTCACGGCGGCGTCGAGCCGCCCTGCCCGGTCCGCCACCCCGGCCCAGTACGCCCAGGAGCGATCGACGAGGCCACGCGAGCCGTCGTCGACGACGACGAGGACCGTGCGGCCGGATCAGTCGCTCGTGGCCAGGTGGCACGCGAGCAAGAGCCCGCTCGCACCGCCGCCCACGATCACCACGTCGGCATACTCCGGCAGGGCCGCGGCTGCGCGCGACGTGGCCCACTCCCTCTGCTCGGTGCACCTGACGCGATCACGCTAGTTCTCGCGCCGCGTCCCTGCTTAGCACCGCTGGGCGTGCCGCCTGGGCCGATCCGGGCGTCGGGTTCCTCACATTCGCGCGCCCGGTGCCGAACGGGAGGGTGTGACCGCGCACACCGACTCTCCGGCCGCGCACCGTGCGCCGGCGACCGCCGAGCGCCTGCGCGTCGCGCTCGCAACCGGCGCGCTCGCGGTGCACTACCAACCCGTCGTCGCGCTGCCGTCGGGCCGGGTGTGCGGGGTCGAGGCGCTGGCCCGGTGGATCGACCCCGTCCTCGGGACCATCACGCCGGACGAGTTCATCCCGATCGCCGAGGCGAGCGGACTGATCCTCGAGCTCGGCGAGTGGGTCCTGCGCACCGCGTGCGAGCGGGCGGCGACCTCGCCCGACGGCATCGCGGACGACCTCAGCGTGGCGGTCAACGTCTCTCCGCTGCAGCTCGAGCACCCCGAGTTCGTCGGCGTCGTGATGCGGGCCTTGGCCGACTCGGGCCTGCCGCCGCGCCGGCTGTGCCTGGAGATCACCGAGACGGCGGCCATCATCGACCTGGCGGCCACCGCCGTCCGGCTGACCGAGCTGCGCCGGCGCGGGATCCAGATCGCGCTGGACGACTTCGGCACCGGCTACTCGTCGCTGACGATGCTGCGGTCCCTGCCGTGGTCCATCGTCAAGATCGACCGGTCGTTCGTCGCGCGGGTCGCCCGGGGGGCCCAGGACGCCGTGCTCGTCCGGCTCGTGATCGAGGCGGCGCACACGCTCGGCATGCAGGTGTGCGCTGAGGGAATCGAGGACGCCGACCAGGCGCGCCAGCTCGTCGCGATGGGCTGCGACACGGCCCAGGGCTGGTACTTCGGCCGCGCCGAGCCGTCGACGCTCCTGCTCACCCGCGCCACCGGCCGGTCGGGGCCGGACATGTTCGACGCCGCCGCGCCGGCGCCCGTCCCGCTCGGGTCCGCCGACGAGCTCGTGGTCGTGTCCACCCCCGAAGGGGTGATCACCTACGCGTCGTCGACGTGCCGGACGATGCTGGGCTGGACGCCCCAGCAGCTGGTGGGTACGTCGGCAACGAGCTACTTCCCGCCGGTCTCACGCATCGAGGACACCTGCGACCGGGCCGTCAGCGGACCGTCCGGTCGGTCGCGGCGGCGCGTCGCGCACCGCGACGGCGTCGATCGGTGGTTCGACGTCGACACGAAGACCCTGCGTGAGGTGGACGGCCTGCCGGTCGAGATCATCTCGGTGTGCCGTGACGTCACCGCCGTGGTCGCGGCGCAGCACGAGCTCGCCGACAGCGAGTCGAAGTTCCGGCACGCGTTCGACGACGCGCCCATCGGCATGGCGCTCAGCGGGCTCGACGGCCGGATCCTGCGGGTCAACGCCGCGTTCGCCCAGATGCTGGGCCGGACGGCGGCGGAGGTGCTCGCCTGCACGGTCGCCGAGCTCACCCACCCGGACGACCGGGCGCAGGACGTCGCGAACCTCGGTGATCTGAGCACCGGCGCCGCGACGACGCACCACGTCGTCAAGCGCTACCTGCGCCGCGACGGCAGCGCCGTCGCGGCCACCGTGCGGGCGTCGATGATCAACGACCGCCACGGCCGGCTCGCCTACGTCATCGCCCACATCACCGCGTCGGCGCCCCCTCCCGCCGCCTGAAAGCAGCCGTCGCGCCCGTGACGTGGGATCGTTGTCCCGCAGGCCCGACCACCCTCGAACGGAGCACGACGCCCGTGGCTGTCCCCTCGCTCGCCGACACGCTCGGCCGACCGCTGCGCGACCTGCGGATCTCCGTGACGGACCGGTGCAACTTCCGCTGCGTGTACTGCATGCCCAAGGAGGTGTTCGGCCGCGACCACGCGTTCCTGCCGCGGGCCGAGCTGCTCACCTTCGAAGAGATCGTTCGATTGGCCCGGATCGCGGTGCGCCACGGCGTCGAGAAGGTCCGGCTGACCGGCGGGGAGCCGCTGCTGCGCAAGAACCTCCCCGCGCTCGTGGCCGCGCTGGCGGAGCTGCGGACGCCGACCGGCGCCGCGCTCGACATCGCGCTGACGACCAACGGGTCGCTGCTCGAGCGCATGGCTCCCGCCCTGGCCGACGCCGGCCTGCAGCGCGTGACCGTCTCGCTCGACTCGCTCGACGACGCGACATTCATGGCGATGAACGACGTGACGTTCCCGGTGGCGACCGTGCTGCGCGGCATCGACGCCGCCGTGGCGGCCGGGCTCGGCCCGGTCAAGCTCAACATGGTGGTCAAGCGGGGCCACAACGATCACGACGTCGTGGCGATGGCGCGCCACTTCAAGGGCACGCCGATGGTCCTGCGCTTCATCGAGTACATGGACGTCGGGGCCACCAACGGGTGGCGGATGGACCAGGTGGTGCCGTCGGCCGAGATCGTGGCGCGCCTGCAGGCCGAGCTGCCGCTCGAGCCCGTGGCCGCGCACGCGCCGGGAGAGACCGCCGTGCGCTACCGCTACCGCGACGGCGGCGGCGAGATCGGCGTCATCTCCTCGGTCACCGGCGCCTTCTGCCACGCGTGCTCACGCGCCCGGATCTCCACCGACGGGAAGCTCTTCACCTGCCTGTTCGCGTCCGGGGGCACCGACCTGCGGGCCCTGCTGCGCGACGGCGGCCCGGACTCGCGCCTCGAGGCGGCGCTCGCCGGGATCTGGCGGGCCCGCACCGACCGCTACTCCGAGCAACGGGCCGGGGCGACAGGCCGGCCGCGACCCGACGGTCGCGTCGAGATGTCCTACATCGGCGGCTGACGCCCCGACCCCTCTGCGCCGAGCTACTCGGGCACGACCTCCGCGAGCCACTCGCGCGCCGTCGCCGCGACGGCGGTCAGGCCCACGCGCAGCGAGTGGTCGCCCGAGACGATCGCGACCGTGCGATCGGCGGCGGCCGGTGGGAGGCCGAACGGGTCCCGATCGCCCTGGATCACCAGCACCGGCACCCGGGCCGCGTCCAGCTCGGGGAGGCGGCTCGGCGCGGGCGGCCGCCCCGAACGCGCCGGCGGCTGCAGCGGGAACGCGAGGCAGAGCACCCCGATCGCGCCGGTCGCGACGGCGGTTCGGCACGCGACCCGCGCGCCGGAGGATCGGCCGCCGACGACGAGCGGCAGCCCCGCGAGCACGTCGCCCGCCAGGTGCGCGAGCACGGCGGACCACCCGACATCCAGGGTGGGCGCACGCGGCGGCGCGCGCCGGCCCGCGACCCGGTACGGCTGCTCGACCAGCACGACGGTGAACCCGGCCGACTGGGCGGCGGCGGTGACGGCGACCAGGTCGCCCGCGTGGATCCCGCCGCCGGCGCCGTGCCCGAGCACGAGCGCCCCGCGGGGACGCTCGGCGACGTGCAGGTGCGCGGCCGCCGGCCCGTGCGGGGTCGGCACGAGGATCGTGGCTGGGGCAAGCGCTGGCATACCGACGATGCTGGCACGTGCGGTGGCCGTGCGGTGGCCGGACCGCCGTAGTCGCGGCACTGTGGCGGCCATGATCGTGCCGCTCGCAGGCAAGCCCGTCTGAACCTGGGCCGCCGACATCCTGCGTGCGCCGGCTCGCCGAGTGGCGCGCGGCCTTGGCGCACCTCGACGCGGAGCCGCGCGAGTGCTGGGCGGCGGCCGACGAGCGCGACCCGAGCGCGTGGCCCGATCCTGACGCCTTGACGGTCGTTCCGCCCCGGAAGTAGCGTCCGGACATCTGTTTGCTCGCTCTCGAGGGAGCCCGCGATGACCATGACCGGGTCGCTGCACGACGACCTGCAGGAGCTGCGGTCCAGGGTGCGGGGCCGGGTCCTGGGTAGCCGGGATCCCGGCTTCGACCAGGCCCGAGCGGTATGGAACGCGATGATCGACCGGCGCCCCGCCGCGATCGTGCGTGCCGCGGGCTCAGCCGACATCGCCCCCACGATCCGCTTCGCGCGAGCTCGAGGCCTCGAGCTCGCGGTCCGCGGCGGCGGGCACAACGTCGCCGGCCTCGGCACCGTCGCCGGCGGAGTGGTGCTCGACCTGGGCGACCTCACCGCGGTGACCGTCGACCCGGCCGCGCGGACCGTCCGGGCCGAGGCCGGCGCGACGCTTGCCCACCTCGACGCCGCGACGCACCCGCACGGCCTCGCGGTCCCGATCGGCGTCGTTTCCGGCACCGGGATCGCAGGCCTCGCCCTGGGCGGCGGGATCGGCTGGCTGACCCGCGCGCATGGGCTCACGGTCGACAACCTGCTCGAGGTCGAGCTGGTGACCGCCGACGGCGAGGTGGTCAGCGCCGGACCCGCCGTGAACCCCGATCTGTTCTGGGCCCTGCGCGGCGGCGGCGGCAACTTCGGGGTCGTGACCGCCTTCACCTTCCGCGCCCACGTGCTCGGACCCGACGTGTTCGCCGGGAACTTCATCTACGGCGTCGACCACTGGCGCGAGGCCTGGTCGGCCCTGGCGACCTGGACGCGCGACCTGCCGGACGACATGACGGCGATCACGACGACCCTGACCCCGCCGCCGATACTCGAGGCGGGCTCCGAGCCTCTGCTGATCGTCGGGTTCGCGTGGGCCTCACCCGACCGCGGGGCCGGCAAGGCGCTCGTCGGACGCCTGCGCGGGCTCGCCCCGCCGGACGACGAGGAGACCGGCGACGTCCCCTGGGTGCAGTGGCAGTCGGCGTTCGACCCGATCTTCCCCCGCGGCGTCCGAGCGTACTGGCGCAACGCCTCGTTCGACCGGCTCGACGGCGACGTCATTGACGTGCTCGTCCGGCGCGGCGCCGAGCAGACCTGGACAGGCACGGCGTTCGACGTGCACCACCTCGGCGGCGCGTTCGGCCGCGTCCCGGCGGGGGCGACGCCCTTCCCGCACCGGGACGCCGGGTTCTGGCTGAACATCTACGGGTTCTGGACCGACCCCGGCGACGACGCCGCGCGGGTCGACTTCGTCCGCGGCATGTCCGCCGACCTCGAGCCGTTCGCGACCGGCGGGCACTACGTCAACTTCCAGGGCCACGACGAGGCCGACCGGCAGGCGATCGGCGCGGAGCGGACCTTCGACGCGGGCACGCTCGCCCGGCTGCGCGACGTCAAGCGTCGCTACGACCCGGAGAACGTGTTCCGAATCAACCACAACATCGTCCCGTGACCGCCGAATCGTTCCGTGACCGCGCCGACCACGATTCGCGGCGGCGCCCGGGCGGGGCTGAGTAGGCTCGGCGCATGAGCCTTGAGTGGGAGCAGGTCATCGTCGACGCAGCGCGCCCGGCCGAGCTGGGGCGGTGGTGGGCGCGGGCCCTGGGGTGGGTCGTCGTGGACGAGGCCGAGGACGAGTTCGAGATCCGGCCCGAGGCCGACCGGACGCCGGGGCTCCTGTTCGTGGCCGTGCCCGAGCCGAAGGTGATCAAGAACCGCCTGCACCTGGACCTGCGGCCCCAGGACCAGTCGGCCGAGGTCGCCCGCCTGGTCGCGCTCGGGGCCTGCCCCGCCGACATCGGGCAGGGCGAGCAGACGTGGGTGGTGCTCGCCGATCCCGAGGGCAACGAGTTCTGCGTGCTCTCGGCCCGCGCGGGCGGCTGACCGCACGTCACCCGGACGCGGTCTTGCCGCGAGCCGGGTGCGGTGGAAGTGTCGATCGCAGGGGGTGCTGGGCGGGCGCGGGCGTCGGTGCCGCGCGGCTCCCGGCACAGGGTGCCTGGCGTTGGGATGCACGGGACGAGGCCAGTGATGGCACCATCAGGACCGAGCGGGTCGGCCGCCTGGACGAGCGGCCACCTTGCGGGCGAGTTGCGGGACCTGCTCCTGGCGACCGAGTCCGTCGAAGCGTTCCTGCAGCAGCTTGTGGGCATCGCGGTCGAGGCGATCGGCGAGGACGTCTCCGCCGGCATCACGGTCGCGCGCAGCGGCCACCCGGCGACGGTCGCGAGCAGCGACGCCGACGCCGCGCAGTTCGACGAGGTGCAGTACGGGCCTGACCAGGGCCCGTGCCTGACCGCGATGCGCGCCAACAAGGTCGTCCTGATCCAGGACATGGCCTCGGACGAGCGGTTCAGCAAGTACCGCATGCGCGCGCTCAGCCTCGGGGCGCGCTCGTCGATGTCGCTCCCGCTCGCCGGCGGGAACGAGGCGGTCGGGGCGCTGAATCTGTACTCGCGGGCCCCGCACACGTTCGGGCCCCGCGCGCAGGCGCAGGCCCAGCGGTTCGCCGACGAGGCGTCGCGCGCGCTGAGCCTCGCGGTCCATCTGGTGCGCGGCGTCGAGGTCACCGACCAGCTCCGCGCGGCACTGACCTCTCGGACGATCATCGACCAGGCGATCGGGATCATCATGGGCCAGAACCGCTGCTCGGCGGACGTCGCGTTCGGCGTGCTGCGGAACGCGTCGCAGAATCGCAACGTCAAGCTCCGCACGGTGGCGACCGAGATCGTCACCGCGGTCGGCAAGGCCGAGGCGTCCACCGGGCACCAGTTCGTCGACTGAGCAGCGGGATGGTCCCCTTCGAGCCGAAAACGTCGCAAGCGCTCAGGACTTCTCGCCGCCGGCCGATAGTTCGACTGTGAGGATCGAACCGAGAGCCCGTCCACAGGAAGCGCCGAGGACCGTTCGGGTGACCCCGGTCACCCCAGTGGTCGGATGGGTCACGCAGCACATTCCCGCGCAGCTGGGGCAGGTCGGCCCCGCCGCGGGCGCGGGGATCGCGCTGCTCGCGGTGTCGAAGGTGATCGTCCTGGCCAGCGCGCCGTTCCTCGGCTTGAACGGATCCGCGTGGCGGACTCTCGCCGCGATCACGGTCGTCATGGTCCTCGCCATCCTCGCGGCCACCCGCGCGCCGTGGAGCTCTTGGTCGCCCGAGGCGACCCTCGCGTTTCCGTTCGTGGGCCTGCTCGGCTTCACGGTGCTCGGACTTCGTACCGACTCGGTCGCGTCGGCGTACCTCGGAGTGATCCCGCTGTGGTTCTTGTACGTCGGCTTGTTCCACCGCCTCCGTTCGGGCGTGCTGCTGGTCCCGGTGGCGGCGGCCACCTATGTCGCGATGGTCGACATACTCCTTCCGTCGACGTTCGTCCGCCTCGTCATCTACGGTGCCGTGTGGTTCGCGATCAGCGGCATCCTCGCGGTCACGTCGAGCCAGCAGCGCCTGGTCACGCGGTACCTCGAGGAGGCGAACCACACCGACCCGCTCACGGGGCTCGGCAACCGGCGCGGGCTCGACCCGCGCCTGGCCGCCGTCGTCGAGGGCGACTGCGTCGTGCTGTGCGACCTCGACCTGTTCAAGTCGATCAACGACGCGTTCGGGCATGCCGCGGGCGACGAGGTCCTCGCCCAGTTCGGCAGGACGATCGACCAGCTGCTGCGGCGGCGCGACTACGCGGCCCGGTACGGCGGGGAGGAGTTCGTGCTCATCCTCGTGCGCACCACCCCGAACCAGGCGATCGCGGCGCTGACCGCCCTGCGCGCGGAGTGGCTGGACGTCGGGGCCGGGGTGACCTTCTCTGCGGGGATCGCCGAGGTGCCCGCAAGGCCGCTGCCGGGGGCAGTGCTCGCCGCGGCGGACGCGGCGCTGTACGAGGCGAAGGCCGCGGGGCGCGACCGCTTCCACGTCGCGGCGGCCAGCCCGATCGTCTGATCGGACGGGTAGTCTCCGGGCGTGCCACCGCTGACCCCCACGCCCACCCCGCCCGCCGCCCCGCGCGCGCCGCGGGCTCCGCGCGCCGTGCTGGTCGGCCCCCCCGGCTCGGGCAAGTCGACCGTCGCCCGGCTGCTCGCGCGCGAGCTCGGCGTCGCGCCACGGGACACCGATGTCGACATTGAGCGTTCCGCCGGCAAGCCGATCAGCGAGATCTTCGTC
The DNA here is from genome assembly GCF_017569225.1 of Pengzhenrongella sicca. Classification (GTDB taxonomy): domain Bacteria; phylum Actinomycetota; class Actinomycetes; order Actinomycetales; family Cellulomonadaceae; genus Pengzhenrongella; species Pengzhenrongella sicca. The sequence goes on from NZ_CP071868.1 coordinate 2,249,666, forward strand.
GACGACGGCGAGCCCCACTTCCGTGACCTCGAGCGCGACGCCGTCACGTCCGCCCTCGCGAGCCACGCCGGCGTCCTGGCGCTCGGCGGCGGCGCGGTGCTCGACCCGCACACCGAGGCGGCGCTCGCCGCGTACGCGGCCGCGGGCGGCGCCGTCGTGTTCCTGGACGTCTCGCTCGCGCACGCGGCCCCGCGCGTCGGGTTCAACCAGGCGCGACCGCTGCTGCTCGGCAACCCGCGCTCGCAGTGGCAGGCGCTGATGGAGCGCCGACGCCCGGTCTACCGCCGCGTCGCGACCCTCGTGGTCTCGACCGACGCCCGCAGCCCGGCGCAGGTCGCGCACGAGATCGCCGCCGCGCTGCGAGCCACCCCGCCCCGCGACGCTGGCGCCGTCCACCACGAGTCCGGAGCACCGCAATGAACGACCTCAACCGAACGACCACGCGGGTCGTGCGCGTCGGCGGCGACCAGCCCTACGACGTCGTGCTCGGGCGCCGCCTCCTCGGCGAGCTGCCGGCGTTGCTCGGCGACGGCGTCCGGCGCGTGCTCGTCATCGCGACGCAGGCGATGGCCGCGTCGGCCGAGGCGGTACGGGCGGACCTCGCCGAGTCCGGGTACGAGGCGCTGCTCGCGGAGGTGCCCGACGCCGAGGGCGCAAAGACCGCCGAGGTCGCCGGGTTCTGCTGGCAGGTGCTCGGCCAGGCCAACTTCACGCGGTCCGACGCGATCGTCTCGCTCGGCGGCGGCGCGACGACCGACCTCGCGGGATTCGTCGCGTCCACCTGGCTGCGCGGCATCACGGTCGTGCACATCCCGACGACACTGCTCGGGATGGTCGACGCGGCGGTGGGCGGCAAGACCGCGATCAACACCGCCGAGGGCAAGAACCTCGTCGGCACGTTCTACCCGCCGGCCGGCGTGCTGTGCGACCTCGCGGCGCTCGAGTCCCTGCCGACGTTCGACTTCGTGGCCGGCCTCGGCGAGGTCATCAAGTGCGGGTTCATCGCCGACCCGCGCATCCTCGAGCTCATCGAGGCGGACCCCGCGGGGATCGTCGCGCGCGGCGGGAAGCTTGCCGAGGGCGGCACGAGCGAGGACGTCCTGCTCGAGCTGATCGAGCGGTCGGTCCGGGTCAAGGCCGCGGTGGTGGGGGAGGACCTCACCGACCACGGCGCGCGGGAGATCCTCAACTACGGGCACACGTTCGCGCACGCGATCGAACAGGTCGAGCGGTACTCGTGGCGGCACGGCGCGGCCGTGTCGGTGGGCATGGTGTTCGCGGCCGAGCTCGCGCGGCTCGCGGGCCGGCTCGCCGACGACGTCGTCGATCGCCACCGCGCGATCCTCACGTCCGTGGGGCTGCCGGTGAGCTACCGCGGCGACCGCTGGGACAAGCTGCTCGGCGTGATGCGCCGCGACAAGAAGACCCGCGGCGACTTGCTCCGGTTCGTGGTGCTCGAGGCGGTCGCCAAGCCGGCCCGCCTCGAGGGCCCAGACCCGGTCCTGCTGGCAGCCGCCTACGCCGAGATCAGCGAGGGCGCCCCCACCCCCCGCACGATCCCCCTCTAGCCCCCGCCCGCCCGCCCGCCCCCGCCCGCCCCCGCCCGCCCCCGCCCGTCCCGGTTTTCAGAGGTTTCGGTGCGGGTGGCGCACCGAAACCTCGGAAAACCGCGTCCTGAGAGGGTGGCGGCTAGGGTTCGCGCATGACTGGTGTGCTGGTGCTGAACGGACCGAACCTCGGCCGGCTCGGGGTGCGTGAGCCCGAGGTGTACGGCGCGGCGTCGCACGCCGACCTCGTCGCCGCCGCGACGAGCTGGGGTACCGGTCTCGGGCTCACGGTCGAGGTGCGGCAGAGCGACGACGAGTCCGAGCTGGTCGGCTGGTTGCACGGGGCCGTCGACGCCGGCACGCACGTCGTGCTCAACCCCGCGGCCTTCACGCACTACTCCTACGCGCTGCGCGACGCCGCGGCCCAGGTGACCAGCGCCGGCCTCCTGCTCGTCGAGGTGCACCTGTCCAACCCGGCCGCACGCGAGAACTTCCGCCGCCTGTCGGTGATCGGCGAGGTCGCCACGGGGACGATCGCCGGCTTCGGCTTCGACAGCTACCGCCTAGCCCTCACAGCACTAGCAACCCGCCTAGCGACCTAACCCGCTCACCCGCCTCGCCCCGCCCCGCCCCGCCCCCCGCCCGGTTTTCAGCGAATAGTGTGCGTCTCGCGCACCGATTCCTCAGGAAAGCGTGTCCGCTAGGCGGTGGAGCGCCGTCGTGATCTGGCGCACGACCTCCGTCGGCCCCTCCGTCAGGTCCTGCCAGGTGAACCGGAGCACCGTCAGGCCGGCGTTGACCAGCCGGTTCTGGCGGGTCCGGTCACCCTGGAACTGGTCGGCGCCGTGGTAGGCCACGCCGTCGACCTCGATGACCAGCCCGACCGCGGGGAACAGCACGTCCGCGCGGCCGATGGTGCCGTCTGCGTCGACGACCGGCACGTCGGCCAGCCACCCGGTGATGCCGGCGTTCGTGAGGATCGCGTGCAGGCGGCGCTCCGCCGGTCCCATCGCGCCCGTCCGGGTGTCGGCGAGCGCGCGGCGTCGGCGGGTGTTGCCCCACCGGCGAGGACGTTGCGCGAGCGCCAGCTCGAGCTCCTCCCGGCTGTAGAGCTCACGCGTCAGCGCCCAGATCACCAGGTGCTCGGACGTGCGGTCGTCCAGCCGGCCGATGCAGTCGAACAGCGTGCGCGCGAAGGTCGTGATCGGGGCGCGGCCGGCGCGCGAGACGTCCGCGGGCCGAACCGCGAACTGGTGGGGGCTGAGCGCGCCCCGGGCGGCCCGCGGGGACGGGACGAGGACGTGCACGCGGCCGTCGTCCGGGACCGGAAGGCGGTGCACCCGCGCCGCGGTCCCGAGGCAGACGACGGCGTCCGGCCAGCTGAGCCACGCGCCGTGCGCGAGGTGCCAGGGCGTGAGCTCGAGCCCGGCGGGCGCGAGCGCGGCCCCGACGACCGTCACCCAGCGGCCCGTCTGGCGTCGCCGCCGAACCTGCGCAACCGTCATCCCGGCCGCCACCGCCTGCGCGCCGGTGAACAGCCCCGCCTGGCGCACCGCGACCGCGGGCGCCCACCCGGCCGGATACCGGGCGGCCGGAAGCCGAGCCGCCGGACGAAGCCCTGCCGGATCTCGGTCTGCCGGATGGTGCGCTGGAGCTCGATCGGTCATGCCGCACGCTCCCTCGCGGGCGAACCCAGGTCGAGAGTCCCGCGCACGCCCTGTGCACACCGCTGCGCCGACCCCGCCTGTGGTCGCCCACATCCCCACTAGGCCGGAAATCAGCGGAATCCGCTCGTCTCGCGCACCGAATCCTCTGAAAACCGGGTGGGGGAGGGGCGGGGGGGAGGGGCGGGGCGGGGTGGGGGGGAGACAAGGGGGTGGGGTTGTTGGGGTGGGTACCAGGGGGTAGGGTTGTGGGATGTTCGTGTTGACGATCGATCAGGTGGGGAGCCGGCGGGTCGGGGACCGCGTCGACGAGCTGCTGAGCGCGTTTAGGACGCTACCGGCCGCGGCCATCGGCGCCCGGGGAGTCGTGCGGCCGTTCGAGCGGACGGTCGGCGACGAAGTCCAGGCCGTCGTGTCCGAGGCGACCGTCGCCGTCGACCTCGCGCTGACCATCCTGCGCCGCGGGGGCTGGAGCGTCGGGATCGGCTCGGGTCCCGTCGAGCTCCCGCTGCCGCCGACGGCGCGGGCCGGCACCGGCGAGGCGTTCTACCTTGCGCGGGGCGCGGTCGAGCGCGCGAAGAGCCGCGTCCGCGCCGTGCCGCTGTCGGTCGGGGGAGCGGATGCGGCGGCGGCAGCCGACGCCGAGGCCGTCCTGGTCCTCGTGGCCGCCGTGGCCGGGCGCCGCACCGCGGCTGGCTGGGAGGTCATCGACACGCTCGGGGCGGCCGGTGTGGGTGCCCGCCAGGAGGATGTCGCCATGCGCCTGGGAATCACGCAGCAAGCGGTCAGTCAGCGGCTCCGCACCGCGCTCTGGGCCGAGGAGCTCGCCGCGCGGCCGCTCGCCGCGCGCCTGCTCGACGCCGCGGGCGTCGATCATCGCCACGACACCGCGGGCGTCGACGGCGTGGGCGTCGGCAGCTCGGGCATCGGCAGCTCGGTGACCCGATGAACGGCTGGCTCGTCGCGCTCGTGGCCGTGGGCGCGCTGACCCTGTCCGTCGCCGGGGGTTGGGCCGCGACGGTCGTCGTCCTGCGGCTCGCCTCGCGGTCCGGCGACGCCGGCCCCCCGCCCGGCCCGACGCCCCCGGCTTCCGGCGCCAGCACGACCCCCGCCGGCGGTACCGCCCCGACCCTGGCCGCAACCGGCCCGGCCGGCGCCGAGTCCGTCCTGCGGGGCGGTACCTGGATCGGGCTGCTCGAGCGACTCGCGATCACCGGCGCCCTGCTCGCGGGCTACCCGGCCGCCATCGCGTTCGTCATCGCGATCAAGGGTTTGGGCCGGTACCCCGAGCTGCGCGAGAACCCTGCGGCGTCCGAGCGGTTCGTCATCGGCACCCTCACCTCGATGGTGTGGGCGGCCCTGGCGGGGGTTGGCGGTCTCGCGCTGCTCGGCGGCGCGATCATCCCCGGCTGAATGCCGCGATAGAATCACGGTCGGTCTGGCGCCGGGCTGCTCGCGGCACTGGCGCCCCGCACCTTCTCAACTCGACAGGAAGCAGCCACCCGTGGCCACGACGAATGACCTGAAGAACGGCACCGTGCTCAAGATCGACGGCCAGCTCTGGACCGTCATCGACTTCCAGCACGTCAAGCCGGGCAAGGGCGGCGCGTTCGTCCGCACCAAGCTCAAGAGCGTGCTGTCGGGCAAGGTCGTGGACAAGACGTTCAACGCCGGCCTGAAGATCGAGACGGCCAACGTCGACAAGCGCGACATGCAGTACCTGTACAAGGACGGCACCGACTTCGTCTTCATGGACACCTCGACGTTCGACCAGATCATGGTCTCCGAGGCAACCGTCGGGGACGCCACCCGCTTCCTGCTCGAGAACCAGAACGCCCTCGTCGCGACCCACGACGGCGCACCGCTGTACGTCGAGCTGCCGCCGTCCGTCGTGCTCGAGGTCAGCTACACCGAGCCCGGCCTGCAGGGCGACCGCTCCACGGGCGGGACCAAGCCGGCCACGCTCGAGACGGGCCACGAGATCCAGGTCCCGCTCTTCATCGAGACCGGCACCAAGGTCAAGGTGGACACGCGCGACAGCGGCTACCTCGGCCGAGTGAACGACTGACGATGGGTGCTCGTACCAAGGCCCGCAAGCGCGCTCTCGACGTGCTGTTCGAGGCGGAGCAGCGGCAGGTCGATCCCGTGACCCTGCTCGCGCAGCGCATCACGCAGCCGGGCACCGAGGCGGCGCTGCCGCAGTACTCGATCGAGATCGTCGAGGGCGTCGTCGCCGAGCAGGACCGCATCGACGAGCTGCTCACCACGCACTCGCACGGGTGGACCCTCGAGCGGATGCCGGCGGTCGACCGCGGCCTGCTGCGCATCGGCACGTGGGAGATCCTCTACAACGCGGGCGTGCCGGACGCCGTCGCGGTGAACGAGGCCGTCGAGCTCGCGCGCACGCTGTCGACCGACGACTCCCCGACGTTCGTCAACGGGCTGCTCGGCCGCATCCTCGACCTCAAGCCGACGATTCTCGCGTAACCGGATCTGCAGCCTGAGTCACCCGGCTCAGACCGAGTCCGCTCTCCTGATCGGCCCGGTCACGACGTCGCCGGCCAGGTCGACGCGGCGGGGCGCCTGCGCGGACGGGCGGCCGAGCAGGTAGCCCTGCAGCTTCGGGACGCCGAGCGCGGCCAGCGTGTCGAGCTGGTCGCTTCGTTCGACGCCCTCGGCGATGACGTCGAGGCCGTAGGCCTGCGCGAGCGTCACGATCGCACGGACGACGGCGACGCCGCCCGGCAGATCGAGGTCGTGCACGAACGCCTGGTCGATCTTGAGGACGTCCACGGGCAGCGTCGCGAGCCGGGCGAACGAGCTGTAGCCCGTGCCGAAGTCGTCGATCGAGACGCGGGCGCCGAGCGCGCGGACGGACGTCAGGGCTGCGATGACGTGGGTGAGGTCCTCGAGCAGCGCGCTCTCGGTGATCTCGAGCGTGAGCAGGTGCCAGTTGTCGTCGCCCCAATCGAGCCGCAGGTGCTCGAGGAACAGCGGCTCGGCGAGCTGGCGGGCCGCGACGTTCACCGCGACGGGCAGGCCGAGTCGTTCGGCGCCAGCGCGCGCCAGCGTCACCAGCCGGCGCCCGATCGGCACGATCAGCCCGGTCTCCTCGGCGAAGGCTATCCACTGCGCCGGCATCCGCACCCCGTCGGGGTGCTGCCAGCGCACGAGCGCCTCGACGCTGACGACCTCGAGGGTCGCCGCGTCGACGATCGGCTGGAAGTGCAGCACCAGCTCGTCGCGCTCGAGGGCGAGGTCGAGGTCGCGGCGCAGGCTCTGCTCCGTCAGCATGCGGGTGCGCAGCGCGTCGTCGAACACGACGACGCCGCCCGGTCGCCGTTTGGCCTCGAACATCGCGGTGTCCGCCTCGCGGAGCAGCTGCTCGGGGTCGGTGGTGCCCCCGGGCGCCCACAGCGCGATGCCGACCGACAACGACAGCGCGACCTCGTCCGGCGCGTCGAGATCGCCGCCGGTGTGGATGCGCTTCGCAAGCTCGACGAGGTCTCCACCGGAGATCTCGCCCTCGATCACGACGACGAACTCGTCGCCCCCGAACCGCGCCACGACGTCCGTCGAGGCCACATTCGCCTGCAGGTGGCGCGCGGTGCGGCGCAACAGGTAGTCGCCCCAGGCGTGCCCGTGCTGGTCGTTGCCGACCTTGAAGCCGTCGATGTCGCAGTACAGGACGCCGAGCCGGGTGCCGTTCTGGCCCGCGCGCGCGACCGCCTGCGCGAGGTGGCGCTCGAGCGCGCGGCGGTTCGGCACGAGCGTGAGCGAGTCGGTGAAGGCCGCCTCGCGCAGCTCGTCCGCGAGCTGGACCCGCTCGGCCGTGACCGAGACGAGCCGGCGCAGGTCGTCGAGGAAGCCGCGGGCCAACGGGTCCGGCTCGAGCCCGGCCACGGAGTGGAAGTCCGTCGAGAACCGACCGCGCGACAACGCGCGCATGGTGCCCACGATCGACGGGTCGTCGAGCTGCTCGCGGGCCGCGGTCTGCGCGAGCGCGAGCAGCGAGCGGGGCTCCCTGGCGAACCACGAGTCGTTCCCGATCGAGGCGAGCGCGTCGCGCATGCCGTGCTGGCGTCGCGCCTGCTTCTCGGCGACGCGCCCGCGGATGACCCGCATGGCCTGCAGCAGGACGACGAGGGGGATGGCCCAGACGCTGGCCAGCAGCTCGACGGCGGGCCCGGGCGGCAGGAGGAGGGCACCGAGCAGGGCCCCGACGCTCGCGACACCGGCGGCCTGGGCGGCCAGGCGGACCCGGCTCGCGGGCATCCGCATGATCGAGGTGACGGCGTACCAGATCACGACGGCGAGGGGGGCGACGATCGACAGCACCACGAGCACGCCGTACGACGACAGGCCGCCGGCGACCTCGCGGGCGTAGGCGAGGTCGGTCGCGAGCCACAGCGCGATGCGCGCGGCGACCAGGACGCTCGTGAGCACCACGTACCACCGGATCGGCCGGCCGCCCGCGAAGACCTTGATCGCGGGAAGCGCCAGGAGCAGCGTCGCGGTGAGCGCGGCGGACCTCCCGAACTGAGCGATCTCGAGACCGCGGCCGGCGGGCATCGCTGCCACGGCGCCGTTGAGCAGGAAGAGCACCGCGAGGGCGGCGGTCCACGCCATCAACCACGCGGCGGACACGGTGCGACGGTCGGTCCGCCAGTCCGCCCAGTGCTGGTAGCAGAGCGCGCTGATGTAGCCGGCAGTCACGCACTGCGCGACGGCCGCCCACCCGGCGACGGAGTTCTCCACCTCGGTACTATCGGTCGCCGGGCCGGGCATCTGAACCCTGACGCGCGAGCAACCTCAGGTTTGCCCGAGTTGGCAGGATCTGACCCCCAAGGCCAGTTCCGGTCATCACCGAGCGTTCGCACGCAAAATCGAGCACCTTCGAGCACCTGGTGTGGACGCCGGGGCGACCGCCCCGGCACGGCGGTAAGATCCTGCCCTGGCAGACATTCCTTTAAGGCCCGTCCTGTGAGGCGGGGAAGGAGCACGTCAGATGACAGCTGGACCCGTTGTGCCCCGTGCGAGCGGACCGACCCTCGTGCTCGGCGCCCCCGAGATCGTGCGGGCGCTGACCCGCATCGCCCACGAGATCCTCGAGCGCAACAAGGGCGGCTCCGACCTCGTGCTGCTCGGCATCCCGACCCGCGGCCTCCCGCTCGCGGTCCGGCTCGCGGCCCGCCTCGCGGCCGTCGAGCCCGGTCTCGACGCCGCCGCGCTCGTCGGCAGCCTCGACGTGACGATGTACCGCGACGACCTGCGCCACCACCCGACCCGCGCGATCGGCGCGACCCAGCTGCCGGCGTCGGGCATCGACGGCAAGATCGTCGTCCTGGTCGACGACGTCCTGTACTCGGGCCGCACGATCCGGGCGGCGCTCGACGCGATCAGCGACCTCGGCCGGCCCCGGGCGGTCCAGCTCGCCGCGCTCGTGGACCGCGGCCACCGCGAGCTGCCGATCCGCCCCGACTACGTCGGCAAGAACCTGCCGACGTCGCACCACGAGCGCGTACGCGTGCTGCTCACCGAGACGGACGGCGAGGACGCCGTACTCATTGAGGACCCGGACGGGGGCGCACGATGAGGCACCTGCTGTCCACCGCGGACCTCGACCGCGCCGCGGCCATCGGCATCCTCGACACCGCCGCCCAGATGGCCGCGACCCAGTCGCGCGAGATCAAGAAGCTGCCCACGCTGCGCGGGCGCACGGTCGTCAACCTGTTCTTCGAGGACTCGACCCGGACCCGCATCTCGTTCGAGACCGCCGCCAAGCGGCTCTCGGCCGACGTCATCAACTTCTCGGCCAAGGGGTCGAGCGTGTCCAAGGGCGAGTCGCTCAAGGACACGGCGCTGACCCTGCAGGCGATGGGCGCTGACGCCGTCGTCATCCGGCACCAGGCCTCGGGCGCGCCGCACACCCTGGCGCACTCCGGCTGGGTCGACGGCGCCGTGATCAACGCCGGCGACGGCACCCACCAGCACCCGACGCAGGCGCTCCTGGACGCGTACACGATCCGGCGCCACCTGGTCGGCCTGCGCGGGGGAGCGGACCCCGCCGGGCGCGACCTCGCCGGGCTCAAGGTCGCGATCGTCGGGGACGTGCTGCACTCCCGCGTCGCCCGGTCCAACGTCCTGCTGCTGCGCACCCTCGGCGCGGACGTCACGCTCGTCGCGCCACCCACGCTCGTGCCGGTCGGCGTCGAGACGTGGCCGTGCCGGGTCTCGTACCACCTCGACGAGGTGCTGCGCGAGCAGCAGCCGGACGCGATCATGATGCTGCGGGTCCAGCGCGAGCGGATGACCGCCGGCGGCGCGGGCGGCGCGTTCTTCCCGAACCCGCTCGAGTACACGCGCGGGTACGGGCTCGACGCGCGCCGGCTCCGGCTGCTGCCGGACCACGCGATCGTCATGCACCCCGGCCCGATGAACCGCGGCCTCGAGATCTCCGCCGACGCCGCCGACTCGGCCCGCGCCGTGATCGTCGAGCAGGTGGCCAACGGGGTCGCTGTGCGGATGGCGGTGCTGTACCTGCTGCTCGCGGGCGACCAGCGGCCCGCCGAGGCGGCGCAGTCGGGCGCACGCCCCGACCGAGTACTGACCGACGAGAGGGTGGGGATCGCGTGACCGGCGAGGCGCACGACGGCGAGACCAGGTACGTCCTGCGCGGCGCGGCGCCGCTCGGCGGTGAGCCGACCGACCTGCTGCTCGCGGGCGGCGTGATCGCCGCGATCGGCGCCGACGTCGAGGCGGCGCTGGCCGCCACCGCGGCCGCGCCGGGCGCCGGCGAGCTCGTGGAGCTCGACGCGCGCGGGCTCGTCGCGCTGCCGGGGCTCGTGGACCTGCACACGCACCTGCGCGAGCCCGGCCGCGAGGACGCCGAGACGGTCGAGTCCGGCACCCGCGCCGCCGCGCTCGGCGGGTTCACCTCGGTGCACGCGATGGCCAATACGACGCCGGTCGCGGACACGGCGGGCGTCGTCGAGCAGGTGTGGCGGCTCGGCCGCGACGCCGGCTGGGTCGACGTGCACCCCGTCGGCGCCGTCAGCGTCGGCCTGGGCGGGACGCACCTCGCCGAGCTCGGCGCGATGGCCACGTCGGCCGCGCGGGTGCGCGTGTTCTCCGACGACGGCAAGTGCGTCACGGACCCGGTCCTGATGCGCCGCGCTCTCGAGTACGTCAAGGCCTTCGACGGCGTCATCGCGCAGCACTCGCAGGAGGACCGGCTCACGGCCGGCGCCCAGATGAACGAGGGCGTCGTGTCGGCCGAGCTGGGCCTGGCGGGCTGGCCCGCCGTCGCCGAGGAGGCGATCATCGCGCGCGACGTGCTGCTCGCCGAGCACGTCGGGTCGCGCCTGCACGTGTGCCACCTGTCCACGGCCGGGTCGGTCGACCTGATCCGCTGGGCCAAGGCGCGGGGCATCGCCGTCACGGCCGAGGTCACGCCGCACCACCTGCTGCTCACGGACGACCTGGTGCGCGGGTACTCGCCGATCTTCAAGGTCAACCCGCCGCTGCGCACCGCGGCCGACGTCGAGGCGGTGCGCGCGGGCCTCGCGGACGGCACGATCGACATCGTCGCGACCGACCACGCCCCGCACACCCGCGAGGACAAGGACTGCGAGTGGGCCGCCGCGGCCAACGGGATGACCGGCCTCGAGACGGCGCTCAGCGTCGTCCAGCTCACGATGGTCGACACCGGGCGCCTGACCTGGGCCGACGTCGCGCGCGTGATGTCGAGCGCGCCCGCCGCCATCGGGCGGATCACCGCGGGCGACCGCCCGCAGGGGCGCCCGCTCGCCGTCGGCGAGCCCGCGAACCTCACGCTCGTGGACCCGGCCGCGCGCTGGGTGGTCGATCCCGAGATGCAGGCCACCGCGAGCGCGAACTCCCCGTTCACCGGGCGCGAGCTGCCGGGGCGGGTCGTCGCGACGTTCCTCCGCGGGCGCGCGACCGTGCTCGCCGGGCACGCCGTCGCGCGCACGCCGGCCGCGGCCTATGGGCGCGCGAGCTGATGCCGCCCCTGCTGACCGTCGCGCTCCTCGCACTGGCCTGCGCCGCCGTCTGCGCGGCGATGGTCGCGGGCTGGCGCGGGCGCGCCCGCCGTACGGCCGTCGTCGTGCCCGAGCTGCCCGACTTCCCCGCGGCCGACGACGCCGCGCTCGGCCCCGCGCGCACCGCCCCCATCGAGGGCACCTACGTCTCGAGCACGCTCGCGGGCGACTGGCTCGACCGCGTCGTCGTGCACGACCTCGGCGTCCGGTCCCGCGCCGTGACCACCGTGCACGCCGGCGGGGTGTGCGTGCAGCGCACGGGCGCCCGCGACCTGTTCATCCCCGCGGCCGCGCTGCGCGGCGCCGCGCCGGCGGCCGGCATGGCCGGGAAGTTCGTCGGCCGCGACGGCCTCGTCGTGCTGACCTGGCAGGCCCCCGGGCCCGGCGGGACGGCGCTCGACACCGGCCTGCGACCGCGGCGCGCCGCCGACCGCGCGCTGCTGCTCGAGGCGGTGCGCACGCTCGTCGCCGCGGCCGCCGACCCACCCCCGCACTCACCTGACCGCAGCGGCGCCGACCAGCCCGGCGCGACCACGAAGGAGCACCCGTGAACGAGCCCAGCCCGGCCACCCTCGTCCTGGAGGACGGCCGCACGTTCGCCGGCGCGGCCTACGGCGCGCGCGGACGCACGCGGGGGGAGATCGTCTTCAACACCGGCATGACCGGCTACCAGGAGACGCTCACCGACCCGTCGTACCACCGCCAGATCGTCGTCATGACGGCGCCGCACATCGGCAACACGGGGGTCAACGCCGACGACGCCGAGTCCGCGCGCGTGTGGGTCGCCGGGTTCGTCGTGCGCGATCCGGCGCGCCGCGCGTCCAACTGGCGCGCGACGGGCTCGCTCGACGACGCGCTGGTCGCCGAGTCCGTCGTCGGGATCTCGGGGATCGACACGCGCGCGCTCACGCGGCACCTGCGCGAGCGGGGCGTGATGCGCGCCGGCATCTTCTCGGGCCCGGCGCTCACGGGACCCGACGGGACCCGGCGCACCGACGCCGACCTGGTCGCCGACGTGCGGCAGGCCCCCGCGATGGCGGGCGCCGACCTCGCCGGCGAGGTCTCGACCGACGCGGCCTACGTCGTCGAACCGCTCGGTCCCGACGGCGCGCCGCTCGCCGAGCCCGTCGCGACCGTCGTCGCCGTCGACCTCGGCATCAAGGCGATGACCCCGCAGCGGCTCGCCGAGCGGGGCGTGCGGGTGCACGTGCTCCCGTCGGCCGCGACGATCGCGGACATCGAGGAGATCGGGCCGGACGGGGTGTTCTACTCCAACGGACCCGGCGACCCGGCCGCCGCGACCCACGAGGTCGAACTGCTGCGGTCCGTGCTCGACCGGCGGATCCCGTTCTTCGGCATCTGCTACGGCAACCAGATCCTCGGCCGCGCGCTCGGCTACGGCACCTACAAGCTCGCGTACGGCCACCGCGGCGTGAACCAGCCGGTGCTCGACCGCGCGACCGGCAAGGTCGAGATCACCGCGCACAACCACGGCTTCGCGGTGGACGCGCCGCTCGAGGGCGAGTCGGTCGCGCCGTACGACGGCGGTCGGTACGGCCGCGTCGTCGTGTCCCACATCGGCCTCAACGACCAGGTCGTCGAGGGCCTGAACGCGCTCGACCTGCCCGCCTTCTCGGTGCAGTACCACCCCGAGGCCGCCGCGGGCCCGCACGACGCCGCGTACCTGTTCGACCGCTTCGTCGACCTGATGGCGAGCCCGACCGCCGGCCCAGACACCCCGAAGGAACTCGCCTGATGCCCCGCCGCACCGATATCTCCAGCGTCCTCGTGATCGGCTCCGGGCCGATCGTCATCGGCCAGGCCGCCGAGTTCGACTACTCCGGGACCCAGGCGTGCCGCGTCCTGCGCGAGGAGGGCCTGCGCGTCATCCTGGTCAACTCCAACCCGGCCACGATCATGACCGACCCCGAGTTCGCCGACGCGACCTACATCGAGCCCATCACGCTCGCCGTGCTGACGTCCATCATCGCCAAGGAGCGCCCGGACGCGTTGCTGCCGACCCTCGGCGGGCAGACGGCGCTGAACGCGGCGATCGAGCTCAGCGACGCGGGCGTGCTCGAGGAGTACGGCGTCGAGCTCATCGGCGCGAACATCGAGGCGATCAACCTCGCGGAGGACCGGCTGCTGTTCAAGGGCGTCGTCGAGCGGTGCGGCGCCGAGAGCGCGCGGTCGGTCATCGCGCACACTCTGGACGAGTGCCTCGCGGCGGTCGCCGACCTGGGCTACCCGGTGGTGGTTCGGCCGTCGTTCACGATGGGCGGGCTCGGGTCCGGGATCGCGTACGACGAGGCGGGGCTGCGCCAGATCGCCGGCCAGGGCCTGCACTACTCGCCGACCACCGAGGTGCTGATGGAGGAGTCCATCCTCGGCTGGAAGGAGTACGAGCTCGAGCTGATGCGCGACCGCGCCGACAACGTCGTGGTCGTCTGCTCGATCGAGAACGTCGACCCCGTCGGCGTGCACACCGGCGACTCCGTGACGGTGGCGCCCGCGCTCACCCTCACGGACCGCGAGTTCCAGCGCATGCGGGACATCGGCATCGCGGTCATCCGCGAGGTCGGGGTCGACACCGGCGGCTGCAACATCCAGTACGCGGTGCACCCCGGCACGGGCCGCATCGTCGTCATCGAGATGAACCCACGCGTGTCGCGGTCGTCGGCGCTGGCGTCGAAGGCGACGGGCTTCCCGATCGCGAAGATCGCCGCGCGGCTCGCGGTCGGCTACACGCTCGACGAGATCACCAACGACATCACCGGGTCGACGCCCGCGTCGTTCGAGCCCACGCTCGACTACGTCGTGGTCAAGGTGCCGCGGTTCGCGTTCGAGAAGTTCCCGGCGGCCGACGACACGCTCACCACGACGATGAAGAGCGTCGGCGAGGCTATGGCGCTCGGGCGCAACTTCACCGAGGCGCTCGGCAAGGCCATGCGCTCCCTCGACACGCGCGACTCGGTCTTCCGCTGGGACGGCGCGCCGCTCACCGGCGACGCCCTGGCGGCGCTCGTCGCGACCATCTCGCGGCCCACCGAGCACCGCCTCGTCGACGTCCAGCAGGTCCTGTGGGCCGGCGTCTCGCTCGAGGACGCGCACGCCGCGACCGGGATCGACCCCTGGTTCCTCGACCAGATCCAGCTCGTGAACGAGGTCGCGGCCGCGACGGCGGCGGCGCGGGAGCTCAGCCGGGACGTCCTGGTGCGGGCCAAGCGCAACGGGCTGTCCGACGCGCAGATCGCCCAGCTGCGCGGCGTGAGCGAGGACGCGGTTCGGCTCACGCGCCACGTGCTGCACCTGCGGCCCGTCTACAAGACCGTGGACACGTGCGCCGCCGAGTTCGCCGCCAGCACGCCGTACCACTACTCCTGCTACGACGACGAGACCGAGGTGCGCCCGCGGTCCCGGCCGGCGATCCTCATCCTCGGCTCGGGACCCAACCGGATTGGCCAGGGCATCGAGTTCGACTACTCGTGCGTGCACGCGGCCCTGGCCCTGCGCGGCGAGTTCGAGACCGTGATGGTCAACTGCAACCCCGAGACCGTCTCGACCGACTACGACACCTCCGACCGGCTGTACTTCGAGCCCCTCACGTTCGAGGACGTGCTCGAGGTCTACGAGGCCGAGCTCGCCGCCGGCCCCGTCGCAGGCATCATCGTGCAGCTCGGCGGCCAGACGCCGCTGTCGCTCGCACAGCGCCTGGCCGACGCCGGGCTGCCGATCCTGGGCACGTCGCCCGAGGCGATCGACTCGGCCGAGGACCGCGGCGTGTTCGGCAAGGTGCTCGCCGACGCGGGCCTGCCCGCGCCCGCGTTCGGGATCGCCACGACGCCCCAGCAGGCGCTCGAGGTCGCCACGTCGATCGGCTACCCCGTGCTCGTGCGGCCCTCGTACGTGCTCGGCGGGCGCGGCATGGAGATCGTCTACACCGACGGCCAGCTGGCCCACTACGTCCAGCGCGCGTTCGACGAGGCGCACGGCGCGCCCGCGGGCTCGAACGCGCCCCTGCTGATCGACCGGTTCCTCGACGACGCGATCGAGATCGACGTCGATGCGCTGTTCGACGGCACCGAGATGTTCCTCGGCGGCGTGATGGAGCACATCGAAGAGGCCGGCATCCACTCCGGCGACTCGGCGTGCACGCTGCCGCCGGTCACGCTCTCGCTCACCGAGCTCGAGCGGATCCGCCGCTCGACCGAGGCGATCGGGCGCGGCGTCGGCGTCCGCGGGCTGCTCAACGTGCAGTTCGCCCTGGTCAGCGACGTGCTGTACGTGCTTGAGGCCAACCCGCGCGCGTCGCGCACCGTCCCGTTCGTGTCGAAGGCGACGGGCGTCTCGCTCGCGAAGGCCGCGGCGCTCGTCATGGCCGGGCACACGATCGCGGACCTGCGCGCCAGCGGCATCCTCCCGCTCGTGGACGGGGGAGTGCTCGACCTCGACGCACCGATCGCCGTGAAGGAGGCCGTGCTGCCGTTCAAGCGGTTCCGCACCTCCGACGGCATGGTCGTCGACACGGTCCTCGGCCCGGAGATGAAGTCGACCGGCGAGGTGATGGGCTTCGACGTCGACTTCCCGACGGCGTTCGCGAAGTCCCAGGCCGCGGCGTACGGCGGCCTGCCGACCTCGGGCACCGTGTTCATCTCGGTGGCCGACCGGGACAAGCGCTCGATCGTGTTCCCGATCAAGCGCCTCGTCGAGCTGGGCTTCGAGATCCTGGCGACCGAGGGCACCGCGGGAGTGCTGCGCCGCAGCGGCATCCCCTCGCGCGTCGTGCGCAAGTTCTCCTCCGGCCGCGGCCCCGGCGACGAGCCGACGATCGTCGACCTGATCCGCGCCGGCGAGGTCGACATGGTGGTCAACACCCCCTCGGGCCAGGGCGCCCGCGCCGACGGCTACGAGATCCGCACCGCGACCACGGCGGCTGACAAGGCCATCGTCACGACGGTCCAGCAGCTCGGCGCCGCCGTCCAGGGCATCGAGGCGGCGCTCGCCGGGCCGTTCGCGGTCCGGAGCCTGCAGGAGCACGACGCCGACGCGCTGGCCCGGCGCCAGGGGCTCGCCGCGCGCACCGCGGCGGCCGCCCTCACCGCCGGTGCGGCCGACGGCGCCGACGGCGCCACGCTGGCCGCCGCGGTCGTGGCGTGAGCCCCGGCCGCAGCCGGACGCCGTTCGGCGCCCGCCTGGCCACCGCCATGGACGTGCACGGGCCCCTGTGCGTCGGCATCGACCCGCACCCGGGCCTGCTCGCCGCCTGGGGGCTGCCCGACGACGCCACGGGGATGCGCGAGTTCGCCGCCCGGGTGATGGACGCCGTCGGCGGGCATGTCGCGGCGGTCAAGCCGCAGTCGGCCCTGTTCGAGCGGCACGGCTCCGCCGGCGTCGCCGTGCTCGAGGAGGTCGTCGCGGCCGGCCGCTCGGCCGGCACGCTCGTCATCGTCGACGCCAAGCGCGGCGACATCGGCTCGACCATGACCGCCTACGCCGACGCCTACCTACGCGACGGGTCCCCGCTGGCCGGCGACGCCCTGACCGTCTCGCCGTTCCTGGGCTTCGGCTCGCTCGGCCCGGCCGTCGAGGCCGCGCTCGCCACCGGGCGCGGCCTGTTCGTGCTGGCCCTGACGTCCAACCCCGAGGGCGCGAGCGTCCAGCACGCCGCCGCGCCCGCGCCGGCGACCGACAGCGTCGCGGGCATGATCGCCGCCGCGGCAGGCGAGCTCAACGCGGCGGAACTCGCGCGCACGGGCGCGCAGCTCGGTTCGGTCGGCCTCGTCGTGGGCGCGACGGTGGGCGACGCCGTGCGCCGGCTGGGCCTCGACCTCGCCGCGGTGCGCGGCCCGCTGCTGGCCCCGGGCGTCGGCGCGCAGGGGGCGGGAGCCGCGGAACTGGCCGCCGTGTTCGGTGCCGCGCGCGGCGCGGTGCTCGCCTCGTCCTCCCGGTCCGTCCTCGCGGCGGGGCCCGACGTCAGCGCGTTGCGCGAGGCTGCGCGGCGCGGCGCGGACAACGCCACAATTGCCCTACGCTAGGGCGCTCAGCATCTTTCAAGCAGGTGCTGGCAGGACACTGCATGACCCCCGATCCGTGACCGCGCTCCACCCCGGCCCCAATCGGCCGGAGGCGGTCACGACACGGCCCGCATTGCCTCTGGGCGGCGCGGTCGCTAGGTTCAGAAGCACGTTCCCACCACCACGATGAGGTGACATCGCGTGGCCCTTCCGCCGCTCACTCCCGAACAACGTGCTGCCGCGTTGCAGAAGGCCACCGCGGCGCGGCAAGCCCGCGCCGAGGTCAAGAACCGCCTCAAGTACTCCCAGGGCTCGATCTCCGAAGTGATCGCCCAGGGCCAGCAGGACGACGTCATCGGCAAGCTCAAGGTCGTCGCCCTGCTCGAGTCCATGCCGGGCGTCGGCAAGGTCAAGGCCCGAGCGATCATGTCCGAGATCGGGATCTCCGAGACCCGGCGGGTCCGCGGGCTCGGCCCGCACCAGGCGAAGGCGCTCGTCGAGCGCTTCGGCTGACCCGAGGCCGGGGCAGTCGCGGGCGGGGTCTATCCTCGACCCCGCCCGTTCCGCTCGTGCTCGCGCCCGCTCGACGGTGCACGGACGCCCGCACAACCTTCAGGAGACCCGCCCCGCCCATGACGTCGTCAGCCCGGCTCGCCGTCCTCGCCGGACCCACCGCCGTCGGCAAGGGAACCGTCTCCGCCGACATCCGCGCGCGCTACCCCGAGGTCTGGCTCTCCGTGTCGGCGACGACTCGGTCGGCCCGCCCGGGCGAGGTCGACGGGGTGCACTACCACTTCGTGACCGACTCCGTCTTCGACCGCATGGTCGCCGGCGGCGAGCTGCTCGAGTGGGCCGTCGTGCACGGCAAGAACCGGTACGGCACCCCGCGTGCGCCCGTCGAGGCGCGGCTCGCCGCGGGGGAGCCCGCGCTGCTCGAGATCGATCTGCAGGGCGCGCGTCAGGTCCGCCAGACGATGCCGGGCGCGCTGTTCGTGTTCCTCACCCCACCGTCGTGGGCCGAGCTCGAACGCCGGCTCGTCGGGCGGGGCACCGAGGGCCCGGCCGAGCGCGAGCGGCGCCTGACCACGGCCAAGGTGGAGCTCGCCGCGGAGCCGGAGTTCGACGTCTCGATCGTGAACGACGACGTGCACCGCGCCACGGACGAGCTCATCCAGGTCATGGGACTGCCGACCCGGTAGACTATGTCGCTGGTCCACCCCACGAGCCCACGTGCCACCGGCGATCGACACCGGTGGCACGGCCCGAAGATCCGCATCGAGATCCACCAGGAGCACATGTGTCCGGAACCGTCGCCGCGCCCATCGGCATCACCGACCCGCCCATCGACAAGCTGCTCGAGAAGGCCGACTCCAAGTACGCCCTGGTGATCTACTCCGCCAAGCGCGCCCGCCAGATCAACGCGTACTACTCGCAGCTCAACGAGGGCCTGCTCGAGTACGTCGGGCCGCTCGTCGAGACCCGCCCGCAGGAGAAGCCGCTGTCGATCGCGATGCGCGAGATCAACCAGGGCCTGCTCACCATCACGCCCACCGACGCCTGAGCCCAGGGCACTGAACGGCGGCTCGCACGTGCGCATCGTCCTCGGAGTTGCCGGCGGGATCGCCGCGTACAAGGCGGTCCTGCTGCTACGGCTGCTGCGTGAGGCCGGCCACGAGGTGCGGGTCGTCCCGACCCGGGCCGCGCTGGAGTTCGTCGGCCGGCCGACGTGGGAGGCCCTGTCCGGGCAGCCCGCGACGTCCGACGTTTTCGACGACGCCGCGCACGTCCCGCACGTCACGCTGGGGCAGGGCGCCGACCTCGTGATCGTCGCGCCGGCCACGGCCGACCTGCTCTCGCGCGCCGCCACGGGCCGGGCCGACGACCTGCTCACGTCCACGCTGCTCACCGCGAGCTGCCCCGTGCTGCTCGCCCCCGCGATGCACACGGAGATGTGGCAGCACGCGGCGACCCGCGCGAACGTCGCGACGCTGCGCGCCCGCGGGGTGCACGTGCTCGAACCCGCGCAGGGCCGCCTGACCGGCACGGACACGGGGCCGGGCCGCCTGCCGGAGCCCGCGGAGATCGCCGCCGCGGCGCTCGAGCTCGTCGTCGCGCACCCCCAGGACCTCGCCGGCCGGCACGTCGTCGTCTCCGCGGGCGGCACGCGCGAGCCGCTCGACCCGGTGCGCTACCTCGGCAACCGGTCCTCCGGGCGGCAGGGGTACGCGCTCGCGCGCGCGGCCCGCGCCCGCGGGGCTCGCGTGACCCTCGTCGCCGCGAACGTGACGCTGCCCGCCCCGGCCGGCGTCGCCGTCGTCGCCGTCGAGACCACGGCCGAGCTGCGCGAGCAGGTGCGTGCCGCGGCGCGCACCGCCGACGTCGTCGTGATGGCGGCCGCCGTCGCCGACTTCCGGCCCGTCGTCGCCGCGAGCCACAAGATCAAGAAGCGCGCCGACGGGCTGATCGAGCCCATCGTGCTCGAGGTCAACCCCGACATCCTGGCCGAGCTCGCGGCCCAGCGCCTGGTGCCCGGGCAGGTCGTGGTCGGGTTCGCCGCCGAGACGGGCGACGAGAGCGCCGACGTCGTCGAGCACGGCCGGGCCAAGGCCCGCCGCAAGGGCGCCGACCTGCTCGCCGTGAACGCCGTCGGCGGCGGGCTCGGGTTCGGCGCCGTCGACAACGCCGTCACCATCCTCGACGGGCGCGGCGAGGTCGTCGGCAAGTGCGCCGGCACCAAGGACCAGGTCGCCCACGCGGTGTGGGACGCGGTCGGGCCGTTGCTGCGGCGCTAGCGGTACTACCCAGCCGGCCGGCGGAGCTGGTGAGGACACCGGGACCGCGCTACTACGCTGGGCCCATGACTGCTGCCGACTTGCGCCTGTTCACGTCAGAGTCCGTGACGGAGGGCCACCCCGACAAGGTCTGTGACCAGATCTCCGACGCGATCCTCGACGCGCTGCTCGAGCAGGACCCCGCCGCCCGCGTGGCCGTCGAGACCATGGTCACGACCGGGCTCGTGCACGTGGCCGGCGAGGTGACCACGAGCGCGTACGTCGAGATCCCGCAGGTCGTGCGACAGGTGGTCCGCGAGATCGGATACACGTCGTCCCGGATCGGGTTCGACGGCGACTCGTGCGGCGTGTCCGTCTCGATCGGCGCACAGTCGCCCGACATCGCGCAGGGCGTCGACAAGGCCTGGGAGATGCGCCAGGACGCGGGCGACCTCGACCCGCTCGACGCCCAGGGCGCCGGCGACCAGGGGTTCATGTTCGGGTACGCGAGCGACGAGACGCCGTCGCTCATGCCGCTGCCGATCTGGCTGTCGCACCGGCTCGCTGAGCGGCTCGCGCTGGTCCGCAAGCAGGGGCTCGTGCCCGGGCTGCGGCCGGACGGCAAGACCCAGGTGACCATCGGGTACGACGGCGACCGCCCCGTCCGGGTCGACACCGTGGTGGTCTCGACCCAGCACGACCCCGACGTCCAGCTCGAGACCGAGCTGGCGCCGCGGATCGCCGAGCTCGTCGTGGCCCCCGTGCTCGCGACCGTCGACCTCGACGCCGCCGGCTTCCGGCTGCTCGTCAACCCGACCGGGATGTTCGTCATCGGCGGGCCGCAGGGCGACGCCGGGCTCACCGGCCGCAAGATCATCGTCGACACCTACGGCGGCATGGCACGCCACGGCGGCGGCGCGTTCTCCGGCAAGGACCCGTCGAAGGTGGACCGGTCCGGCGCCTACGCGATGCGCTGGGTCGCCAAGAACGTCGTGGCCGCGGGGCTCGCGCGGCGCTGCGAGGTGCAGGTCGCCTACGCGATCGGCAAGGCGCAGCCCGTCGGCGTGTACGTCGAGACGTTCGGCACCGAGACCGTCCCGCTCGGCCGGCTCACGGCCGCGATCCGCGACGTGTTCGACCTCCGGCCGGCCGCGATCATCCGCGACCTGGACCTCCTGCGGCCGATCTACCGGTCCACTGCGGCCTACGGGCACTTCGGCCGCGAGCTGCCCGACTTCACCTGGGAGCGCACCGACCGCGTCGCCGACCTCCAGTCGCACTTCTCCTGACCCGCCCGCGGCGGGTCGCGCCGCCGGGGTGGCCGGCGGTGGCGGCGCTGCCTGTGGAGGCGCTGCCTGTGGAGGCGCGCGGCGGCGCGTGGGCGACGCGTGGTGGGATGACGCGGTGGGGAATGACGCGGTGGACGACGTGAGCGAGGCAACCCGTGGCGGTGGCGCCGCGGCGGACGGCGAGCAGCTGATGCTCGCGGGGCTGCCCGCGGCGCGCGCTCCCCGCGCCCCGCGCTCGGCGGCCGCGGTCCCGATCGCGGCGGAGCTGCCCGTCGCCCGCGTGTGCATCGACCTTCCGCCGGCCCACCTCGACCGCGCGTTCGAGTACCTCGTGCCGGCCGCGCTCGACGACGTCGCCCGCCCCGGCACGCGCATCAAGCTCCGGTTCGGCCGGCAGGACGTGGACGGCTTCCTGCTCGAGCGCGTCGCCGTCGCCGAGCACGCGGGCGAGCTCGCGCCCGTGCGCAAGGTCGTCTCCGGCGAGGCCGTGCTGACGCCGGAGGTGCGCCGACTCGCCCGCGCGGTCGCCGACCGGTACGCCGGCACCCTCGCGGACGTGCTGCGCCTCGCGATCCCGCCCCGGCACGCGCGGGTCGAGGCCGAGTCGGCCGCGGCGACCCCGGCCTTGCCGGGCGCGCCAACCGCGCCGGCCCTGCCGGACGCACCGGCCCTGCCGGGCGCGCCGACCCCAGCCGCGCCGACGCCGTCGGGCACGGCCTGGGCCGACCACCGCGGCGGGGGCGCCTTCCTCGCGCACCTGAGCGCCGGGCACGCGCCTCGCGCGGTGTGGACCGCCCTTCCGGGCGGGCCCGGTCGCGGGTGGGCGGACGCGATCGCGCAGGCCGTTGTCGCCACCGCGCTCAGCGGCCGCGGCTCGCTCGTCGTGGTGCCCGACGCGCGCGACGTCGACCAGGTGGCGGCCGCGCTCGTCAGCGCCGGCGTCGCGGCCTGGGCGCCGGGCGCCGCCGGTGGGTTCACGCGCCTCACGGCGGACGACGGCCCGGCGCAGCGGTACCGGTCGTTCCTCGCGGTGCTGCGCGGGGGCGCGCAGGTCGCGATCGGCACCCGCGCCGCGGCGTGGGCCCCGGTGCGCGACCTCGGCCTCGTCGTGTGCTGGGATGACTCCGACGACCTGCACGCGGAGCCGCGCGCGCCGTACCCGCACGTGCGCGAGGTCCTCGCGCTGCGGGCGGAGCTGCTCGGCTGCGCCGCGCTCATCGGCGGTCACGCCCGCACGACCGAGGCCCAGCAGCTCGTGGCCGCCGGCTGGGCGCAGCCGCTGCAGGCCGACCGCGCGACCGTGCGCGCCCGGACCCCCCGCGTGCGCGCGCTCACCTCGATCGACCTGGCCCGCGAGGGCGCCGCGGGGGCCGCCCGCCTGCCGGGGGAGGCCTGGCAGGCCGCGCGCAAGGCCCTCGCGGTCGGCCCCGTGCTGGTCCAGGTCCCGCGCGCCGGGTACCTGCCGGCGGTCGCGTGCGCGCGCTGTCGCGCCATCGCGCGGTGCGGCGCCTGCCACGGCCCGCTCGCCCTCGGCTCGGCCGCGGGCGTCCCGCAGTGCACCTGGTGCGGCGTGCTCGCGACCGGCTGGCGCTGCGACGAGTGCGGCGCGGGCGCGCTGCGCTCGATCCGTGTCGGCTCCGACCGGACCGCGGAGGAGCTGGGTCGCGCCTTCCCGGGGGTCCCCGTGCGGATCTCGGGAGCGTCGTCGGTCGCGGGCGTGCTCGCGCGGGTCGAGGACCGGCCGGCGCTCGTCGTCGCGACGCCGGGGGCCGAGCCGGTCGCCGACGGCGGCTACGCCGCGGCGCTGCTCCTGGACGCCGCCGTCAGCACGGCACGCGTATCCCTGCACACGGGGGAGGAGGCCGTGCACCGGTGGCTGACCGCCGCGGCGCTCGTGCGCCCGGCCGGCGAGGGTGGCGTCGTGCTGCTCGTGGGCGACGCCGCGCCCGCGCCCACGCAGGCGCTCGTGCGCTGGGACCCGGTGGGTTTCGCGGAGCGCGAGCTGGCCGAGCGCGCCGAGCTCGCCCTGCCGCCCGCGGTGCGGATCGCGGCCGTCACCGGCACCCGGGACGCCGTCCTGGCCGTGCTCGCACGGCTCGACCTGCCCGCCGGCGCACAGGTGCTCGGACCCGTCGCGGTCGACGAGCCGGCGCGACCGGGGGCCCGGGACGGCGGGGGCACGCTCGAGCGACCGGTGCGCGCCATCATCCGGGCACCGCTGCCCGCCGGCGGCGCCCTCGCGGCCACGCTCGCGGCGTCGGCGGCGGTGCGCAGCCTGCGCCGGGAGACCGGCACGGCCCGGATCCAGCTCGACCCACGGGAGATGATGTGACGGACGGTATCGACGCGGTCGTGTTCGACCTCGGCAACGTGCTGGTGCGCTGGGACCCCTACCTGCCGTTCCACGGCCGGATGGCGCGCGCCGACGTCGACGAGTTCTTCGCCGAGATCGACTTCGCACGGTTCAACCAGCGGCAGGACGCGGGCCGCAGCTGGGCGCAGGCGCGCGCGTGGACCGCCGAGCGGTTCCCGCAACACGTGGGGGCGGTCGACCTGTACCTCGAGCATTTCGCGGCCTCGCTGCCGGGCCCGGTCGCGGGGTCGGCCGCGGTGGTGCGCGAGCTCGTCGCGGGCGGCGTACGGGTGCTGGGGCTGACCAACTGGTCGGCCGAGACGTACCGGCACGCGGTTCCGGCCGCGCCGGCGATCGGCCTGCTCGAGGGCGTGGTCGTTTCCGGGCAGGAGGGCGTCGCCAAGCCCGACCCGAGGATCTTCGCGGTGCTGCGCGAGCGCTACGGGCTCGACCCAGAGCGAACGGTCTTCACGGACGACTCGCCCGTGAACGTCGCGGCGGCGGCGCGCGCCGGCTTCCACGGCCTGCTGTTCACGGACGCCGCCACGCTGCGCCGGGACCTGCGCACGCACGGCCTGCCCGTCGGGGCCCCGCCGCCCCGCACCTAGACTCGCCGCATGCGATTGCTCTTTGCCGGCACCCCGCAGGTCGCCGTACCTGCCCTGGAGGCTCTGCTCGACTCCCGGCACGAGGTGGTCGCCGTGCTCACCCGGCCGGACGCCCGCGCCGGGCGGGGCCGGACCCTCGCGGCCAGCCCGATCAAGCGCCGCGCCGCCGAGGCGGGGCTCGAGGTGCTGACCCCGCGCCGCCCCGGCGACGACGACTTCCAGCGGCGGCTGGCCGAGCTCACGGTCGACTGCGCGCCCGTCGTCGCGTACGGCGCGCTCCTGCCGGCCGCGGTGCTGAGCACCCCGAAGAACGGCTGGGTCAACCTGCACTTCTCGGTGCTTCCCGCCTGGCGCGGCGCCGCGCCGGTGCAGCACGCCGTCATCGCCGGCGACGAGGTCACCGGCGCGAGCACGTTCCTGATCGAGAAGGGCCTCGACACCGGGCCCGTGTTCGGCACGCTGACCGAGACCATCCGCCCGCGCGACACCGCCGGCGACCTGCTCGGGCGCCTCGCCGTCGGCGGCGCGAGCCTGCTCGTCGCGACGCTCGACGCGATCGAGTCCGGCGACGTCAGCCCCGTCCCGCAACCCACCGTCGGGATCAGCCAGGCGCCGCGACTGGAGGTCGACGACGCCCGCGTGCGCTGGGAGCACCCCGCTGCGGCGGTCGACCGCCGGGTCCGCGGCTGCACCCCGGCTCCGGGCGCCTGGACCACGACCCCCGACGGCGCTCGGCTCAAGCTCGGCCCCGTGCTGCCCCGGCCGGACGTCACCGACCTCGCGCCCGGCGCCGTCCGCGCCGGCCGGGACGAGGTGCTGGTCGGCACCGCCACCCACGCCGTCGCCCTCGGCGACGTGTCGCCCGCGGGCAAGCGCGCGATGGCGGCCGCGGACTGGGCGCGCGGCGCCCGGCTGCCCGCCGACGCCGTCCTCGGCTCCGAGCAGGTCGCGGCATGAGCGCCGAGGAGCACGGCCCGGCGCGCAGCGACCGGCCCGAGGGCGGCCGCGGCCCCGACCAGCGGGGCGGCGGTTCCGACCGCCGGGAAGGCGGCTCCGATCACCGTGACGCGCGCGGTCGCGAGCGGGGCGCCGCACGCGCGAGTGGGCAGGGCCACCGCACCGCCGCCGCGCCGGCCGCGCGCCGGCGGGGGACCGACCTCGCCCGCGGCGCCGCGTTCGACGTCCTGCGCGCGGTCGACGGCTCCGACTCCTACGCCAACCTGGTGCTGCCCCCGATGCTGCGCGACCGGGGCATCTCGGGCCGCGACGCGGCCTTCGCCACGGAGCTCGCCTACGGCACGCTGCGGCTGCGCGGCCGCTACGACGCCATCATCGAGATCTGCGCCGCGCGCACCCTCGACCGGATCGAGCCCGAGGTGCTCGACCTGCTCCGCCTCGGGACGCACCAGCTCCTCGGCATGCGGGTCCCCGCGCACGCGGCGGTCTCCGAGACGGTCGGCCTCGCGCGCGAGCGGACCGGCGTCGGCAGCGGGCAGTTCGTCAACGCGGTGCTGCGGTCCGTCGGACGGGAGTCCCTCGAGACGTGGCTGGAGAAGGTCGGCGCCGCGGCCGACCCGGCCGGCACCGACCCCGTCGCGCGGCTCGCCGCGACCGAGAGCCATCCCACCTGGGTGACCCGCGCGCTGCGCGAGGCGCTCGTCGGCAACGGCCGGTCCGCGGAGGAGCTCGGCGACCTGCTGCGCGCCGACAACGTCGCGCCGCACGTGACCCTCGTCGCGCGACCCGGCCTGATCCGCACCTACGACCTGCTGCAGCAGACCCGCAACGCGGGGACCCGCGGGCGCTGGGCCTCGACCGCCGTCGTGCTCAGCGGGGGAGACCCCGGCGGAATCCCCGCGATCCGCGACGGGCTCGCCGGGGTGCAGGACGAGGGCAGCCAGCTGGTCACCCTCGCGCTCGCCGCGGCCAACCTCATCGGGGAGCGGGACGAGCGCTGGCTCGACCTGTGCGCCGGGCCTGGAGGCAAGGCCGCGCTGCTCGGGATGCTCGCGCACGAGCGCGGCGCCCGGATCGTCGCGAACGAGGTCACCCCGCACCGCGTGCGGCTCGTCGAGCACGCGCTCGCGTCGCTACCGCCCGAGGCCGTCGAGGAGATCCGCACCGGCGACGGCCGAGCCGTCGGGCAGGACGAGCCGGGCAGCTACGACCGCGTGCTCGTCGACGCGCCGTGCACGGGGCTCGGCGCGCTGCGCCGGCGGCCCGAGGCCCGGTGGCGGCGCACGCCCGCCGACCTCAGCCAGCTCGGGGCGCTGCAGCGCGAGCTGCTCGCCTCCGCACTGGACGCCGTCCGGCCCGGCGGCGTGGTCGGCTACGTCACCTGTTCGCCGCACCTCGCCGAGACGCAGCTCGTGGTCAAGGACGTGCTCCGCAAGCGCGACGACGTCGAGATCCTCGACGCGCGGTCGGCCGTGCGGCGAGTCGCGGGCAACGCGATCCCGCTCGGCGAGCGGCACGACATCCAGCTCTGGCCGCACGTGCACGGCACCGACGCAATGCACCTGACGCTGCTGCGCAAGCACCCTTGAGCGGACGCGGCTCGCCCGGGTTCGCCCGGGTTCGGGCGGAGAGCGGGTCGCGACCTCCGCGCGGGCAACGAGCCGCGCCTTCCGTCCGTGGGCCAGGGAGCCGCGCCGCCCGTGGGGCAGCGACCTCGCCGTCCGCGCGGAGCATGTGACTGCTGGGACAGAAGTGGTCCACCGCCCGACCTCAGCAGTCCTAGCAGCCACTCCCGCACCATGGTCCGCGCGGACGGTGCTCGACCCTGCGCTACCTGCACGCTCCCGGCCCACACGTCGGCCCGCGCTTCGGCGCGCACACCGGCACGCGGCCGATCCTCACCGCCGCACCAGGGACGCACGTGACGCGTGAGACGCAGGGGACGTCACACCAGTCACTCGAGCACCACGCGCACCTCGCGCGTCGGTGCGGTCCGGGCTCCCGGCGCGGTTCGGGCTTCCGGTCCGGGCGCCCCGGCGCGACCCCCGCGGCCAGGGTCACCGGCCGGTACCGTGACCCGCATGGCCGCCCTGATCAACCCCAGCATCCTGTCCGCTGACTTCGCGAACCTCGAGCGCGACCTCGGCGCGATCGCGAACGCCGACTACGCGCACGTCGACGTCATGGACAACCACTTCGTGCCGAACCTGACGCTCGGCCTCCCGCTGGTCGAGCGGCTCGCGCAGGTCTCCCCGGTGCCGCTCGACGTGCACCTGATGATCGAGGACCCGGACCGTTGGGCACCCGGGTTCGCCGAGGCCGGCGCCGCCTCGGTGACCTTCCACGCCGAGGCTGCGCAGGCTCCGGTCCGGCTGGCGCGAGAGCTGCGGCGGCTCGGCGCCCGGGCCGGGCTCGCGCTGCGCCCGGCGACGCCGGTCGAGCCGTTCCTCGACCTGCTCGCGGAGGTCGACATGCTGCTCGTGATGACCGTCGAGCCCGGCTTCGGCGGCCAGTCGTTCATCGATGGCACCCTGCCGAAGATCCGCCGCGCGCGCGCCGCGATCGCCGACGCCGGCCTCGACGTCTGGGTCCAGGTCGACGGCGGGGTGTCTCGGCAGACGATCGAGCGCATCGCCGACGCCGGCGCGAACGTCTTCGTCGCGGGCTCGGCCGTGTACGGCGCGGACAGCCCTGCCGCCGAGATCGACGCCCTGCGCGCCCTGGCAACGTCCGCCCAGCACGTGCACTGAGCCCACCGGCGGGTGTCCCGCGGCTCCCAGCGGGTAAGCCGTGCACAGGCTCGAGCTTGCCGCGCGCCCGCTCGGGCCTGCCCCGCGGGGAGCACGGTCGGGCTGTGGCATGATCGCGGTAGAACACACACGTGCTCCGGGGTCGGTGAAAATCCGAGCCGGCGGTGACAGTCCGCGACCCGATCGAGACCCCTGCCCGGGGAATCGAGCGGTTGACCTGGTGAAACTCCGGGACCGACGGTGAAAGTCCGGATGGGAGGAGCAACGTGGCGGTGTGCGCGGCCTCGGCCGTCGCACCCGTGGTGACGCGCGCGCTCCCCGAGCGCTCGCGCCGCCCATCGTCCCCGGAGCCGCTCAGGCACGGGAGGCTGCATGGCGATCACCGGCACCGCACGACGCGACGACGCGCCGCGCGTCGGCACCGCGACCCGCTCCGACCCAGCGCAGCATTTCGCCCCCGCGCCCCACGCCGACCGTGAGCACGACGTGGAGCTCGCCGCCATGGACCTCGCCCTCGACCTCGCCCGCCGCGGCCCGGCCCACGGGCCGAACCCCCAGGTCGGCTGCGTGCTGCTCGCCGCGCCGTCGCTGACCGACCCGCCCGCCGCCGACCCGTCCGCCGCCGGCGACCTCGCCGGCCGGGTGCTCGCGCAGGGCTGGCACCGGGGCGCCGGCACGCCGCACGCCGAGGCGGCCGCGCTCGCCGCAGCGCGCGTGGCAGGCGTCGACGTGCGCGACGCGACGGCGGTCGTCACCCTCGAGCCGTGCAACCACACCGGCCGCACCGGTCCGTGCGCGAAGGCGCTGCTCGATGCGGGGATCGCACGCGTCGTGATCGCGGTGGCGGACCCGAACCGGGTCGCGGCGGGCGGCGCGGACGTCCTGCGCGCCGCGGGCGTCGACGTCGAGGTCGGGGTGCGCGAGGCCGCCGGCCGCGAACTGCTGCGCACCTGGCTCGCCGCCGTCGAGCGCGAGCGACCGTTCGTCACCCTCAAGCTCGCGACCAGCCTCGACGGCCGGATAGCCGCGCGCGACGGCTCGAGCCGGTGGATCACGTCCGACGTCGCCCGCCAGCACGCGCACGACCTGCGCGCCCAGGTCGACGCCATCGCCGTCGGCACCGGCACCGCCCTCACCGACGACCCGACGCTCACCGCGCGCAACGCCGCCGGCGAGCTCACGGGCCACCAGCCGCTGCGGGTCGTCGTCGGCGACCGCGAGCTCCCGGCGACGGCGCGCCTGCGCGGCCCCGGCGGCGAGCTCGTGCACCTGCGCACGCACGACGTCGGCAAGGTGCTCGCCGAGCTGCACCGCCGCGAGGTGCGCCACCTGCTCGTCGAGGGCGGGCCGACCCTGGCGGCCGCCTTCCTGCGCGCGGGCGTCGTCGACGAGATCCACGCCTACGTCGCGCCCGTGCTGCTCGGGGCCGGCGCCGCCGCCGTCGCCGACCTCGGCATCGACTCGATCGGCGGGGCGCTGCGCTTCGTCGCGCGCGACCCGGTCCCGCTCGGGCCGGACGTGCTCATCGTCGCGACCCCCACGCCCCGTACCCAGAAGGAGACCTGATGTTCACCGGAATCATCGAGGAGCTCGGCACGGTCGTCGCGCTCGAGCGCGCGAGCGGCCCGGCGGGCGGCCGGGACGCCGACGCCCGGATCACCGTCCGCGGCCCGCTGGTCACGTCCGACGCCGCGCTCGGCGACTCGATCTCCGTCGCCGGGGTGTGCCTGACGGTCGCGGCGCTGGGCGAGGGCACCTTCACGTCGGACGTCATGCCCGAGTCCCTGCGCCGCACCTCCCTCGGCGACCTCGAGCCCGGCGCAGCCGTCAACCTCGAGCGCGCGGTCCGCGCCGACGGCCGGCTCGGGGGGCACGTCGTGTCCGGGCACGTCGACGGCGTCGGCCGCATCCTGAGCCGCGCCCCCGGGCCGCGGTGGGACGACGTCGTCGTCGCGATGCCACCCGAGCTCGCCGGCTACGTCGCCGAGAAGGGCTCGATCACGATCAGCGGCGTCTCGCTCACCGTGACGACCGTCGGCCCGGACAGCTTCGGGGTGAGCCTGATCCCGACAACGCTCGCCGCGACGACCCTCGGGGCGCTGCGCGTCGGCGACCCCGTCAACCTGGAGGTAGATGTGATGGCGAAGTACGTCGAGCGACTGCTCACCACGGCCGGGGTGCTCCGATGAGCCGTCCCGCCGCGGCGGCGCTGCCGACGCCGCGCGACCCGGCCGCCGACGCCCCGCGCCCCGCGGGCGCCGACGGCGAGATCCGGCTCGGCACCATCGAGCAGGCGCTGGACGCGCTGCGCGAGGGCCGCCCGGTGCTGGTCGCCGACTCGCCGGACCGCGAGAACGAGGCCGACGTCGTGCTCGCGGCCGGCTCCGCGACGCCCGAGTGGATCGCCTGGACCATCCGGCACTCGTCGGGCTACCTGTGCGCGCCGATGACCTCCGAACGCGCGGACGCCCTGGAGCTGCCGCTGATGGTCCCGCACAGCCAGGACCCGCGCCGCACCGCGTACACCGTGACCGTCGACGCGGCGCGCGGCGTCACGACCGGCATCTCCGCGCACGACCGGGCGCGCACCCTCCGGGTCCTGGCCAACCCGGGCTCGGGCGCCGTCGACCTGATCCGGCCCGGGCATGTGCTGCCGCTGCGCGCCGTCCCGGGCGGGGTACTGCACCGCGCGGGTCACACCGAGGCGGCCGTCGACCTGTGCCGGCTCGCCGGTCTCGCGCCCGTCGGCGCGATCTCCGAGCTCGTCAACGACGACGGCACCATGATGCGGCTCGGCCAGGCCGCTCACCTGGCCGTCCGGGACGAGCTGGTGCTCATCACGATCGCCGACCTGATCGCGTGGCGCCGCGCGCACGGCGACGTCCCGGCGACGGCGGCGGCCGACGACGACGGCGCCCCGGCGATGCCGCGCGTGCACGCCGGCGCGATCGCTGCGCTGCCCACCCGGCACGGGACGTTCCGCGTGCACTCCTACCGGGACCTGCGCACCGGCGCCGACCACGTCGCGCTCGTGTCGGTCCAGCCGTGGGCGGGCACCCCGATCGTCCGGGTGCACTCCGAGTGCCTCACCGGCGACGCGTTCAGCTCGCTGCGTTGCGACTGCGGCCCGCAGCTCGACGCCTCGCTCGAGCGGGCGGCCGCCGAGGGCGGCATCGTCGTCTACGTGCGCGGCCACGAGGGCCGCGGGATCGGGCTCGCGTCCAAGATCGCGGCCTACGAGCTCCAGGACTCCGGCCGGGACACCGTGCAGGCGAACCTCGACCTCGGCTGGCCCGCAGACCGGCGCGAGTACGGCGCCGCGGCGGCGATCCTCACCGACCTCGGCGCCCGCCGCGTGCGGCTGCTCACCAACAACCCGGCGAAGGTCCTCGGCCTGCGCGCGCACGGCGTCGAGGTCACCGAGATGATCGGTCTCGAGGTCGGCCACACCCCGCAGAACGCCGGCTACCTGCACACGAAGGCGGCCGAGATGGGCCACCTGCTCACCCACCCCGCTGGCGGCCCCGCCGGCGCAACCCACCTGCCCGTCACCCCCGAGGAGATCCCCACATGAGCGGTACCGGAGCACCCGACCTGCAGGTCGACGGCAGCGGCTTGTACGTCACCATCGTCGCCGCACGCTGGCACACCGTCGTCATGGACGGCCTGCTCGCGGGCGCGCGGCGCGCGCTGGTCGCCGCCGGCGTCACGGAGATCCGCGAGGTCCGCGTGCCCGGCTCGTTCGAGCTGCCCATCGCGGCGTCGCGCGCCGCCCACCACCGCGCGGACGCGATCGTCGCGCTCGGCGTCGTCATCCGCGGCGGCACCCCGCACTTCGAGTACGTCTGCCAGGCCGCGACCCAGGGCCTGTCCGACGTCGCGCTGCGCTCGGGCGTCCCGGTCGGGTTCGGGCTGCTGACCTGCGACGACGAGGCGCAGGCCATCGACCGCGCCGGGCTGCCCGGCTCGCACGAGGACAAGGGCGCCGACGCGGCGAACGCCGCGATCGCGACCGTCCTCGCCCTGCGCGGCATCTGACCGTGGGAGTGCTCGGCTGGCTCTTCGACGCCCAGGTCTCGATCGCCGGGCACCCCATCCTGTGGCGCGAGATCATCGGGAACCTGTTCGGCCTCGCGTCCGCCGTGGGCGGGTTGCGCCGCCAGATCTGGGCCTGGCCGGTCGGCATCGTGGGCAACGCGCTGCTGTTCACCGTCTTCCTCGGCGGCGTGTTCAACACCCCGCAGGCGACGGACCTGTACGGCCAGGCCGGCCGGCAGGTGTTCTTCATCGCCGTCGCGGTCTACGGCTGGGTGCGCTGGAGCTCGACCCGCCGCGCGAGCGGGGGCGAGGGCCCGGCCGTCGTGCCGCGCTGGGCCGGCCGCAGGGGCTGGATCCAGCTCGGGACGGTCGCGGTGGTCGGGACCGCCGGCTGCTACCTGCTCTTTCGCGAGCTGGGCTCGTACGGCCCGCTCGCCGACGCGTGGATCTTCACCGGCAGCCTGCTCGCCACCTACGGCATGGCGCGCGGCTGGACCGAGTTCTGGCTGATCTGGATCGCGGTCGACGCCGTCGGCGTCCCCCTCCTCCTGCAGGCCGGGTACTACCCGTCGGCGGTGCTCTACCTCGTGTACGCGGGCGTCGTCCTCTACGGCTTCACGGTCTGGCTACGGGCCCAGCGCACCGAGGCTCCGCAGCGCGTGACGGCCGCCGCCGGCTCCGGCGTCTAGGCTGGGTGCGTGAAAACGTTTGACTCCCTGTTCGCCGAGCTGACCGCCAAGGCCGCCGCTCGCCCCGCCGGATCCGGCACCGTCGCCGAGCTGGACGGCGGCGTGCACGCCATCGGCAAGAAGGTCGTCGAGGAGGCGGCCGAGGTCTGGATCGCCGCGGAGTACGAGGGCGGGGCCCGCACCGCGGAGGAGATCTCGCAGCTGCTCTACCACCTGCAGGTCATGATGATCGCGTGCGACCTCACGCTCGAGGACGTCTACGCGCATCTGTGACCGCGCGGGGCCGCGGCCCGGTTCGACCAGCGCGTCGCACGCCCCAGCCCGTCGCTCGGCCCCTCGTCTCGCACACCCAGCCCGCCACCCCTGAGTTCTTCCGTGAGGATCCCGTGTTCCGCATCGCCGTCCCGAACAAGGGCTCGCTGTCCGAGCCCGCCGCGACCATGCTCAAGAAGGCCGGGTACCGCCAGCGGCGCGACCCGCGCGACCTGGTGCTGCAGGACCCGGCCAACGACGTCGAGTTCTTCTTCCTGCGCCCGCGCGACATCGCGGTCTACGTCGGCTCCGGCACGGTCGACGCCGGCATCACCGGCCGCGACCTGCTGCTCGACTCGGGCGCGCACGCCGTCGAGCACCTCCCGCTCGGCTTCGCCGGATCGACCTTCCGGTATGCCGGCCCCCAGGACCGCGTCACCGCGGTCGAGCAGATCCACGGCCTGCGGGTCGCGACGTCGTACCCCGTGCTCGTCACCGGGCACCTCGCGGCCCGCGGCGTGACGGCGACGGTCGTGCGGCTCGACGGCGCGGTCGAGTCCGCGGTCCAGCTCGGCATCGCCGACGTCGTCGCCGACGTCGTCTCGACCGGCACCACCCTGCGCGGCGCGGGCCTGGTCGTCTTCGGCGACCCGATCCTCGTGTCCGAGGCGGTGCTGATCCGCCCCGCCGACGCCGAGGCCGGCGTCGGCCTCGAGACGCTCACCCGCCGCCTGCAGGGCGTGCTCGTCGCCGACCAGTACGTGCTGATGGACTACGACGTGCCGACGGCGCAGGTCGAGCGCGCGATCGCGATCACGCCCGGGCTCGAGTCGCCGACCGTCTCGCCGCTGCACAAGCAGGACTGGTCCGCGGTGCGCGCGATGGTCCGCAGGGACCAGACGAACCAGGTGATGGACGATCTCTACGACATCGGCGCCCGCGCCATCCTCGTCACGTCGATCCACGCCTGCCGGCTCTAGGCCGTGGCCGGGCCCGCCGCGCCGCCACCGGTACCCGAACCTGGTTCGGCCGCCGGAGCGCGCGCGGCGGCGCTGGCCACCCTGTACGCGCCGTTCCGCCCCCGGCTCGCCCGCTGGGTGTCGCTCGTCCTCGCGGCGATCGTGGCGGTCGGCACGCCCGCGCTGGTGCTCACGATCGAGGGCACGTACGGATTCCTCGACCTCGCGGGTTTCGCGATAGTCGGCGGCGCGATCGTCTGGTTCTGCTGGCGGCAGGCGAGCGTGTGCGCCGTCGTGGATGAGCAGGGCATCGCCGTGCGCAACCTGCTGCTGTCCCGCCGGCTCGACTGGGCCGAGATCGTGTCGGTCCGGTTCGGCGCGGGCCGGCCGTGGGTCCAGCTCGACCTCGCGGACGGCGACACGCTCGCCGTGATGGGCGTCCAGCGGGCCGACGGCGCTCGCTCGGTGTCCGAGGCGAGCCGCCTCGCGACCCTGGTGGCGCTGCACACCCGCACGTCGCGCGACGACTGACCCGCCGCGCGACCAACGCGTAGGGAGTGCGCCGCCCGCTCAGGACAGCAGCCGGGCGGCGTGCACGCCCGCGGCCGCGGCCGCGAGGAACGCCGCCGGGTCCTGGGCCAGGCCGCGGCCCATCGTGGAGAGCCGGACGGGCGAGGCCGCCAGCGCCGCGAGCAGGTCCTCGCCGGCGTCGACCCGCACGAGGCGGTGCCGCCCGGTCGGCGCGACGAGCGCGAGTGCCTGCTGGTTGATGCGGGCACCCAGGGCGTCGAGCGAGCCGGCCTCGAGCGGCGGCACGCCGTCGGCGTCCGCGACGCCCTCGAAGGGGCCGGGCGGGAACACCGGTACGACGACGTCGGCCGGCGCGAGCGCGACGCGCCCGTACGCGGTGAGCGAGTGGTGGGAGATGCCGAGATGCCGCTCGCGCTCGTCCGCGCCCGAGACCCGCAGCGACGCGATCGGCCGACCCCCGAGCGTGCCGGCCGCGTTCACGGCCTCGCCCGCGGCGACGCCCGAGAAGCCCCAGCGCGTGCCCGTCCCCAGGTTTCCGGGCCCCTGCGCGACGACGACGAGGTCGGCGCCCACGACGAGCCGCGCCGCGAGCAGCGCCGTGTGCACGGTGACCGCTTCGAGGTCCCCGCCGAACGCCTGCCCGGCGGTCAGGCACGCCTCGATCCAGCCCGCCTCGCGCAGCCCGGCGACGGTCCGGGAAAACCACGCCGGCAGCGCACCGCCGTCCGACATCACGTAGGCGACCCGCGGCGCGGGCCGGCCGGCGAGCGCGGCGCCGTGCCGCGCGCCGGCGATGATCGCGGGCAGCGCGGAGTGCAGGTCGGCGATCACCACGGGCAGGCCGGCGAGGTCGTCGGCGTCGCGCAACAGCTCGTGGTGGGCGGACTCCTGCTCGTCGACGCCGAGCACGAGCGCCTGGAGCGGGGTGTAGCGGGCCTTGACCAGGTGCCCGGGTCCGGCCGCGGGATCCGGGGGCGGGGCGTCGGGCAGGGCCACGACGAGCGCGTACCCGCCGGTACCGAGGCCCCGGGCGAGCGCCGAGACGTTGAGCAGGACGCGGTCGCCGACCGCCGGGTCGCCCACCAGGCCCGGGTACGCGAGCGCGCGCACCTCGGTGCCGTCGGGCAGCACCGCCCCGTCCTGTGCGGCGGGCGCGAGGTCGGCGGGCGCGAGGTCGGCGGCCGCGACGTCGTCGGCCCCCGTGCCCCCAAGCCGGACCCGGATCTCCTGGGCACCCGACCAGGTCGAACCGCGCGAGACTACGACTCCGGTACGCCAGGTGATCACGACCTCACGGTATCGGCTGGCGCGAGCCGGGCGAGCCGCGCCCCGGCGATCGTCTAGCCTGGGCTCCGATGCCCGCACAGACCCATCCCGCCGAGCGCCTGCTCAACCTCGTGATCGCCCTGGTCAACACGGCCGGCCGCCTCACGAAGGAGCAGATCCGCACCACCGTCGCGGGGTACGCCGACGCAACCTCCGGCGACGCCTTCGAGCGGATGTTCGAGCGGGACAAGGACGCGCTGCGCGAGCTGGGCATCCCCATCCTGACCGTCGTGGGCAGCGGCCACAGCGACGACGTCGGGTACCGCGTGGACCAGGAGGCGTACGCGCTGCCGGCGATCGACCTGACGGCGGCCGAGCTCGGCGTGCTCTCGCTCGCGGCCGAGTTCTGGCAGGACAAGTCGCTGCGCACCGACGCCCGCCGCGCGCTGTCGAAGCTTCGCGCCGTCGGGGTCGCGCCGAGCGGTGCCGACCTGGTCGCGGGCCTCGCCCCGCGGGTGCGCGCCGCGGGGGAGTCGTTCGGGCCGCTGTTGGACGCCGTCCAGGCCCGCCAGCCGGTGTCGTTCACCTATCGCGCCGCGAGCACCGGCGACGTCCGGGACCGCGTCGTCGAGCCGTGGCGGCTGCTCGCCCGGCGCGGCGGCTGGTACGTGATCGGACGCGACCAGGGCCGGGACGCGCCGCGCTCGTTCCGGCTGAGCCGCATCGAGGGCCGCGTGCAGGCGGTCGGCGCGCCGGGCTCCTACGAGATCCCCGCCGACCTCGACGCCGCCGCGATCCTCGAGGCGCGCTCGAGCGAGCGCCCGCGCGTCGCGACCCTCGCGCTGCGCCCCGAGCGGGCCAGCGCGCTGCGCTCGCGCGCGGCAGACCCGGCGAGCCCGGTGGACCTGGCCGAGCCCGACCTGACGACCGACCCCGACATCGTCCCGCTGCTCGCGCACCGGGACCTCGTCCGCGTGCCCTTCGCGGGGGTCTCCGACCTCGCGGACGAGATCGCGGGCTACGCCGACGCCGTCGTCGTCCTCGCGCCCGCGGACCTGCGGGCCGCGGTGCTGCGCCGGCTGCGCGCCGCGGCGACCCTCGACACGCTCGACCAGGCCGACACGCTCGACCAGGTCGACACGCTCGACCAGGTCGACGCGGGCGACGCGCCCGGACCCCAGGAGGAACCCCGTGGCTGAACGGGCGAGCGACCGGCTGCTGCGCATGCTCGGCATGATCACCTACCTCGACCGGCAGGCGGGCGTGACCGTCGAGCAGCTCGCCACCCAGTTCGGGGTGCCGACCCGGCAGGTGATCGAGGACATCGACACGCTCTGGGTGACCGGCACCCCCGGGTACTGGCCGCACGACCTCATCGACTTCGACGCCGCCTCGTACGACCAGGGCGTCGTCCGCCTCGTCGAGTCCCGCGGCATGACCCGCCCGCTGCGGCTCGGCACGCGGGAGGCGGTCGCGCTGATCGCCGCGCTGCGTGCCATGCGCGCGGCGCTGGCGACCGGGCTGGACCGGGGCCGCACCGCGGTGCTGACGTCGGCGCTCGAGAAGCTCACCGCGGCGACGGGCGAGGCGGCGGCCGCCGTCGACGTCCGGCTGGCGGTCGAGGGCGCCCCCGAGGTCGTCGACGCCCTTCGCGAGGCCCTCGAGCGCGGCCGCCGGCTACGGCTGCGCTACGTCACCGCGGCGGACGTCACGAGCGAGCGCGAGGTCGACCCGATCCGCCTGCTCACCGAGGACGAGCACTCCTACCTGCTGGCCTGGTGCTACCGCGCCGAGGACGAGCGGCTCTTCCGGGTGGACCGCGTGCTGGCGGCCGAGGTGCTCGACACGCCCGCCGCCGCCCATGCCGTCCGCCCCCGCACTCCTGCCTTCGCCCCCGGCCCCGACGGCGAGCTCGTGACCCTCGAGCTGGGCAGCCGGGCCCGGTGGATCGCCGAGCAGGTGCCCGTCGAGAGCGTCGAGAACCTGCCGGGTGGCGGGTTCCGGATCGGCCTGCGCATCGCGGACCCGGCCTGGCTGCGGCACCTGCTGCTGCAGACCGCCGCCGAGGTGCGCGCCGTCGCACCCGCACGCGTCGCGGCCGAGGCGGCGGACGCCGCCCGCGCCGCGCTGGCGGCCTACGGCCCGCTGGCCGACCGCTGACCTGGCCGGCCCGGTAGCCTGCCGTCATGCTCTGGTTCACGATCTGGACGTTGCTCGTGCTCGGCACGCTCGCGGGCGGGTTCTTCCTCGGCCGCGACCTGTGGCGCAAGGGCAAGGCGCTGCTCGCCGAGCTCGGCCGGGCGGGCGAGCTCGCGGAGGCGCTCAGCGCGCGCGCCGACGAGCTCGCGGAGCTGGCACAGACGCCCGCGCCGGGTCACGACCTGTTCGCGGACCGCTCGGGTCCGCTCGAGCGGCTCGCGGTCCTGCGGACCGAGCGCGCGGGGCGGCGCGAGGTCCGCCGCCTGCGCAACGACCGCATCGTCCGGGGCTGGCGGGCGTACACGCGCTGACCAGTCCGTTCACCCCGGGTGCCGAGCGCGCGGGGGCTCCGGGGTTAGTCTTTTGCAAGACATCACGTGCACGAGAGTAAGGATGGGTCGTCATGCCGAACCTCAAACCGGGCGAGATCGCGCTGATCCTGCTCATCGTGCTGCTGCTGTTCGGCGCGAAGCGCCTGCCGGATCTCGCGCGCAGCGTCGGGAAGTCGCTCAAGATCCTCAAGACCGAGGTCAAGGACCTGGGCGACGACGACGCGCCCGTCGCCCCCAGCGCACCGGCGAATGCCGCACCGCCGGTCGCGACGACGCCGGTCGCGCCAGTCGTGCCGACCGTTGTCGCCCCGCCGGTCGTCACCCCGCCGGTCGTCATCCCCGAGCCGTACAGCAGCGCGCCGGCGAGCCGCACCCCGTCCGGCGACGACGCCGACCGCAAGCAGGTCTAGCCGCACGTGATCGCACGTCCCACCCGGCGACGCAGCACCGATGCCGGGCGCATGCCGCTGCGTGCTCACCTGATCGAGCTGCGCAAGCGCGTCATCCTCGCCTCGATCGGCCTGCTCGTCGGCGCGGTGGCCGGCTGGGTGGTGTACCCGACGGTCTTCGCGATCCTGCAGGCGCCGGTGGTCGAGCTCAACGAGGCGCGCGGCCAGCTGATCGCGTTGAACTTCAGCGGGGTCGTCTCCGCGTTCGACATGCAGCTCAAGGTCTCCCTGTTCGTCGGGGTGCTCGCCTCGAGCCCGTGGTGGCTGTACCAGCTGTGGGCGTTCATCACGCCCGGGCTCACCCGGCGCGAGCGGTTGATCAGCGTGGGGTTCCTCAGCGCCGCCGTCCCGCTCTTCCTGACGGGCGCGGGGCTCGCGTGGTGGCTGCTGCCGAAGGCGGTCGGGCTGCTCACGGGCTTCACCCCGGCGGACTCGACGAACCTCATCTCGGCGCAGGAGTACCTCACCTTCGTGATGCGCATGGTCCTCGCGTTCGGCGCGGGCTTCCTCGTGCCCGTGATCATGGTCGCGCTGACGATGGTCGGGCTCGTCGCGGGCCGCACCTGGCTCGCGGGGTGGCGGGTCGCGGTGCTGCTCGCGTTCGTGTTCGGCGCCGTCGCGACGCCCACCGGCGACGCGATCTCGATGCTGGTGCTCGCCGTGCCGATCACGGCCCTGTACTTCGCCGCCGTCGCGATCGGCATCGGGCACGACCGGCGCGCCGCCAAGCGCGCGGCCGCCGAGGAGCTGGCCGAGGCCGCGGCCGACGGGCCCGACCCTGCCGTCGAGGACCCCGCCGTCGAGCCGGGGGACGCCGCCGTCGAGCCGGGGGACGCCGCCGGGCACATCCCCGACGCCGACGGACCCCGGTGAGCCACCTCGGGGTCGTGATCAACCCGACCGCGGGCCGGGGCCGGGGATCAGACGTGGGCGCGCAGGCCCTCGCGGTGCTGCGCCGGCGCGGCCACACCGTCGAGGACCTCTCGGCGCCGAGCCTCACCGAGGCGACCGCGCGGGCCCGGCACGCGGCCGTCGCAGGGCTCGACGCGATCGTCGTCGTCGGCGGCGACGGCATGACCCACCTCGGGGTCAACGTCGTCGCCGACACGGACCTGCCGCTCGGCATCGTGCCCGGCGGGACGGGCAACGACATCGCGCGGTCGCTCGGTCTGCCGC
The DNA here is from genome assembly GCF_017569225.1 of Pengzhenrongella sicca. GTDB lineage: Bacteria > Actinomycetota > Actinomycetes > Actinomycetales > Cellulomonadaceae > Pengzhenrongella > Pengzhenrongella sicca. The sequence continues at coordinate 2,289,573 of NZ_CP071868.1, forward strand.
ACGGCGACGTCGCCGCGGCCGTCGCGGCGATCGAACACGGCCTCGCGCACGGGCCGCGGCGGATCGACGCCGTCAGCGCGGGTCCGCCCGAGCACAGCGCGCGCGAGTGGTTCGTCGGCGTCCTGTCCTGCGGCTTCGACGCCGCGGTCAACGCCCGCGCCAACTCGATGACCTGGCCCGGCGGCAGCGCGCGCTACGTCCGGGCGATCGCCGCCGAGCTCGGACGGTTCGCCCCGTACGGCTACCGGCTGACGCTCGACGACGCCGTGTGGGAGTCCGCGGGCACGCTCGTGGCCGTCGCGAACTCGCCGGTCTTCGGGGGCGGCGTGCGGATCGCGCCCGACGCGCTGATGGACGACGGGCTGCTCGACGTCGTCGTCGCGGGGCCGTTCACCAAGCCGGGGATCGTCGGCATCTTCCCGGGCATGTACCGGGGCCGGCACCTGCGCCACCCGGCCGTGCAGGTGTTCCGCTCCACCACCGTGCTGATCGAACCGATCCTGGCGCTGGGCGCGCACCCGCCGGCGGCGTTCGCCGACGGCGAGCGCCTGGGCCCCCTCCCGCTGCGCGCCACTCTCCACCCGGCCGCCCTCTCGGTCCTCACGTAGCCCTCGCCCGCGCGCTACGCGACCCGCTTTTCAGGGGATTCGGTGCGCCCGGCGGACAGATTCCCCTGAAAACCGGGTCGCTGCGGGGGAGGGGGGCTGCGGTGCTTAGGGTTGGGGGGTGGCTGGTGATGCGCGTGTGCCCTCGTTCGAGCGGTTCTCCCTGGCGCGGGCGGTTCCACCGTCGGCGGACGGCGCGGCGCTCGCCGCGTTCCGCGAGCTGATCGGCTTCGAGCTCGACGACTTCCAGGTGGCGGGGTGCGCCGCGCTCGAGGCCGGCCGCGGCGTGCTTGTGGCGGCGCCGACGGGCGCCGGCAAGACGGTCGTCGGCGAGTTCGCCATCCAGCTCGCCCTCGCGGGGGGCCGCAAGGCGTTCTACACGACCCCGATCAAGGCGCTCTCGAACCAGAAGTTCGGCGACCTCGTGCGCCGCTACGGGCCAGAGAGCGTCGGGCTGCTCACGGGCGACACCTCGGTCAACGGCGACGCGCCGGTCGTCGTCATGACGACCGAGGTGCTGCGCAACATGCTCTACGCCGGGTCGTCGGCGCTCGACGGCCTCGGCTACGTCGTCATGGACGAGGTGCACTACCTCGCGGACCGCATGCGCGGCCCCGTCTGGGAAGAGGTGATCATCCACCTCGCGCCCGACGTGCAGCTCGTCTCCCTGTCCGCGACCGTCTCCAACGCGGAGGAGTTCGGCGACTGGCTCGAGATGGTCCGCGGGGACACGGCGGTCGTCGTCAGCGAGCACCGGCCCGTGCCGCTGGGACAGCTCGTGCTCGCGCGCGGGCAGCTGTTCGACCTGTACGCGGGCCACGTCGACCCGACCGCGCCCGGCGTCAACCCGCCGATCAACCCCGAGCTCGCCGACGCGCTGCGCCGCCGCGAGGCCGGGTCGGGTGGCCCGGGCGGCCGCAACGCACACGGCGGCCGCGGCCCGACCGGACGCGGCGACCGCGGCTTCCGGGGCCGGGGCGGCGCACCCGGCGGCTCGCCGCGACCGAGTTTCCGGCCGACGCCGCGGCCCGCCGTCGTCGACCTGCTCGCCGGCGCCGGGCTGCTCCCGGCTATCGTGTTCATCTTCTCCCGGGCGGGCTGCCAGGGCGCCGTCGGCCAGTGCCTCGCGGCTGGGCTCCGGCTCACCACGCCCGCGCAGGAGGCGCAGATCCGCGAGCTGGTCGAGGAGCGCTGCGCGACCATCCCGCCCGAGGACCTCGACGTGCTCGGCTTCTGGGACTGGAGCGACGCGCTGGCGCGGGGGATCGCGGCGCATCACGCCGGCATGCTCCCGGTGTTCAAGGAGACCGTCGAGGACCTGTTCTCGCGCGGGCTGGTCAAGGTCGTGTTCGCGACCGAGACCCTCGCGCTCGGGATCAACATGCCGGCCCGCTCCGTCGTGCTCGAGAAGCTCATCAAGTGGGACGGCTCCGCGCACGTCGACATGACCCCGGGGGAGTACACCCAGCTCACGGGGCGCGCCGGCCGGCGCGGCATCGACCCCGAGGGCCACGCCGTGGTCATCGACAACCCGGGCCTCGACCCGGTCGAGCTCGCCGGGCTCGCGTCCAAGCGCCTGTACCCGCTGCGTTCTAGCTTCCGCCCGACCTACAACATGGCCGTCAACCTCGTCGCCCAGGTCGGGCGCGAGCGCGCCCGCGAGGTGCTCGAGACGTCGTTCGCGCAGTTCCAGGCGGACCGCGGCGTCGTCGGCCTCGCGAAGCAGGCCAAGGCCCACACCGAGGCCCTCGAGGGGTACGCCGAGGCGATGCGGTGCCACCTCGGGGACTTTGCGGAGTACGCGGCGCTGCGCCGGGCGATCACCGAACGCGAGCAGGGGCTCACGCGCGACGCCGCCCGCGAGCGGCGCGAGGCCGCGGCCCGGTCGCTCGAGGGCCTGCAGGTCGGTGACGTCCTGGAGATCGCGACCGGGCGCCGCGCCGGCCACGCCGTGGTCCTGGACCCGGGCTCCGACGGCGGGTTCGAGGGGCCCCGCCCGACGCTCCTGCTCGAGGACCGCCAGGTGCGGCGCGTTTCGATCGCCGAGGTGCCCGACGGCGTCCGCACCATCGGCTCGATGCGCGTGCCCCGCGGCTTCAACGGTCGCAACCCCGCCGCGCGCCGCGAGCTCGCCGCCGACCTGCGCGAGTGGCTGCCCGAGCCCGCCGCGAAGCGCGGCGGACGACGGCGCGGCCCCGCCGGCGGCCCCAAGGCCGCGACCGACGACGCCGCCCTCGCCGGGCTGCGCCGGCAGGTGCGCGCGCACCCGTGCCACGCGTGCCCCGACCGCGAGGAGCACGCACGCTGGGCCGAGCGCTGGGACCGGCTGCGCCGCGAGCACGCCGCGTTGGTCACCCGGATCGAGGGGCGCACGAGCTCGATCGCCCGCGTCTTCGACCGCATCTGCGACGTCCTCGAGCGGCTCGGCTACCTCGCCACGCGCCACGACGACGACGGCACGCGCGGGCGCGTGACCGTCACGGCGGACGGGCAGTGGTTGCGCCGCCTGTACGCCGAGAACGACCTGCTGGTGGCCGAATGCCTGCGCCGCGGCAGCTGGGAGCAGCTGGACCCCGCGGCGCTGGCGGCCGCGGTCTCGACGGTGGTGTACTCCGCGCGCCGCGACGACCACGAGGGCGAGCCCCGGATCCCGGGCGGGCCGGGCAGCAAGCTCGCGCGGGCCCTCGCGGAGATGGCCGAGATCGGCTCCGAGCTGGACGCGCTCGAGGCGGCGCACCAGATCGAGTCCACGGGCCCGCTCGACCTCGGCATCGTCGCGGCGGTGCACCGGTGGGCGGCGGGGCGCAGCCTCGAGGCCGTCCTGGGCAGCAGCGACCTCGCGGCCGGCGACTTCGTCCGCTGGTGCAAGCAGATCATCGACCTGCTCGACCAGATCGCGCAGGCCGCGCCGAGCGCCCACGTGCGCGACTCGGCGCGCCGCGGCGTCGTCGCCCTGCGCCGGGGAGTGGTCGCCTACTCCTCGCTTTGAGCGCCGGCCCGCCGTCCGCCGCGCGCGGGGCCTATCGTGTCCGCCTGTGAGCTCCACCCTGTACCGCCACGGCGTGATCCACTCCCCGACCGACCCGTTCGCCGAGGCGGTGCTGGTGAGCGACGGCGTCGTCGCCTGGCTCGGCGCTGACGACACCGCCGCGGGCCTGGCGGCTGCCGCCGACGACGTCGTCGACCTCGACGGCGCGCTCGTCGCGCCCGCGTTCGTCGACGCGCACGCCCACCTGCTCGAGACCGGCTTCGCGCTCGACGGGCTCGACCTGTCGGTCGCCGCCGGGGTGCGCTCGCTCGCCGACGCCCTCGCTGCGCTCGCCCGGGCCGCCGACGACGCCCGCCGCGCCGGCGCGGACGGCCCCCTCCTCGGGCACGGCTGGGACGAGAACGACTGGCCCGAGGGCCGGGCACCCACGCGCGCCGAGCTCGATGCGGCGGCCGGCGGCGCCCCGGTCTACCTGGCGCGCGTCGACGTGCACTCCGCCGTCGTGTCGTCGTCCTTTGCCGCCGTCGCGGGCCTCGCCGGCCTGCCCGGGTGGGACGACGGCACCGTCCGGTTCGAGGCCCACCACGCCGCACGCGAGGCGGCCCGCGAGGTCGACCCCGCGCGCCGCGAGGACCTCTACCGCCGCGCGCTCGGCGCGGCCGCCGCCCAGGGGATCGCGTCGGTGCACGAGCACGGCGCCCCCTACATCGACACCCGGGTGGGCCTGGCCGCGCTGCTCAGCCTGACCGCGCAGGCGAGCGGCGGTCTCCCGCACCTGGTCGGGTACCGCGGCGAGCTCTGCGAGACGACGGACGACGCGCGGGCGATCCTGGCCGCGATCCCGGGCCTCACCGGCATCGGGGGAGACCTCAACGTCGACGGCTCGCTCGGCTCCCACACCGCGGCCCTGCGCACGCCCTACCGGGACCGGCCGACGGGACCGACGGGCGCGGCGGGGTCCGGGTCGCTGTACCTGAGCGCGGAGCAGATCTGCAACCACCTCGCGGCGGTGACCCGCGCCGGGGTGCAGGCCGGCTTCCACATCATCGGTGACCGCGCGATGGACGAGTTCCTCATCGGCCTGCGCGCGGCGAGCGACGTCGAGGGGCTCGCCGCGATCCGCCGCGCCGGCCACCGCGTCGAGCATGCCGAGCTGGTGGACGCCCCCACGCTCGCGGCGCTCGTCCTGCTCGGGATCCGGCTCAGCGTGCAACCCGCGTTCGACGCCGCGTGGGGCGGGCCCGACGGGATGTACGCCGCGCGCCTCGGCGCGAGCCGCGCGGCCGCACTCAACCCGCTCGCCGACCTCGTCGCGGCGGGCGTGCCGATGGCGTTCGGCTCCGACTCGCCCGTCACGCCCTTCGACCCCTGGGCGGCCGTGAGCGCCGCCGTGACCCACCACGAGCCCGACCAGCGCATCTCGGCCCGCGCGGCGTTCCGCGCGCACACGCGCGGCGGCTGGCGGCTCGCCGGCCTCGACCACACGGGCGCCGGCGAGATCCGGGTCGGCGCCCCGGCGCACCTCGCGCTCTGGCGCGCCGAGCACCTCGTCGTCCAGGCGGCCGACGGGCGGGTCTCGTCGTGGAGCACCGACGCCCGCGCAGGCAGCCCGCTGCTGCCCGAGGTGGGCCCCGACGCGGCCCCGCCGGTCTGCCTGCGCACGGTGCGCGCCGGCGTCGTCATCCACGACGCGTTGGGCTGACGCGCCCTGCGGGCGACGCGCCGGCGGCCGCCGCGGGCGACACGCGGCGACACACCCTTGCGACACGCCGCGAACGACATGCCGATCGTGCGCGGGCCCGCCCGGCTGACCTGGACGGACGTCACTGAACTGGGGGAACGTCGCCTTGACACCCCTGCTGTACCCGGTAGGTTCACCTTCTGTTCCGCCTTTACCGGCGCACAACACGTCCCGTCTCCCAGGCTTCGCCCGGGAACGAGGCGGGCACCGGCTGGACCCGCGTGTTCAACAGAGAACGGGCACGACCCCTTGCAGGGACGGCGCCTGGTACGAAGGACACGCGGGTCGGTCGGGCGGTGCGACGGTGGCTCGGGACCGCCTCCGACAGCGTCGTCGCAGGCCCCCGTTCGCTACCCACCTACCTCACCCGCCCCGGTCCGGGCGTCGGGGCTCTGACCGCCCCGTGCCTGTCGTACCCTTCTCGCGTGCCCCAGCCCGAGCCGAACCGTTGGTGGGCCCTCGGGCTCGCCGCCGCCGGCGGGCTGCTGACCAACGCCGCCTTCCCCGACCAGGGCTGGTGGGGCGCCGGCTTCGTCGGCATGGCCCTGCTGTTCCTCGCGCTGCGACGCGACAGCGCCCGCTGGAACGCCCTCGTCGGCTTCGTGTGGGGGCTCGCCTTCTTTGCCCCGCACATCGAGTGGGCCGACTACGTGGTCGGCCGGGTGCCGTGGGCGGCGCTCACGGTGTTCGAGGCCCTGTACATCGCGCTCTTCGGCGTGGCCTGGACCTGGGCGCGGCGCGGGCAGGCGATCTGGCGCGGCCCGTGGTTGCAGGCGTCGGCGTTCGTGCTGCTGTGGGTCGCGATCGAGGAGCTGCGCTCGACGGCTCCGTTCGGGGGATTCCCGTGGGGCCGCCTCGCGTTCTCCCAGGCCGACTCGCCGCTCGCCCGACTCGCGTGGCTCGGCGGCGCGCCGCTCGTGTCGGCCGCGGTCGCGGCGATCGGGGTGCTCGGCGCGATCTGCCTCCTCGCCGCGCGCCGCCTGCGGATCAGCCGGACGTTCGCGACCGGCGCCGTCGCCGGCGCTGTGCTCCTCGCGGGCCTCGTGATCCCCCTGGACACCCAGGCGCAGGCCGGCGAGCTCCGGGTCGGCGCCATCCAGGGGAACGTCCCCACCCCCGGCCTGGACGCGTTCGCGCAGCAGCGTGAGGTGCTGCACAACCACGCCCTCGGCACGCGCGCGCTCCTCGAGCAGGTCGAACCCGGCGAGCTCGACCTCGTCGTGTGGCCGGAGAACGGCACGGACGTCGACCCGCAGGTCGACGCCGCCGCCGCGGCCGAGATCGACGGCGTCGCGCGCGCCGTCGACGCCCCGATGCTGGTCGGCACGATCGAGTACCCCGAGACCGGCGGCCGGTACAACACCGCGGTCCTGTGGGTCCCGGGGGAGGGGGTCGTGGCCCGGTACGCCAAGCAGCACCCCGCCCCGTTCGCGGAGTACATACCGCTGCGCAACCTCGTGCGGCCGTTCTCCTCGGCCGTCGACCTCGTGCGCAACGACATGATCGCGGGCACGGAGGTCGGCGTCGTGCCGCTCGCCTCCGAGCGGCTCGACCGGACGGTGCCGCTGGGCGACGTCATCTGCTTCGAGGTCGCCTACGACCCGCTCGTGCGCAACGCCGTCCGCGCGGGCGCCGAGGTGCTGCTCGTCCAGACCAACAACGCGTCGTTCGGTTTCACGGCGGAGTCCACCCAGCAGCTCGCCATGTCGCGGCTGCGCGCGATCGAGCATGGCCGCGCGACCGTCCAGATCTCGACCGTGGGCGTCAGCGCGGTTATCGCGCCGAACGGTGCCGTCAGCCAGCGCACCGAGCTGTTCACCGCGGCCCAGCTCGTCGCGCAGCTTCCGCTGCGCACGTCGCAGACGCCCGCGACCGCGATCGGGGACTGGCTCGCGTGGGGGGTCGACGCGCTCGCGCTGCTGATCCTGACCGCCGGCTGCGTCGGCGCGGCCCGCCTGCGGCGCCCCGACCGAGCGGCGGGGCTGTCGTGACGGCCGCCGTCGCGACCACGACCGTCGTGATCATCCCGACCTACAACGAGCGCGATGCGCTGCCGGTGACCCTCGCGCGGCTGCGCGCCGCCGTACCGGCCGCCGACGTGCTCGTGGTCGACGACGACAGCCCCGACGGCACCGGCGAGCTCGCCGACCGGTGCGCCGCCGACGACGTCGCCGTCCACGTGCTCCACCGCACCGGGGAGCGGGGGCTGGGTCGCGCGTACGTCGCCGGCTTCCGCTGGGCCCTCGCCCGCGGCTACGACGTCGTGGTCGAGATGGACGCGGACGGCTCGCACCGCGCGCAGGACCTGCCCCGCCTGCTCGCGGCGGTGCCCGGCGCCGACCTGGTCCTGGGCTCGCGCTGGGTCCCGGGCGGCAAGGTCGTCAACTGGCCGCGCCGGCGGATGCTCCTGTCCCGCGCGGGAACGACGTACACACGGCTGCTGCTCGGCCTGCCGCTGCACGACGCGACGGGCGGCTTCCGCGCCTACGACGCGCGCGCGCTGGCTCGCCTCGACCTGGACGCGGTCGCCTCCCGCGGCTACTGCTTCCAGGTCGACATGGCCTGGCGCGTCGTACGGGCGGGCGGCACGGTCGTCGAGGTGCCGATCACGTTCGTGGAACGGGAGCAGGGCACGTCGAAGATGAGCCGGGAGATCGTGGTCGAGGCGCTCGCCCGCATCACCGCGTGGGGCGTGCAGCACCGCGCGCGGCAGCTCGGGCGCGGCGCGCGCGCGCTGGGCGCGAAGGTGCGCTCGTCCGTGCCGCGGCGTTGACGCGAGTCGTCGCGGCGCTAGTCGTCGCGGCGCCGACGCGGGTCGTCCCGTAACGCACACCGTCCGGGGTGCGACGGCCTCTCGGACGTCACACCCCGGACGGTGTGCCGACGTTCTGTGTGAACGGCGGGTCAGGCGCGGGCGCTCAGATGCGAGCCCCCGGTGCCGCTGGACCTGAACTCAGGCCCGGCGGCGATCACGCACTGCGGCGAAGCTTGCCCGCACGGAGCAGATCGAGGCGCTCCTCAAGCAGCTCTTCGAGCTCCTTGACCGTGCGCCGCTCCAGGAGCATGTCCCAGTGCGTGCGCGGCTTCTTCCCAGCCTTGGGCTCGGGCCGTGAGGCGTCGCGCAGGAGCGCTTCCTCACCGCACCGGCACTCCCAGACCAGCGGCACGTCGGCCTCGGTCGAGAAGGGCAGGATGATCGTGTGCCCGTTGGGGCAGTCGTAGTGCGCCCGGAGCCGGGGAGCGAATTCCACGCCCTCTTCCGTCTCCAAGCTATTGGAACCGATGCGCATTCCGCGCAGGGATCGGTTCGCCATCAGGACCTCCGTGGTGCCGTCATTGACTAATGCTCTACCGTGGTGTTCAACGCGCGTAACCTCGCCAGTGTTCCTGGTCGAGGTGAAGGTCCCGTGAAGGCCGGTCGGTGACCGTGGCTCGGGATCCGAGAGGGGCGTCTGCCGCGCACGATGGTGCGCAGCCGGGGCCTTCGTTCCATGGTGACGGGTGCAGGGCAGTAGCCGCAAATCTGTGCGTGTGACGCTCGACTCGTTGCCCATGCCGCGGCGACCGCGGCCAGCCGCTTCCCAGTCGCCGGCTCGTTGCCTTCCCCTCAGGGCGGCGGCCCGCGGCCCACGCCCGGCCGCACGCTCACCTCCGGGGCGTCGGGAGCACGCGGGAGCGGTCTCGGCCGATCGCGACCACCGCCCGCACGGGCACCCCGACCTGGGTCAACGCCTCGACCAATGCGGTCGACCACCCGATCTCGAACGTGCCCCGATCGCCCCCGCCGCGCCGCACGAGCGCGACCGCGACGCTGCCGCCGGGCGCATTTCGGCCGAGGACGATGCGCAGGGTCCGTGCGAGCTGGACGACCAGCGCCCGATCCGCGATCGTCGGGACGTCGCCGATCGGCAGCACGAACGGCGTAGCGCGGCGGTCCCGGTCGAGGAGCAGCACCCAGACCGCGGGCGGGCCACCCCGCTCGGGCCCGACGAGCCTGAGCAGAAGCTCGTGCACCTCCTCGTCCGACGCGAGCAGGCTCCCCGGTGGCCCCGGGGCCACCCCGAAACCCTCAAGGTTGTCCTCGAACTCGCCTTCACGGTCGTCCTCGAACTCGTCCTCGAAGTCGTCCTCGAGCTCGTCATCCCAGCTGTCGTCGAAGGTCGTCATCGCCCCACCCTCGCGCCGCGCCGAGGCGGGCGCGCGCCCTCCGCGCCGACCTGTGGACAGCCGCCGCGACCGGGCGGCTGGGGGTGGGTGAGGGTGAGGACCGGGCGAGCCGGGTCGGCTACAGCTCGGGGTGGCCGGGCCGGGAGAGCACGACGCCGTCCGTGAACATCACGCCGTCCGCGAAGCGCGCCTCGACGCGGCCCCCGCCGAACTGCTCGGCGTACAGCCGGGCGTACAGGCCGTCCCGCTCCGCGACGAGCTCGTCGTGGGTGCCACGTTCGACGACGCGGCCCTCGTCCACCACGAAGATGACGTCCGCGTGCCGGATCGTGGACAGGCGGTGCGCGATCGCGAGCGTCGTGCGCGCGGTCATCGCCTGGGCGAGCGCCTGCTGGACGAGGCGCTCGGACGAGGAGTCGAGCGCCGACGTGGCCTCGTCGAGGATGAGGACGCGGGGGTCCTTGAGCAGCACGCGCGCGATCGCGACGCGCTGCTTCTCCCCGCCCGAGAGCCGGTACCCGCGCTCGCCGACAGTCGTGGCGTAGCCGTCCGCGAACCCCACGATCCGGTCGTGGATGTTCGCCGCGCGGCACGCGTCCTCGAGCTCGGCGTCGGTGGCGTCCGGCCGGGCGTAGCGGAGGTTGTCGGCGATCGAGGCGTGGAAGAGGTACGGATCCTGGGTGACCATGCCGACGACGTCGGCCAACGACCCCTGGGTCACGTCCCGCACGTCGAGGCCGTCGATCCGGACCGCGCCCCGGTCCACCTCGTACAACCGGGGGATGAGGTAGCTCAAGGTCGTCTTGCCCGCGCCCGACGGCCCGACGAACGCCGCGAGCTGGCCCGGCTCGACCACGAACGAGGTGTCCCGCACGGCCCACCGCCGCCGCGTCGGCGCCGCCGCGGTGCCGTCCACCCCACGGCCATCCAACGCAGCCGCGCCGTCCCGGTCGGCGGCGGGGCGCGCGACGACACCCCCAAGCCCCGACCCGTGCCCGCCGCCGAGGCCGTACCCGACGCCGACGGCGTTGCCCCCGCCCCGGAAGCGGACCGGCCCCGGGATCGGTGCGGGCGTGCGCAGCAGCGGGGGAGGGGGGTAGGCGAACCAGACGTCCTCGAGTTCGATGCGCCCACGCACGTCGTGGGGGTCGAGCACGGTGGCGCCGGGCCGGTCGGTGATCGCGGGGGACAGGTCGAGGTACTCGAAGATCCGGCGGAACAGCGCGAGCGAGGTCTGGACGTCCAGCGCCACGCGCATCAGCGAGAGCATCGGCATGAGCAGCCGCGCCTGGAGCGTCGAGAACGCCACGAGCGTCCCGGCGGTCAGCATCGCGGCGCCCGCGCCGCCCGAGAGCGTGTACCCGGCGGCCAGGTAGACGAGCGCCGGCGTGATCGCCATGAACGCCGTCACGACCCCGAAGAAGCCCTGGCCCGCCATCGCCTGGCGCACCTGGAGCGTGACCTGCCGGTCGTTCTCGACGCGGTACCGCGCGACCTCGGCGTCGGCCCGGTTGAAGATCTTGGCCAGCAGGATGCCGGAGACGCTCAGCGCCTCCTGGGTGATCGCGGTCATGTCCGACAGCGACTCCTGGGTCGCCCGCGCGATCCGCTGCCGCCGCGCGCCGACCCGCCGCTGCAGCACCACGAACACTGGCATGAGCGCGAGCGCGACGAGGGTCAGCTGCCAGCTGAGCAGCACCATCGCGACGACCGACGCGATCACGGTCACCGAGCTGGACAGGATGGACGACGCCGTCGTGGTCAGGACCGAGCCGACGCCGCCGACGTCGTTGGCCAGGCGCGACTGGATCGAGCCCGTCTTCGTCCCCGTGAAGAACGCAAGCTCCATCCGCTCGAGATGCCCGAACAGCCGCGCGCGCAGGTCGGCCATCGCGAGGTTGCCGACCTTGGTCGTCAGGTACGTCTGGCCGACGCCGATGGCGGAGCTGACCAGGGGGATCGCGATCATCGCGGCAGTCAGTCGGGTCAGCAGCGCGAGGTCGACGCCGGACCCGTCGGTCGGGAACAGCGCGTCGTCGAACACGCGCCGGGTCAGGAACGGGATGACGACGCCGAGCAGCGAGCTGACGAGGATCGCGACGGCGACCAGCACGAGCCGGCCGCGGTACGGCGTCAGCAGCGCGCCGATCCGGCGCAGCAGCGCGGGCGAGGCCGGGACCTCGGGTTCGGTCACGAGAGCGTCCGCTCGCTCGCTCGTCGCACGACGGCGTCGAGGTCGTCGTGCTCGGCGTACCACGCGCGCTGCCGGTCCGCGCCGGTGCCCTGGCGCAGCACCACGTCGAGCCGCGCCTCGACGCGCTCCAGGTCGCCGAAGCCCGCCAGGGCGGGCGCGACGTGCGCGAGCAGCTCGGCGACGACCATCGCCGCCGGGACGGGCAGGCCCGTGCGCGGGCTCAGCAGTTCCCCGCTCAGGCCCGAGCGCGCGGCACGCCAGGACGCGACCCGGAGCTGCTCGGTGCGCACCGCGCCGCGCCCGTCGCGCAAGGCGTCGCGGTCGCCGTCGGCCGCGTGCTCCGTGATTGCCGTCTGCGCCAGGGCACGCACCAGGGCGGCCTGCAGCAACGTGTCCTCGACCTCGAGGCACACGTCCGCGACCCGCACCTCGACCGTGGGGTACCGCGGGGACAGCCGCGCGTCGAAGTAGACCATCCGGTCGTCGACGATCGTGCCGCTGCGCACGAGGTCGGCGACCACCCGCCGGTACGTCGCGCCGTCGCCGAACGGTGGGGTCGCGCCGGCGGTCGGCCAGCGGTTCCAGACCTGCGAGCGGTAGCTGGCGTAGCCGCTGTCGGACCCCTGCCAGAACGGCGAGTTCGAGCTCAGCGCGAGGAGCACGGGCGTCCAGGGCCGCAGGTGGTCGAGCACGACGACGCCCTCGTCGTCGTCGGCGACCTCGACGTGCACGTGGCAGCCGCACGTCAGTTGTTCGCGCGCCACGTGGCCGAAGTCGGCGCCGATCAGCCGCGAGCGGCGGTCCCGGATCACGGTCGACGAGATCACCCCCGGGACGGTCGCGATCGCGGCGACGCGGGCCCCCGCGTGCCGGGCGGAGGCGTCGGCGCGGGACCGGCCCTCGCGGATGCCCGCCGCGAGGGTGTCCAGGTCGGCGCACGGATGGGTCGAGGTCTCGATCTGCTCCTGCTTGAACTCCTTCTCCAGCACGCCGCCCGGGGGCGGGTCCTGCATCCGGGCCGACGGCTCCGGCTCGATCGCGGCCGCGTGCTGGAGCACCGCCGGGGCGACCGAGGCCGGCCGGCCGTCGGGGGAGACCAGCATGAACTCCTCTTCGACCCCGATCGTCCGCACCCCCACAGTCTGCGGTCCGATCGCCGGGATGTCCTGAGAAGCGCGGTGTAGACGCGGGGCAGCCACGTCCCGATCAGCCAGCACGTCCCGTCGGGAGTCCACGCCGCGCCGCCGAGATCAGGCCAGGAAGCTGCGCAGCGCCTCGACCACCAACGCGTGGTCGTCGCGCTGCGCGAGCCCGGAGACGGTCACGACGCCGACGATGCCGACGTCGGCGATGCGGATCGGGAACGCGCCGCCGTGCGCGGCGTAGCGCTGCAACGGCAGGTCGTGCTGCACCGCGAACGTCGTGCCCTTGGCGGCCGCCCGCAGCCCGACGAGGTACGACGACGCCCCGAACCGCTCGACGACCCGAACCTTGCGCTGGACCCACGAGTCGTTGTCGGGCGTCGTCCCGGCCAGCGCGACGTGAAAGAGCTGCTGACCGCCACGCCGGACGTCGATCGTGATCGGCAGGTCCCGGTCGCGCCCGAGCTCAACGAGCACGCAGCCGAGCCGCCAGGCGTCGTCGTTGTCGAACCGCGTGAGCACGAGGTCGCGCTCGTGCGCCTCGACCTCGGCGATGGTCTCGAGCAGACGGGGGTCAGGGTCGACGCTCATGCGGCCGATCCTAGACCGAGGTTCAGCCTCGTTCAGTAACGCCGATAATGTACATTATGTCAATCCACCGGAAATCCGGGGGTCCGCACACCGTTTCGATCGCCACGTTATCCGTGGCAAAGTCATTGCATGCCTGCATCGACGCCTGCCGAGTCCCCCGAGCCCTCCGAGTCGCCGGAATCCACCGAGACGACAGAGTCTGTCGAGTCGACGGACACGCCAGAGACGACAGAGCCTGCCGAGGAACCCGCGATCCGGGCGCAGGACCGCTGGTGGTGGTCACCGACGATGAGCCTCGTCGCCGGCGCCGTCGTCATCGGATTCCAGGGCGATTCGATCTTCGGGCCGGACGGGATCTTCCTCAACCGGCTGGTCGCCGCCATCGGCCTCGTCGTGGCCGTCTCCGGGCTGGTCCGCCTGGTGCGCGCGTTCCGCTCGCACCAGGAGTCGACGCGAGCGTCCTAGTCGCTGCCTAGGCGCCGGCCGCCCCGCGCGGCTCGTCGTCCCCCGTCGACTCCCCCGCGCCGAGCTCCGCCGGGTCAGACCCCGCGGCGGCGCGCAGCGCATCGGCGATCTCCTCCTCGGGTCGGGGCGGGATCGTCTCGTCGTACTCGAGGTTCGCGACGTCGTCGTGGGCGGGCTGATCGGACACGGCAGGTTCCCTTCGCTGCGGAACCTTCACCGTAGGTCGCCGCAGGTGGCCGCACCAGTCGGCCAACCGAGTGCACTCGTGGGTGAGAAGTGCAGCTGTCGGCCCGGATCGCGCACGCGGGCCCCTCGCGCTCGTAGGCTGAGCTCTCCAGACAGTGCACGGCGAGACTCAGGTGGTGCTCCAGGCGTGATCGAAGGTAGCCCGAGCGTCGTGATCATCGGCGAGACCGAGGTCGCCCGCGGCGAGATCAGCGTCGACGCCGGGCGGTCGCTCAGCATCCGCATCGACGAGATCCTCGGCGAGCTCCCGGTCGAGGGCGACGAGGCCGTCGTGCGCACCTTCGAGGCGATCCGGGGGCGCCGCGAGTACGTCGTCACCGTCGACGCGGTCAGGCCCGGGCTCATGATCGTCACCGACATCGAGCTGATCTCCGCATTCCAGGAGCGCGCGATCGTGCGCGTGCCGACGGACCTGCACGTGAGCCTGACGTACGAGTTCGAGGGGGACGAGATCCGCGAGACCGGCACGGCCATCCCCGCAATCATCATCGACCTCAGCGCGACCGGCCTGCGGCTGTTCTGCACACGCCCCCTCGACGACTACTACCGCTTCGGGTTCGATCTCGCGACGGACTTCGACCAGTTCACGCTCGTCGCCGAGTCGCTGCGACGCGAGGACGTCCCGCGCGGCTACCTCCACGGCTGCCGGCTGATCGGCACGTCCCAGCGGGAGGCGGACGCTCTGCACCGCTACGTGCTCAGCGCGCAGATCGCGCAGCGCCGCCGGACCAACGAGTTCGACTGACCCGCTCGAGGACCCGGCCCGGCCGATCCCGGCTCGGCTACAGAGCGACCGGCTCGCCGTCGGCAGGGCGCCGGTACCGCGCTACCCCGAGCCCGACCCCGGCCGGTCCGAGCAGGCGGTCGATCAGCGTGACGCCGGCCGGCGAGCACACCGCGTCGTGGATCGGCACCGCGACGGCCGGCGCGACCGCGCGCACGTAGTCGATGGCGTCCGCCAGCAGCAGCCACGGGCCCGCGACCGGCACGAGCAGCACGTCGACCGCGCGCGGCACGACGGTCAGCGAGTCCCCCGGGTGCAGCACCGACCGTCCCTCGGCGCTGACCAGGTACGCGACGTTCGCGATGCGGGGCACGTCCGGGTGCACGACGGCGTGCAGCTCACCGAACACCTCGACCGCGAACCCGGCGACCTCGAACGCGTCGCCCGGGTGCGCCTCGTGCACGCGGGCGCTCAGCGCGGGCGCGCCGTCGAGGAGGGCCGCGACGACGGCCGCGGGCGCCCACGCCTCGAGCGCCGGGTCGGCGACGAGCGCCGCGCGCAGGTCGGCCACCACGACGTGGTCGGGGTGCTCGTGCGTGACCAGCACCGCGTCCGCGCCGTCGGTCGCGCCCGGAAGGCTGTAGGCGCCGGGGTCGAGCACGAGGCGGGCGTCGTCGGAGTCGAGGCGCACGCACGCGTGCCCCAGTCGCGTCAGGTCCATGCCAGCAGCCTGCCACGTCGGCCCGGGGCGCGCCGGGAGTGCCGGGAGTGCCGGCCGGCGGTCGCGTCTCGTCGGCCGCCGGCCGGCCGCGCCGGTCAGGCGACGACGAGCACCAGGTCGCCGCCCTCGAGCTGCTGCACGGCGCCGATGGCGAGCCGGCGCACGAGGCCCGCGACCGGCGTCGTGATCGCGGCCTCCATCTTCATCGCCTCGACGGTCGCGACGGTCTGGCCCGCGGTGACCCGCTGCCCCTCCTGCACGACCGGCGTGACCGCGCCCGCGAACGGCGCCGCGATGTGGCCGGGCTGCCCCGGGTCGGCCTTCTCGGAGCTGGCGACGTCGGACTCGACGCCGAGGTCGCGCACCTGCAGCGGCCGGAGCTGGCCGTTGAGCGTGAACATCGCGCTGCGCATGCCGCGCTCGTCGGGTGTCCCGACCGCCTCGAGGCCCACCAACAGGCGGACCCCCTTCTCGAGGACGATCTCGACCTCTCCCCCGGGCTCCAGGCCGTACAGGTAGCTGCGCGTGTCCAGCAC
The DNA here is from genome assembly GCF_017569225.1 of Pengzhenrongella sicca. Lineage (GTDB taxonomy): Bacteria > Actinomycetota > Actinomycetes > Actinomycetales > Cellulomonadaceae > Pengzhenrongella > Pengzhenrongella sicca. The sequence continues at coordinate 2,305,694 of NZ_CP071868.1, forward strand.
CGAGATGTCGCCATGGGCGGCGCGGGACGCCTCGAGCTCCTTGGTCGGGCCCGGGAACAGCAGGTGGTTGAGCCGGTCGCGGCGCGTCGCGGAGTCCGCGCCGAGGTCGTGCTTGTCCTCCTCGGTGAGCTCGGCCACCGACGTCCGCCGCGTGCGGCCCGCCAGCGCGCGCGTGCGGAACGGTTCGGGCCAGCCACCCGGGGGGTCGCCGAGCTCGCCGGACAGGAATCCGATCACCGAGTCCGGGATGTCGAAGTCCTGCGGCCGCTCGGCGAAGTCGGCCGGGTCGGCGCCGCGCGCCACCAGGTGCAGGGCCAGGTCACCGACGACCTTCGAGGACGGCGTGACCTTCACGAGGTGCCCGAGGATGCGGTCGGCGGCCGCGTAGGTCGACTCGATCGCCTCGAACCGGTCCCCCAGCCCGAGCGAGATGGCCTGCTGGCGCAGGTTGGACAGCTGGCCGCCCGGGATCTCGTGGTCGTAGACCCGACCGGTCGGCCCGGGCAGGCCGGACTCGAACGGCGCGTACAGCCGGCGCACGGCCTCCCAGTACGGCTCGAGGTCGCAGACCGACCGCAGGCTCAGGCCCGTGTCGCGGCCCGTGAACTCGAGCGCGGCGACGAGGGCCGACATCGGCGGCTGGCTGGTCGTGCCGGCCATCGGCGCGCTCGCCACGTCGACGGCGTCGACGCCCGCCACCGCGGCCGAGAGCAGGGTCGCGAGCTGTCCCCCGGTCGTGTCGTGGGTGTGCAGGTGGACGGGCAGGTCGAACCGGTCGCGCAGCGCTCCGACGAGCCGCCCGGCGGCCGCGGGGCGCAGCAGGCCCGCCATGTCCTTGATCGCGAGGATGTGCGCGCCTGCGGCGACGATCCGGTCCGCGAGGCGCAGGTAGTAGTCGAGCGTGTAGAGGGTCTCGGCCGGGTCGAGGAAGTTGCCCGTGTAGCACAGCGCGACCTCGGCGACGGGCGTGCCGGCCGCGCGGACGGCGTCGATCGCCGGGCGCATCTGGTCGACGTCGTTGAGGGCGTCGAAGATCCGGAAGATGTCGACGCCGGTCGCGGTCGCCTCGCGCACGAACGCGTCGGTCACCTCGACCGGGTACGGCGTGTAGCCGACCGTGTTGCGGCCGCGCAGCAGCATCTGGATCGCGATGTTCGGCAGGGTCTCGCGCAGCGCCGCGAGCCGTTCCCACGGGTCCTCCCCCAGGAAGCGCAGCGCGACGTCGTAGGTCGCCCCGCCCCAGGCCTCCACCGAGAGCAGCTCCGGGGTCAGTCGGGCGACGAGCGGCGCGACCGCGACGAGGTCGTGCGTGCGCACGCGGGTCGCCAGCAACGACTGGTGCGCGTCCCGGAAGGTGGTGTCGGTGACGGCGACGGCGCGCTGGCCCCGCAGGTCGGCCGCGAACGCGTCCGGGCCGAGCGCGAGCAGGCGCTGGCGGCTGCCGTCGGGGACGGCGGCGAACATGTCGAGCGGCGGGAGCTTGAGCCGCGGGTCGACCGAGATCGGCGGCGCGCCGTTCGGCCGGTTCACGGTGACCTCGCCGAGAAAGCCCAGCAGCTTGGTGCCGCGGTCGGCGCTGATGCGCGCCGTGAGCAGCTCGGGCCGCTCGTCGATGAACGAGGTCGTCAGCTCGCCCGCCCGGAACGCGTCGTCGGTCAGGACCGCCTGGAGGAACGCGATGTTGGTGCGCACGCCCCGGATGCGGAACTCCGCCAGCGCGCGGCGCGCGCGCACGATCGCCGTCGGGAAGTCCCGACCGCGGCAGGTGAGCTTCACGAGCATCGAGTCGAAGTGGCCGCTGACCTCGGCGCCGGCGCTGGCCGTCGCGCCGTCGAGCCGCACGCCCGCGCCGCCCGGTGACCGGTAGGCGATGATGCGGCCGGTGTCGGGCCGGAAGCCGTTGGAGGGGTCCTCCGTCGTGATGCGGCACTGCAGCGCGAAGCCGTTGACCCGGATCGTCTCCTGGGTCAGGCCGAGGTCTGCCAGGGTCTCCCCCGCCGCGATCCGCAGCTGCGCGGAGACGAGGTCGACGTCGGTGACCTCCTCCGTCACCGTGTGCTCGACCTGGATGCGCGGGTTCATCTCGATGAAGACGTGCTGGCCGGCCCGCTCCCCCTCGGTCGCGACCAGGAACTCGACGGTGCCGGCGTTCTGGTACCCGATGCTCCGGGCGAACGTCACGGCGTCGCGGTGCAGCGCGGCGCGGACCTCGGGGTCGAGGTTGGGGGCGGGCGCGATCTCGATGACCTTCTGGTGCCGGCGCTGCAGCGAGCAGTCCCGTTCGAACAGGTGGACGACCTCTCCCTGCGCGTCGGCCAGGATCTGGACCTCGATGTGCCGCGGCCGCAGCACGGCCTGCTCGAGGAACATCGTGTCGTCCCCGAACGCGCTCGCCGCCTCGCGCATCGCGGCCGACAGGGCCTCGCGCAGGTCGGCGCTGCGCTCCACGCGGCGCATCCCGCGGCCGCCGCCGCCCGCGACGGCCTTGGCGAACAGGGGGAAGCCGATCGCGTCGGCCGCGGCCAGGAGCTCCTCCAGGTCGGCCGAGGGCGCCGACGAGGCGAGCACCGGGATGCCGGCGGCGCGCGCTGCGGCGATCGCCTGGACCTTGTTGCCCGCGAGCTCGAGCACCTCGGGCGGCGGCCCGACGAACGTGATGCCGGCCTCCTGGCAGGCCCGCGCCAGCGCGGGGTTCTCCGACAGGAAGCCGTAGCCGGGGTAGATCGCGTCCGCGCCAGCGCCGCGCGCGACGCGGATCATCTCGTCGATGTCGAGATAGGCGCGCACCGGGTGACCGGGCTGGCCGATCGGGTACGACTCGTCGGCCTTGAGGCGGTGGACCGAGTTCCGATCCTCGTGCGGGAACACCGCGACCGTGCGCGCCCCCAGCTCATAGGCGGCGCGGAACGCCCGGACGGCGATCTCCGCCCGGTTCGCCACAAGGACCTTCGAGAACACGGGGAACCCCTTTGCTTGGTCGACCGGCGTGATCATCCCACGATCTATGGCCGTGGCGTTCGACGGCTTCACGATGACGTGCCGATATGGTGACCAGGTGTTGGTACTGGGGATCTGCAGCCTCAAGGGTGGAGTGGGCAAGACCTCGGTCACACTGGGGCTGGCCTCGGCGGCCCTGCAGCGCGGGATCCGCACGCTCGTGATCGACCTCGATCCCCAGGCCGACGCGACCATGGCGCTCGCCGCCCAGCGCGCCGACCGCCTCGACGTCGCGACGGTGCTCGACGACCCGCGCGCCTGGAGCGTCGAGCGCTCCATCGGCGCGAGCGGGTGGGCCACGACGGGCCTCGACGTCATGCTCGGGTCGGCGCGGTCGGCCGATCACGACGGTCCCGGCGGCGAGGACCTCGAGCGGCTCGCCTTCGCGCTGTCGTTCGTCGGCGAGTACGACCTCGTGCTCATCGACTGCCCCCCGTCGCTCGGCGGCCTCACCCGGGCGGGCCTGACGGCCGCCGACCGCGCCGTCGTCGTCACCGAGCCCGGACTGTTCGCCGTGATGGCCGTCGGCCGCGCGCTGCGCACCATTGACGAGCTGCGGCGCGGGCCGGCCCGCCGCCTGCAGCCGCTGGGCGTCGTGGTCAACCGCGTGCAGGGCCGCTCGAGCGAGCAGGCGTTCCGGCTCGAGGAGCTGCGCGCGACCTACGGGCCGCTCGTGCTCTCGCCGGAGATCCCAGAGCGCTCGGTGCTGCAGCAGGCGCAGGGGGCGGGCCGCAGCGTGCACTCGTGGCCGGGCAAGCCGGCCGCGGAGCTCGCGCGCGCGTTCGACCTGCTGCTCGACCGCGCGCTGCGCAGCCCGCACACCTCCTAGTTCCGGCTCAGGACCGCCCGCGCAGTGCCACTCCCGCAGTAACGCTCCGCGCGTCGCCTATCCGGCGGAGCGAGCCTGCCGGCGAAGCGCGAGCTCGTCGCGCGCGGCCAGCTTCGGGTCGGCGTCGATCCGTTCGGTCGGCAGCGCGGCGAGGGTTCCCTCGACCTCGCGCCACACCCGGCCGACGGCGATCCCGAACACGCCCTGGCCGCCCTGGACCAGGTCGATGACCTCGTCGGCCGAGGTGCACTCGTAGACCGAGGCCCCGTCGGACATCAGCGTGATCTGGGCGAGGTCGTCGACGCCTCGCTCGCGCAGGTGCGCGACGGCGGTCCGGATCTGCTGGAGCGAGACGCCGGTGTCGAGCAGGCGCTTGACGACCTTGAGCACCAGGATGTCGCGAAAGCTGTACAGCCGCTGCGTGCCGGAGCCCGTCGCGGGCCGGATCGTCGGCTCGACGAGCCCCGTCCGGGCCCAGTAGTCAAGCTGCCGGTAAGTGATCCCGGCGGCGCCGCACGCGGTCGGGCCGCGGTAGCCGGTCGTGGTGTCGAGATCCGGCAGCTCGTCGCCGAAGAGCAGTCCCTGCGCACGCTGTGGGATTCCGCCCGCAGCCTCGAGGGTGTCACCGCTGCCGCTCACGCGTCCTCCAGTTGTCCGTTGCACTCATCCGCCAAGAAGTTCGGCGCTCGTCGCCCGGCCTCGCCGACCCGGGGGGCCGACCGATCACCGAGGTGCTTCGGATGTCAGAGGCAACGCTAGGCCGCGCCGGGGGGGCAGTCAACGACGGCGCGCCGAAAGCGGCCCGGCGTGTCGGCGTTGCGCGTGTCTCACCTTCGACCTGAGGTTGACTGTTGGCCGTCGGGGACCGAGTCGGGTGTGCGCGGCACGTCATCACGGGAGCTCCCGGCCGTGCGGGTTCGGCTCCTCCCCCGTCTCGAAGTCGTCCGGAGACACCTGGTCGAGAAACGTCCGGAACTTCTCGAGCTCGAGCTCGGCGGCCCCGCTGGAGGCCTCGACCCCGGCGACCGCGACGACCTCGGCCGAGCACAGCACCGGGCTTCCCGTCCGCACGGCGAGCGCGATCGCGTCGGACGCCCGGGAGTCGATGCGGGTCCCGGTGGCGAGCACAAGCTCGGCGTGGAACACGCCGTCCGTCAGGGCCGTGATCTCGACGCGCTCGAGCGTGGCCCCGGTCGCGGCGAGCAGGTCGCGGAGCAGGTCGTGCGTCATCGGCCGCGGCGGGACGATGCCCGCCTGGGCGGACGCGATCGCGCTCGCCTCGGTCGGGCCGATGAGGATCGGGACGAGCAGCTCCGCCGCGGGGTCGAGCAGGAGCACCACGATCTCGTCATCGTGCCGGTGCTGGCGCACCCCGATGACCTCGACCGGAACCAGTTCTTCGTCGTCGCCCACAGCACCACGCTACGGCCATTCGAGCCGGCGAGCGCTAGGGAATCTGCCGCCGCCGCTCTCCCCCGCCGACGCGCGCCCGACCGGGCGGCCTCGCGCCGCGTCAGGGCGTGAGCTCGGCGACCCCCGCGCGCACGAGGACGGTGTGCAGCTGGCTGCACAGCTCGCCGACCTCCGCCGCCAGGGTCCCGGCGTGAGCCCGCGAGGACGCCGCGCGCTGGCCCCGCCACGGCGCCACGACCTGGTCGACCAGGTCGACCTGGCGCTCCGCGGCGGTGCGGAAGGCGCGCAGGTGCCGGGCGTCGATGCCGTGCTCGGCCAGCGCCGCCGCGAGGACCACGACGTCGCGGGCCCACAGGTCGAACTGCCCGCGCGGGCCGGGGCGGAGCACCCCGACCTCGACGAGCTCGACGACGAGCTGCTCGTCGACGCCGGCCTCCGCCGCGAGCCCGGCCACCGTCCAGCGGCCGGCGATCGCCGGGGCCTGCCGGACGCCGTCCTGGGTCGCCAGGCGCGCGAACCCGGCGGGCTCGCCCTCGTCGCCGGCGTCGAGCGCATCGAGCTGGGCGCCGATCACCTTGAGCGGCAGGTACCGGTCGCGCTGCTGGCGCAGGACGTACCGCAGCCGCTCGACGTCGGCCGGGCTGTACTGACGGTACCCGGCCGGGGTGCGCACGGGCTGGACGAGTCCCTGCTCCTCGAGGAATCGCAGCTTGGAGTTCGTCACCGCGGGGAACTCGAGCTGCAGCGCCCCGAGCACGTCGGAGATCCGCATCGAGGACCGCCGGGAGAACCCGCGCGGCCACGGCTCGACGACGTGCGGCCGAACGGAGCCGACCGGCTCGGCCGACCCGAGGTCCAGGTCTGCCCGCAGGGAGCGGCGGGGCCCGGTCACCGACGCCCGCTCACTGGCCGGAGGACGGCGCAGCCGCACCGCTCTCGCGAACGGGGCTCGGGTGGTAGGTCAGGCGGTACTTGCCGATCTGGACCTCGTCGCCCGCGCGCAACGCCGCGGCGTCGATCCGGGTGCGGTTGATGTACGTGCCGTTGAGCGAGCCGATGTCCCGCACGATGAAGTCGTCGCCCTCGCGGACGAACTCGGCGTGCCGGCGCGAGACGGTCACGTCGTCGAGGAAAATGTCGGCGTCGACGCTCCGGCCCGCCACCGTCTTGGCGGCGTCGAGCAGGAACCGCGCGCCCGCGCTCGGGCCGCGCTGCATGATCAGCAGCGCCGACGTGCGCGGCAGCGCCGCGACGGCGGCCTGCTCCTCGCCCGTGAGCCCGGTCGGCGAGGCCGCCTCCGGGTCGGCCTGGCCGAGCTGGCCCAGGCTGATCGTGGTGTCCGCGCCGCTGCGGGGGGCGTACGGCCCACCAATCGTGGGGCCGGGGCCGACCTCGCTCGAATCGGGCTCGGTCGCCTGGATGCCGTCGGTCATCTCGCCTCCCGAGCGCGGTCGTGGGATCGGCAGGTCTTGCCGGTCCGGATGCTGCCTACCCTATGCGCCCGCAGGCCCGCCGCGCATTCACTCCCCGGCCGCAGGCTGCGCCGTGGCAAACTCCGGGACAGGTATCGCCCTCACCGCGCTGACCTCGACCTTCTCCGCGACGGTCGAGGAGCCCCGGCCGCCCGCGGTGCGGACGGCGGCCATCGCCCCGCCGGGAATCTCGAGCGCTGGCGCGATCGTCAGCGGATCGCCGATCGCGATCCACCGGTAGGGCGAGGTAAGCAGCGTGCCGTCGACCTCCAGGCCCTCGGCCGTGTCGACGAAGTGGGAGCTCGCAACCAGGCGCAGGCCGTTGAGCTGCACGGCCTCCGCCCCCGCGTTGCGCAGCTCCTCGAGCACGTTGAACAGGGTCAGGGCGGGCACCGAGCCCGACGCGTCCGTGATCACGATCTCGATGCCGGGGCCCTCGGCGGGCAGGCGCCCGGACAGGATCCCGAGCGTCGTGGCAGACTCGGTCGCGGCGTCCAGCGCCGCCTGCTGCTGGTCCGAGCCGGTCAGCAGCTCCTGGCGGGTGCGCTCGAGCGCCGCGGCCTCGCGCTCGAGCTGGGACGCGCGCTGCGTCGTCTCGTCCAGGATCCGCACGAGGTCGGACTGCCGCAGCGCCGACAGGCCCTCGGTGTTCGTCTGGCGGACCTGCATGACGACGGCGAAGCCGAGCAGCGCGCATAGCAGCGAGGCCAGGAGCTGGGCCCGGGTCGCGCGCGGCGCGAGCGCGCGGCGCAGCTGGTGCCAGCCCGAGGGCGGCGCCGCGGGGGCGCCGTCGTCGGCCGGAGCCGCGAAGTCGCCGTCGGCCGGAGCCGCGGGCGGGACCACGGGCACGGCGTCCGTCGTCGCGTCCTTGCGGTGGCCGCCGGGCATCGTCAGGCCCCGAAGATGTGGCGACGGATCGCCGCCGCGTTGGAGAAGATCCGGATGCCGAGCACGACGACGACGCCGGTCGACAGCTGCGTCCCGACGCCGAGCTGGTCGCCGAGGAAGACGATGAGCGCGGCCACGACGACGTTCGACAGGAACGAGACGAGGAAGACCCGGTCGTCGAAGATCCCGTCCAGCATGGCGCGGAGGCCGCCGAACAGCGCGTCGAGCGCGGCGACGACGGCGATGGGCAGGTACGGCTGGAGCGAGGCCGGGACGGTCGGCTCGAGGACCAGCCCGGCGACGACGCCGAGGGCGAGTCCGAGGACGGCGATCATGGCTGCTCCTCCTCTCGGGTCGGGTCCGACGACGGCACGCCGGTGCCGGCGTCCTGCTCGGGCACGAGCACGGTAGCCGACCGCAGCCGGAGCTCGGCCGAGCCGGGGAGCGCGAGCTCGTCCTCGCTCGAGATGTCGACCCCGATCCCATAGACGTTACGCAGGGTCGCCAGGTGCTGGCCGCCGGTGGTGCGGGCGAACTCGGTCGCGAGGCCGCCGGGCTCACCGATGGCCTCGACGACGTACGGCCCGCTCAGTGGGACGAGGTCGACCAGGATCGCGCTGCCGGCGCTGCGGATCGCCGTGATCGCGGTCAGCCGGTGGCCGTTGACGGCGATCGCCTCGGCGCCGGCCCGCCACAGGCCGTTGACCGCGATCTGCAGGTCGACGTCCTGGACCCGCTCGTCCGGGTCCGCCTGCTCGGGATCGGCCGCCGCGACGTCGGAGTCCTGGAGCGTGAGCCTCAGGCCCGGGCCCTGCACGGCCACGGCGCCCGCGGTCACGCCGTCCGCCGCGAGGGTCGCGAGCAGCTCCGGGTCCTGTGCCCCGAGCGCGGCGCTCTGCAGGCTCGCGATCTCGGCGCTGCGGCTCTCGTTGTCGGCGAGCAGGCTCTCGGCCAGCGCGGTGCGGTCGGCGATCTGCCCCTCGAGCAGCGCCCGCGCCTGCGCGACCGCGGGCTCCGGGGCGCGCAGGTCGATCGCTGCGGCCGCGGTGAGCAGTCCGAGAGCGATCGCGAGCACGAGCAGCGCGAGCCGGTGGCCGAGGCCGGCCGGCGGCCCGCCCGCGCTCCGCCGATCGGCCGCCTGCTGGTAGCCCGGGTCGAGCGGACGCCGCATCACCTCGTTGAGCAGCGTCATCGACGCGTCGACGGGCCCGGCGGCGCCCGGGCCCGGCCGCGAGTCCGCGCGACGGCTCACTCGTGGGCCTGCCGCGGGTAGAGCAGCGACCGCGCCTGCGTGAAGTACAGCAGCGCCGCGAACCAGTACAGCCCGATGCCCCACCAGGCGAACGCCCAGCCGAGCGCCGACGCGACCGTGCCGACGGCGCCGCTGCGCTCGGCGAGCAGGAGTAGCGGGAACGCGTACAGCAGCGCGAACGTGCCGGCCTTGCCCGCGAAGTGGACGGGCAGGGGCCCGTAGCCGTGCCGGGCGAGCAGCGGCAGCAGCGCCGCGAGCAGCGCATCCCGGCTCACGAGCACGACGACGAGCCACAGCGGGACCACGTCGCGCCAGGCCAGGCCGATGAGCGTCACCAGGATGAAGAGCCGGTCGGCCGCCGGGTCGAGGAGCTGACCGAGCCGCGAGACCTGGTGGAACCGCCGCGCGATGAGCCCGTCGAGCCAGTCGCTCGCGCCGGAGACGGCGAGCACGATCAGCGCCCAGACGTCCTGCCCCTGAACGATGAGCACCGCGAAGACCGGGACGAGCGCCAGGCGCGCGAGGCTGATCGCGTTCGGCACGGTGAGCACGCGGTCGCTGACCTGCTCCTCGCGTGCCACTGCGCTCCCGTCGATGCCCGTTTCCGGAGTGATGCGAGCACGTCGCGAACGACCCGTGCCCACCCTGCGCTGCCGATCCTAAGGGGCGCCGCCGCGCTCCCCGCGCGCGACCGGCCGGGCGGACGTACGGTCGAAGAACCAGTGACGTCAAAGGAGAGGGAGCACGTTCGTGGGTATCGACGACAAGATCAAGAACGCGGTCGAGGATCTGACGGGAAAGGCCAAGGAAGCGGCCGGCCGCTCGACCGATGACAAGAGCCTCGAGGCCGAGGGCAAGCGCGACCAGTCGTCCGCCGACCTCAAGCGGGCCGGCGAGAACGTCAAGGACGCGTTCAAGCACTGAGCCCCGAGCGGACGACGCGCCCCTGACCGGTGGGTCAGGGGCGCTTCGTCGCGCCGGCGTGCCTCAGGGCCGCATGCCTCAGGGCCGCACGAGCGACTTGATCGCCCGACGCTCGTCCATCGCGGCGTACGCCTCGCCGATGTCGGCGAGCGGGAGCTCAAGGTCGAACACGCGGCCCGGGTTGATCGCGCCGGACAGCACGTCGGCCAGCAGCTCCGGCAGGTAGGTGCGCACGGGCGCGATGCCGCCGGCCACGTTGAGGTTCGCCCCGAACATCTGCCCGACCGGCAGCTCCGGGCCGCCCGCGGGAACCCCGACGTAGCCCACGTACCCGCCGGGCCGCGTGACGTCGAGCGCCTGCTGCATCGACTCGCGGGTGCCGACGCACTCGAGCACGGCCTCGGCCCCGTCCGCGCCGAGCAGCTCGCGCACGGCGGCGACGCCGGCCGCGCCGCGCTCGGCGACGACGTCGGTCGCGCCGAACTCGCGCGCGAGCCGCTGCCGGTCGGGGTGCCGGGACATGGCGACGATGCGGGTCGCCCCCAGGCGCCGGGAGGCGAGCACCGCGCACAGCCCGACGGCGCCGTCGCCGACGACGACGACTGTGGAGCCGGCGTGGACCCGCGCCGAGACGGCCGCGTGGTGGCCGGTGCCCATCACGTCCGACAGCGCGAGCAGGCTGGGGATCAGCTCGTCCGCGGGGTAGGTCGGCGTCGCGACCAGGTTGGCGTCGGCGAACGGGACGCGCACGAGCTCCGCCTGCGCCCCGTCGACGAGGAGGCCCTCGTGGTCGCGCCCACCCCACATCACGCCGTGCACGCACGAGGTCGGGAACCCGTTGCGGCAGTTCGCGCAGGTTCCGTCGCCGAGCGCGAACGGCGCGATCACGAACTCGCCGGGCCGCACGCCGACGACGTCGGCGCCCACGGCCTCGACCACGCCCACCAGCTCGTGGCCGATGCGCCGGGGCTCTGGCGTCGGGCGGACGCCGCGGTAGCCCCACAGGTCGGACCCGCAGACGCAGGCGGCGATCACCCGCACGATCGCGTCGGTCGGGCGGTGCAGGATGGGGTCGGGGACCTGCTCGAGGCGGACGTCTTTCGGGCCATGGAGGACGGTTGCGCGCATGCTCGGCAGCGTACGCACCGCGCCGCTGTGCTTGGGTGGTCGCATGACGCACGCCAACGACCCGGCCGTGATCGACCGCCTCCTGACCACACGGGCCCGCTGGGCCGTCGTCGGGCTCTCGGCGAACCGCGCCCGCGCGGCCTACGGCGTGGCCGCGTACCTGCAGTCGACGCTGGGCATGACGATCGTGCCCGTCCACCCCAGCGCGGCGGCCGTGCACGGCTCGACCGGCTACGCACGCCTGGCGGACATCCCCGGCGGCGTCGACGTCGTGGACGTGTTCGTGAACTCCGCGCTCGCGGGCGACGTCGTCGACGAGGCGATCGCCGCGGGCGCGCGCGCGGTCTGGCTGCAGCTCGGCGTCATCGACGACGCCGCCGCCGCGCGGGCGCAGGCCGCCGGGCTCGAGGTCGTGATGGACGCGTGCCCGGCGATCGAGGGCCCGCGCCGCGCGCTCGGCTAAGGCCTGCCGAGCGTCGAGGCGCACCGCCTCTGGGCGCAACGAGCCGAGCCTGTGCGCGACGTCACGCCCGCAGGCCGGGAAGACCAGGTAGACTAGCCCCTGATCTTGGAGTTTCGTCGCCTCATCCCTCGTGTGTATGTGCCGGTGGTTCGATCACCGTCGATGTGTTCGGGAGAGCGACCTGCGGTCCGCTACCTGGCACCCGTACACGACTCCCACGCGACGGAACGGTTTACATCTCACATGACGATTTCCTCTGACTCCTCCGCGCCCGCAAACGGCACCGCGCCCGCAAACGCCGCGGCGCCCGAGGCCGCCGGCTTCGCGGACCTGAATCTCCCCGCCTCGCTCCTGCGCGCGATCGCGGACCTCGGCTTCACGGAGCCGACCGCGATCCAGGCCCAGGCCATCCCCGCGCTGCTGAGCGGCCGTGACATCACGGGCGTCGCGCAGACCGGTACCGGCAAGACCGCGGCGTTCGGCCTGCCGCTGCTCGCCGCGGTCGACCCGCAGCTCGGCCGGGTGCAGGCCCTCGTGCTGGCCCCGACCCGCGAGCTCGCGATGCAGACCGCCGAGGCGATCGAGTCGTTCGCCAAGCACATGCACGGCGTCGAGGTCATCGCGATCTACGGCGGCTCGCCGTTCGTCCCGCAGCAGCGCGCGCTGGCTCGCGGCGCCCAGATCGTCGTCGGCACCCCCGGCCGCGTCATCGACCACATCGAGCGTGGCACGCTGCACCTCGAGGACGTCAAGTACCTCGTGCTCGACGAGGGCGACGAGATGCTGCGGATGGGCTTCGCCGAGGACGTCGACAAGATCTTCAGCTTCGCGCCGGTCGAGCGTCAGGTCGCGCTCTTCTCCGCGACGATGCCGCCCGCGATCCGCCGCGTCGCGAACCAGCACATGACCAACCCGGTCGAGATCGCGACGTCGCGGCAGTCCTCGACCGTCACCTCGGTCAAGCAGTCGTACGCCGTCGTTCCGTTCCGGCACAAGGCCGGCGCGCTCGCCCGCGTGCTCGCCGTGACCGAGGCCGAGGCCGCCATCGTCTTCGTCCGCACCCGCGGCGCGGCCGAAGAGGTCGGCAGCGCGCTCGTCGAGCGCGGCATCTCCGCGGCCTACATCAGCGGCGACGTCGCCCAGGGCGAGCGCGAGAAGATCGTCGAGCGCCTGCGCAGCGGCGCCCTGAACGTGCTCGTCGCGACGGACGTCGCGGCCCGCGGCCTCGACGTCGACCGCATCGGCCTCGTCGTGAACTTCGACGCGCCGAGCGAGCCGGAGATCTACGTCCACCGCATCGGCCGCACCGGCCGCGCCGGCCGTACCGGCGAGGCGCTCACGTTCGTCACGCCGAGCGAGCAGCACCGCCTGCGCCAGATCGAGCGCCTCACGCGCACGCCGCTGATCGAGATGACCCTCCCCTCTCCCGCCGACGTGTCCGCGCACCGCGTGCAGCAGCTGCTCGGCAAGGTCAACGCCCGCACCGAGGCCGGCCGCCTCGAGCTCTACCGCGAGTCCGTCGCCGTGTTCCTCGCCAAGAACCCCGAGGTCGACATCGAGGACCTCGTGGCCTCGCTCGCTGCCCTCGCGGTCGGCGACGACGGCCCGCAGGCGCGCACCGGTCACGGCGAGGACCTCGACGAGGCGCTCGCCCGGGCCCGCATGAGCCCCGAGCGGCCCGAGCGCGGCGGCAGGAACGACTCGCGCGACAGCCGCGGCGAGAACCGCAACGGCCCCCGCGGCGGCGCGGCCTCGCGCCGCACCGAGGGCGGCACGCGCTACCGCGTCGCCGTCGGCGCCTCGCACGGCGCCCAGCCCGGCGCCATCGTCGGCGCGCTCACGAACGAGGGCGGCCTGACGGGCAAGGACCTCGGCAAGATCGACATCTTCCCGAGCTTCAGCCTCGTGGAGATCTCCGGCAACCTCACCCAGGACGCGTTCGACCGCATCTCCCGGGCACGGGTCGCCGGCCAGCCGCTTCGCATCCGCCTCGACGACGGCCCCGCGCCGCGCACCAACCACGCGCCGTCGCGCCCGAGCGGCTCGAGCACCGGCCCGCGCGAGCACCGCGCGCCGTCGACCGAGCGCAAGACCTACCACCGCAACGCGGCGTACTGAACCCAGTACGACGCACTCGACGGGACGTTCATGACTGCCGACCTCGGCGATCGACACCCGCTCGACGACCCGACCCCCGACGCGCTCGCCGCGTCGGGGGCCGAGCCCGTCCCGGCCGACGGCGCGGAGGAACCGGCGCCCGCGGACATGGCGGTCTTCCTGCGGGTCGCGCGCGAGCTCGCCGAGCTGCCGGCGGAGCACCCCGCCAACCTCGCGGCCCGGCGCGCGACGTCGTCGCTGTTCAAGGCGGTCAAGAAGGACCGACGCCTGACCAAGCGCGCGGCGATCTCGGCCGCCGACCTCGCCGTCGTCGCCGCGACCGCGACGGGCAGCCCCGGCCGGATCGACGACGAGACGCAAGGCATCGCGCTGGCCTCGGCCGCGCCGGGCGCCCTCGCGGGCACGCTGCTGCGGGCCCGCGCGTGCTACATCTGCAAGGAGCTCTACCGCGACGTCGACGCGTTCTACCACCAGCTGTGCCCCGAGTGCGCCGCGTTCCACCACACCAAGCGCGACGCGCGGACCGACCTCACGGGTCGCCGCGCGCTGCTGACGGGCGGCCGCGCGAAGATCGGCATGTACATCGCGCTGCGCCTGCTGCGCGACGGCGCCCACACGACGATCACGACCCGGTTCCCGCGCGACGCGGCGCGCCGGTTCAGCCAGATGCCCGACTCCGGCGAGTGGCTGCACCGGCTGCGCATCGTCGGGATCGACCTGCGCGACCCGGCGCAGGTCGTCGCGCTGGCCGACGAGGTCATCGCCGCGGGCCCCCTCGACATCCTCATCAACAACGCCGCGCAGACGGTGCGCCGCTCCCCCGGCGCCTACTCGCGGCTCGCCGACGCCGAGCTCACCCCGCTCCCGGCGGGCCGGATGCCGGAGCTCATCACCTACGGGCACACGAGCGACGCGCACCCGCGCGCGCTGGCGGGGTCCGTGTCGGCGCTGTCCGACGCCGTCGCGCAGGTCGAGGCCGCGACCGACGCAGGCGGCGTGGCTGGCCTCGCGCTCACGGCGCAGGCGGCGACGCTGGCTCGGCTCGTGGCGGGCACCGCGATCGACGCGGGCGGGCTCGTGCCCGACACGCACGCGACGAACAGCTGGGTCGCCACGGTCGACCAGGTCGACCCGCTGGAGCTGCTCGAGGTCCAGCTGTGCAACCAGACGGCGCCGTTCATCCTGATTAGCCGGCTGCGCGCGGCGATGAAGGCGGCGCCCGCGCGGCGCAAGTACGTCGTCAACGTGTCCGCGATGGAGGGCGTCTTCTCCCGCGGCTACAAGGGCCCCGGGCACCCGCACACGAACATGTCGAAGGCCGCGCTCAACATGCTCACCCGGACCAGCGCGGGCGAGCTCGCGGAGGACGGCATCCTGATGACCGCCGTCGACACCGGCTGGATCACCGACGAGCGCCCGCACCCGACGAAGGTTCGCCTCGCCGAGGAGGGGTTCCACGCCCCGCTCGACCTCGTCGACGGCGCCGCCCGGGTCTACGACCCGATCGTCCGCGGCGAGGCCGGGGACGACCTGCTCGGCGTCTTCCTCAAGGACTACAAGCCCTCGAACTGGTAAGCGCCCGAACAAGCCTGCCGGCTGGGCCGGGACCCGGCGGGAGCTCGGGGTCGGGCCCCCGGGGTCAGGCCTTGAGCTCGGCGCGCAGGGCGGCGGCGAACGCGTCGACGTCGGCCTCGGTCGTGTCGAACGCGCACATCCACCGGACCTCGCCCGTGGCCTCGTTCCAGTCGTAGAACCGGAACGACGCGCGCAGGCGATCCGCGACGCCGGCAGGCAGGATCGCGAAGACGGCGTTGGACTGCGTCTGCTGGGTGAGCGTGACGCCGTCGAGGGGCTCGACCGCGGCGCGCAGGCGGGCGGCCATCGCGTTCGCGTGCTGCGCCGAACGCAGCCACAGGTCGCCCTCGAGCAGCGCGATGAGCTGGGCCGAGACGAACCGCATCTTCGAGGCGAGCTGCATGTCCATCTTGCGCAGGTAGCCCAGTCCCGTCGACGCCTCGGGGGCGAGCACGACGATGGCCTCCCCGAACAGCAGCCCGTTCTTGGTGCCCCCGAACGAGAGCAGGTCCACCCCGGCGTCCGTCGTGAACGCGCGCAGCGGCAGGTCGAGGCTCGCGGCGGCGTTCGCGATGCGCGCGCCGTCCATGTGCACGCCCAGCCCCAGCTCGTGCGCGTGGGCGGCCAGCGCCGTGACCTCGGCCACCGTGTACGCGGTGCCGAGCTCGGTGGTCTGCGTGATCGACACGACCCCGGGCTGCGCGCGGTGCTCGTCGCCCCAGCCCCAGGCCTGCCGGTCGACCAGCTCGGGCGTGAGCTTGCCGTCGGGGGTCGCGACGGTGAGCAGCTTGAGCCCACCGACGCGCTCGGGCGCGCCGTTCTCGTCCGACTGGATGTGCGCGGTCTCCGCGCAGATGACCGCGCCCCAACGCGGCAGCATGGACTGCAGCGAGACGACGTTGGCGCCCGTCCCGTTGAACATCGGGAACGCCTGCGCGCGCGGCCCGAAGTGGGTCGCCATGACCTCCTGCAGCCGCGCGGTGTACACGTCCTCGCCGTAGGCGACCTGGTGCCCGCCGTTGGCGGCGGCGATCGCGGCGAGGATCTCGGGGTGCACGCCCGCGTAGTTGTCGGAGGCGAAACCGCGGGCGGTGGGGTCGTGGAGGGTGTTCACCGCGACATTCTCGCGCACGCCGGCGGGCGCGCTCACGCCGTGATCCCCGCGGTCGAGGCCACGACGTCGCCGATCTTGCGGCCGAGCGCCTCGTAGAACATCGACAGCGGGAACTCGTCGGGCAGCACGGCGTCGGTCAGGCCCTTCGGCGGGCCGTCCAGCGGGAGCCCGTCCGCCCCGCGCGCCCAGGCCGACGCGGGGTGCGGGGTGAGCGTCCCGGACACCAGCGCGTACGCGGCGAGCCAGTGCGCGACCTTGGGCCGGTCGATCGAGCGCCAGTAGAGCAGGTCGATCTCGTCGCCGAGGGCGATGACGGCGGCCGGCACGAGCGGCCAGTCGATCGTCAGTCGGCTGTTCGTCCAGTGCAGCACGTGGTGCTGGTGCAGCCACGCGAACAGCAGCTGCCCGCCGAGGCCGTCGTAGTTGCGCACCCGCGTGCCGCTCACCGCGAACCGGAAGATCCGGTCGAAGATCACGGCGTACTGCACCAGGCGAGCGTGCGGGACGCCGTCGGCCTCGAGCTTCACCGCCTCGCGGAAGGCCGTGAGGTCACAGCGCAGCTCCTCGAGCGAGTACAGGAAGAACGGCATCCGCTGCTTGATCATGAACGGGTCGAACGGCAGGTCCCCGCGCATGTGCGTGCGGTCGTGGATGAGGTCCCACAGCACGAACGTCTCCTGCGCGAGCGTCTGGTCGCTCAGGAGGCGGTCGGCGTCCGGCGGCAGCGCCAGGCGCGTGATCGCGGCCGCGGACCGCACGACCCGCCGGAACCGCGCGGCCTCCCGGTCCGCGAAGATCGCCCCCCAGGTGAACCGCGGGACCTCGCGCATCGCGACCGTCTCGGGGAAGAGCACCGCAGAGTTGGTGTCGTAGCCGGACGTGAAGTCGAGGAACGTGATCGGCACGAACATCGGGTTCGAGTAGGCGGAGGCCTCCAGGCCGGCGACGAACTCGGGCCACAGCACGCGCAGCAGCACGGCCTCGACCTTGCGGTCCGTGCTGCCGTTCTGGGTGTACATCGGGAAGATGACGAGGTGCACGAGCCCGTCGGTGCGGGCGAGCTCGGGGTGGAAGGCCTCGAGCGCGTCGAGGAAGTCGGGCATCGCGAACCCCCCGTCGCTCCAGCGGCCGAAGTCCTTGACCAGCGCCGCGAGGTAGTCGGCGTCGGTCGGCAGGTGCGGGGCCAGCTCGGCCGTCGCCGCGCAGATGACCTCGACCAGGTCCCGGGCCTGCGGGTGGTGGCGCGGGTCAGGGACGGATCCGTCCTGGGCCTGCAGCGGCTGCAGGGCGGTGACGGCCTCCTTCAGGCGGAGCCAGGCGGGATCGGAGGCGAGGCCTGCCTGCGCGGCGCCGGCCCGGTCGCCCGCGGCCCGACCGGTGGCCGCGGTCGGCCGGGCGGACCACACCACGACGTTGAGCAGCAGCGCCGCCGCGGTCTCGGCGGCCCGCAGGTCGCCGCCCGCGGCGCCGGCCGTGAGGTCGAGCCCGAGCGCGACGACCCGGCCGACGCCGGCGTCACCCGTCCGATCGCGCAGCGCCCCGACGACGGCGCCGGGCTGCCCCGCGCGCCCGACCAGGCGCAGCGCGGCCGTCGCGGGCTCGCGCACGGTGAGCGTCGCGACCACGGGCAGGGCGGGCGCCGTCGTCCACGCCAGCAGGTCGGGCGCGCCGGACGGCGCGGTGGCCGGGTCGACCGCCGCGACCTCGAGCGACCGCGGCGCCCCATCGGTCGCCGTGGCGACGATCCCGCAGCTCACGAGCAGCTCGGCCGCGACGGGCTCGGCCCCGAGCAGGACGACGACGCCGGCCCCGTCCCGTCGCGCCGCGCTCTCGTCGGCACCGGCGACCGCCACGACGACGTCGACGGCCGCCGGGTCGGGCAGCGCCGCGACGCCGTGCGCGAGCAGGTGCGCGCGCAGCGCGGGGGCGCGTTCGAGCAGGACGTCGGGCAGGTACACCGTCGGGAAGCCGGTCATCGAAGAGTCCTCGCAGCCGTGTCGGGGTGGGGCAGCCGCCGGCGTCGATGGCGGCGCGCGGGCCCGGTCGGGGCCCGGCGACGGCGGGACGCGCGGTGTTACCGAACGGTACGGTTCGGCCCAGGCCCGGTCAACGGCCCTGCCGCGGGGCGGCGCCGCGCGCGTTCCGCTCACAGCGGACCCACATCGGCCGATAGGCACGGCGAACCCGATCGAGCCCCGGCGGGTCGACCCTCGCGCTCTCCAGCGCACCAGCCGGAACAGGACCCCCCGTGGACGGCATCGCCGCGATCAGCACCCGCATCACGCAGATCCAGACCGCCCTCGCGTCGTTCACCCCGCGCACGGCGACGGCGACCGCCGGAACGGCGGCGGCGGCGTTCGCGTCGGCGCTCGCGTCCGAGGTCGCGATCGGCGCCGCCACCCCCGCCGCGTCCGGAGCGCTCACGGCCGACGGCGCGCCGGCCGAGCTCGCGGCCTACGGCAACGGGCAGATCCCGGCCGCGGCCCTCGACGAGATCGGGTCGACGGGGCACCGGCTGTGGGCGCCGGCGAGCGGGGCCTTCGAGCGGCTCTCGGCTGCGGCCGCTGCCGACGGCGTCGCGATCACGATCACCGACTCCTACCGCTCGTACGCGAGCCAGGTCGACGTCGCCGACCGGAAGGGGCTGTACTCGAACGGCGGGCTCGCCGCCGTGCCAGGAACCTCCGACCACGGCTGGGGCCGGAGCCTCGACCTCGGCCTCGACGCGAGCGCGCTCGCCTGGATGCGCGAGAACGCGGCCCGGTACGGGTTCGCCGAGGACACCCCGCGCGAGACGTGGCACTGGACGTACTCGTCCTGACGCGCGATGCGGGGCCGCGGGGCCGCGTGCGGCAAGATGGCGGCGTCGTCGAGCGAACGGAGCAGGGCGTGGGTCAGGGCGTGGGTCAGGGCGTGGGTGAGATCGAGCCGGTGAGCGCGCGGATCCGTCGCGTCGGGGCGCGCGTGCGCGCCGAGCACCACACGGCCGGGGTCGTCCGCACGCTCCCCGGCGCGGTGAACGAGCTCGACTGCGCGTGCGGCGTCACGCTCACGAACGGGCCTGGCTGGTCCCTCGACGAGCACCTGCGGATGCACCGCGCCGAGGTCAAGTACGAGGCGTTGCTCGCCGTCGCCCATCCCGACATGCCGCTCGTGCGCCGGTCGGTGCGGTCCCGGGGCGCGACCGCGATGGACGCCCTGCTCGCCGGCCAGGTCGGGGGCGCCACCGACGCCCTGGCGTTCGCCGACGACGCCGAGCGGGCGCGGCTGGACGCGGCCGCCCAAACGCTGCTCGCCCTGCTCGACGACGAGCGGGAGCCCGGCCGGCCCACCACGGAGCCCGATCGCGCGAGCTGATCGATCGGGCGCCGCGAGGCGCCGCCCCCCTCGAAGGAGTCACCGTGCTCGAACTGCCCGCCCTGGCCGACACCTACCTCGCCGCCGCCCGCGCGTCCGACCGCGGCCGCAGCGCCGAGGTCGTGGTGCACGACGGTGAGCTGCGCCAGACGATCATCGCGCTCACCGCGGGCAGCGAGCTGCGCGAGCACAACGCCCCGCCGGCGGCGTCGCTGCAGGTGCTGCGCGGCCGCGTGCGCGTGACTGACGAGAAGAGCGGCGTCGAGGTGCCGGCCGGCGGGCTGTACCTGCTGACGCACCACCGGCACGCCGTGGTCGCGCTCACCGACGCGGTCTTCCTGCTGACCACCGTGACGAGCGTGCCGAGCTAGCGCGCAGGCGCGATCGCCGCGGCGCACCCATGATGGTCGGGTGCCGCACCCGACCTCGTCCGACGACGACCGCCTCCATCGCTCTGCCCGTTTCGAGGACGTGGTCAACCGCCGCGTCGCCCACTGGCTCTGGGCGCGAGGCTGGCGCACCCGGATCGAGCCGTTCACGGGCTACGGTGCGCCCGGCTGGGTGCGGGTGCTGGCCCGCGTCGTGCTCTCGCCGCCGCCCCCGCCCGGCGCGGCACAGACCCCGGCGCTCGCCCCCCACGACGAGCCGCACCGCAGCGTCCGCGGCTGGCGCAGCCTCGCGACCGCCCAGGTCAAGGGCGCGATCGTCGAGGTGCGGGCGGGCGCGAGCGTGCACCGGGTCACCTCCGACCGGGGCGGCTACGTCGACGCCGTCGTGGCGTCGGACCTCGCGCCGGGCTGGCACGACATCCAGCTGACGGTCGCGACCGGAAGCGTGACCGCGCGGGTGTTCGTGGTCGATCCGCAGGTGCGCGCGGGCCTGGTCAGCGACATCGACGACACCGTCATGGTCACCTGGGCGCCCCGGCTGCTGCTGGCGATCTGGAACACGCTCGTGCTGCACGAGCACGCCCGCCGCCCCGTGCCGGGGATGTCGCGGCTGTACCAGCAGCTCTTGCGCGAGGACCCGCGCGTGCCGGTGCTGTACCTGTCCACCGGCGCCTGGAACGCCGCACCGGCGCTGCAGCGCTTCCTGCGCCGGACCGGGTACCCCGCCGGGCCGATGCTGCTCACGGACTGGGGCCCGACGAACACGGGGTGGTTCCGCCGCGGCGCCGACCACAAGCGCGCGAGCCTGCGCCGCCTCGTCGCCGAGTTCCCCGACATCCGGTGGCTGCTCGTCGGCGACGACGGCCAGCGCGACCCCGAGATCTACGCCGAACTCGCCGCCGAGCGGCCCGACCTCGTGCGCGCCGTCGCGATCCGCCGGCTCAGCGGCGCCGAGCAGACCCTCGCGCGCGGCGCGCCGGTTCCGTCGCCGGACGCCTCGGACGCCCGGTCCCGGGTGACCGCCGCGGGCGTGCCCTTCGCCTCCGGGCCCGACGGAGAGCACCTCGGCCGCGAGCTGCGCGCCGCGGGGGTCGACCTGAGCTCGCCCGATCCGACCGACTGACCGCGGCCGACCTCAGCCGGCGTCCGGGTGGACGCCGCGGCGGGGGCGCAGCGGCGGGCTCGAGGTGCCGCAGCCCGCCGCGATGCCGGCCACGAGCTCCGCGACGGCCTCGGCACTCGTGCGGCGGGGCCGCCAACCGAGCAGCTCCCGCGCCCGCGCGCAGTCGAGCACGGGAACCCCCGCGGCCAGGTCGAGCCAGCCCGGGCTCACGGGCAGCACGCGCGCGTGCCAGGCGCCCGAGACCGCCGCGCGGACCAGGGCGAACGGCAGGTCGCGGTGGCGCCCGCCCGCGACGATCGCGGCGACGTCACCCGCGTGGAGCACGTCGTCGGCCGCAACGTTGAACGGGCCGCGCTGGCGGCGCACGATGACCTCGCGGTACGCCGCCGCGAGGTCGTCCGCGTGCACGGCCTGCACCCGCAGCCCGGCGGGCCACGGCAGGACGCGGAGCTCGGTGAGCCCGCGCGCGGGCAGGAGCGGCCCCAGGACGGTGCGGGTCAGCTGCCTGCCGGCGACCCGTTGCACCACGAGCGCCGACCGCATCCGCGCGATCGTGAGCTCCGGGTGCCGCTCCTCGGTCTCGTCGAGCAGTCGCTCGACCGCGACCTTGTCGGCGCTGTGCGCCGAGCCGCGCACCCCGCCGGTCGGCCACCGCTCGGGCCGCGGCGTGTCGTCGGGCGACGGCGAGTACGCGCCGACGGACGACGCGACCACGAGCTGGGGCACGCCCGCCCGCAGCGCCGCGGCCACGACGCGCCGCGCGCCGAGCACGTTTGTCCGGCGCTGCGCGGCGCGGTTGTGGCTCGGCACGACGGCCCACGCGGCGTGCACGACGGCGTCCGCGCCCGCCATCGCGCGGGCCAGCAGCTCGATCGCGCGATCGTCCGGTCCGGGGGCGGCGATGTCGCAGCGCAGCCAGGAGGCGGCGTCGTACGGCGCGGGCAGGGTGCGCGCCGCGACGACCTCGGGCGCCGGCGGGCGGCGGGCGAGGCCGACGACCGAGGTGATGGTCGGGTCGGCCGCGAAGGCGCGCAGCAGCGCCGTGCCAACGTTCCCGCTCGCGCCGACGACGGCGACCCTCATGACGCGCCCCGCGGGGCCGGGCCGCGCCGTCGGCCGCCGTCGGTCGCCGTCGCCCGGCCGGTCCAGGCGAGCAGGCGGTCCACCGGCCAGGTGGTGACGACACGGTCCGCCTCGAGGTCGTGCGCGACGGCGCGGTCGCAGCCCGCCCACTGCCAGTCGAGCTGTCCGGGGGCGTGGGCGTCGGTGTCGACCGTGAACAGGCACCCCGCGTCGATCGCGGACTGCAGCAACGCGTGCGGCGGGTCGAGGCGGTCGGGCCGGCTGTTGATCTCCACGGCGACGCCGTGCTCGGCGCACGCGGCGAACACCGCCTCGTGGTCGAACGTGCTCGGCGGCCGGAGCCGGCCGGTGACCTGGCGCCCCGTGCAGTGCCCGAGCACGTCGACGTGGGGGTTGGCGACCGCGGCGAGCAGCCGCCGGGTCATCGGCGCGCGCTCCATCCGCAGCTTCGAGTGCACCGAGGCCACCACGACGTCGAGCTCGGCGAGCAGCTCCGGCTCCTGGTCGAGCGCGCCGTCGTCCAGGATGTCGACCTCGATCCCGGTGAGCACCCGGAACGTGGAACCGGCCGCGCCGAGGGCACCGTTGAGGGCCGCGATCTGGTCGATCTGGGCCCGCAGCCGGGCCGGGCTCAGCCCGTGCGCGACCGTCAGCCGCGGCGAGTGGTCGGTGATGGTCAGGTAGTCGTGCCCGAGGTCGATCGCCGCGAGCACCATCTCCTGCAGCGGGCTGCCGCCGTCGCTCTCGTCCGTGTGCGCGTGCAGGTCGCCTCGCAGCGCGGCGCGCAGCGCCTGCCCCGGCCCCGTGTGGGCGACCGCCTCCCGCTCGAGCTCGTCGAGGTAGGCCACCGGCCGCCCCGACAGGCGGGCCTCGATCACGCCCGCGGTGCGGTCCCCCACCCCGGGCAGGTCCTTGAGCCGGCCGGCCGCCGCGAGGGCGAGCAGCTGCGCCGGCTCGGTCGCCTCGACGGTCCGCGCGGCGCCGCGGAACGCCGCGCTGCGGTAGGACTCGCCGCGCGAGCGCGACCGGCCGCGTTCGAGCAGGAGCGCGATCCGCCGCAGGGTGGCCGTCACCTCCTCGCGGGCAGCCGCGGCGTCGGCGGTTGGCGCGCCCGTGGAGCCCGTCGGGCCGGTATCGACCTGTTCCGGGGCGCGCCCGGCGCGCTCGCGTGCCACGTCAGGCCCGCGTCAGGACGCGCGACGGCGGGTCGCGGCTCGGGTGCCCTCCGCCTTCGCGGCGGTGGCCTTCCTCGCGGGCGCCTTCGCCGCGGCGGCCTTCGCGGCGGGTGCCTTCGTTGCGCTCGTCTTCGCCGCGGTCGTCTTCGCCGCGGCAACCTTCGTCGCGGTCGTCTTGGCCGCGGTGGCCTTCGTGGCCGGCGTCGCCGGGGTCGCCCGCTTCGTCGCCGCCGCCGCCTTCGCTGGCGCCCTCTTCGCTGGCGCCCTCTTCGCCGGCACCGCAGCCTTGCCCCCGGCCGAGGTCGACGCACGCACGGGCTCGCCGCGGGCCTCGCGCGCCTTCTCCACGCTGCGCTGCAGCGCGGCGAGCAGGTCGATGACCTCCCCCGCGCCCGACGTGGCGCCGTCGGCCCCCTCGGCGGCCGGCACCGACCGGGTCGCGCCGGCCGAGACCTTCGACTCGATCAGCGTCTCGAGCGCCGCCTGGTACCGGTCCTCGAACGCGGACGGGTCGAAGTCCGCGGCGAGCGAGTCGACCAGCGACGACGCCATCTGGAGCTCCTGGGGGCGGACCGAGATGTCGGCGTCGAGCACCGGGAACTCCGCGGCGCGCACCTCGTCCGGCCAGAGCAGGGTCTGCAGGCAGATGACGTCGCCGCGCACCCGCAGCACCGCCATCGACTCGCGCTGGCGCAGCGCGACCTTGACGACGGCCATCCGGTCGCTCGCCGCGAGGGCCTCCCGCAGCAGCGCGTAGGGCTTCGCCGCGGTCTTCTCGGGCTCGAGGTAGTAGGTCTTGGCGAGCAGGATCGGGTCGACCTGCTCCGACGGGACGAACTCGAGCACCGAGATCTCGCGGTCCGTCGCGAGCGGGAGCTCCGCGAGGTCCTCGTCCGTGAGCACGACGATCTCGCCGTCGTCGGTCTGATAGCCCTTCGCGATGTCGCTCATCTCGACCGGCTCGCCGCAGACGCTGCACGTCTTGCGGTACCGGATCCGGCCCGCGTCGGCGCGGTGCACCTGATGCAGCGGGACCTCGTGCTCGCCCGTGGCCGAGTAGAGCTTGACCGGGACGTTGACCAGCCCGAACGCCACCGCGCCCTTCCAGATTGCCCGCACAGGCCACCTCCCGACTCGATGTGGTCCGTCTCGGGCGCACCGGCGCTGCCGGTGCGCGCACGGCGCGACGAAACGGACCTCTGTGGGCAGGATGGACCCGTGCAGCCCATGCTCGCTACCCGAGCGGCGAATCCCGCCGCGCTTCCGACCGGCCCAGGCTGGGCCTATGAGGTGAAATGGGACGGCGTCCGGCTCCTCGCCGACACCACGGGCGGGCCCCTGCGGCTGCTCAGCCGGACCGGCCGGGACGTCACCGTCTCCTATCCCGAGCTCGGCGGGCTCGGGGAGATCCAGGGCGCCGTGCTCGACGGCGAGGTTGTCGCGATGGTCGACGGCCGCCCGTCGTTCGCCGCGCTCGCGGACCGCATGCACGTCCAGGATCCCGCCCGGGCCCGCGCCCTGGCGGCCCAGCGCCCCGTGAGCTACATGGTGTTCGACGTGCCCGCGCTCTACGGCGTCGAGCTCGCGCGCCGCCCGTTCGACGAGCGCCGCGCGACGCTCGAACGCCTCGACCTGCCGGCGCCCGCGCTGCTCTCACCCGTGTACGACGACGGCGCGGACCTGTGGGAGGTGACGCGCGAGCACGGGCTCGAGGGCGTCGTCGCGAAGCGGCGCGCGTCGACCTACCAGCCGGGCCGGCGCTCCCACGACTGGGTCAAGGCCGCGCACCGGTTCACGCGGGCGGCCCTCGTCGGCGGGTGGCGCGCGGAGAGCACGGGGTCGGGGCGGCTCGGTGCGGTGCTCCTCGGCGCGCCCGACGCCACCGGTGCGCTGCGCTACCTCGGCCGCGCGGGCAGCGGCCTCACCGGCCCGATCGGCGCCGCTCTGACCGAGCTGCTCGTCCCGCGTGCGCGCGACGCGAGCCCGTTCGACGAGCCCGTGCCCGCCCTGGACGCGCGCGGCACGCACTGGTGCGAGCCCACGCTCGTCGTCGACGTCGTCTACCTCACCCGGACGCCGACGGGCCGCCTGCGCCAGCCCGTGGTGCGCGGCGTGCGGGACGACAGCCCCCCCGACCCGTGGGACGAGCCGTGAGCCCCCGCGACGGCGGGCAGCTCGTCGACGTAGCCGGCCGGCAGGTGCGCATCACGAGCCTGGAGAAGGTGATGTACCCGGCGGTCGGGATGACGAAAGCCGAGGTGATCGACTACTACGCGCGCGTCGCGGACGCGATCCTGCCGCAGCTGAAGGACCGGCCCGTGACGAGGATCCGGTTCCCCGACGGCGTTGCCGGGCAGCAGTTCTTCGAGAAGAACGTCCCGGCCGGCGCCCCGGACTGGGTGCGCCGGCAGCGCCTCGCGGCGTCGCCCGGCGCCGAGGACGAGGGCACGATGCTGACCTTGCCGTTCCTGGACGACCTGCCGAGCCTCGTGTGGTCGGCCAACCAGGGTGCCCTGGAGCTGCACACCCCGCAGTGGCGCGTCGGGCCGCGCGGCGGGCTGCGCAACCCCGACCGGCTCGTGATCGACCTCGACCCGGGCGCGCCCGCGGCGTTGCACGACTGCGCGCGCGTCGCGCACCTCGTGGCGGACCGGCTGCGCGCGGACGGGCTCGAGCCCGTCCCGGTGACCTCGGGGAGCAAGGGCCTGCAGCTGTACGCCCCGCTGCGGGGACGGCGCACGGTGCTCGAGGTGCGCCAGTACGCGCGCGACCTCGCCCACGAGCTCGCCGCCGAGCACCCACGCCAGATCGTCGCGCTGATGACCAAGAACCTGCGCGGCGGGAAGGTGCTCCTCGACTGGTCGCAGAACCACCCGGCCAAGACCACGATCACGCCGTACTCGCTGCGCGGCCGCGACCGCCCGACCGTCGCCGCCCCCCGCACCTGGGCCGAGCTGGACGACGACGAGCTGCGGCAGCTGACCCCCGACGAGGTGCTCGACCGCCTGGCCGACATCGGCGATCTCCTCGCTCCCGGCCGGTGAGCCGGGCGCCTCGCCACACGGGTGAGCCGGGTGCCTAGCCGCGCCGGTGGTCCTGGACGGCCAGGCGTGGGCCGCGGCGCGGGGCGCGCGCCTGCCCGCCGAGCTCGAGCAGCCGGATGACCCGGTACCGGTGCGGCCGCCACGGCTCGAGCAGCACGAGCATCTCGGCGTCGTCGACCCGGCGGCCGACGAGCGCCCAGCCGACGGCCGCGGCGAGGTGGTAGTCGCCCACCGACACGGCGTCCGCGTCCCCCAGCGCGCGCTGCGCGACCTCGGCCGCGGTCCATGGGCCGACGCCGGGGACGGCCTGCAGGCGGCGGGTCGCGTCGGCGGGGCTCATCGACGACGCCTCCTCGAGCCGGTGCGCGACCCGGGCGCAGGCCCGCACGGTACGGGCGCGGCCGGGGTCGACGCCCGCGCGGTGGAAGTCCCAGCTCGGCACGCGCAGCCACCCCTGCGCATCCGGGACCACGCGCAGGCCCGCCGGAGCCGGCCCCGGCGCGGGCGTTCCATGCCGGTCCAGGAGCCAGCGCCACGCCGTCGTCGCCGTGCTGGAGATCACGCGCTGCTCGAGCACGGCGGGCACGAGTGACTCCAGCACCCGCCCGGTACGGGGGATCCGCAGCCCTGGGTGGCGCAGGTGCGCTGCCGCCAGGGCGGGGGTGAGCGGGGCGAAGGCGGCGGGGTCGTCGCCCGCGCCGAGCAGCGCGGGCAGGCCGTCGAGCGCCGCCCGGGCGCCCGGGCCCCAGGCGCGGGCGTCGACCCGGTGGGCGTTGACCTGGACGAGCCGGCACGTTGCCGGACCGGCGCCGGCAAGGGTCGTGCGCCACAGGGCGCCGTCGGGCGCGCGCCGGGTCGTCGGGTCGAACCGGCCGTGCGCCAGGCGCGCCAGCGTGCTGACCAGGTCGACCGGGGTCGCGGACTCGTAGGTCGCGGACGCCTCGGTCGCGGACTCCTCGGCCATCGTCATCAGCGGGCCGCGAGCACGTCCGTCAGCGCGTAGCTGACCGGCTCCTCGAGCTGCGCGTAGGTGCACGAGAGCGGGTCGCGGTCGGGCCGCCAGTGCCGGAACTGCGCGGTGTGCCGCAGCCGCGTGCCCTCCATGTGGTCGTACGCGACCTCCAGCACGCGCTCGGGCCGCAGCGGGACGAACGACAGGTCCTTGCCCCGGTTCCACCGGCTGGTCTCGGCCTCGCGCGGCGTTCGCGCGGACGCCGCCTCGACCGCCGCCCCCCACGGGTGCGCGGCGAGGTCGGTGCGCAGGGGTTGGAGCTCGGCGAAAAGCTCGCGCCGGCGGGCCATCGTGAAGGCGCCGACCACCCCCACGGAGGCGAGCGAGCCGTTGTCGGTGTACAGGCCGAGCAGCAGCGAGCCGACCGCGTCCGGACCCGACGTGTGCACGCGGTAGCCGGCGACGACGCAGTCGGCCGTCCGGTCGTGCTTGATCTTGCTCCAGCCGCGCTTGCCGGGCAGGTACGGACCGTCCGCACGCTTGGCGACGACGCCGTCGAGGCCCGCGCCCTCGAACTGCTCGAACCACCGGGCCGCGACCGCGACGTCGTCGGTGCTCGGCGTGACGTAGAACGGGTGCTCCGCGCCGGAGCCCGCCAGCGCCTGGACGAGGCCCGCGCGCCGGTCGTCGAACGGCCGGGCGGTCAGGTCCTCGTCGTCGAGCGCGAGCAGGTCGAACGCGACGAACAGGGCCGGCGTCGTCCGGGCGAGCAGCTCGACGCGGGAGGCGGCCGGGTGGATCCGCTGCAGGAGCGCCTCGAAGTCGAGCCCCGCATGCGTGACGCTCGGGACCACGATCTCGCCGTCGAGCACGCACCGCTGCGGCAGGTTGGCGAGGGCGCCCGCGACGACCTCCGGGAAGTACCGCGCGATCGACTTCGTGTTCCGGCTGGTGATCTCGACGTCGGGGCCGTCCCGGAAGACGATCGCCCGGAATCCGTCCCACTTGGGCTCGTACCGCTGCCCCGCGGGGATGGCCGGGACGGACTTGGCGAGCATCGGGTCGACCGGCGGCTGAACGGGAAGGTCCATCGCGCTAGTGTGCCGCCGGCGCGGCGCGCTCGCTCGCTAGCGCCCGGCCCCGACCGTGGGAACGTGCAGCACGGACGGGAGCCGGTCGTGGATGCGCCGGACGACCTCCGGCAACTGCGGCCCGGGAACAGGCCGGCCCAGGCCGAAACCCTGCGCGGCGTGGCACTGCATGTCGCGCAGCGCGAGCAAAGTCTCGTCGTCTTCGACGCCCTCAGCGATGACATCGAGGCCGAGGTGGCGGGCCAGCTCGACCGTCGAGCGCACGATGGCGGCCGACGCGGCGTCGTCGAGGATGCCCGCCACGAACGACCGGTCGATCTTGAGCCGGCGCACCGGCAGCTTCTGGAGGTATGCGAGCGAGCTGTACCCGGTGCCGTAGTCGTCGATCGACAGGGTCACGCCCATCCCGGAGAGCGCGCCGAGCACCTGACGTGAGCGCCGCGGGTCGACCATCGCGCTGCCCTCGGTCAGCTCGAGCTCGAGCACGGTCGGGGAGAGCCCGTGCCGATCGAGCGCCGCCTGGACGTCCTCGACGAGGCCGCGGTCGAGCAGGTTCAGCACGGAGAGGTTCACGGCGACGGTGAGCACGAGGCCCTCGGCCCGCCACCGCGCGCACTGCTCGAGCGCCGCGTCGAGCACGAACTGCGTAAAGGTGCCGATCATCCCGGTGCGCTCGGCCGCTTGGATGAACGAGTCCGGGCCGAGCAGGCCGTAGACCGGGTGCTGCCACCGCGAGAGCGCCTCGACCCCGAAGACGCGCCCGGTGCCGATCTCGACCTGCGGCTGGTAGTACACGACGATGTCGCCCGCCTCGAGTGCGCCGCGCAGCTCACCGATGACCAACGGCGCGAGCGTCCCGCCCGACTCGAGCTCGGTCCCGTAGTAGGCCGTCCGGACCGGCCGGTCCTTCGCGGCGGAGAGCGCGACGTCGGCGCGGTGCAGGGCGAGCGCGGGGTCGGTGCACGTGGGCTCGAGGTCGAACGCTCCGACGGCCACCTCGACGCTCACGCTGACGTCGTCGAGGTCGAGGGGCTCCTCGAGGGCGCGCCGCAGGTCCCCCGCCAGGTCCAGGCCGCCGACGCCGACTCCGACGGTGCGCACCGGGTGCGGGACGAGCACGGAGAAGGTGTGGTCCCCCGTGCGCGCGACGGTCGCGCCCCGGCCGCAGAGCTGGATCAGCCGCACGCCGACGGAGTGCAGGATCTCGTCCCCGATGCGATGACCGAGGGTGTCGGTCAGCTCGGCGAAGCGCTCGAGGTCGACGAGCAGCACGATCAGCCGGCCGCGGTCCCCCGGCGCCCGCTCGCCGCCGCCGGAGACGGCGGCTGCGAGCAGATCGGCGAACTTGCGACCGTTGGCCAGGCCCGTCACGAAGTCCCGATCGGCGAGCTCGCGCAGCCGTTCGGCCTGGCGCTGCGAGAGCTGCACGAGGTGGACCATCCGCGCCAGCACGAGCACCCCGAGCAGACAGCCCGCGATCACCACCGACCACTCGCTGGTCGGCACCCCGGCGAGCAGCTGGCCGGCGACGATGACCGGTCCGGTGACCAACGCGGCCGTCAGCCCGAGCATCCTCGCGACCTGCATCTGCTCGGGGCGGTCCGGCGCGATCGCCGACAGCGCGACCATCGACGGATGGAGCGCGGCGGCGCCCCACAGCACGTACGCGACGAGCCAGATCGGGTCGAGCAGGCCCACCCCGCTAGCGAGCGCCGGTGTGAAGCTCGCGGCCTCGAACAGGCTGTCGGCCACGATGAGTGCAGTGATCGAGCTCGCAAGCAGCCGCGTCGCGGTGTTCCAGGTCCCGGCGGCCGTCGCGAGGCGCACGAGCATCGCGAAGAGGAGGACGTCGCCGAGCGGGTACGAGACGGCGACGGCAAGCTCGAGGGTCCGCTCGCCGCCGGCGACCAAGGTCGGCTGGACGAGGTACACCCAGGAGAGCAGGCCCGCCGCGACCGTGAAGATCGAGCTGTCGAGCAGCGCGGTCGGGCCGCGCTCGGGCCCGCGGCTGCGCACCAGGATCAGGAGCCCGGCGGCCAGGCCCGGGTAGGCGGCCAGGTAGAACAGGTCCGAGAGCAGCAGGCTGGTCCCGCCCAGGGTGCCGTCGGGGTACCACGAGTAGATCGCGTCGCCGACGGCCCAGGCGGCGATCCCGGTGCCCATGAGGTACCAGGCCCGGGCGTCGCGCGGCCGATTCCGCCGCACGCCCACCACGATCGCGAGGATGCCGGTGAGGCTGACCAGCAGGTAGGCGAAATCCCGGACGAACCCGGGCGGCGCGGCGAGGATCGCGACGGCTGCGCAGCTGCCGCCGACCAGGTAGTGCCGCCAGCTCAACACCGTCGCTCCGCCGCTCTCGCCCGCCACGCACTGCCGCATGGCTACGGACGACCCATCGGCCCGGTCGCGTCCGAAATGAGCGATCCGGCCGTTCTGATCGGCCGACGACGGCGCTCGTCAGGGCGCGGCCGGACCCGGGTGCGGAGCGCTGCTGTCTGTGGCGTGGGTGTGCTTGGCGTCGAGCCGCCCGACCTCGGCCCACGTGTCCGCGTCGGCAGCGTCGTCGGCGTCGTCGGGCACGGCACGCAGGCGAGCCCCGGCGAGCAGTCGGCGCAGCGCCGCATCGCGCACCCCGACGCTCGCCGCGAGCTCTGCGAGCGACCGGTCGAGCAGGGCCCGGCGATACACC
The DNA here is from genome assembly GCF_017569225.1 of Pengzhenrongella sicca. Lineage (GTDB taxonomy): Bacteria > Actinomycetota > Actinomycetes > Actinomycetales > Cellulomonadaceae > Pengzhenrongella > Pengzhenrongella sicca. The sequence continues at coordinate 2,336,770 of NZ_CP071868.1, forward strand.
CCCAGCAGCGGCTGGTGCCGGCCGTCGGCGTCGACGACCTGCGCTCCGTCGAGCCCGTCGGCGACGGCCGCGCGGGCGGCGGCGACGAGCCGGGCGACGAGGAGGTGGGCGGCTGGGACGTCGCACGCGAGCAGCAGCACGAGCGCGGCGCGGCCGTCGCGGGTCGCGGCCTGGTCGAGCGCGCGCAGCCCGGCGTCGACTCCGGCGACCGGCCCACCCCACGGCGGATCCTCCTGCGCCGTGAGCACGGGCGGAGTGGCCAGGCCGGACGGTCCGACGACGACCGTGCGGCGCGCACCCGCCGCCGCGTCGAGCGCGTGGTCGATCAGGCGCCGGCCGCCTACGAGCACCATCGGCTTGGACTGCCCGCCGAGGCGCGTCGCGCGCCCGCCGGCCAGGATCACGGCGTCGAACGCGCCGATCGGGTCGGACAGGTCGAACGGGCCGAACGGGCCGAACGGGCCGGAAGGGTCGAGGCCGTGCGCGCCGGGGTCGGCGGATCCGCCGTGGGGGTCGCCTGCGTTCTGCACGCCGCCACCGTACCGACCCGAACCCGACCGGTACCGTGGCCCGGTGACCCACTCCCCCAGCGCTACCCCGCTCCGCGCCGTCGTCGTCGTGGTCTCGGACCGGTGCGCGGCGGGATCGGCGACCGACCGCTCAGGCCCCCGCGCCGTGGAGCTCCTGTCCGCGGCCGGCATCGTGGACGCCACGCTGCGGGTCGTTCCGGACGGCGTCGAGTCCGTCGCCGACGCCCTCGCCGACGCGCTGGCCACCGGAGCCCGGCTCGTGATCACCTCGGGCGGCACCGGCGTCGGACCGCGCGACCTGACCCCCGAGGGGACGGTCGGCCTGCTCGATCGGCAGCTACCGGGGCTGGCCGAGGCGATGCGCCGCGACGGCGCCGCGCACGTGCCGACGGCGGTGCTCTCGCGCGGCCTCGCGGGGGTCACGGCGGGCGGCGCCGTGATCGTCAACCTGCCGGGGTCGCCGTCGGCGGTCGAACAGGGCCTCGCGGTGCTACTCCCCCTCGTCCCCCACCTCGTCGACCAGCTCGCGGGCGGGGATCACCGTGGCTGATCGGGTGGTGGCTAAGCCGACAGGGGCAGAGCCGACCGTGGCGGAGGCGACCGTGGCTGAGCCCGCGCCGTTCACGGCGATCTCCGCGGCGCCGCTCGAGCTCGCGGTCCACGTCGCGGCGGTCAGCGGACCGCGGGCGGGTGCGATCGCCACCTTCCTCGGCACCGTGCGCGACCACGACCCGGAGGTCTCCGGCGAGGTCGTCGCGCTGGAGTACTCCGCCCACCCCGATGCGGCCGCGATCCTTGCGCGCATCGCGGCCCAGGTCGCCGCGGCGGACGGCGTGCTCGGGGTCGCGGTCAGCCATCGCGTCGGGAGGCTCGGAGTCGGCGAGCCCGCGATCGTCGCGGCGGTCGCGACGGCGCATCGCGCTCTCGCATTCGACGTGTGCCGCGCATTGGTCGAGCGCGTCAAGGCCGAGCTGCCGGTGTGGAAGCGCGAGATCCTGGTCGACGGCAGCCACGTCTGGGTCGGCCTCGGGCTGGCCCCGGCCGACGGGCCGGCGTAACGGTCCGTACTGATCCCTGGCCCTGGTCCCCGCTCGCAGCTCGCAGGCCCCGCTGCGGCCCCTTCGTTCAGAACGGTGGGGTGGAGGGGATGACGGCCCGGGGTCGGGTCGGTGGCGGTGGGTCGGGGTTGGTGTCTCTGCCGGGTCGGGTGTAGCGGTGCCTGGTGGGGGTGATCCAGTGGGTGTCGCCGGTGCTGGCGTCGCGGGTCACGTGCCAGCCGGCGTAGGTCTTGAGGCGGTGATGGTGGCGGCACAGGCAGTGCAGGTTCTCGGGGCAGGTTTGACCGCCGGCGTCGGGGTCGTGGTGGTTGTACGGGTCGCGGTGGTCGAGGTCGCAGCGCCAGGCGGGCATGCGGCAGCCGGGGAAGGTGCAGGTGCGGTCGCGGGCGACCACGGTGCGGGTCAGGTCGGCGCCGGGGCGGTAGGTGCGGGTGCCAACGGCGGTGACGAGGCCGGAGCCGGGGTCGGTGAAGATGCGTCGCCAGGTCGCGTCGGTGGCGATCTCGCGGGCGAGGTCGGCCGGGATGGGGCCGTACCCGGCGAGGTCGGCGGGGGTGTCGTCGAGGCCGAGCAGGGTGGTCGCGGCGGCGGTGATCAGCAGCTGGGGGCGGGTGCCGTGGGCGGTGGGCAGGGGCGTGCCGGTGGGGGTGAGGCCGGTGCGCAGGATCACCTCGCACACGTCGGTCAGGGCGTCGGCGCGCCGTTGATCGACGGTGCGGGGGTCGGCGGGGTCGGCGGTGGCGGCGAGCGCGTCGATCGCGGTGTAGATCGTCATTGCGTCTTCGGCGGGGAGCAGGGCGCTGATCCAGGCCATCGCGGTGGTGCCGGGGGCTGGGGCGATACGCACGTGTCGATCGCCGCGTTCGCGCCGGGCGCGGTCGCGGGTCGCGTCGGGGTTGCAGGTCAGCTCGAGGCGGCGGACCTTCGCCCGGAGCGCGGGCACGGTCAAGGACGGCGCCACGGGCAGGGCGCCGGCCAGGACCGTCGCCGCGGTGTCCGGGTCCAGGTGCGCGACCGCGTCAGTCAGGGCGGTGGCCTTGCGGTGGTCCAGCACTCCGCACGCGAGTGCGTCGTGGACCGCGGGTGCCTGGGCCAGGGCCATCCCCAGGGTGATCTTCGCGTCCGCGACCGCGCGGGTGGTCACCAGGCGGGAGGCGACCTCGTCGCCCGTGAACTCGCCCAGGCCCGCGCGTTCGCGGCGAGCCGCGAGCTCGGCCAGAACCTGTCCTTGGCGGGCCGTGGCCAGCGACGTGATCCGTTCCCACCCGGCGGCGGCCTCGATCAGCACCGCGTCATGCACGCCGGCCAGGTCCAGGCCCTCGAGCGCGGTGACAAGGCTCGCGCCCGGGGCGCGGACATCCAGGTCCTGGGCGAGCGCGAACTGCTCGGCCAGCACCGCGTCCGTGGCCGCCCGCGCGGTCCGCAGCGCCGCCGTCAACGCGACCTGCCCCGCCCGCGCCGCCACCACGGCGCGAGCCGCCGCCGTGTCGGCATCGACGCTCGAGCCGGCACCAGCGGCGCCGTCCGCCTCATCGGCTCGGGCGGCGGCGCCGCCGGCCCTGTCGGCTCCGGCAGCGCCGGCCTCGCAGGCTCCGGTGGCGGTGGCGGTGGCGGTGGCGCTGGCGGTGGCGTCGGCCAGGGCCGCGGCCACGCCGGCCAGCGAGAGCCCGACCAGCGTGAGCATGCTCGCCTTCAAGCCCACCAGCACGAATCCGCCCCGCGCCACACATACCCCCGCAGCCACACCCCGGCTACCGGGCGCATCGCCGTCGGAGGCGACCTGCGCCTTCTCGTTCACCCGATCATCGAACATGTGTTCGACCCTACGCGGAGGGTGTGACACGACCCCCGCACGTCCACAGCCGGAGAGCGACGCGGGGCCTACGAGCCCAGCCGCGGCGGGTCAGACGACGAGCACCCGCACGCTGTCCCCCGGCCGGACCTCGCCCGCGCCGGCGCCCACGACCGCGAGCCCTTGGGCGCCCGCGAGGCCGGCCACGAGGTGCGAGCCCGAGCCGCCGCGCGCGGCGCGCCGCGCCAGCCAGCCCGCAGGACCCCGCTCGAGCGCGACCGGCATGTACTGCGTGCGCTCGCCGGGCGGCTGCCAGCCGTCCACGACAGTCGCGCAGACCTCGGGGCGGCCGAGGTCCATCCGGCCCGCGAGCCGGCGCAGCGCCGGGCGGACGAAGACCTCGAACGACACGAACGCGCTCACGGGGTTGCCCGGCAGCGCAAACAGCGGCGTCCCGTCCGTCAGGGTTCCGAGCCCCTGCGGCTTGCCGGGCTGCATCGCGACCTGGACGAACTCCATCCCGGGCTCCGCGGTGAGCACCTCTTTCACGACGTCGTACGCACCCATGCTGACGCCGCCCGACGTGACGATCGCGTCGACCTGCCCCTGCTGCTCGGCGAGGACCCGGCGCAACGTCGCCGCGTCGTCGGGCACCGCCCCGATCCGGACCGCGATCCCGCCGGCCGCGCGGACCGCGGCGGCGAGCAGGAACGAGTTCGAGTCAGGGATCTGCCCGCGCCGCAGCTCGGCGCCCGGTGCCACGAGCTCGCTGCCGGTCGAGAGCACCGCGATCCGCGGCCGGCGGTGCACGAGCAGGCGCGCAAACCCGGCCGCGGCCGCCGCGGCGATCTGCTGCGGGCCGAGCGTGGTCCCGGCGGCCAGCACGAGATCGCCAGGCCGCGCGTCCTCACCTGCTCGACGCACGTGGGTGCCGGCGCGCGTTCCCGCATCGATCCGGACCTGCGTCAGCCCGCCGTCGGTCAGCTCGACCGGCACGATCGCGTCGGCCCCCGGCGGCACGGGCGCACCCGTCATGATCCGGGCGCACGTGCCGGGTCCGACCTCGGGGTGCTCCGCGCTGCCGGCGGCGAGGTCGGCGAGCACGACGAGCCGGACCGGGTCGGCGGCCGTCGCGGCGGCCACATCACTCGCGCGGACGGCGTACCCGTCCATCGCCGAGTTGTCGAAGCGCGGCAGCTCGACCGCGCACGTCACGTCCAGCGCCAGCACCAGGTCGAGCGCGTCCTCGAGGGCGACCTCCTGCGGGTCGAGCGGGCGGACGAGCGCCAGGGCCGCGGCCAGGTGTTCCTCGATCGTGCGCATCGGGCTCCCATCGCCGGGCCCGAGCCAGGCCCGCGTCGACGCCGCGGCGGCGCGGCCGATCCGCACCCGGCCCGTCGGCGGACCCCGGCACGGTACCGCGGGCCGGACGCGCGGCCGACCCGGCCCCGACTGGTGGCAGCATGATGCGACGTGGAGACCCGGACAGACCCCGACAGTGCGCACCTGACGCTGACCGAACGGCTGGATGCGCTGCCGTTCACGCGCGAGCACCGGCGCGTGCTGGTCGGCTCGGGCGTCGGCTGGGCCTTCGACGCGATGGACGTGGGCCTGATCTCGTTCGTGCTCGCGCAGCTCGCCGTGACCTGGCAGGCCACCTCGACCGAGCTGTCGTGGATCGCCTCCGCCGGGTTCGTCGGGATGGCGATCGGCGCGGGCGTCGGCGGCCTCCTGGCCGATCGCCTCGGCCGCCGGCAGGTCTTCGCGGCCACGCTGCTCCTGTACGGCCTCGCGACCGGAGCCTCGGCGCTGTCCTGGTCGGTCGCGTCCCTGATCGCCCTGCGCTTCGTGGTCGGTCTCGGCCTCGGCGCGGAGCTGCCGGTCGCGTCCACGCTGGTGAGCGAGTTCGCGCCGCCGCGGATCCGTGGCCGGATGGTCGTGGCGCTCGAGGCCTTCTGGGCGCTCGGCTGGACAGCGGCCGCGGTCATCGGGTTTCTCGTCGTGCCGAACGGCGATTCCGGCTGGCGCTGGGCACTCGCCCTCGGCGCACTGCCCGCCCTGTGGGCCGTCGTCGTGCGCCGGAGCCTGCCGGAGTCGGTCCGCTTCCTCGTGTCCACCGGCCGGCACGACGCCGCCGAGGCCACCGTGCGCCGGTTCGAGCGCTCGGCCGGGATCACGCCGACGACGCCGGCACGCGCCCCGGCCGCACCCGCTCGCCCGCGCGTCGGGCCGCTCCCCCGCGTCCGGGACCTGCTGGCGCCGGGACTGCGCGATCGCACCCTCACGCTCTGGGCCGTGTGGTTCACCGTGAACTTCGCGTACTACGGCGCCTTCATCTGGCTGCCCACCGTGCTGCACGCCTCGGGCCTGTCCCTCGTGCGCTCGTTCGGCTACACGCTGATCATCACCCTCGCGCAGCTGCCCGGGTACGCCGCCAGCGCCGTGCTCGTCGAACGCTGGGGGCGGCGGCCGACGCTCGCGGCCTTCCTGGTCGGCGCCGCGGCCGCCGCGGGCCTGTTCGCGGGAGCTGCGGGCTCCGCGCAGGTACTGACCGCGGGGATGTTGCTGTCGTTCTTCAACCTCGGCGCCTGGGGCGCCCTGTACGCGATCACCCCCGAGCTGTACCCGACCCGGCTGCGCGCCACCGGCTCGGGCTGGGCCGCCGGCGTCGGCCGCATCGCTTCGATCCTCGCGCCGCTGGCAGTTCCGCAGCTGCGCGCGCTGGGCGGGACCCCGCTGCTGTTCGAGGTCTTCGCCGCCGTCTTCGTCGTCGCGGCGCTGTGCGCGCTGCGCCTGCCCGAGCGGCGCGGTCAGGAGCTCGAGGAATGACCGCGCACCAGCACGGCGGTCCGGACGAGGGCGTGCGCCTGCTCCTCGTGCGCCACGGCGAGACGCCGTCGAACGTCCGGCACGTGCTCGACACGGCCGCGCCGGGCGCGTCGCTGACCGAGCACGGCAGCGCGCAGGCGGCCCGGCTCGCGACCGCACTGGCCGGCGCCGAGATCGCCGCGATCTACGCCTCCACGCTCGTGCGCACCCAGCAGACCGCGGCGCCCCTGGCCCAGTCGCGCGGCCTGCCCGTGCACGTGCGGGACGGGCTGCGCGAGATCTCGGCGGGCGAGCTCGAGATGCGCGGCGACCACGCGTCGATCGAGCGGTACCTGGCGACGGTTTTCGCCTGGCCGGAGGCGGACCTCGCGCCGCGGCTGCCCGGCGGGGAGGCGGGCGCAGCGATGCTCGCGCGCTTCGACGGGGCGGTCGCCGGCGTCGTCGCCGACCTGGCCCGGGGCGCCGACGGCGCAGCACCCACGGCCCTCCTCGTGAGCCACGGAGCCGCGATCCGCGTCTGGGTCGCGGCGCGGACCGACAACGTCGACGCGCGCTTCGCGGCCGAGCACCCGCTCGACAACACCGACGTCGTCGTCGTGGACGGCGATCCGGTCGCCGGCTGGCACGTCTCCTCGTGGGCCAGCGCCGGCGTCACGCCGTCGTGGTCAGCGCCGACGCGGCCCGCACGAGGAGGACCACCGCGACGGCCGCCACGACCATCGTGAGGTAGAACGGCGCCTTGCTCCGGTGCCGCCGCAGCGCGATGGCCCCGCCGGCGCCGGCGAGCGCCGCGGCCGCCGCCAGTCCCACCCACGACCCGGCCGGCGCGGGGCCGGGCGGCCCGAGGACGACGAGCGCCGTCGCGGCCACGAGCAGCCCGGGCGCGAGCAGGCTTGCGCCCACCCGCCCGAGGCGGTGCGGCAGCCCCCGGACGCCCGTCGCGTCGTCGTCCTCGAGATCGGGCAGCACGTTGGCCAGGTGCGCGCCGACGCCGAGCAGTCCCGCCGCCACCGGGACCCACCACGCCGGCCACGGGTGCCCCGGCAGCGCCAGGGTCACGAAGGCGGTGAGCAGCCCGAACGACAGCGCGTACGGCGCCCACGACCACGGGGTGCTCTTGAGCCCCAGGTTGTAGCTCCAGGCGGAGGCGACGGCGAGCACGTGCGCGGCTCCCGCGAGCCAGCCGACCGCGAACGACAGCCCGACGCACGCCGCCGCGGCGCCCAGCGCGGCGCCCCGCAGCGTCCGCGCCGAGACCAGCCCGGACACGACCGGCTTGTCGCGCCGACCCACCGCGAGGTCCCGCCCCGCGTCGATCCAGTCGTTGGACCAGCCGACCGAGAGCTGGCCCGCGAGCACGGCGGCCCCCAGGACCGCAGCCGTCCCAGCGTCGACGCCGACGCCGAGCGCCAGCGCGAGCGCGAGCGCCGTGACCGCGAGCGTGGGGCCCAGGTGGCAGGAGATCGCCAGCCCCTGGGCTACCCGGCCGACACGTCGCACCGCAGCCGCCCTTTCGTGGAGTCCGCTTGCCAGGAGTCGGCCCGTTCGCGTGGACCCTACCGACAGCGAGCCGAGCGCGCCCCCGCATGGCACGATGCCCGAATGTCCCGCATCGCAGCAGTTGCCCCGGTCCTGCCAGCCCGGGCGTCCGCCCAGCGGGACATCACCGCGGCCCTCGCCCCGCTGCTCACCGCGGCCGGCTCGCCGCGTCGCGCCGCGCTCGAGCGGCTGCACGCCGCCACGGGCGTGCAGTCCCGCCACCTGGCGCTGCCTCTCGAGGGCTACCGAGAGCTCGACTCCTTCGGCCGGGCCAACGACCTGTTCGTCGCCATCGGCACCGACCTGGCGGAACAGGCGGTGCGGGCGGCGCTGGCCGACGCCGGCCTCCGCCCCGACGACGTCGACCTCGTCGTCTTCACCTCGGTGACGGGGCTGTCCGCGCCGTCGATCGACGCGCTGCTCGTCCCGCGGCTGGGGCTGCGCAGCGACGTCAAGCGCATCCCCGTGTTCGGGCTCGGCTGCGTCGCGGGCGCCGCCGGCATCGCCCGCGTGCACGACTACCTGGCCGGCCACCCCTGGGACGTCGCGGTGCTCGTCTCGGTCGAGCTCTGCTCGCTCACTCTGCAGCGCGGCGACGACTCGACCGCGAACCTCGTCTCCACCGGGCTGTTCGGCGACGGGGCGAGCGCCGTCGTCATGCTCGGCGACGGCCGCGCGCACGCGAGCGGGTCGCCGGGGCCCGATGTCGTGGCGACCCGCAGCCGGCTGTATCCCGAGACCGAGGGCGCGCTCGGCTGGGACATCGGCGGCAGCGGGTTCCGGATCGTCCTCTCCGCGAGCCTGGCCGACGTCGTCGAGCGGCACCTGGGCGACGACGTCGCCGACCTGCTCGCGGCGCACGACCTCAAGATCGGCGACGTGCCGACCTGGATCGCGCACACCGGCGGCCCGCGGATCCTCGAGGCGGCGGCGCGGTCCCTCGACCTGCCCCGCGCGGCGCTCGAGCTCAGCTGGCGATCGCTCGAACGCGTCGGCAACCTGTCGTCCTCCAGCGTGCTGCACGTGCTCGCGGACACGCTCGCGCGAGGGGACCAGGCGCCCGGCACGCCCGGGATGCTGTTCGCGCACGGCCCCGGCGTGTGCGCCGAGCTGGTCCTGCTGCGCTGGCCCGACGAGGCCTGACCGCCATGACCGTGAGCTCCGTGACCCTGTTCGACCTGCTCATCGCCGCCGTCGCCGCCGAGCGCCTCGCCGAGCTCGTCGTCGCCCGCCGCAACGCGCGGTGGGCGTTCGCGCACGGCGGGATCGAGTCCGGCCGGTCCCACTACCCGCCGATGGTCGCGCTGCACGCGGGCCTGCTCGCGGCGTGCGTCCTCGAGGTCCACGCCGCCGGTCGGCCGTTCCTGCCCGCGCTCGGCTGGGCGGCGCTCGTCGCCGCGCTTGCGAGCCAGGGGCTGCGCTGGTGGTGCATCGCGACGCTCGGGCCGCGCTGGAACACCCGCGTGATCGTGGTGCCGGGCCTCGCGCTCGTGGACCGGGGGCCGTACCGCTGGCTGCGGCACCCGAACTACGTCGCGGTCGTCGTGGAGGGCATCGCGCTGCCGCTGGTGCACACGGCGTGGGTGACGGCGCTCGCCTTCACGGCGCTGAACGCGGTGCTGCTGCTGCGCTACCGGATCCCGGCCGAGGAGCGCGCGCTCGCCGGGGCGGCCGGGCCCGACTCGCGATGACGGCCGCGGTCGACGCCGACGTCCTGGTCGTGGGCGGCGGCCCGATCGGGCTCGCGGCCGCGATCGAGGCGCGCCTGGCGGGGCTGAGCGTCGTCGTGGTGGAGGCGCGGCCGGGCCCGATCGACAAGGCGTGCGGCGAGGGCCTGATGCCCGGCGCGGTCGCGGCGCTCGCCCGGCTCGGCGTCGCACCCGACGGGCACGTGCTGGCGGGCATCGGCTACCGCTCGGGTCCGCGGCACGCCGAGCACCTGTTCGCGACCGGGACCGGCCTCGGCGTGCGCCGCACCACGCTGCACGCGGCGCTGGCCGCCCGCGCGACGACCCTCGGCGTCGAGCGCGTGACCGCGCGCGTCCGGACGATCGAGGCCGATCCGGGCGGCGTCACGGCTGCCGGGGTGCGCGCCGGCTGGCTCCTGGGGTGCGACGGCCTGCACTCGACGGTGCGCCGCCTCGCCGGGCTCGCGCGGCCGGTCACCGCGTGGCGCACGCCCCCCGGCGCGCGAGACCGCCGGCGGTACGGCGTCCGGCGGCACTTCCGCGTCGCGCCGTGGACGGACCTTGTCGAGGTCTACTGGGCCCGGCGGGTCGAGGCCTACGTCACGCCCGTGACCGACGACGTCGTCGGGGTCGCGCTGCTCGGCCCCGCGCGCGTCGACTACGCCGCCGAGCTCGCGGGCATCCCACGGCTCGCGCGGCTCCTCGACGGCGCGGAGCCCCTCGGGCCGCCGCTCGGGGCCGGCCCGCTGCGCCAGCGCACGACGGCGCGGTCGGCCGGCCGGATCCGCCTCGTCGGCGACGCCTCCGGGTACGTCGACGCGCTGACGGGCGAGGGCCTGCGCGTGGGCCTGGCCCAGGCGGCCGCCGCGATCACGCACCTCGAGGACGCCGCCGCGTACGAGCGCGCCTGGACGCGCTCGACCCGCGACTGCCGCCTGCTCACGTCCGCCCTGGTCGCGGCCGCGACCTCACCGCTGCGACCCGCCATCGTGCCGGTGGCCGTCGCGGCGCCCCGGATCTTCGCCGCCGGCGTCGAGCGACTCGCCCGCTGACGCGCCGATCCCGCGCGAGGGGGTCGCCCCGCACGATCTTTGCGATCTATGTCACGATTTAGCGACTCGAATTCGCGCGAATCGCGACATTCTAAGCCCGCAAAAAATGTCCGGTTAAGCCCCTAATATTCACACCGATATGGACATTTGGTGCCATTCTTCGTCTTTCTAGACGGGACCTATGTCCCGCGCGATTACATTGTTGTCACGGATATTGTTTAGATATCCCCGGGCGCCACTGGGGGTTGCCTCAGATGGATTGCCGCATCCTGCCGCCATCGAAGGTCACTAAAGAAACTCGCTGGCAGGAGCGGGGCTGATCGACGAGTTCGGGCCTCCTCACCTCGGAGGTCACCGCAGACGCAACGGCGTGACCGCAATTTCCGCCGCTACGCGTCCTCGGACCGTCGAGCATTCCTCCGCAGGCGCCGGAAAGGCCACCTCATGCGTACCACCTCTGGTCCCGCACGCCCTGAAGTCGCCCGCAGAACCCGCAGCGCGCACACATTGACGCACCGCTGGGGACGGCGCGCGGCGGTGATGGCGACGTTGAGCGGCCTGACGGTAGCCGGCCTGGCCGCACCCGGGATGGCAGCGGACCCCGATCCGCGCGTCGCGGGGCTGCATCCGTTCTCCGTGGCCTCGGCCGCAAACACTGCGATCGGCTCCGGCGCCATCTTCGAGTCCGCAACCGCCACCCGCACGGCGGCGCTGCTCAAGGGCACCGCGACCATCAACTCCACCGCCTGGTCCATCGCGGTCTACATCGCCAAGACGTCCGACCCGGTCGTGACCCTCACGGACTCCTCCAAGGGCGTCGTGCGCAGCATCTACCTGCCCGCCGACGCCCAGGTCACCGCGGGCCTCGACAAGGCCCTGACGGTCGTCCAGCCCGATGGCGTGACGGCGTACGAGACCTACAAGATGGCGAAGCTCTCCGCGACTGCGTGGACCTCCACGAACGTCATCCAGACCGACCTGCGCAACACCGGCCTGCTCGGCGGGACGCGCGCGGCGGGCATCAGTCAGCTCGTCGGCCTGATCCGCACCGAAGAGGTCGCCGCGGCCAAGATCCCGCACGTCCTCGCCGTCTCGATCCCCGACTCCATGCTCAAGGTCGGGCCGGTGTGGCCGGCTCGCCTGCAGGACAACAACTCCGCGACCGCCTACAAGGGCCCGATCGCGATGGGCACCATGATGGGCATCCCGCCGAGCGTGAACCTGGCCACCCTGGGCCTGTCCGCCGAGGGCCTGGCCCTCGCCAAGGCCTTCCAGGACTACGGCGCCTACGTGGTCGACCGCTCCGAGACCATCGCGCTCTACACCGACCCGAAGTCCAACGCCACCGCCGTCGCCCGCATGAAGTCCGACTACCAGAAGAAGCTCTTCCCGCTGCTGCGCATCATCACCAACAGCACCGCGACCAACATCGCCGGCGGCGGCACCCGCCGCCAGCCCGCGGCCGCCGAGTTCTACGTCGCGCCGCCCGCGCCCGTCGCGCCGGGCCAGCCCGTCGTCACCTCGGCCGCAGCCGGCGACCGGCAGGCGACCGTCGGCTGGACCGCACCCACCAGCACCGGCGGGTCGGCCATCACGGGCTACACCGTCACCTCCAGCTCAGGCACGACCAGCACGACGGACGGCAGTGCTCGCAGCGCCGTCGTGACCGGGCTCACGGCCGGCCAGAGCTACACCTTCACCGTCACGGCCCGCAACGCCGTCGCCTCCGGCGCGGTCAGCACGGCGAGCTCCGCCGTCAAGCTCGCCTACACCGATGTCGCCGCCGGCAGCGCCTTCGCGGCCGACGTCGACTGGTTCGTCTCGACCGGTCTCGGAACGGGGCTCGCCGACGGCTCGTTCGGCGCCGCGAACGCGAACACCCGCGCCGAGATCGCCGTGCAGCTGTACAAGCTCGCCGGCTCCCCCGCCGTCACGGCGACCACGTCGGCCTTCACGGATGTACCCGTCTCGAGCCCGTCGTTCAAGGCGATCACCTGGATGGCGGCACAGGGCATCACGACCGGGACCCTGCTGGCGGACGGCACGCGGGTCTTCAGCCCGAACGACCAGGTCTCGCGCGCCATCACCGCGGTCTTCCTGTACCGCGCGGCCGGGTCGCCCGCCTTCACCGCCCCCGCCACGTCACCGTTCACCGACGTCGCCACGACGTACTCGTTCTACAAGGAGATCACCTGGCTCGTCGCCAACGGCATCGCGAAGGGCACGACGGTCCCCGCCAGCACCACGTACCAGCCGACGGCCCCGACCACCCGCCTGGTCACCGCGACCTACTTGCACCGGTTCGACGCGCTCGCCTGACAAGCGCGCACGGCACCACCCGCAGGACCCGCACGCGTTGCCCCCGCCGGCTCGGTGGGGGCAACGCGTGCGTTGCGCGCGACATCCCCGGCCTACGTGATGTACCTCACAAAAGGCCCTGGGGTGACGGCGCGACCTGCCCCACTTCACCCCGCGAGAGGTCTGGAATTGGTTGGGGACCGTGATCTTCTTGTGATACACGGCAATAACGTGGTTATATCGTCCATCCCCGGGCGCCACCGGGGCGCCCGAGGTGGACCGCCGAGTCCTGCCACCACCGAAGGCTCCTATGAATTCTCGCGGCAGGAGCGGGGAACCCAGGTTTGCGGGCTCAGCACTCAGGTGCCCTTGGGGTGAATCCGGTCGACATGACCGGTAGGGCGAACTCCCGTCCGAACCCGACAGCTCACCTCGTAGGCGACCGGAGAGGCCCTGATGCCCCAATTCCTTGATTCCGCACGCCCGCGCGTGCCGGCCGAACGCCGTGCGTTCGCGCCCGCCGAACCGGCAATCCCCGCCGGCAAGATCTCCGTCCTCGGGCGCCGTTCGGTGACGTCCGTCCTGGTCTCGGGACTGATCGTCACGATGTTCACGTCGCCCACCTTCGCGGCTCCGGTCACTTCCTCGGACCGTGCCAGCCGCCCGCAGTCGGCAGAGGTCGCCGGGCGGGAACGCCCGGCGTCGTCCCTGCTGTACCGCTCGTCCGCCTCCCGATTCGGGACCTGGTCGACGCCGTGGACGTTCGACCACACCGTCGTGCGCGTCACCCCCGACCCCGCGCCGGCCCCGCCCGCCTCCCCCGAGCCCGACCCCGACCCCGACGAGAGCGACCTGACCGGCACGGCGGCGGACGTCGCACTGGTCGACGAGTCGCCCATCGACGACGCGGCCGCCGACGCCGCGCTCGCCGAGGCCGCCGCCACGGAGGCCGAGCCCACGGCCGAGGAACTCGCCGAGGACGAGCTGTCCCTGTCCGCCGACCTGTCGGCGACCGGGCTCGCTCAGACCGACGCGGCCGGCGCGACGGCCGCGGCGACCCGCGTCGCCACGTACCACCCGTTCGCCATCAGCGCGCCCGCCAACATCTCCCTCGGGTCGGGCGCCAAGTTCGAGAGCTCGTCGTCAACCCGGACGGCCGCCTTCCTCCGAGGTACGCCCGTGATCAACCACACGACCTGGACGATCGCCACGGCCATCGCGACGTCGTCCTCTCCCCTGGCCAAGGTGAAGAACCTCAAGACGGGCGTCACCACGACCATCCGGATCCCCAGCACGGCCAAGTCGACGAACGACTCCGACAAGGCCATGACAGTCATCCAGCCCGACGGCTACACCGCGTACGAGTGCTACAAGATGACGAAGGTCGGCACGAACTCCTGGACCACGACCTCGATGGTCAAGCAAGACCTGCGCAGCACCGGCCTCGCGGTCGGCACCCGCGCGTCGGGCGTGAGCCAGCTCATGGGCCTCATCCGGGCGAAGGAGGTCGCAGCGAAGAAGATCCCGCACACGATCGCGATCGCCATCCCCGACGCGATGCTCAAGACCGGGTACGTATGGCCGGCCCGCCGCCAGGACTCCAACGCGAGCAGCGCGTACAAGGGCCAGGTGCCCATGGGGACGATGCTCGCGATCCCGCCGAGCGTCAACGTCTCCTCGCTCGGGCTCTCGGCTGAGGGCCTCGCGCTGGCTCGCGCGCTGCAGGACTACGGCGGCCACATCGTCGAACGTGCCGGCATGGTCGCGCTGTACGCCGAGCCGTCCGCGGACGCGGCGGCGATCGCGCGCATGAAGGTCGACTGGCGCAAGCTGTACCCGCTGATGCGGGTCGTCACGAACAACACGTCGACCAACATCGGCGGCGGCGGCACCCGCCGGCAGCCGGCAGCCGGCGCGCTGCAGTAGGACCGCTCGCACGACGCCGCCGGGTTGCCCTCCTCGCGCCCGGCGGCGTCGTCGAGCCCTGGACAGCGTCGACGCGCCCACCACGCCGCAGCAAGCCCCGGTCCAGACGCGGGTGAAATGTCCGAACTGATCGGGCGAATTGGGCGTCATGAGAGCAGTTCGGCCCTACTGTGAGCCACGGTTCAGGGCCCACCCGGGGCGCCCGGCGACGAACCGTGACCCGCGAGGAGCAGCATGGCGGCGTCGACCGCGGCCCGGCCCGCGCGGCCAGCGACAGCGCGTCCCGCGCCCGGCCAGCGCCCGCCCGCCACCAGCTTCCGCCGGGACATCCAGGGCCTGCGCGCGATCGCCGTCCTGCTGGTCGTGCTCGACCATGCGGGCATCGTGGAGCTGCACGGTGGCTATGTCGGCGTCGACGTCTTCTTCGTCCTGTCCGGCTTCCTGATCACCGGGCTCCTCCTGCAGGACGCGGGGCGCACCGGGAGGGTGTCGTTCCAGACCTTCTACGCGCGCCGCGCCTGGCGGATCCTCCCCGCGGCGACCCTCGTCCTCGTCGTGACCGGCGCCGCCACCTACCTGCTGCTCAACTACGTGCGCGCCGCCGCGGTGCTGCGCGACATCGTCTGGGCCGCCTTCTTCGGGGCGAACATCCGCTTCGCGCAGGTCGGGACCGACTACTTCGCGGCCGACACCCCCGCATCCCCGGTCCAGCACTTCTGGTCCCTCGCCGTCGAGGAGCAGTTCTACCTCGTGTGGCCGGTGCTCCTCGCCGCCGTGCTGTTCGCCACCCACCGGCGGCGCCGGGTCCGGGGCTCCCGGCACCGGGACCGGCCAGCGCCCGTCCCGGTGCGCGCCGTGCTGGCCGTCCTGGTCGTCGTGATCGGCGCCTCGCTCGCCTGGTCGGTGCTGTCCACCGAGTCGAGCCCGGCGTCCGCCTACTTCTCCACGTTCGCGCGCGGCTGGGAGCTCGGGGTCGGTGCGCTGCTCGCCACGCTCGCGCTCGTGATCACCCGCATCCCGACGGCGGTCCGGGTCATCCTCAGCTGGGCCGGCCTCGCCGGCATCCTGGTCGCCGCCGTCGTCTACGACCCGACGACGCCGTTCCCCGGCTGGGCCGCGCTCCTGCCCGTGCTAGCCACCGCAGCGGTCGTCGCCTCGGGGATCGGCGGGGCGCCGCGGTTCGGCGCCGGGCTGCTGCTGGGCACCCGCCCGTTCACCTACGTCGGCGACATCTCCTACTCGCTGTACCTGTGGCACTTCCCGGTCCTGGTGATCGCGGCGGCGTACGTCGGGCGAGGGCTCACCCTGCGCGAGAACCTGCTGCTCGTCGGGCTTGCGATCGTGCTGTCCGCCGCGAGCTATCGGTGGTTCGAGGACCCGCTGCGGCGGGCCCGGCCGCAGTGGCTGACCCCGCGCGACCGGCTGCTGCTGTGGCCCGCCTCGATCTCGGTCGTCCTGGTGTTCACGTCGCTGGCGACCTCCGCCGTGTGGACCGACGCGCAGGCAGCCCAGGCGTCCGCCTACAACAGCCGGGTCGCCGCCGCCGGCACCGCGCTCGAGCCCACCCCCGAACCCACGCAGACGGTCGCCGCCGCCCCGGCGACGCCGAGCGAGGCCGCCGCCGCGGCAGTGGCGGCCTCGGTCGAGCAGGCGGCGGCGGACGCCCCGCTGCCCGCCTTGAACCCCGACCTGCTCAGCCTGGCCGACGACGTCTACTACCTCGGCGGCTGCAGCGCGTACCAGGTCACGACCAACCGCATCTGCCGCCTGGGCGATCCCGACGGCGACCGGACGATGGTGGTGTTCGGCAGCTCCAAGGCGCAGAACTGGATGCCCGCGCTCGACGCGATCGGGGCCCGGGCGGGAATCACACTCATCCCGTTCATCAAGGAGGCGTGCACGGACGACGAGATGGCCGCGGCCGACGGCATCGGAGCCGGCGACTGCTCCGTCTGGGCGGACTGGGCCGCGGAGCAGATCCAGGACCTGCACCCGGAGGTGATCGTGTTCGCCGGGAACTCCGGGGTGAACCTCGCCAACCTCGACGACTTTCGCTGGACGCGCTGGGACACGTCCGTCGCGGCGATCCTCGCCAGCTTCAGCGGAGCCTCGGACCGGATCGTCAGCCTCGCAGACGTGCCGATCCTGCCGACCCAGCCGGGCGAGTGCCTCCTTGCCCGCGACGCCACGCTCGGGACGTGCACCTTCGACGTCCAGCGGGGCAACCTGAACCTGGAACGCCGGAGCGAGAAGCAGGCGCTGGACGCCGAGGTGCAGTTCCAGCCGACCTCCCAGTGGTTCTGCGCGAGCGGCAAGTGCCCCGTGGTGGTCGGATCGACGATCGCCTACCGCGACCAGGTGCACGTCACCGCGACCTACTCGACCCAGCTCGCGGACGCGCTTGAGTCGTCCCTCGGTCTCGCCGCACCGTGACGCACGCCGGCGGTCGCCCGATCGGGCGCCCACCGCGCCGTATCATCGGGGGGCCATCCGCCGAGCCGGGCGCCGACGCGCCCGAGCACCGGCCGCTCGCCGCCGCTTGAAGGAGCCCCGTGTCCGCTCACGCCCGCGATCTAACCCCGCTCGACCCGACCGCCCTCACGCGGTCCGACGTCGCGGCGATCGTCGACCACACCCTGCTCGCGCCCCAGGCGACCGCCGCCCAGGTGGCCGCGTTCGTCGTCGAGGCCCAGCAGCTGGGCGTCGGCGCGGTCTGCGTCTCGCCGTCGATGCTGCCGATCGCCGCCCCGGGCCTGCGCGTCGTCGCGGTGTGCGGTTTCCCGGCCGGTACGCACCACAGCGAGATCAAGCGCGCGGAAGCGGCCCGATCCGTCGCGGACGGCGCTGACGAGGTCGACATGGTGATCAACCTAGGCGCGGTGCTGGCGGGCGACTGGGCGGCCGTCGAAGCCGACATCGCCGACGTGCGCTCGGCCGTCCCGGCGCCCCACCTGCTCAAGGTCATCATCGAGTCCGCCGTGCTCGACGACGCCCAGATCGTCGGGGCCTGCCGCGCGGCCGAGGCCGCCGGCGCCGACTTCGTCAAGACGTCGACCGGCTTCCACCCCGCCGGCGGCGCGAGCGTCGAGGCGGTCACGCTCATGGCGGCGACCGTCGGCGGGCGGCTCGGCGTGAAGGCTTCCGGCGCCATCCGCACGGCGGCGGCGGCCCGCTCGATGATCGCCGCGGGCGCGACCCGGCTCGGGCTGTCCGGCTCGTCCGCGATCCTCGCCGAGCTCGACGGCTCCGCGGGAGGACCCGCGCGCGAAGCCGCCGAACCCGCCGGGTACTAACCCAGGACGACGGGCCCGCAGGCCGCCGGCCCGCTAGTCGAGCCGGTCGGACCTGATCCGGTCTGCCTCGCTCGCGCTGCCGTCGTCGGCGTTCGACAGGCCGGACACGTCGGAGGCCTGGCCGAGGCCCGCCGCCGCGATCCTGGACGCCTCGGTGGCGTCCCCGGTGTCGGTGCTGGTCAGCCCCGCCACCGCGGCCGGCTGCTCGAGCTCGTCCGAGCGCACCTTCGCCGCCGTGGTCTCGAGCCCGGAATCGGCATTGGCCCCGGTCGCCGAGGCGGGCTCGGTGATCTCGTCGGAGCGGATCTCGTCGGCCTCGGTTGCAGATCCGGGCTCGTGCGGGTGATCGTTCGGCGCCATGGCTGTCTCCTTGTCGTGGTCACTCGACCGTACGCCGGGCGCGCTGATCCCGCGTGTTCAGTGGTGGCCAGCGGGTCGATCAGCGGGGCGCGGGCTCACCGGGTCGCGCGGCCGCCCGCACCAGTGCGAAGGGCGCGGTGACGGTGCCGAGCGCCGTTCGCACGTGGTACCGGGTACGGCCCCGGGTGATGACCTGCCCGGACAGCCCGGCGTATCGACCGCTCCCGCCGAGCACGACCGTCGTACCGGGGCTGAGCCAGGCGACGGGCGCCCGCGCGGGGCCGCTGCGCGGCAGCGCGGCGAGCTCCGCGAGCTGGGCCGGCGTCAGCAGCACGGGCCGGCCGTTCAACCGCCACGCGAGCAGGTGCGCGACGTCGAAGCGGCGCCCGCACCGGTCGCACGACGACGGCCGCGTCGGGCGCCGGTGCCGGTACACCTCGTGACCGCGGGCGCATACCCCGACCCAGGGGGCTCGCGCCCGCGGCGCGGTCGGGGCCAGGCACCGCTGGCCGTCACCGCCGATCGCGAGGGCCTTCGCGCGCCAGGCCGCGTCGTGCCCGTGCCCGGGGGCGAGCAGCGCGTGCGCGATCTCGTGCAGGATCGTCCCGCGCACCGTCTGCTCCGGGTGCAGCTCCGTGAGCACCCGGCTCAGCCCGATCTCGCGGCGGTCGTAGCGACAGACCCCCGCTCGGGTGCGGGCCCGGTCGAACACGAGCGTCCACGCCGTCAGCCCGTGAGTCCGCATGAGCCCCTCGGCGAGCGATCTCGCCTCATCGATGTCCATCGCGCCTCCCTGCGGTCATCGGCCACCGTCCGGACGCTAGCCGGAGGCACCGACACGGCCGCCGCGGCGGCGGCAGGCCACGTCAGGGGGTCGGGCGGACCTTCCTCGGGTGCAGGAGGCGCTCGGCGTCGCGCGCCGCGACGCGCTCGTCCTCCGCGGTGACGTCGGCGTGAGTCGCCCGCTCACGGACGAGCCAGGCGGGCTTCTGCTGGCCGATCTCGACGATCTCGGCAGTCGTCAGCGCCTGCGTCACGCCGCCGCGCGAGAGCCCGGCGATCGAGACGCCGAGGCGGCTCGCGACGACCTCGCGGGGGTGCGGCCCGTTCTCGCGCAGCTCGACGAGCCACTCGGGCGGGGTGTTGATGAGCGCCGCGAGGTCGGACCGGCTGATCGCCTCGGCGTCGCGGAACGACTCGGGTGCGGCGGGCAGGTGGATGCCCAACTTCTTCGCGGCCGTCACCGGCTTCATGGTCTGGTGCGTTCTGGCCGAGGTCATCCGGTCATCGTATCCGCCGGACTCGCTTAGCCTTGAACCATGCCCGCGCGACAGTGCGTCGGCGCGAGCGAGGAGTTCCGAGTGGATGTCGATCTGGTCCGGCTGCGCTATTTCGCGACGGTGGCCGACCACCTGCACTTCGGCCGCGCGGCCGCGGCTCTCCACATCTCGCGGCCGGCGCTGAGCCGGACCGTGACCGAGCTCGAGGCCGAGCTCGGGGTGGAGCTGTTCGTGCGGCCGTCCGAACACACCGAGCTGACGGCCGACGGCGAGGCGCTGCTCGCGCGCGCCCGCACGCTGCTGGCCGAGGACGCCGCGCGGGACGACCCCGACCTGTCCCCCGCCGACGGCTCCGCGCCCGCCTTCACGGTCGCGATCATGCCGGGCGTGACCATCTCCAAGTGGACCAAGCTGTGGGCCGAGCGGATGCCGGACCGCCCGTTGCGGGTGCTCCGCACGGACGCCGACACGCAGACCACCGTGCTGCGGGACGGTCTCGCCGACGTGAGCTTCGTGCGCCTCCCGATCGACAAGACCGGCCTGAGCACGATCCCGCTGTACGCCGAGATGCCCGTGGTCGTGGTCCCGAAGGATCACGAGATCGCCTCGCTCGAGTCGATCTCGGTCCTGGACCTGGTCGACGAGCACCTCCTGCAGGACCCGGACGACGTGCCGCAGTGGCGCGACGCCGCGCGCCGGGGCCGCACGGCCCCGCGACGCCCCCTGCCCGAAATGGCGTCGACCGCGGACGCGATCGCGCTGGTCGCGGCGGGCCTGGGCATCGTCATCGTGCCCCAGTCCGTCGCGAGGATGAACCACCGCAAGGACGTGACCTACCGCCCCGTCCGGGGCGTCGACGAGTACCCCGTCGCGATGGCATGGTCGGCCGACGACACGTCCGCCGAGGTCGAGGTGTTCATCGGGATCGTGCGCGGGCGATCCGCGCACAGCTCGCGCTCCGCCAACCCGGCGCAGCAGCCCGCCGCGGCCGCGCGCCGGGGCGACCAGCCGCGTCAGGGCGAACAGCCGCGCCGGGGCGACCAGGCCGCGGCGCCGTCGTCGGCCCGGCGAAAGTCGAAGGTCCAGCCGAAGGCGCGCCGACCGCGCGGCACCCGCTAGCCGACCGGCAACGGCAAACCCGTCGCAAGGCGGGGACGCACAGCCACGGGACCCTCCGGGTCAGCCGGGCTCCCGAGGGAAGGATCACCCGGTGCGCAGGCGGACCGATGGAACGTTGCCGACACAGGGCCGGCAGCCGGCCGGCCAGGCCGCCGACGCGGTGTTCGAGCGTGAGCTCGCCGCGGCCGTCTCGCGCGGGGAGCTCGTGGTGCACTACCAACCGGTGCTGTCGCTGCCGTCTCGCCGGTGCACCGCCGTCGAGGCGCTGGTGCGCTGGGTGCACCCGCGCCACGGACTGCTCCTGCCGGACGCGTTCATCCCGGTCGCCGAGCGGACCGGCGCGATCGCCGCGATCGGCTCGTTCGTTTTGCGCCGCTCGTGCGCCGACGCGGCGACCTGGCGGGACACCCACCCGGGCTCGCCGCTCGCGCTGCACGTCAACATCTCGGCGCTCCAGCTCCACGACGACCGTCTCGGCGCCGACGTGAGCGCCTGCCTCGCGGAGTTCGACGTCCCGCCCAACCAGCTGGTGCTCGAGGTCACCCAGGCCACGGCCGCCTCGTCGCCCGCCACGATCGGCCGGCTCGGCGAGCTCGCGGCGCTCGGCGTCGTCATCGCGATCGACGACGTCGGGACGGACAGCTCGGCGCTGACCACGCTCGCCAGCGTGCCCGTCCAGATCGTCAAGATCGACCGGTCGATCGTCGCGGGCAGCACCGAGAACTGCCTGGACCGGGCCGTGACCGCGGAGGTGGTCACCAGGGCCGCAGCCATGGGCCTGCGCACGATCGCGGCGGGCGTCGAACGCGCCGACCAGCAGGAGTACCTCGAGTCGATCGGCGCCGGCGCCGCGCAGGGCTACCTGTACCAGCGGCCCGCGCCCGCCGACGAGTTCGGGGCCTGGCTCGACCAGCACCTCAGCGGCCTCCCGACGCTCGTCCCGGACGAGGCGGTCATTCTCGCGTTCGCGCCCCGGACGGGCCGCTGACCGCGAGGGGGCAGCCCACGCAGCCGGGGGCCGCCGCGCCCGTCGGGCAGCCGGACGCGCAGTCCCGGCCGGCGATCACGACCAGGCCCAGCCGCCCGGCGTGGTCCAGCACGGCGTGCACGAGCGACCGCGGCAGCCCAAGCCGCGCCGCGACCTGATCGGGCGTCCCGCCGCGCCGCGCGGCGTCGTCGAGCACCGCCGCCCAGGCACTCACAGCCGCGACCCGACCTGGAACACCGCGACCGCGAGCAGCCACGCCGTCACGAGCTGAACGCTCAGCGCCCAGAGCGTCGGACGCCACCCGAACAGCCGCTTCTGCTCGGCGAGCGCGGCGACGCACGGGGTGTAGGCGAGCACGAAGGTCATGAACGCCAGCGCCGCGGCCCCGCCGTGACCGCCCGACGACTCGTCGAAGGACGCGCGCAGCCGATCGCCCAGGTCGCCCGCCTGGGCCGGGTCACCGGGCTCGGGCACCGCGTAGGACTGCGCGAACGAGCCGACCACGACCTCCTTGGCGACGAAGCCCGTGATGAGCGCCGCGGCGGCGTGGTCGTTGCCGAACCCGGCGGGGGCGAGGACGGGAGCCAGGCCCGCCGCCGTCCGGCCGTAGAGGCTCTCGCCGACGGGCACGTCGCCCGGGGAGTACCCGCCCGTCGCGGGGACCGCCATCAGCACCCACACGACGAGCAGCGTCGCGACGATGATCTTCCCGGCCCGGCCCACGAACGCGCCGACCCGCAGCACGACCGACGCCGCCAGCGTGCGCAGACCCGGGCGCTGGTACGGCGGCAGCACGAGGATCAGCGGCTCGGTGCGCACGTCCCGGAAGGCGGTGCGCCGCAGGAGCAGCCCACCGCCCAGCACGAGGGCCACGCTCACCAGGTACATCGCAAAGATGACCGTCCCGGCGTGCGTGGGGAAGAAGGCGCCCGCGAGGAGGATGTAGACGGTCAGCCTGGCCGCGCAGGACGTCAGCGGGATCAGCAGCCCGGTCAGCAGGCGCTGCCGGGAGCTCGGCAGGGTTCGCGTCGCCGCCAGCGCCGGCAGGTTGCAGCCGAAGCCGATGATCAGCGGGAGCAGCGCGCGGCCGTCGAGGCCGAGCGAGCGCATCACCCGGTCGGCGACGAATGCCGCCCGGGCGAGGTACCCCGAGTCCTCGAGCACCCCGAGCGCCGCGAACATGACCGCCATGACCGGCACGAACGTCGCCACGGTGCCGACGCCGGCGAGCAAGCCGTCGACGACGAGCCCGCGCACCCAGGTGTCGTCGAGCCCGGCGACGCTCAGGACCGCGGTCAGGCCCGCCGCGACGGGGCCGCTGACGACGGCGTCGATCGCCCCCTGCAACGGGGCGGCGGCCTTGGTCGTCAGCTCGAAGATCAGCCAGACCACCGCGAGGAACACGGGGATGCCGGCCCACGGGTTGAGCAGCACCGCGTCGACGCGGTCGGAGAAGGTGCGCCGCGGCGACGACCCGACCGCGGCATCGCCGGGCGCCGGCCCGAGCAGCGCGGCGAGGTCGCCCAGCACGGCCTCGACCCAGCTGAAGAGCGCCTCGGCGTGCGCGAGCTCCTGCGCAAGGTCGAGCCCGGCGTCGGCGCGCGGCGCGAGCGCCAGCCCGGCGACGGCCGGGGCGCGGGACGCGACGTCGTCGACGGCGCGGGCGAGCGCGGTCAACCCCTCGTGGGTCCGGCTCCGGGCGTCCACGGGCACGACGGGCACGCCCAGGGTCGCGGTGAGCGCGGCCGCCAGGACGGCCGGCGGCACGGCCGACGTCGGCGAGTCCGCCGCGGCGGCGGCGAGGTCCAGCATGGTCAGCGCAACGACGACCGGGGCTCCCGTCTCGGCGACCTGGGCGAGCAGGTACAGCGACCGCGTCAGCGCGGTGGCGTCCAGCACGACGACGGCGACGCCGCGGCGGTCGGGGGAACCGGCCGTGGCGGCCGCGCCGGCCGCAGCATCGCCGAGCTCGCGTACCGCGTCGGCAGTCACCTGCTCGTCGACCGAGCGGGCCACCAGGCTGTACGTGCCCGGCAGGTCCACGATCGCCCGTTCCACCGCCGGCGTGGGGTGCTTCGGATCGGTGGTGCGCCACGTGCCGGCGAAGAGCTCCACGGTCGTGCCCGGGGCGTTCATCGTCCGTTGCCGGGCTCCGGTCAGCGCATTGAACAGCGTCGACTTGCCGACGTTCGGGGCTCCGACGAGCAGCACGCGCAGCGGAGCGGCTCCCGGCAGGGTCGAGATGGCCCCGCGGGCGTCCGGCGTCGCCGGCGTGCCGTGACAGCTCATGCCACCGCCTCGACGGGCCGGATCGGCTCCGTGGGATGAACGGGATGGACGGGCTCGACGTCGATGAGGAGCGCGGACCCGCCGTCGAGCGCGAACCGCGACCCGGCGACGGAGATTACGCGACCGCCGAACGCCGCTCGCTGGGTCACCCGCGCCCGGGTGCCCACCCGGATGCCCATCTCGTGCAGGCGGAAGGCGGCCGCGACGGGAAGCCGCACCCCGGTCACGACGAGCTCGGCGCCAAGCGGGCCATCACAGAGAGTCACCCCTCGACCCTATGGATAGGTAAGCCTCTCCTATGGGACCTTCTGCCCGCCACGGCCTGCGGGCGGCGTCGGGCCGCGGTCGCGCCACCGGGCCTCGGCGGGCGCCAGGTGGACCGGTCCGGCAGGCCACGTCGGAGAGCCCGGCGGCCGCACCAGCGTCAGCACGCCCGCCGCCGACGGCAGGCGCACCAGGTACGGCGCGGCGTCGACCGGCTCCACCGGCGCGCTCGGCGGGCCGGCCGGCCGCGGCGCGGCGGTCAGCCAGGACGCGAGGCCGGCCAACGACAGCTCTCCGTGCCAGGTGCCGCCCTCGCGCCGGCGCCGGGTGAGGGCCCGCAGGACCAGCGCCGCGATCAGGTGCCCCGCGCCATGGTCGAGCGCCTGCGCCGGGAGCACGCCGGGGGCTCCTGCGGCGTCGCGCGCGCCGTCCGCGATGCCCGTCGCTGCCTGGACCACCGAGTCGAAGCCGCGGCGACCGCTCCACGGCCCGCTCGTGCCCCAGGCCGACAGGGTCACCACGACGAGGTCCGGCCAGCGCTGCGCGAGCCGGTCGGGGTGCAGCCCGAGGGCCGCCAACGCGCCCGGCCGGTAGCCCTGCACGAGCACGTCCGCGTGGTCCAGCAGCTCGTCGAAGCGGTCGCGGTCCGCCCCGGCCGCGAGGTCGAGTTCGACGTGGCGCTTCCCCGGGCCGGTCTCGAGGAGGGTCGCCGGGTCCTCGGGACTGCGCGGGTTGTCGACCCGCAGCACGTCGGCGCCGTAGGACGCGAGAGTGCGGGTGCCGATCGGGCCCGCGAGCACGCGGGTCAGGTCGAGCACGCGCAGCCCGCGGATCGACGGCACCGGCCGCGTGGGCGCCCGCGGGCCGGCGGCGACGCGCTCGAGCTGCACGAGCGGCAGGGCCTCGAGCGCCTGCCCCTGAGGGTGCTGCCGCCACTCCTGCGCGGTCCGAACCACCGCGGCGACGCCGCCCGCGGCCACGACGCGGTCCTCCACCTCCGGCCCGGTCAGGCGGGCGGCCGCCGCGAGTGGATCCGGGCCCAGTGCCCGCGCGATCGCCGCACGGTGCTGCGGGTAGTTCGCGTGCAGGCGGACCGAGCCGTCCGCCGTCGGGATGAACCGCGACAGCGGCGCGAATCCGGGGCCGCTCGCGACGGCGTCGACCTCGAGGAAGCGCTCGCTGCGGAACGCGATCCCGACGTGCCGGGCGTCGAGCTCGACGTGGCCGACGGCGTGCTGCTGTGCGTCGGCGCCGCGGGCACCGCCCGCGTGCTCCTGCGCGGCGAGCTCCGCCGCGGCAAGGACCTGCGCGCCGACCGCGCCCAGGGCGAGGCTCTCCACCGCGAATGGGGAGGCGAGGCCGACGTCGCCCCGTACCGTCAGCCCGGCGAGCAGGGCGGGGTCGCCGCCGAGCGCCTGCCAGGCCGTCGCGAGCACGTCGCCTCCCGTCGCTCCGGCACCAGCATGGCGTGGCACGCGCGATTCCGCGAGAGTCCCACGGTCGCAGGGCTGACCTGGATAGCCTCGGCGGATGGCGCGCACGCTCAGTTCGGGAACCGTCGAGAACCAGGGGCGCCGCTGCGACCGCTTCGAGCACGCTCGCGCGACGATCGAGCTCGACGGACAGCTGTCGACGAGCGAGCTCGCTGACCTTCTCGAGCGGACGATCTCGGGAGTAGATCCCGCACGGTGACGTGACCGATTCTTCTCTCTCTCACCCACCCACAGGCGCCGACGACGCGCCGCAGCAGAAGGTTGCCCACCGTGCCCCCAGCCCATCGCCTGATCATCTGCACCGACGCGAAGAACGAGGCCGATGACCAGTTCGCGATCGTCCACGCGCTGCTGACCAGCACGCTCGACGTGCGCGGCATCGTCCCCTCGCACTTCGGGCGCCCCGGCTCGATGGTCGCCTCGCGCGAGGAGGTGCACCTCCTGCTCGAACTGCTGGGCACCGCCGTGGTGGTGGCGGACGGCTCGCCGCACGCGTTACCGGCTGCCGAGACGCCGGTGCCGTCTGCGGGGGCCCGCCTCATCGTCGCGCAGGCGCGCGCGGAGTCGAGCCGCCTCTACGTCGCCGTCCTCGGGCCGCTCACGGACGTCGCCTCCGCGATCCTGGCCGAGCCGTCGCTGCGCGAGCGCGACGTCGTCGTGGTGTGGGTCGGCGGGCCGCCGTACGAGGGCGTCCCGGCGTACGCCCCAGAGTTCAACCTCATCAACGACGTCGCGGCGGCCAACGTGGTGCTCCAGTCGGGCCTCGAGGTGTGGCAGATCCCGATGCCGGTGTACACGATGGTCGGCGTCGGGCACGCCGAGCTCGAGGAGCGGCTGCGCGGGACCGGACCGGTCGGGGACTACCTCGTGGACCAGCTCGTCGCCTTCAACGCGACGGTGGACTACGGACCGATGGACTTCCGTTCGCTGGGCGACAGCCCGGCCATCGGCGCCGTGATGAACCCGGCGGCCGGCCGGTGGAGCATCCGCGCGGCCCCGCGCTTCACGGCCACCGGCGAGCTCGCCGCGGGCGACCCGGGCCGGACCGTGCGCGTGTGCGAGTCGTTCGACACGCGATGGCTCCTCGAGGACATGTTCGCCAAGCTGCGGTCGGCTGAACCCCGGTCATGACGTCGCGCGCCGGCGCCCTGACCGGCGCGCAGGCACGGCGACGCCGCCCTATTGGTGAAACATCACATGTATGATCTACTGATCCTGCTCGTCCCCGAGCGAGCCATCGCCAGCGTTGTCGATCAGACGAAGGATTGGGACACATGCTCTCAGTGCACCGAACGGCGATCACGAAGCCGTCGCAACGACTCTTCCTGACTGCGACTGTCGCAGCAGCCGCCCTCGCCCTCACCGCCTGCTCCTCCGGCGGCGATGCGGGCGATAGCGGATCGACCTCGGAGTTCGGCTTCGCGGCGGCGACGCAGGAGGACGGCAGCACCATCACCGTCTGGGTCGACGCCTCCCGCGAACCCGCCGCGGACGCCTTCATCGCGGCCCACCCGGACACTCCGATCAAGGTCGAGACCTACGACGGCGGCGCGAACGGCTCCGGCTCGTTCCAGACGAAGATCACTGCCTTCGACCAGGCGGGCGACGGCTGGCCCGACGTGGTCTTCTCGACCCAGAACAACGACGCCGCCTGGGCGAGCCAGGGCGAGGATCCGTTCGCGGCCCAGCTGAACAACGGGTACGTCGACCAGTCCTTCCTGGACGGGTTCACCGAGGGCGCGCTCGCCCCCGTGACGATCGACGACACGGTGTACGGGCTGCGCAACGACCTCGCACCCACGGTGACCTGGTACGACCAGAGCCTGTTGGACCAGTTCGGCTACACGCTGCCGACGACCTGGGAGGAGTACGAGGCCCTCGGGCTGAAGGTCGCGGCCGAGCACCCGGGGTACATCATCGGCTCGGTCGGCGACGCGTGGGCCCCCGAGGTCTACTTCTGGGGAGCCCAAGCGCCGGTCAACGTCGTCACCGGCTCCGACGAGTTCAGCACCGACACCTCCGACCCGAAGTCCGTCGCGATCGCCGAGATCATCGACAACCTGATCGACGCCGGGTCCCTCGTCCAGGACAGCGTGTTCAGCCCGGACTTCGTGACGAAGTACACGGGCAAGGTCCTGCTCCTGCCCGGGCCGGTGTGGTTCTCGGGCGCGTTGTTCCAGAACGCGGACTCCCTCAACTCCGCGGCCGGCACCATCGGCGCCGGCCTGCCGCTCGCGTGGGACGGTGACGAGGCCGTCGCCGGCAACGTCGGCGGCGGCACGTGGTTCGTCTCGAGCCACTCGAAGAACCTCGCGGCGGCCAAGGAGTTCCTCGAGTTCGTCACGAGCTCCGACGAGTACCAGGTCGAGCTCGCCCCCGGGCTGCCCGCCTACACCGCCGCCGCAGACAAGTGGCTCGTGAAGCAGGGGGAGAGCAACTTCTTCACCGGGGACTTCGCCCCGAACCTGACCACCGCGGCCAGCTCGGTCTGGGACGGCTGGGGCTACCCGAAGTTCAGCCAGGAGTCCGTGTGGGCGAAGACCGTGACGCCGGACCTCGCCAGCGGCACGAGCCTCGTCGATCTCCTCCCGGCGTGGCAGACGGCCCTCGAGAACGAGGCTCAGGTCAACGGCTACACGGTGAAGTGACCGTGACCCTCGCCCCACCAGCCCCGCCGGTCGTCGGCTCCGTACGGAGCCGACGGCCGGGCAGGCGGCCGAAGCGGCCGGTGGCCACCGGCCAGCAGGCCCGGATGTCGTACGTCTTCGTCTCCGGGTACACCGTGCTCGCCGTGGCGTTCGGGCTCGTCCCGACGCTGTATGCGCTCTACCTCTCCGTGATGCGGGACGGCCGGTTCGTCGGGGTCGACAACTTCGTGCGGGTCGTCGGCGACTTCCGCTTCCTGCCCGCGGTCCAGCACGTTGCCCTGTTCGTCGCGATCTGGCTGACCTGCCTGCTGGCATTCGTCGTCGTGCTGGCGCTCGTCGTGCACTCGATCGGCCAACGCTGGCTGAGCTCGAGCATCCGGTTCATCTACTACATCCCGGGTGCGCTGGCGGGCGCGTCGAGCGTGGTGCTGTGGCTGTTCCTGCTCGATCCGACGGTCAGCCCGGTCTCCGCCGTGCTGCACCTGTTCGGGCTCGAGACGTTTGTCCAGACGGTCTCGCCCGGCAACCTCCCCGTCATCTTCGCCATCATCGCGTTCTGGACGGGCGCGGGCGGCTGGATCGTCGTCATGTACGGCGCGCTGAACAACATCCCGCGCGAGGTCATGGAAGCCGCCCGCATCGACGGCGCGGGGCCGATCCGGACGGCGCGCCACATCCAGCTCCCCATGATGCGCAAGTGGATCTCCTACATGGCGATCATGTCGCTCGCCGCGGGCACGCAGCTGTTCGTCGAGCCGCGCGTCCTGTCCCAGGCGAGCAAGGGCGTCGTGCCCATCGACTACTCGCTGAACCAGCTCGCCTACCTGTACGCCTTCAAGCAGAACGACAACAACGGGTCCGCGGCGATCGCCGTGCTGCTCCTGGTGGTCTCGCTCGCGCTGAGCATGTTCTTCGTCATCAAGGGTGGTCTCTTTGAACGCGACTGATCTCGACCGCAGCCGCCACGCGGCGTCTCCCGCCAGGTGGCTCGGCCGCGCTGCCGTCGTCGCGGGGATCGGCTTCTTCGTGCTGTTCTTCGTCGTGCCGATCATCTGGCTGGTGATCGCTTCGGGGAAGTCGCCCCGCGACCTCATCACGACCGCCCCGTTCCAGCCCGGCACGTTCGCAGCGTTGGCGGACAACTGGTCGGCCCTGATCGGCTTCCAGGACGGGATCATCTTTACGTGGCTCGGCAACTCGGCGCTGTACTCGATCGGCGCCCTGGTGTTGACGCTCGTCACCAGCATCCCCGCCGGGTACGCCCTGGCCCTCGGGAACTTTCCGGGGCGCAAGCCGTTGCTGACGATGACGTTGATCGTCATGCTCATCCCGAACACCGCGCTGGTGCTGCCGATCTTTCTCGAGCTGAGCGCGGTCAACCTGATCGGCACGCCGCTGTCGGTGATCCTGCCGTTCTCGTTCTTCCCCTTCGGCGTGTACCTGACCTACATCTACTTCTCGACGAGCATCCCGCGCGACCTGCTGGCCGCGGCCCGCATCGACGGGTGCGGGGAGCTCGCGGTGTTCGGCAGGATCGCGCTCCCGCTCGCCACGCCCGTGGTCGCGCTGGTGGGCTTCTTCAGCTTCGTCGCGAACTGGAACAACTACTTCCTGCCCTTCCTCACGGTCCCGGGCACGAAGGCGCCGATCCAGGTCGGCCTGGCGGAGATGCTCTCGAACGTGCCGGCGTTCAACCCCACGGCCGCGGGCACGACCTCGATCCAGCTGCCCGCGCTCGCGCTCGCGACCCTGGTGTCGGTGGCTCCCGTCATGCTGATCTTCATGTTCTCGCAGCGATTCCTCGTCTCGGGGCTCACCGCGGGCGGGACGAAGGAGTGACGATGGAGCGGCACGCGATGGTGGTCAACGTCGTCCCCGAGCTGCGGGAGGAGTATCTGCGCCTGCACTCGGCCGTGTGGCCGCAGGTTGAGGCGACGCTCTCCGCGTGCCACGTCACCAACTACTCCATCTACCTGCTCGAGGGCACCTTGTTCGCCTACTACGAGTACGTCGGCACCGATCACGAGGCGGACATGGCCCGAATCGCGGAGGATCCGGTGACCCAGGACTGGTGGACCCGGACCGACCCCTGTCAGACCCCGTTCGGCGTCGGAACGACGCCGGGCCAGCGGTGGCGGGACCTGCGCGAGATCTGGCATCTGGCGTGACGCGCGCCCTGCTCGACGCCCACCTGCACACCTGGCACCGGGCCACCAACCCGCAACCCTGGATCGACCCGACGACGATGGCCGCGATCGACCGCGACTTCTCGATGGCCCAGGCCGGCGAGGTGATCGCGGCGCATGGCGGCGTCGGCGGCGTCGTCGTGCAGGCCATCAACAGCCACCGCGAGACGATCGACCTCCTCGCGGCCGCGTCGGCGCGGGACGGGCTCGCCGTCGTCGGCTGGGTGGACCTCACCGGTGACGTCGCGGCCCAGGTCGACGCGCTCCGCGGCGCCCCGGGCGGGGACGCGCTGGTCGGGATCCGGCACCTGGTCCACCTCGAGCCCGACGACGCCTGGCTGCTGCGCGCCGACGTCGCACGCGGGCTCGAGGCCCTCGCCTCGGCCGGGCTCCCGTTCGACCTCGTCGTCCGACCGTGGCAGCTCAGGGCCGCCGCGCAGGTCGCGCGCGCCCACCCCGGCGTGCTCCTCGTCCTCGAACATCTCGGCAAGCCCCCGATCACCAGCCCCGAGCTCGTCCGCTGGACGACCGAGCTGCAGGCGCTCGCCGGCCACGACAACGTCGTCGCGAAGGTCTCCGGCCTGACGCTCGAGGACGACTGGGGGTCGTGGACCGCCGAGCGCCTGCGCCCGGTGCTCGACCACGCACTCGAGACGTTCGGCCCCGACCGGTTGATGTTCGGCTCCGACTGGCCGCTGGTCGAGCTGACCGGCGGCTACGGGCCCTGGAAGGACGCGTACCTGAGCCTGACCGGCGACCTGTCCCCCGCCGAGCAGGCGGCGCTCGACTCGGGCACCGCGCGCCGCGCGTACTCGCTGTGATGCCGGCGAGGCTACGCACCCGGCCCGTGGGCTCGACCGGCCTGCGGGCGACGGAGATCGGATTCGGCGCGGCGAGCCTCGGGAACTTGTACCGGCGGACGGGCGAGGACGAGGCGGCGAACGCCGTCGCACGCGCGTGGCAGCGCGGTATCCGGTACTTCGACACCGCGCCGCACTACGGCCTGGGCCTGTCCGAGCTCCGGCTCGGCCGGGCGCTGGCGGCATACCCGCGGGACGAGTTCGTGGTGTCGACCAAGGTCGGCCGGCTGCTCGAGCCGAACCCGCGTCCGACCGCCCTGGACACGGACGGCTTCATCGTGCCCGGCGACGTTCATCGGGTCTGGGACTTCTCGCGGGACGGCGTGCGCCGCTCGCTCGACGCCTCGCTCGAGCGGCTCGGGCTCGACCATGTCGACATCGTCTACGCGCACGACCCGGATCAGTTCCGCGAGAGCGCGGCCCGCGACGCGCTCGACGCCCTCGGCGAGCTCCGGGCCGACGGAGTGGTGCGCGCCATCGGCGTCGGGACGAACGTGACTCATCAGCTCGCGGGGCTCTTCGCCGACGGGCTGCTCGACGTCGCCATGGTCGCCGGGCGCTACACGCTGATGGACCAGAGCGCGCTCGCCACCGCGCTCGAGCCGGCGCGCAGGGCGGGCGGATCGATCATCGCCGTCGCCGTCTTCAACTCGGGCCTGCTGAGCACGCCTCGGCCGGCCCCCGAGGCGAAGTACGACTACGGCCGGGCCTCGCCCGAGCTCGTCGCTCGCGCGAACAGGCTGGCTGACATCTGCGAGTCCCACGGCACGTCGCTGCCGGCCGCAGCCATCGCCTTCCCCCTCCAGCACCCGGCCGTCACGAGCGTAGCGCTGGGGATGCGCAACGCGGCGCAGGTCGACAGCAACCTCGACCGCTTCGCGAGCCCGGTCCCGCAGGCGCTCTGGACCGAGCTGGTCGACGCCGGGCTGGTCAGTCCCGAGAGCATCACCTAGCGGGACGGGCGCAGCACGCTCCGGGAACCGAGGAGCACGGGCTGACGCGGCTCAGCCCGCCGGGCGGGCGCCCCGATGGTCGGGCAGCCGCCGGCGCTGCCACGCATCGATGATGTGGTCGTTCATGGCGCGTTCGGCGCGGTCGAGATCGCCGTCCTCGATCGCGGCGAAGACGGCCTCGTGCTCGGCGAGAGTGAACCGGACGTGCTCGTCCGAGGCGATCCCGCGGTAGCGGGTGCTCTCCCGGGCCCGCTCGAACAGGATCCGGGCGATGCTCTCCGCGAGGCGGTTTCCGGAGATCGCCATGACCATCTCGTGGAATGCGTGATCCGCGGCGTTGAACGCGTCCGGGTCCTCCACCGAGGTCCGCATGAGCGCGGTGGTCCGGCGCAGCTCGCCGAGCTGGTCCGCGGTCCGGTGGTGCGCCGTCTCGCCGGCCATCGTGGACTCGAGGCGGGCGCGGACGACGCTGAGGTCGTCCAGCACGCCAAGGCTGTCGTCGTGAGCGATGAGAGCGGTCAGCACGACCCGGTCGAGGATGTTCCAGGAGCTGGACGGCTCCACGCGCGTGCCCCGGCCCTGGGCGACGGTGACCAGGCCTTTCTCCTCGACGCGCTTGACCGACTCGCGCAGCACCGTGCGGCTCACGCCGAACTGCTGGCTGAGCGGGATCTCCGGCGGCAGCAGGTCCCCGGGAGCGAGCGAGCCGGACACGATGACGTCCACGAGCGCCTCCACGACGGCGACGCCGAGGCGCTTCGCGGGCAGCCGGGTCTCGATCGACAGGATCCGCGTCGAGGCAGAAGCACTATTGACGTTCGTCACCATGACCGGATTCTAGCGGAGCGCACTCGAACGTATGACGTCTCACCCTCTATACGTGTGATGTATGCTGTTTACGGACCGAAGGACGGATCGACGTCGAGATGCTGTCTCAGTCGTCCGACGACGCGAGGGATGACATGAAGATCACCGGCTTTCGGCTCATCACGACGTATCACCACTGGGGTCGGCCGGTCGGTGACGTGAACGGCTACATCAGCGAGGGCATCACGGAGGTCCCACTCGTGATCCTGGAGACCGACTCCGGCCTCGAAGGGGTCGGCCTCGGCTCGCACAGCGACATCGCCCGGCTGTTCCCCGCCATCGAGGGCCAGGACCCGCGGGCCACGTCCTCGCTGTACGACCGGATGCTCGCGTTCGTCTTCAAGTCCGGCCACGGCGGGGCGACCTTCGGCGGCATCGGCTCGCTCGACATGGCGCTGTGGGACCTCAAGGCCAAGATGGCGAACGAGCCGTTGTGGCGCACCCTCGGCGCCCGGGACCGGTTCGTCCCCGGGTACGCCTCGGCGCTCGAGATCGCGGTGACGGACGACGACCTCGCGGCGCTGTACAGCGGCTGGGTCGAGCGCGGATTCACCAGCGCGAAGGTCAAGGGCGGACGGGACCTCGACCACGACCTGGTGCGCCTGAAGGCGGTCCGCGAGCTCTTCCGCGCGAACACCGCCAAGCCGGCGATGATGTTCGACGCGAACGAGTCCTGGAACCGCAAGCAGGCGATCCGCTACATCTGCGCGCTCGAGGATCAGATGGACCTGACCTGGGTCGAGGAGCCGCTGCGCCGCTGGGACGCCGAAGGTCTCGCGCTGGTGTCCCGGTCGGTCCGCGCGTCGATCGCCACGGGCGAGAACCTGACGGGCCTCGAGCAGTTCCGCCCGCTGCTGGACGCGGGCGCGGTCGACATCGTGCAGACGGGCAGCGTCTGGGGCATCACCCATTTCCTGCGGGCGGCCACCGTCGCGCACAGCCGAGACCTGCCCATCAGCCCCGTCGGCTACCTGACCAACCCCGTCGCGCACGCCGCCGCGTGCGTGCCCAACCACCTGTCGACCGAGGTCCAGGACCTCTCCTCGCCCTTCGGGCTCACGGTCGATCAGGTCATCTCCGACGGCGGCATCGTCCTCGGCGACACGCCGGGCATCGGCATCGTGATCGACGAGCCCGCCATCGGCGCAGCGCAGGCCAGCTCCGGGTGGAGCACTCCGGCAGGCCCCCACGTCCGCCCCGATCGCGCCGGCCTGCGGCTCATACCCGAGCAGTAGGCACGGACAACTCCCCGCAACCACTCGCGCAACCACTCGCGGGTGCTGGACGCCCTGCCGCGCCTGCGCGAGATCGGACGGCGCGCTCGTCCGCGCGGGGCAGGTGACAGAACCGCACAGCTGTGACGCCCAGCAAGCCCCACGTGCCCCACCAGTCACATCCGCACCATGCTCCGCGCGGACGGTGAACCTCACCGACGCGCGAGGTACCCGAGTGCACCACCGGGACGCCCGAGCCGCCCCACAGGCCCCACCAGTCCCACCTGTCCCCCGCGCGTCGCTGCGGTTCGCCCGAGGTACTCGCCCGCCCCGGCCGCAAGAGCGCCTGTGCGCCGCGCTCACCGCGAGTCGGGCGGCCCCTGACGGATCCGCGCCAGGAGCGCCTCGGGCGTCGCGCCAGCACCCTCCCAGCGCGACTCGATCCACCACGTGACGCCGGCCCCGGCGAGCATCGACGCGTGCGCCGCAGCCACGGCCGGGTCGTCAGGGAGGACGCCCTCGAGCACGATCTCGATCGGACCGGCGCCGACGTCGCGGTGCGCGTCCACCCAGGCGGCCAGCTCGCCGAGCTCGACGGGGCCGAGCGGCGTGAACGGGTCACCTCGTCGGATCGGGATGATCCCCTCGCGGCCGACGGCCCGCCGCATGGACCGCTCCGCGGGCCACGCCGCGACGACCCAGACGGGGATCCTCGGCCGCTGCACGGGCCGCGGCCGGAAGACGAGGTCGCGCACGCGGGTGTGGGTGCCCTCGAAGCTGAAGGGTTCGCCCGTCCAGGCGAGGTCGAGGATCGCGAGGGCGTCGTCGAGCTGCTCGGCGCGAACCTTGCGGTCCGTCGACTCGCCCGAGACGCGGCTGTACGCGCCGTCGTCGGTGGCGCCGAGCCCGACGGGAAGGACCAGCCGACCACCAGACAGGTGATCGACGGTCAGCGCCTGCCGAGCGACCTCCCACGGCTTGCGCCGGGGGATCGAGAACACCATCGCGCCGAGCCGGATGGTCGAGGTCGTCGCGGCGACCGCGCCGAGCAGGGTCCAGGGATCGAACGTGTCCCCCGGCCCCACGCTGATGCCGTCCCACGTGAAAAAGCCGTCCCAGCCGGCGCGCTCTGCCGCCTGTGCCATCTCGAGGACCTGGTCCGTCGAGCCGGAGCTCGCGACGATGCCGAACTTCATGGCAGCACGCTACCGGCGCGGCCGTCGGTCGGGCGAGGGTGCCGGCGGCTATGCGAGCGGCGGCGCCGCCCCCTGGGGCGGCGGCGGCCCGTGCGGCGGGCGGGGCGCCCGAGCCGGGTCGGGGGGCGGGGGGATCGAGCCGAGCGCGGGTGCCACGACCGGCCACACGAGCAGCGTCGCGCACGGCGCGTGGTCGACGACGAACCGGGTGGCCGGCGCGAGGGAGTGCGGTCCGAGCCGGCGCAGGTCCCCGTCACGGGCGAGGATCAGGAGGTCGGCGGCAGCCGCCGCGCCGACCACCTCGCGCTCGATGCGTCCGTGCCGTTGCTCGAGCGTGGCCGCGCGCCCGAGCTCCTGTGCCGCGGCCGCGAGCAGCTCCCGGCCCGCCTGCGCGGCGAGGTCCCCGAACCCGTGGCCCGCCGCCGGCCGCGCCCACGCCGCCCGCCCGAGGAGCCCGGCGAGCGCCCCGTGCGCCGCGGCCGGCACCTCGTCGTCGCCGACGTACAGGAGCGTGATCCGCGCTCCGGCCGGGGCGTGCTCGCGGGCCGCCGCCACGCACGCGGGCCAGGTCGCCTCGGTCACCCAGACCAGCACGTCCATCGAGGTCATCCTCCGATCGCCAACGACACCCAGAGTGCACCCACGCCGCCCACCAGGGTGAGCGGGACGCTCCAGGCGCCGAGGCGGCTGAACTCCCCCAGGCTCGGCTCCGCGTCGTGCTCGCGGAGCACCCGTCGCCACAACAGCGTCGCGAGCGAGCCGACGTAGGTGAGGTTCGGGCCGAGGTTGACCCCCAGGACCGCGGCGAGCACGGCGCCCGGACCGCCGGCCGACGCGGCGAGCGGGACGAGCAGGAGCACGGCCGGCAGGTTGTTCAGGAGGTTCGCCAGGATCGCCGCCACCGCGGCCACCGCCAGGAGGGCGAGGAACGAGCTGCCCCGCGGCAGGAGGCCCGCCACCACATCGCCGAGGCCCGAGTCCACGACGGCGACCACGACGACGCCGAGCGCCAGCACGAAGACGCAGAACGGGAGATTCGCGGCCCGCAACAACTCTCCGGGCGTCGTGCGTCGACGGGCGAGCGCCGACGTCGCGAGCACGGCGGCGCCGGCGCCCGCGGCCCACGCGGGCGGGACCCCCAGCACCGACGCGAGCACGAAGCCCGCGAGGGTCGCCGCCACGAGCGCCACCGTCGCGCGCGCTGGCGCCGGGGCGCCGGGTGCGATCGGGCGCGGCCCCGACCCGACGGCCAGGTCGGCGGCGAAGAACCGGCGCAGGACCAGGTACTCGATCACGATGACGGTCACCCACGGCAGGGCCATCAGCGCCGTGAAGCGCGCGAAGGACAGTCCGCTCGCCGTGAACGCGAGCAGGTTCGTCAGGTTGGACACCGGCAGCAGCAGGGACGCGGAGTTCGCCAGGTGCGTGCACGCGTAGACGAACGGCTTCGGCCGCAGCCCCGCGCGGGCGGCGGTCGCGAAGACCACCGGGGTGAGCAGCACGACGGTGGCGTCGAGGCTCAGCACGGCCGTGACCAGCGCGGCGACGCCGAAGACCGCCACGAGCAGCCGCTGCGCCCGGCCGCGCGCCGCGGTCGCCATGAGCGCCCCGGCCGCCGCGAACAGACCCTCGGCATCGCACAGGTGGGACAGGACCAGGATCGCGGCAAGGAACGCCACGACCGGGAGCAGCTCCACGATCTCCGCACGCGCGGCGGCGGGCGTCACGGCGCCGATCAGCACCACGACGACGGCGGCGGGCACGGCGGCGACGGCCTCGGGCCAGCCCCGCGGTCGCGCGACGGCGAATCCGAGTACGCCCACGAGCAACGCGATCGCGACGAGCGACGCACCGTGCGCCACGACCGCCACCCCCGTCTCAGTGGTCCGTCTCAGTGGTCCGTCTCAGTGGTCCGTCCCGGAGTCCACGCTCCGCCCGGCGAGCGGGCCGAGACTACGACACGCCAGGTCATCCGGCACGACGGCTTCAATAGGCGCACTGCCGGCCGATAGGCAGGCGTGTCCTCCCCCGCGCAGCACGCCGACCCCGCCGTGCCTCTCGACGCCGCGCCAAACGGCGCCGTACCCGCCGGCGCCGCGCCCACCGAGCCGGTGCCCCTGGACGCGCTGCTGCGCGCGGACGGCCTGCACTGCGTCTACCAGCCGTTCGTCGACCTCGACACCGGCGCGGTGCTCGCCCACGAGGCGTTGCTGCGCGGCCCCGCCGGCACGCCGTGGCAGTCCCCGCTGGTGCTGCTCGACGCCGCGCGAGCGGCCGGCCGGATCGTCGACCTCGAGCGGGCATCGCTCGCGACGTCCCTCGCCGACGCCGCCCGGCTCTCGGGCGGGCGTCCCGTGACCCTGTTCGTGAACATCGAGCCGAGCACCCTGACCGGGCATCTCGACGTCGTGCTCGCCGCGGTCGCCGCCCGGGCGGCGCACGTCCAGGTCGTCGTCGAGATCACCGAGCGGGCCCTCGCCGCCGACCTTGCCGGGGTCCTGGCAGGCGCCGAGCGCCTGCGCGCGGCGGGGTGTGCGATCGCGCTCGACGACGTCGGCGTCGAGCCCGCGTCCCTCGCGCTCATCCCGTTGCTGCGTCCGGAGGTCGTCAAGCTCGACCTACGCCTGCTGCGCACCGTGCACGACGTCGCGACCATCACCGTCGCGGGGGCCGTGCGCGCGTACGCGGAGGCGTCCGGCGCCGAGGTCGTCGCCGAGGGCATCGAGACGCAGGCCGACCTGACCCGGGCTCTCGTGCTCGGGGCGACGCTCGGGCAGGGCTGGCTCTGGGGCCGCGGCGAGCGCCGGTTCGCCGCGACGACCTCCCGGCCGGAGCGGTTTGCCGCGCACTCGATCAGCCCGCAGCTGTGCACGACCCCGTACGAGGTGATCGGCGCGGGCCGCCGGCTCCGCCGCGCCCCCAAGCACCTCCTCCTGCCGCTGTCGCACACGCTCGAGCTCACCGCGGCGCAGGCGCGGGTCGCACCGCTGCTGCTCGCCGGGTTCGAGGACGCGCGGTTCTTCAGCCCGGACACCGCGCGGCGCTACACCGAGCTCGCCCGGCAGCTGCCGTTCGTGGGCGCGCTCGGGGTCGGCATGTCCGCCGAGCCGGCGCCGGGCGTCCGGGGCACCGCGCTGTCCCGGCAGGACCCGCTCGCACGCGAGTGGACCGTCGTCGTGCTCGGCGCCCACACGGCGGCCGCCCTGATGGCGCGGGACCTCGGCGACGAGGGGGCCGACGGCGACCGCGAGTTCGAGTTCGTCGTCACCTACGACCGGGCGTTGGTCACGGCCGCCGCCCAGGCGCTCGTCGGGCGCTTCGCCCGCGCCTGACGCTCACGCCCAGATCGGACTCCAGGTACCGGCCAGGACCGCCGCCGCGACGGCGGCCGCTGCGACGCCGACCGCGGCGGCCGCGACCCCCGCATCGACCCGGCTGAAGACGCTCGCGCGGGCCCACGTCCGGGTCCCGCCGCCGAAGCCGCGCGCCTCCATCGTGATCGCCAGGCGGGTGGCGCGCCGGATCGCCTGCACGAGCAGCACGGACGCCTGGTCGGCCTGGACCCGGAGCCCGGGCCGCCGGCCGCGCCGGCCGCCCAGCCCGCGGGCCCGCCGCGCCATCGTCAGGGTGGTCCACTCGTGGCCGAGCAACCCGACCAAGCGTAGCGCGGCGAGCGCACCGAGAACGAACCGGGACGGCAGCCGGAGCCGCTGCGCGAGCCCGTCCGCGAGGTCCGTCGGGTCGGTGCAGGTCAGCAGGAGAACCCCCGGCAGGGCGATCGCGAGCGCGCGCATCGCGATCGCCACGCCGCCGCGATCGCGCCGGCGCTGACGGCCACCGCGCCGAGCCGGATCACCACCGGCCCGCTCGGGTCGGCGAGCACCGCCGTGCTGTAGCCGCTGAGCGTCGCAGCGGCGAGGATCGGCCATCCGCGCAGGGCGAGGCCGCGGTAGGTGAGCCCGGCGAGGGGCACGACCGCGAGCTCGAACGCGAGCGCGACGCAGGCCGAGACCCAGTCGACCGAGAGCAGCAGGACGACCGTCAGCACGAGCGCCCCGGCGAGCTTCGCGAGCGGGTTCGCCCGCGCGAGGACGGGCGCCGTCACGCCGCCCGCCCGGACCTGGCAGGCGCCCGTCGGGGCGTACGCGCCGCGCCGCCGAGCTCGAGCCGCGCGGCGCCGAGCACGCCCGCGATCTCGGCGTCGTGGCTGACGGCGACGATCGCGCTGCCGGCGTCGAGCAGCTCGCCGAAGAGGCCCGCAAGCTCGGCCCAGGTCGTCGCGTCCTGGCCGAAGGTGGGCTCGTCGAGCACGAGGACGGCGGGGCTCGTCGCCAGTGCCGTCGCGACCGAGACCCGCCGCTTCTCGCCGCCGGAGAGCGTGAACGGGTTCGCGCCCGCGAGGTCGGTCAAGCGCAACCGCTCGAGCAGCTCGTCGACGCGACCGGCGCCGGCCTCGCGAAGCCGCGGGGACCGGCGTCGGCCACGGGCGGCGACCCGGCGCGGCCCGAACGCGATCTCGTCGCGGACGGTGCCGGTGACGAACTGGTGCTCCGGTTCCTGGAAGACCATGGCAATCCGGGTGATGAGCTCGGCCGCGGTCCAGTCGGCCGGATCCGCCCCGACGCCGCCCGACCGCAGGGGCGCCCCCGCGACGACCGAGCCACCGGCGGCTGGCAGCAGCCCGGCGAGCGTCAGGGCGAGCGTCGACTTCCCGGCGCCGTTCGGCCCGGTCACCACGAGCGCTTCCCCGGCCGCGACCGACAGACCGATCCCCGCGGCCACGGGCGGCGACGGCCGACGGCGTCGGCCCGGCACGCGGGCGACGGCCAGGTCGCGCGCCGCGAGCAGCGTGACGGGCGCGACGGCCGCCGCGCCGCAGGCGGGGAGCCCGCGCGCGGTGACCTGCGGCGCGCGCCCAGGTACCCACACGCCCGCCGCGTCGAGGGTCGACCGCTGCCCCGCGAGCACGCGGGCCGGCGCCCCGTCTGCCACCACCGCGCCGCCCCGACCGAGCACGACGATGCGGTCAACGACGTCGACCCACACCTCGACCCGGTGCTCCACCACGATCAGCGTCGAGCCGGTCGCTCCGAGCACGCGCACCACCGCGTCCCGGACCTCGAGCACGCCCCGCGGGTCGAGGTTCGCCGTGGGCTCGTCCAGGATCAGCGCGCCGGGGCGCATCGCGAGGATCCCGGCCAGCCCCAGCCGCTGCTTCTGCCCGCCCGACAGGGCCGACGTCGGGTGCCCGTGCGGCAGGTCGAGGCCGACGGCCGCGAGGCTCTCGGCGACCCGGGTCCAGATCTGCGCGCGCGGCACCGCGAGGTTCTCCGCGCCGAACGCGACATCGTCGCCGATCCGGGCGAGCACGATCTGGCTCTCCGGGTCCTGCTGCATCAGCCCGACCCGCCCGCGCTGGCCCGCCGCCGGGGCGCCGTCCACCAGGAGGCGGCCGGACTCCGACCCGCCGGAGCCGTCGTCCAGCACGCCCGCGACGGCCTGCAGGAAGGTCGACTTACCCGCGCCGGAGGGACCGAGCAGAAGTACTCGCTCGCCGGCCTCGACGTGCAGGTCGAGCCCCTGCAGGGCCGGCCGCACCCGACCCGCGTGGCGCCAGCCCCACCCCTGCGCGGTGATCGACGCCGGCCGGACCACCGGCGCACTCACGCGGGAGTCCGGCGCACGGCCGACTCGGTCGCCGCGCCGCGCGAGGCCAGGTGCGCGAGGACCCCCGTCCGGGCGAGTGCGCGCACGCCGAACCAGGGCACCGCTCCGGCGAGGACGACGCCGGACGCCGCCGTGAGGACCAGGTACACCCGCTGCCACTGCCCGGCCCAGGCGACGTGGTAGAGCACGTTCTCCGTCGCGCCGAGCGCGAGCCCGGCGACGCCGCCGGCCAGCAGCGCGACCGGGAGGGTCCACCGCCGGTACCGGAACGCGGCGAACACGAACTCGGCCGCAAGGCCCTGCATGAGACCCGAGATGACCACGGTCCAGCCGAAGTGCGTGCCCAGGAAGCCCTCGACGACCGCCGCCACGAGCTCGCAGTACAGCGCCGCTCCCGGGCGCCGGACGATCAGCGCGCCGAGCGCGCCGGCGAGCAGCCAGCCGCCGCTGTACAGGCCCGCGAGCGGGGGGAAGCTCACCGTGAGCAACGCGACGGCGACGTAGCCGGCGGACCACCCCCAGAAGACGACGCCGACGGTCGCCGCGACGATCGAGGCGACGACGATGTCGACGACGCGCCAGCGCGATCGCCGGGCCGTTCGGAGCGAGACGGGTGCATCGGGTGCGTCAGGTGCGTCGGGTGCGTCAGGTGCGTGCATGGTCATGGTGCGGTCCTCCTGGAACGTCAGGAGGGGAGGGCGCCGACGGTCGCCGGCTCCCCAAGAACTCGACTCCCTTCGCCGGTACTAACCGGATCAGGTTCGAGGGTCTGCGGCGAACCGCACTCTCAGCGCCCACCGATCTGCGGCGGCGCTCCCCTGTCGTCTCTCGTGCGCCGCGAACGCTACACCGGACGCGCCCGCAGGCGTCCGGTGCCCGCCGGCGGGCGTAGGGTCGACGACCGACGCGGGGTGCCGTGCGTGGCGCGGCTGAGAACACACCCGTTGAACCTGATCTAGTTCGCACTAGCGAAGGGAACGTCGCGGATGCCCGCACCTTCTGCACGACCTGATCGACCTGATCGACCGAACACTGACCTGCGCACGAGCGAGCTGCGCGCCGACGCCATCGGCGCTGAGTCGATCAGCGCCAACGATGTCGGCGGGGTGCTCGCCGCGCTGCGTGAGCGAGCACCCCTGGTCCACTGCCTGACGAACGTCGTGGTCGCGCAGTGGACCGCTAACCTCCTGCTCGCGGTGGGAGCCAGCCCGATCATGGTCGACAACCCGCACGAGGCCGCCCCGATGGCGGCGGCCGCCGACGCGGTGCTGGTCAACCTCGGGACTCCGTCGGACGAGACCGTCGCGGCGATGCTCCTCGCGGTCGCCGCCGCGACGAGCGCCGCGACGCCGTGGGTCCTCGACCCTGTCGGCGCCGGGGCGCTCTCCTGGCGGACGCGCACGGCCGAGCGGCTGCTCGCGCCCACGACGCCCGACCGGAGCGCGCCGACGATCCTGCGCGGCAACGCGTCCGAGATCCTGGCCCTCGCCGGCGGCGCGGGCGGCAAGGGCGTGGACGCGACGCACAGCCCGGAGGCGGCGCTGCCCGCCGCGATCGCCCTTGCCCGCGAGCACGGCTGCGTCGTCGCGATCAGCGGCGAGGTCGATCACCTGACCGACGGCGAACGGGTCGTGCGCGTGGCCAACGGCCACCCGTTGCTGACCCGCGTGACGGGCGTGGGGTGCGCGCTCGGCGCGCTGATGGCGGCGTGCTGCGCCGTCACCCCCGACGCGCTGCTCGCGGCCGTCACCGCGACTGCGACGCTGACGGTCGCCGCAGAGACCGCGGCGAACGCGAGCGCGGGCCCCGGCAGCTTCGCGGTGGCGCTGCTCGACGCGCTCGCGGCGATCGAACCCGACGGACTCGTCGACCGGGTCCGGCTCGCGTGACGCGCCGGCCGGGACGGCGCGCGCCGCTGGACCTCTCGCTGTACCTGGTGACCGACGCGGCGCTGTGCGCCGCGCTGGGCGTGGAGGCCACCGTCGCGGCGGCGGTCGGCGCCGGGGTCACCGCGGTCCAGCTCCGCGACCCGCAGGCGACCGACGACGAGCTCG
The DNA here is from genome assembly GCF_017569225.1 of Pengzhenrongella sicca. Taxonomy (GTDB): domain Bacteria; phylum Actinomycetota; class Actinomycetes; order Actinomycetales; family Cellulomonadaceae; genus Pengzhenrongella; species Pengzhenrongella sicca. Next base: position 2,380,213 of record NZ_CP071868.1, read on the forward strand.
TCCGCCTGGGACGCGCCGTGCGCGCGCGCCTGGCGGGCACGGGGGTCCCGCTGCTCGTGAACGACCGGGTGCATCTCGTCGCCCCGATCGGCGCGGACGGCGCGCACGTGGGCCAGGGCGACCTCGACGTCGCGCAGGCGCGCGCCCTCCTCGGCGAGGACGGGTTCCTCGGGCTCTCCGTCCAGACCACCGCGCACGTGGAAGCCGCCCTCGCGCACGGGATCGACGCCGTCGACTACCTCGGGGTCGGGCCGGTGTGGGCGACCGCCACGAAGCCCGACCACGCGCCGCCCGGCGGTGTCGACGCCCTCCGGCGCATCGCGGCCGCAAGCCCGTGGCCGTGCGTCGCGATCGGGGGCATCACCGCCGGACGCCTCCCGCAGCTGCGCGCGGCGGGCGCCGCGGGGGTCGCCGTCGTCAGCGCGATCTGCGGCCAACCCGACGTCCGGGCGGCGACGGCGGCGCTGCGGGCCCGCTGGGACGGGGCGCGGGCATGACCCGGCCGCCCGTCGCCCTGACGATCGCTGGCTCCGACCCCTCGGGCGGCGCCGGGATCCAGGCGGACCTGAAGACGTTCTCGGCGCTGGGCGTGTACGGGACCGCGGTGCTGACCGCCCTCACCGCGCAGAGCACCCGGGGCGTGTCGGGGGTGCACACCGTGCCGCCGCGGTTCGTCCGCGAACAGCTCGACACCCTGCTCGCCGACGTCCGCCTCGACGCCGTGAAGATCGGCATGCTCGCGACGGCGCCGATCATCGAGGCGGTGACCCAGCTGCTGGCCGAGCGGTCCCCCGCCGGCGGCGGCGAGCCCGATCCCGTCGTGGTGCTGGACCCGGTGATGGTCGCGACGAGCGGTGCCCGCCTGCTCGACGACGACGCCGTCGCGGCGATGCGCCGGCTTCTGCCTTACGCGTCGGTCGTGACCCCGAACCTGCCCGAGTCGGCGGCGCTGCTGGACGTCGCCGAGGCCGGTGACCTCGACGCGATGCGCGCCCAGGCGCATGCGCTGCGCGAGCTCGGCGCGCGGCGGGTGCTGCTCAAGGGCGGGCACCTGCGCGGGCCGGACGCCACCGACCTCTGGCTCGACGCCGCGGGCGAGCGCCTCCTGCACGCGCCGCGCGTGCCGACCCGGAACACGCACGGCACCGGGTGCACCCTCTCCTCGGCCATCGCCGCGCTTGCGGCCCACGCGACAGCCCCGCTCGCGGCTGGCGTAGCGACCGCGCCAGCGGCGCCCGCAGCAGCCGCGCGCCCGCTGGACTGGCCCGGCGTCGTCGACGAGGCGAAGCGCTGGCTCACGGGCGCCCTCGCCGCGGCGGACACGCTCGAGATCGGGGCCGGCCCCGGCCCGGTGCACCACTTCTACGAGGCCTGGCGGACCTGAACGGCACGGGAGTCCGCGGGCGCGGACAGCGCACCCGATTCGCTCACGAAGTGCGTGCGGCGGCCGATCATCCATCAAGAAGTCCCCCGCGACCCGGGCCGCACCGATGCGGAACGGTCGATCCCCGAGGGACCACGCCCACGAACCGGCAGGTGGTCAACGATGCTCGGCACAGACAGCGATCGGGAGCTCACGGCCGGCGTCGACGGCGTCGCCGACCAGACGGCCGCCGACCAGGAGTTCGCCGACACGGAGTTCGCCGATCTCCTCGACCGGCGCGCGGTCGACGTCGTGTTCCTGCCCATCCTCGACCTGCACTCGGGGCAGGTCGTCGGCCTCGAGGCGCTCGCGCGCGGGCCGGTCGGCACGCAGTTCGCCAGCCCCCAGGCCCTCTTCGACGCGGGCCGGCGCACCGGGCGGGTCGCCGAGCTCGACTGGGTGTGCCGCACGGCGGCCTTCGGAGCCGTCCTCGACGCTGGGGTCCCACCGGCGATGTCGTTGTTCGTCAACGTCGAGGCTCAGGCGGTCGGGTCCCCGTGCCCGCCCGACCTCGCGCACCTCGCGACGCGGGCCGAGTCGATGCTCCGGGTATTCGTCGAGGTCAACGATCGGACCGTGGCGGCCGACCCGGCGGGTGTGCTCAGCGCGGTCGATCGCGCACGCGAGATGGGCTGGGGCGTCGCGATCGACGACGTCGGCGCGAGCCGAGCGCCGCTGACGCTGCTGCCGATCATCCAGGCCGACGTCGTCAAGCTCGACCTGCGCCGGCTTGCCGGGGCCTCGCCCGCCGACTCGACGGCCGTCGTGAGCAGCCTCCTGCGCTACGTGGAGCGGTCCGGTGCCGCGCTCATCGTGGAAGGGATCGAGAGCGAGGCCGACGCCACGTGGGCCCGCGCGCTCGGCGCCAGCTACGGCCAGGGCTTCCATCTCGGCGCGCCCGGGCCGCTCAAGATGCACTACGCCGCGCCGCTGACCCCTGTCGGCCTGATCACGATCACCCCGCTCGACCTCGAGATCGCCTCGCCGTTCGAGCTGATGAGCGACCGTCCGCACGAGACGATGCGCGCGGAGCTCCTCGACCGGCTCGCGCTGCTACTCGCCTACGGCGCGCACTCGACGGGTGCCTGGCCGATCTTCCTGATCGGCATGGGCCGCGAGGGCGCACTCCCCGTCCAGCTGAGCCAGTCCGGGATCCCGGCCGAGACGCTGCTGTTCGTCGCCTTCGGCACCGGGCTCGAGGCCGACGCCGTCCCGAACGTCCGCAGCGTCCGCCTGGGGGGCCGGGACCCACTCGCGGACGAGAAGTTCGTCGTCGTGCTCGGCGATCGCGCCCCGCTCGGGATCTTCGCCCGGGCCACCACTGACGGCCGCTTCGACGTCGCGGTCACGCAAGACCGCGAGCTCGTCTACAGCGCTGCCCACCACCTCATCGCGCGCGTCCCCCCGCCCGGCGCGAGCAACCGTGCACTCGGGGTTCTGCTCGCGACGGGACCCGCCGACGACGCCCGCGCTGAGGACCGCTCCACCGCCGGGGTGCCCACGGCGGTGGTATCCGCGGCGAAGCGCGGGTGGCGTGCCCGCCTCGGCGGTCAGTAGCCCAGCCCCCGCGACGGCTGGCGACCGCTGGCGACTGCGCCGCTAGAGGGCCCGGACCCGGTTGTTGCGGGCGTCGTGCGTGAGCTCGGCCCGCCCGAGCGCCTCGAGCAGCGGGGGCAGGTACATCCCGAACCGCCCCCGGTACCCGGCCCGCAGGCCGTACCAGCCGCCGACCGGATTGTCCCGCGACCGTCCCCACGCCTCGACGGTGCCCGGCGCGGCGGGCTTCTTCTCGTCCGCGGCCCCGAGCGGGACCCAGTCCCCCTGCTCGACGAGCCAGGCGTGCAGGTCCTCGATCGCGCGCAGCCGATACCGCAGGGTCGTCGCGCCGACCTGGCACACGAGCGTCGGCGGGTCGGCCGCGACGTCGCGGTGCATGGTGTAGCCGGAGGTGCCCGGCGCCGTCGTGAGCACCCAGGGGTCGTCCGCCGTACCGCTGCCGATCGTCATCGCATCTCACCCGTTCGTCGGTCGGTGCCTACGCCGCGGCGGCTCGCCGCGCCTGACGTCAAACCTAGCCACGAAACCAGCGGCGTGGCCTCGTTCGGCACGGACGGGGCTCAGAACGGTCGGGGCTGCGGGATCTCCACGCCTGTGAGCGCGACGAGGCCTGGCCAGCTCGCGCACCACCGGTCGAACGCGTCGACGGGCAGCGGCCGGGACAGGTGGTAGCCCTGCGCGACGTCGCAGGTGAACGAGGTCAGGCCCGTCAGGATCGCGGCGCTCTCGACGCCCTCGGCGACCGCGCTGAGGCCGAGGTTGTGGCCGAGCTCGATCACGCTGCGCACGATCAGGCTGTTGCTGGTGTCGGTGTCCATGGTCGTGACATACGACAGGTCGATCTTGAGCTCGGTGACCGGCAGGTGCTTGAGCTGCCCGAGACTCGTGTACCCGGCGCCGAAGTCGTCGATGGCGATCTCGATCCCCTGCTCGGCGATCCGCTCGAGCAGCTCGCGCGCGCGCTTGGGGTCCGTCATGATCGCGCTCTCCGTGACCTCGAGCGTGAGCCAGCGCGCCGGGACGCCATGCTCGGCGAGCAACTCGGCCACCATCACGTCGAGGCGCTCGTCCAGGAGGTTGCGCGCCGAGAGGTTGACTGCGAGCTTGAGCGGCGACCCATTGTCGATCCACCGGCGCTGCTGCAGCAGCGCGAGGTTCAGCACGTGCCTGGTCAAGGGGCCGATCAGGCCGGTGTTCTCGGCGAGCGGGATGAACTCCGACGGCGGGATGAGGCCGCGCTCCGGGTGCTGCCAGCGCACGAGGGCCTCGGCGCCGCACACCTCGCCGGTGCTGAGGCTGACCTTCGGCTGGTAGTGCAGCACCAGCTCGTCGCCGCGCAGCGCCCGCCGCAGGTCGCCGAGCAGGGCCAGGCGAGTGGGACTGTGCTCGTCGCCGCCGGGGTCGTACGCCGAGACGCGCAGGTTGCGCTGCTTCGCGACGTACATCGCGATGTCCGCGCGCTGCATCAGCGTCGTGACGTCGGCGCCGTGCTCGCCCGAGACCACGACGCCGATGCTCGCCTCGACGTCCAGCTCGATGCCGTCGACGACGAACGAGCTGGTCAGCGTCGCCTGGAGCGTGTGCGCCACCTCCATGGCCGCGTCCAGGCCGCCCACGTCCGCGAGCAGGACCGCGAACTCGTCGCCGCCAAGTCGCGCGATCGTGTCGGACGCCCGCAGCGCGCTCTCGAACCGGGTGCCGACCTGGACGAGCAGCTGGTCGCCGTAGTGGTGGCCCAGGGTGTCGTTAATCTCCTTGAACCGGTCGAGGTCGATCAGGAGCAGGCCGACGGCGGTCCCGGCCCGGGACGCGCTGAGCAGCGCCTGGTCGAAGCGGTCTCCGAGCAGCGCGCGGTTCGGCAGGCCGGTGAGCGAGTCGTGCAGCGCGCGATGCTCCAGCTCGCGCTGCAGCCGCCGCGGCTCGGTCACGTCGTGCCCGGTCAGCACGAGGCCGCCGATGCCCGCGTCGTCGCCCGGGTCCTGGATCGTCAGCTCGAACGTGCGCCATGCGCCGTCGTCGCCCGCGTCGGTCGGCCGGGCCGGCAGCCGTACCTCGAGCACCACCGCCTGCGCACCGGGCCGCACCGACGCCAGCGCAGCGCGCAGCGGGGCGCGGTCGTCGGGATGCGCGCCGGAGAACAGGTCGAGGCGGTCGTCCGGGCCGGGCCCGTCCCCGCCGAGCCGCCGCTCGGCGGACGGGCTCAGGTAGTGCGTCGCCCCGGCGTGATCGATCACGACGACGATGTCCGCCGACTGGTCGACCAGCGCGCGGAAGCGTCGCTCGCTTCGGTCGGCCTGCTCAGCGCGGGTCTCGCCGAGCCGTCGGCGGCCCTGCAGCGCGGCGGCGGCCACCGCGAGCACGAGGGCCGACAGCGCGGCGAGGTCGCTGGCGACCTTGGCCCGGGCGGCGGCGTCGACGACGGCGCGCTCCGCGCTGCCGACCAACGCGAGCGCCGACTGGAGCGCGGGCTCGACCGTGACCTGGCCCTGCGCCAGCGCCTCGGCCGCCTGCCCGTCAGCGAGCCGGTCCATCTCGACGTCGACGGCGGCGGCGTAGGCGTCGTGGGCCGCGCGGAGCGCGGACGCGGCCTGCTCGCCGAGCGTGCCCGCCCGTGCGACCGAGATCGCGTCCTCGGCGCGCGCCCGCGAGGCGGCGAGATCCGCCTCGACGACCTCGACCGTCGTCCGCCCGCCGTCGGCCCGCCACCTGATCGCATCCTGGACCCGCAGCTCCGTGGCGAGTGTCCCGAGGGAGCGCTCCGTGCGCGTGCTCTCGGCGCCCGCGCGCGTGAAGTACGCCGCGCCGGCGACCGCGAGGGCGACCAGCACGACCACGATCATCGCGGTCGAGACGGCGTTTCGCCGCGCTGACGGGCCGGCGAAGGGCTCGCCAGCTGTCCGCGCGGATGGAGACATACTCAAGCCATCGGTCACCTGCGCCGACACCTGAAGGCAATTCCCTAATGCCGTGCGATTCCACCCGTTCGGGTCGCCGTGGCGGTCAGCGGGTCGTCGGGCCACGCGTGCCGCGGGTAACGCCGCCGCAGCTCGCCGCGGACCTGCGGGTACCCGGTACGCCAGAACGACGCGAGGTCGGCGGTCACGGCGACCGGCCGCCGGGCCGGCGAGAGCAGGTGCAGCACCAGCGGCACCCGGCCGGCCGCGATCCGCGGCGTGGCCGTCCACCCGAACACATCCTGGATCCGGACCGCGAGCACGGGCTCGTCCGCCGTGTAGTCGACCGCCACCTTCGCGCCGCTCGCCGCGGTGACCCGCTCGGGGGCGAGCTCGTCCAGCCGGCCCGCCTCCGGCCACGGCAGCAGCCGGCGCAGGGCGGCGGGCACACCGATCCGCTGCAGGTCCCGTGCGCTACGCACGCGGGCCAGGTCCGGGCCGAGCCAGGCGTCGAGGGTGCGGGTGAGCGCCTCGTCGCCGACGTCCGGCCACGGTGGCCCGAACGTCGCGTGCAGGAACGCCAGCCTCCGCCGCAGCGTCGTTGCCGCCGCCGACCAGGGCAGCAGGCCCAGCCCGTCGCGGTCCAGCCCGACGCGCACGGCCGCCGCGACCAGCGCCCGGGGCGGATCCGGCAGCGGGGCCGACGCCAGCTCGATCGCCCCGAGCCAGCTGATGCGCCGCGCGACCACCGTGCCGCCGTCCCACCCGACGTGATCCTCGTCGCGCAGCAGGAAGGGCGCGGCCTCGAGCGCCAGGGACTCGTCGATCGGCGCCGCGGACCGCACGACGGCGTCCCGCCGCCCGGCGCCGCGATCGGCGTCGGCGATCGCGAGCCACCCCAGGCCCGTGAGCGGGCTCCCGGCCGCGAGCACGGCGCCCGTTCCCGAGGCCATCAGGTACGCGGAGCCGCTCGAGCGCAGCCGGGCGATCCGATCCGGGTGCGCGAGGGCGACGACGAGCCCGACGGCGAGGTCGTCCGTGAGGTGTTCGGTGCCGCGATCGGTGCCGTGGGCGGCGCGGCCCCGGCTCGCGGGGACCGCGGCCCGCAACCGGCGGGTCTGCTCGGCCCACGCGGCGGCGTCCGGGCCGCCGCGGCGCAGGCTCCGCAGCGCCGCGACGAGGTCGCCGCCCGGCGCGCGCACGTCGTCGGCGAGCACGGCCACGATCTCGGCGGCGCGGCGCGGCCCGAGGACCGCCGCGCCGTCGAGCAGCGCACGGGCGAGCCGCGGGTCGGCGCCGACGCCGGCGATGGTCCGGCCGCGCGGCGTCACGGCGCCGGCCGGGCCAACCGCGCCGATCCCGACGAGGACGGCCCGGGCGGCCGCCATCGCGGGGGCCGGCGGCGGGTCCATGAGCGCGAGCCCGGTGCCGTCCGGGCTGCCCCAGCAGGCGAGGTCGAGCGCGAACGAGGTGAGGTCCGCCGTCGCGATCTCGGGCTCGGGATGCTCCGGCAGGCGCGCGTGGTCGCCCTCGGACCAGCAGCGATAGACCGCCCCGGGCGCCTCGCGCCCGGCCCGGCCCGCGCGCTGCGTCGCGCCCGCCCGGCTCACGCTGACGGTCACGAGCCCCGCGAGCCCGCGGCGGTGGTCCGTGCGCGGCTGGCGAGCGAGGCCGGCGTCGACCACGACGCGGACCCCCGGGACGGTCAGCGAGGACTCGGCCACCGCGGTCGAGACCACGACCCGGCGGCGCGTGCCCTGGGTCAGCGCGAGGTCCTGCTCGCGGTGCGAGAGCCGGCCGTGCAGCGGGCGAACGTCGGCGCCGACGCCGGCGAGCCGGCGCGCGACCTGCATGACCTCCCCCGCGCCCGGGAGGAACACGAGGACGTCGCCGACCTGCTCGGCCAGGGCCCGCCGCACGCACGCGGCGACGTGGTCGAGGAAGCCCGGGGTGACGCCGCGGTCGTCGGACCGCGCGACGCGCGGCGGCGGCGGGCACCAGAGCTCGGCCACGGGGTGCAGCGACCCCCGGACGGCGATCATCGGCGCTCCGGCGGCGCCGCCGAGCAAGTCGGCCGTGCGCTCGGCCTCGACGGTGGCCGACATGGCCACGAGGGCGAGGTCGTCGCGCAGGTTCGCCCGGACGTCCACGAGCAGCGCGAGCGCGAGGTCGCCGTCCAGGTGGCGCTCGTGCACCTCGTCGAGGACGACTCCCCCGGTGCCCGGCAGGTCGGGGTCCCGCTGGAGCCGCCGCAGCAGCACGCCGGTGGTCACGAACTCGACCCGGGTCGCGGCGCCGCCGCGGTGCTCCCCGCGGACGGCGTACCCGACGCTCTCGCCGACCGGCTCGCCCAGCAGGTACGCCAGCCGGCGCGCCGCCGCGCGCGCCGCGATCCGCCGCGGCTGGGTCACGACGACGCGGCCGGCCACCAGCGCGGCGAGCGCGGGCGGCACGAGCGTCGTCTTGCCGGTGCCGGGCGGCGCCTGCAGCACGGCGGTGCCGCCCGCGCCGATCGCGGCGACGAGCTCGGCGAGCCCGGACCGGACCGGCAGGTCGGGCGGGGCGGCGAGCAGCCGGCTGATCGGGTCCTCGAGCACCCGGTGCAGTCTGCCCCGTCTCAGGCCAGCAGCGAACCGGCGTGGTCGGGGACGTACGTCTGGGTGTCGCGCGGCGGCCGGACGTACCCCGTCGAGGGCGGCCGGGCCGGCAGCGCGAGCGGCAGGCGCTGGACCTCGGTGTACGGGAGCGTCGAGAGCAGGTGGCTGATCATGTTGATCCGGGCGCGCCGCTTGTCATCGCTCTCGACGACGTACCAGGGCGCCTCGGGGATGTCCGTGTGCACCATCATCTGGTCCTTCGCGCGCGAGTAGTCCTCCCAGCGGCTGATGGACTCGAGGTCCATCGGCGAGAGCTTCCAGCGCCGCATCGGGTCGTCCAGCCGCGACCGGAAGCGCGCCTCCTGCTCGGCGTCGCTGACGGAGAACCAGTACTTGCGCAGCAGCACGCCGTCCTCAACGAGCATCCGCTCGAAGATCGGGCACTGGTGCAGGAAGCGGTGGTACTCGTCGTTGGTGCAGAACCCCATGACGCGCTCGACGCCGGCCCGGTTGTACCAGGACCGGTCGAACAGCACGATCTCGCCGGCGGCCGGGAGCTGGTCGACATACCGCTGGAAGTACCACTGGGTGCGCTCGCGGTCGCTCGGCGCGGGCAGCGCCGCGATCCGCGCGACGCGCGGGTTGAGGTACTGCGTGACGCGCTTGATCGTGCTGCCCTTGCCGGCGGCATCGCGGCCCTCGAACACCACGACGAGCCGCTTGCCCTCCGCGCGGACCCACTCCTGCATCGTGACGAGCTCGGCCTGGAGCCGGAACAGCTCCTTCTCGTACGGCTTCTTGGGCACGCGACCGGAGGCTTTGCCGTCCGCGGGCGCGGCCTGCGCTGGCGCGGCCTGCGTGGACGGGGTGCGATCAGCCTTCTTGCCCATCCCGGCAGCCTACGACCGCAGCGGCGCGGATGTCGGGAAAGCCAAGCCCGGCGTCGGGCACAAAAATCAGATGCCCTCTGGCCTGGGACGGTGTGCCTTGCGACGGACAGACCGACCAGATCATGAGGGCATCTGACGGGGCCCAGTCTCTCACGCCGCCGGCCAGACCCAGGTCGCGGGACCGGCGAACCCCAGCGGTGCCCGGGTCGAGGGACCTAGGTCCGGGCGCGCGCCGCGCAACCCGGCGAACACTTGCCCGCAGACAAGCGGCCAACGGGCCAGGTCAGAGGGAGCGCGATGCCAGCTCGAGTGCACGGTGAGACTGTCCCGGCGACGACGGTGCCGACCGGCGGCCACCACGGCGGCGGTAAGGGCCTGGACTACGCGAAGCGGCCGATGCTGGTGTTCTGGGAGACGACGCGCGCCTGCCAGCTCGCGTGCAAGCACTGCCGAGCGAGCGCGACGGCGCAGGCGCTGCCCGGCGAGCTGAGCACGGCCGAGGGCATCGAGCTGCTCGACCAGGTCGCAGGGTTCGGCCGGCCGTACCCGATCCTCGTGCTCACCGGCGGCGACTGCCTCCTGCGCCCCGACCTGTTCGACCTGGTCGAGCACGCCACCGGGCTCGGGCTGCCGGTCGCGCTCGCGCCGTCGGTCACGCCCGCCCTCACCGCCGAGATGATCGACAAAATCGTCGCGAGCGGCGTTAAGGCCGTCTCGATCAGCCTCGACGGCGCGCTGGCCGACACCCACGAGGGCGTGCGGGGGATCGTCGGGCACTTCGCCTCGACCGTCCAGGCGATCCGGGCGCTCTCGGCCGCCGGGCTGACCGTCCAGGTCAACACGACCGTCATGCGCGCGAACGTCGACGAGCTCGCCGACATCGCCGACCTCATCACTCGCGCGGGCGCGAGCATCTGGGAGGTGTTCTTCCTCGTCCAGGTCGGTCGGGGCGTCGCCACCGAGGCCGTCAGCCCGGACGAGCACGAGGAGATCTGCCACTTCCTGTACGACGCCTCCCAGCACGGCTTCATCGTCCGGACCGTCGAGGCGCCGTTCTTCCGTCGGGTCGTCGCCCGGCGCACCGCCGGCGACCCGGCGCCGGCCGGTGCGCTGTACACGCGGCTGACCGACCGACTCACCGCGCTCATGGGCGCCCCCGTCGGGCGACCGCGGGCGCAGACGGCCGCGACGCGCGACGGCAAGGGAATCGTGTTCGTCGCGTACGACGGCGAGGTCTACCCCGCGGGATTCCTGCCGCAGCCGCTCGGCAACGTGCGCGACGTCCCGATCGGCGAGCTCTACCGTGACGACCCGCTGCTGCGTCGCATCCGCGCCGCCGACTTCACGGGCCGCTGCGGCCGGTGCGAGTACGCCGACCTGTGTGGCGGTTCGCGCGCGCGGGCGTTCGCGGCGACGGGCGACGCGCTTGCCGAGGACCCGGCCTGCCCCTACCAGCCGACGACGCCGGCGCTCGCGAGCGTCTGACCGGCCGGGCCGCCCCCGCTCGGCGGGGGTCCCGCCGCCCAGCGGTGAGTGCAGCCGTCGAGCGCGGCAGCTCAGGCCCCCAGCATCCAGCGCAGGGTCTGGGCGTTGCGGACGGCGTTCGCACCGCCGTCGTTGTTGAAGTACGCCAGGACGTCGTGACCGGCGCGGTCCCACTCGCGCATCCGCTCGGCCCACCACGCCAGGTGGGCGTCGGAGTACGACCCGCCATACAGGTGGTCGGTGTCCGGGCCGTGCAGCCGGACGTAGACGACGTCGCTCGTCGCGCGCAGCACGCACGGCAGGCCCGCGCCGCTCATCACGCAGTACGCCGCGCCATGCCGCCCGAGCAGTGCGTAGACCTCCTCGGCCGCCCAGCTCGGGTGGCGCAGCTCGACGGCGACCCGGATCCACGCGGGCAGCCGGCCCAGAAAGTAGTCGAGCCGCGCGTCGTCGCGCGCGTGCTGCGGGGCCAGCTGGACGAGCAGCACCGCCCGCCGGTCCCCGAGCTCGTGCCAACCTGCCGCGATCCGGTCGATCCACACCTCAGGCGCGTACAGCCGCTTGGCGTGGGTCAGGCCGCGGGGCGCCTTGACGCTCAGCCGGAACCCCTCCGGGAGCCGCTCGCGCCACCGCGCGAAGCTCGCATCCCGGGGCCAGTGGTAGAAGCTCGCGTTCAGCTCGGCGGTGGCGAACCGGTCGGCATACCAGCCCAGGCGGTGGCTCGCCGGGAGGCCGTCCGGGTACAGCGCGGGGTGCCAGTGGTCGTAGCTCCAGCCCGAGGTCCCGACGGTGATCGCCACGGGTGGATTCTCACCCGCCGGACGCGCGATGTCGCGCGATGTCCAGGCGGCGCCCCCCGGCGCGCCGGGCGGTCCGATACCGTCGCGCCATGCCAACCAGCGAAACCCCGCCCACCCCCGCGCTCCCACCCTCCGTGCAGCTCGGCACGGGTCGTGGCGGTCTGCCCGTCGTGCGGGTCACCGCGCGCGAGGGAACGGCCGAGATCTACCTGCACGGCGCCCACGTCACCGGGTGGACGCCCGTCGGTGGCGAGCCCGTCCTCTGGATGAGCGCGGCCAGCGAGTACCGGGCCGACGCGGCGCTGCGCGGCGGGGTGCCGATCTGCTTTCCCTGGTTCGGCGCGCACGCGCGCGACGCCGCCGCGCCGGCCCACGGCTTCGCACGCCTGGCCGACTGGGACCTGGTCGGCGCCGTCGACCACGCCGACGGCGACGTCACGGTCACGCTCGCCCTCGGGGACACGGCCGCGACCCGCGCCTCCGCGTGGCCGCACCGGTTCGCCGCGCGCTACGCCGTGACGGTCGGCGCGCACCTGACCCTGCGCCTCGAGGTCGACAACCTCGACGTCGAGCCCGTGCGGATCGAGGCGGCGCTGCACACCTACCTGCGCGTCACGGACGTCCGGACCGCCGCAGTCGGCGGGCTCGAGGGCGCGCCCTTCCTCGACCGGCTCGCCGGGCCCGAACCCGTTCCGGGCGAGGCCGTCCCCGTGCGGTTCACGCGCGAGACGGATCGGATCTACCTCGGGACCGAGGCCGCCGCGACCCTGACCGATCCCGGCGCTGGGCGCACCGTCACGATCGCCAAGCACGGCTCGCGCAGCACCGTCGTGTGGAACCCGTGGGTCGCGAAGGCCGCCGCGATGGCCGACTTCGGCGACGACGAGTGGCCCGCGATGGTCTGCGTGGAGACCTGCGCCGTCGGGCCAGACGCGATCGTCCTTGCCCCGGGTGCCAGCCACGCGATGACCGCCGTGCTCACCGTCGGCGCCTGACCGGGTGTCCCGGGTCCAGATGTTGACCCGCACCCGCTGACCGCGCTTGAGTGGACCTGACCGAGCGGAGCGAGCGACATCGCTGGCACGGAGGCTGCCGATGGCACGACAGGACGAGCGACCGGCGATCGTGCTGGCCAGTCGCGACGAGCGCACGCTGCACCTGGTGGGCACGGAGCTCGACCGACGCTACGGGCGCGACTACGCCATCGTGCGGTGCCGCCCCGAGAGCGCGCATGACCTGCTGACCCACCTGCGCGACGACGGCACGCAGGTCGCGCTCGTGATCGGCGCCACGGAGGACGACGACGGCATCGACGTCCTCGGCGCCGTACGGGAGCTGCACCCGGCGGCGGTACGCATCGTCGTCGTGACGTGGGGCCGGTTCGACACCGCCGAGCGGGTCTTCGACGCCCTGGGGGCCGGCCGGATCGACCACTACTGCGTGCGCCCCGAGCACCCGCGCGACGAGGAGTTCCACCGGCTCGTCACCGAGTCCCTCGAGGACTGGTCCCTTGCGGTCGGCGGCGGGTTCGAGGCAGTCCGGATCATCGGCGACCCGAGCGCCGCCATCAGCCACACGATGCGCGACCTGTTCACGCGCAACCACATCCCGATCGGCTTCCACGACGCACACACAGAGCGCGGCCGCGAGCTCCTCGAGGCGGCCGGGCTCGTCAACCCAGCGCTGCCGGTCGTGATCCTGCGCTACAAGCCGGAGCCCACCGTGCTGGTGGCTCCGACCTTCCCGCAGATCGCCGAGGCGTTCGGGCTCACCTCGCCGCTGCCGGCAGACGCGCGCTTCGACGTCACCGTCATCGGCGCCGGGCCGGCCGGGCTCGCCGCCGCCGTCTACGCCGCCTCAGAGGGCCTGCGCGTGCTGATCATCGAGCGCCAGGCGGTCGGCGGCCAGGCGGGCACGAGCTCGCGCATCCGCAACTACCCCGGCTTCCCGCAAGGGGTCACCGGGAATCGGCTGGCCTTCAGCGCGTTCAACCAGGCGTGGTCGTTCGGCGCGACGTTCCACTTCATGCGAGGCGCGCGAGGGCTGCGGGTCGACGGCGCGGACCGGGTCGTCGACCTCACCGACGGCACCTCCGTGCGCAGCTCGGCCGTCGTGATCGCGTCGGGCGTCGAGTACCGACGCCTCGGTGTCCCGGCGCTAGAGGAGCTGCTCGGCCGCGGGGTCTTCTACGGCGCGTCAGTGACGGAGGCGCCCGCGATGCGCGGCCGGCGCGTCGTCGTCGTCGGCGGCGGCAACTCGGCCGGGCAAGCGGCCGTGCACCTCGCGCGGTTCGCCACCCACGTGAGCGTGCTCGTGCGCGGCCAGGTCGCGGCGAGCATGTCGGACTACCTCGTGCGGGAGCTCGCGGCGCTCGCCACCGTCGACCTCCGCGAGGGGGTCGAGGTCACGGGCGGGGGCGGCGACGGGAGGCTCGAGCACGTGCTCGTGCGGGACCGGGCGACGGGTGCGCTGAGCCGGGAGGAGGCCGACGGCCTGTTCGCGCTGATCGGCTCCGAGCCGATGACCGGTTGGCTCGACGGCTCGGTCGCCCGCGACGCGCAGGGTTTCGTCCTCACCGGGGCGGACGTGCCCGGCGGGTCGATCACCGGACCGGACGGAACCGCGCGCCCGCCGATGATGCTCGAGACGTCGGTCGCGGGTGTGTTCGCGGTCGGCGACGTCCGGTATGGCTCCGTCAAACGCGTCGCGTCCGCCGTCGGGGCGGGAGCCATCTCGATCCAGCTGCTGCACGGATACCTCGAGGATCTCCGTGCCGTCGACCCGCACTGACGTCGCGGCGGACCCTCGACCCCTCACGCCCTCGATGCGCCTCCTGCTCGTGGTGGCTGGCGTGCTCGTGCTGCTCGCGGGCGTGCAGCTGTTCGTCTTCTCCGCGCGCACGGACCGCTACTTCGCGTGGACGATCGCCGAGCCGCTGACCGCGGCCACCCTGGGCGCCGCCTACTGGTCGAGCGCCACGATCGAGCTGATCGCCGCGCGGTCCCGGCTCTGGGTGCAGGCGCGGATCGCCGTCCCGACCGTCCTGGTCTTCACGACCGTGACGCTGGTCGTGACGCTCGTCCACCTCGACGCGTTCCATCTCGACGGCGCGCTGCCGCCCGCGACCCGGGCCGTGACCTGGGGCTGGCTCGCCATCTACGCGCTCGTGCCGATCGCCCTCGGGTGGCTGTGGGTCGCCCAGACCCGGGTCCCCGGCTCCAACCCGCCGCGCCAGCTCCGCCTTCCCGGCTGGCTCGCGGTGCTTGCAGCGGCCCAGGCCGCCGTCCTGCTGCCGCTCGGCGCGTGGCTGCTCCTGGACCCCGTCGGCGCGGCGCCGGGCTGGCCCTGGCCCCTCACCCCCCTGACCGCGCGCGCCCTCGGGGCGTGGGCGTTGAGCCTCGGAGTCGCCGCCGTGCACTCCCTGCTTGAGCGGGACCCGACGCGGCTACGGCCCGCCGCGGTCGCCTCGATCGCGCTCGCCGTGCTGCAGGGCGTCGCGCTCGCGCGCTACGGCGACGCGGTCCGCTGGGGCGAGCCCGCGGCGGCGGGGTACCTCGCGTTCCTCGCGGTCGCGTTCGTGACCGGCGTCGGAACGCTCCGCGCGGCGGCCCGCGCGCCGCGGCGTGCCGTCCTCGTCACGCCCTGACCCTCGTCACGCCTTGACGACGAGAACCGGCCGGGACGACTGGTTGAGCACCTTGTAGGTCGTGGACCCCAGGATGACCCCCCGCAGCGGGCTCTCGCCGTACGAGCCGACCACAATCATGCGCGCGTCGCGCCGGTCCGCGACGTCGAGCAGCGCCTCGGCCGGCTTCGCGGGCACGATCTCGACCTCAGCGGCGACGCCGGCCGCCTTCGCCCGCTCGAGCGCGTGCGCCGTCGCGGCGCGCCCCAGCTCCTCCAGGGCGGCGCGGTGGGCCGCGTACTCCTCCCCGAGGCCGCCCGGGGGTGCCGCGCCGTAGACGAGCACGAGGGTCTCGTCGAAGCGGGCGGCGAGCTCGAGCGCGGTATCGAGCGCGAGCGCCGCGCCGGGCGACTCGTCGTATCCGAGCACGAACGTCATGTCGTCCTCCCGACAGTTCCCCGCACGAGGTCGGGGTCCGGCACCCCGGCCTTCTCCTGCCAGAAGGCCGTGTCCCGCCGACGCCAGAACGCCATCAGCACGAACCCGGTGGCCAGCACGCCGACGCCGATCACCAGCGGCGGCCCGACGCCGAGCCAGGCCTGGCCCGTGTAGGAGTTTGCGGGGTCGGACATGTCGACGACCGACTCGACCAGCAGCCACGCCAGCAGCAGCGCGCCGAGCACCGGGCCGAGGCCGATGAGCAGGAAGTTGCGTGCGCTGTCGAGCAGGTGCCGGCGGTAGTAGATCGCGCACGCGATCCCGGTCAGCGCGTAGTAGAAGGAGATCAGCAGCGAGAGCGCCGTGAGCGAGTCGAACAGCGCATTCTCGCTGGTCAGCGAGAGGACCAGGTACCAGGCGATCGCGATGCCCGCGACCCACCAGGTGGACACGTCGGGCGTGCGGTAGCGCGGGTGCACGTGGGCGAACCGGGCCGGGATGGCCTGCCGCCGGGCCATCGACAGCGCCGTCCGGGAGGCGGGGATGATCGTGGTCTGGGTCGACGCGATGGCCGACGTCGTCACGGCGAGCAGCACGACCCAGTCCCAGCCGCCGAGGATGTCGGTCGCGAGGAGCCCGAAGATGAACTCCTCCTCCGCGGCGTTCTCGGTGAGGAAGTCGGTCCCGACGCCGGCGACGAGCGCGAACGCGACCCCGAGGTAGGTCGCGAGCAGGATCACGGTCGAGAAGATCCCCGCCCGGCCGGGCGCGCTCGCCGGGTCCTCGGTCTCCTCCGAGAGGTTGACCGCGGACTCCCAGCCCCAGTAGGCGAAGACGCCGAGCAGCAGGCCGCCGGTCAGCGCCGCACCACCCGCGCCGAACGGGTTGAACCAGGACAGAGACGGACTCGGCGCGCCGGCCGCTGCGTCGCCTTGGAGCACCTGGACGAGCGCGACGAACGCGAACACCAGCAGCGAGACCACCTGCGCCAGGATGAGCGAGTTCTGGAACCGGGCCGACAGCTCGGTCCCGAGCACGCACAGCCAGGTCATCAGCACGATCAGCAGGACGGCTCCGACGGTCACGACGAGCTTCGACTCGGCCAGGTCGTCCAGCCCGAGGGTCAGCAGTCCGAACCGGACGCCGACCTCCGCGAGCGAGCCGATCACGAGCACGCCCGTCATCGTGATCGCCCAGCCGCCGATCCACCCGAAGCCCGGGCCCATCGCGCGGGTGACCCACGAGAACGTCGTCCCGCAGTCCTGGTCAACCTTGTTCAGGTAGTAGAAGGCCGACGCGATCAGCAGCATCGGCACGAAGGAGGCGAGCAGGACGCCCGGGGCATGGACGCCGACGAGCGCCACGATCGGCCCGAGGACGGCCGCGAGCGAGTACGCCGGGGACGTCGCGGCGAGCCCGATCACGAGGGCGTCCACGAAGCCGATCGCTCCGGGCTTGAGCGTGGCAGTCTCGCCACCGCCGCGAGCTGGGGCCCCCGCGGTCGCGTCGGCGGTGTCCATGGCAAGGCCCCCCACTGTGGCAGCGGCGACTCGGTCGGGATCACCTTCCTCCCTGAGCGGTCGCCCGGCAAGCGCAAAACGCCACGAAAGTGGACACCCATCCCCCGACGCACGCGTGGGCCCTGCGGCGCGTCAGTCGACCGGCAGCCGGAGGGTCGCGCGCAGGCCGCCGAGCTCCGACGCCGCGAGCAGCACGTCGCCGTCGTGCTCGCGCGCGATCTCGCGGGCGATCGCCAGGCCGAGCCCGGTGCCGCCGGCCTCCCGCTCGCGCGCGTCCTCGAGGCGGACGAACCGTTCGAACACGCGCTCGCGGTCGGCGTCCGCCACGCCGGGGCCGTCGTCCTCGACCGTGACCGTCCCGGGGGCGACCGTGACGCGGACCCGCCCGGCGGCGTGCCGGACGGCGTTGTCGAGCAGGTTCCGCACGACCCGGCCGATCGCGGCCTCGTCGCCGAACGCGCCGCCGTCGCCGCCGCGCTCGACCTGCACGTCGGCCCGCGCCGAGGCCTGCTGCGCGACGTCGACGGCGGCCCGCACCAGCGGCGCGAGGTCGACGGCGGTGCGCACCACGGGCGTCGAGCCCACCCGCGCGAGCACGAGCAGGTCGTCGACGAGCCCCTGCATGCGCAGCACCTCGTCCTCGAGGTCGCGCGCGAGCTCGGCCGGCCGGTACGCGTCCGGGTGCGCCTGCGCGACCTCGATGCTCGCGCGCAGGGCAGCGAGCGGCGAGCGCAGCTCGTGTGCCGCGTCGGCGACGAACGCCCGCTGCCGCGCCGCGCCCACCTCGAGCCGGTCGAGCATCTCGTTCAGCGTGCGCGCGAGCGCCCCGACCTCGTCCCGCGCCGGCGGCACGGGCAGCGACCCCGGTCCGCCGGCGCGGGCGACCTGGGCGGCCGCCCGGCGCAGCTGCTCGACCGGGTCGAGTGCGCGGCCGAGCACGACCCAGATCGCGACCGCGAGCCCCGCCGTCAGGATCGGGACCACCGCGCCGAGCGAGATGGCGAGCGCGCGCAGCAGCCCCTGCACCTGCCCGAGCGGCACGCTCGCGACGACCGTCACGGGGGCGCCGTCGTGCGTCGTCGCGAGGACCGCGACGCGCGCGGACGGGTCGTACGCGCTGGCCCGCGTCGTGCGCACCAGCGGCTCGCCGCCCGCCTCCCGGCGCAGCGCGGCCACCTCGGGCGCGGGCAGCACGGGCAGCGTTCGGCTGGCCGTGGTCGACGACGCGACGACGAGCCCGTCCCCGTCCAGCAGCTGGACGATCTCGCCCGGCTCGGCGACGGGCAGCGTCACGGGCACGCGATCGTCGGCCACGAGCCCTGCGACCGTCGCCACCCGCTCGCGCAGGCCGTCGTCGAGCGCCGCGAGCCGGCTGCGCGAGAGCACGGCCGTCAGCGCGATCGCGCCGACGGCGAGCGCGACGCACAGCAGGCCCGCGGTGAGCACCGTCAGCCGCAGCCGCAGCGACCAGCCCGGCAGCCAGCGCCGCGGCCCCTTCGCGCTCACCTCACCGCGCTCACCCCGCCGCGCGGTAGCCCGCGCCGCGGATCGTGGCCACGGCGCCGTGGCCGAGCTTGCGGCGCAGGTAGCCGACGTACACCTCGACGACGTTGACGTCCTCGCCCGCGCCGTCCCACACGTGGTCGCGCAGCTCCACCTTGCCCACGACCCGGTCGGCGTGCCGCATCAGGTACTCGAGCAGCGCGAGCTCGCGCGCCGTGAGCTCGACCGGGGCGCCCGCCCGGGTCACCGAGCGCGCCGCCGGGTCGAGCACGAGCGAGCCGACCGCGAGGACGGCCGGGCGCGCCTGCGCGGGCCGCCGCACGAGCGCGCGCAGCCGGGCGACGAGCACGACGAACGAGAAGGGCTTGGTCAGGTAGTCGTCGGCGCCGACGTCGAGCCCGTCGGCGACGTCGTGCTCGCCATCCTTGGCGCTCAGCAGCAGCACCGGCGTCCAGACGTCGAGGGCGCGCAGGGCCGTCACGACGTCGTACCCGTTGCGGCGAGGGAGCATCACGTCGAGGACGATCGCGTCGTAGTCGGTGTCGGTCGCGAGCTCGAGGCCACGCTCGCCGTCGTACGCGACGTCGACGGCGAAGCCCTCCGCCGTCAGGCCGCGCGCCAGCGCGCGCACGAGGGTGCGCTCGTCGTCGACCACCAGGATCCGCATACGCGCAGCATGGCACCCGGTCCGCGCGCACGGGCACCGCCGCGCGCCCCCGGCTCTCAGCGTGCTCACAGCACCGGTGGCGCACAGTGGGCGCATGAGCTCCCAGACCCCGTCGCCCTCCCCCGCCGCCGCGCCGGCCGTGCCCTCGACCCGCCGACGCCGTTCCCCGCGCGCGGCGTGGGCCGTCCCGGGGGTCGTCGGAGTCGCCGTCGCCGCGGCGTTCGTCGCGCCGCCGCTGTTCGCCTCCGCCGACGGCGCCGACCTCCCCGAGCGCACGGCGCAGCAGATCGTGGCCGCCGTCGCCGCCGCCGAGCCCACGCCGCTGTCCGGGACCGTCGTCTACACCGCCCGGCTGGGCCTGCCCGAGCTGCCGATCACCGAGATGACCGGCGCCGACCCGCTCGCCCTGCTCGGCGGCAGCTCGACGCTGCGCGTGTGGACGGACGGCACCGACCGGTCGCGCGTGTCGCTGCTCGGCCCGACGTCCGAGTACTCGGCGGTGCAGGACGGCACGCAGGCGTGGACGTATTCGAGCGCGAAGGACGAGGTCGTGCACTACGCCCTCAGCGCCGCCGACGAGGCCCGCGTCGGGTCGCTCGCCGCCGACGCGCAGGCGGGCACGCTGCCCGGCCACCCGGGCGACCTGCCGACGCCGGACGAGGCCGCCCAGACGGTGCTCGAGCGCGCCGGGGAGTTCTCTACGGTCACCGTGGGCGCGCCGACGACGGTCGCCGGCCGCGGCGCCTACCAGCTGATCGTCACGCCCGACTCCAGCGCGACGCTCGTCGGCCGCGTCGTGATCGCGGTCGACGCCGCGACGTCGGCCCCGCTGCGCGTGCAGGTCTGGAGCTCCGCGGACGCGTCCGCGCCCGCGCTCGAGATCGGCTTCACCGACGTCTCGTTCGCGACGCCGGACGACGCCGTGCTGGCGTTCTCGGCCCCCGCGGGTGCGAGCGTCAAGGACGTCGTCGTCCCGCTCCCCGCCGACGGCGAGCTCGCACTGACCGACGGCGCCGGACCGGAGGAGCTGCCCGAAGGCGTCTCGGTCACCGGCACCGGCTGGGAGAGCGTGACCGAGTGGTCGGGCCTCGACGTCGCCGGGCTGATCGCGGGCGATCCCGCGGCGGCGGCGACCGTCCCCGGCGCCGAGCGCATCATCGGCTCCGACAGCGCCCAGGGCCTGATCGGGGAGTTCATGCCGAGCGACGACGCCGGCGCGGCCGGGATGAGCCTCGACACGAGCGCCCTGTACGACCAGCTCACGACCGCGGTGCCCGAGGGACGGCTGCTCAGCTCGACGCTGCTCAGCATCCTGATCACCGACGACGGGCGCGTGCTCGTCGGGGCGGTGCCCGCCGAGACGCTGCGCGCGCTCGCGTGACGCGCTCGGCGGTCGAGGCCGCGGTGACTGAGCTCGTCGGGCCGGCCGGCACGACCGGCGCGCCCGGCCCCGCCGGCGAGCCGGCAGCCGTGACCGCGCTGGCGGTGCGCACCGAGGGGCTGACCAAGCAGTTCCGGTCGGGGCAACGGGCCGTCGACGGGATCGACCTGAGCGTGCCGCGCGGCGCCGTCTACGGTTTCCTCGGCCCGAACGGCTCCGGCAAGACGACGACGATCCGCATGCTCCTCGGCCTGGTGCGCCCGACCAGCGGGCGGGCGTGGCTGCTCGGCGAGCCGATGCCCGACGCCGCGGGCGCCGTGCTGGGCCGCGTCGGCGCGCTCGTGGAGGGGCCGGCCTTCCACCCGTACCTGAGCGCGCGCGCGAACCTCGCGCGGCTCGACGCGAGCGACGCCACGGCGGACCCGCGCACGGCGCGCCGGCGCAGCGACGCCGCGCTCGAGCGCGTCGGGCTCACGGCCGCGGCGACGAAGGCCTACCGCCAGTACTCGCTCGGGATGAAGCAGCGCCTGGGGCTCGCCGCGGCGCTGTTGCGCCCGCGCGAGCTGCTCGTCCTCGACGAACCGACGAACGGGCTCGACCCGCAGGGCACCCGGGAGGTCCGCCTCCTGATCCGCGAGCTCGCCGACGCCGGGACGACCGTGCTCGTCTCCTCGCACCTGCTCACCGAGATCGACCAGGTCTGCACCCACCTGGGGATCATGGGGCGGGGCCGGCTGCTCGCGCAGGGCGAGCGCGCCACGCTCATCGATCGGGGCGCGGCGCGCGTGCTCGTCACGACCGCGGCCGGGCAGGTCGCCGCCGCGCGCGGCGTGCTCGCCGGGCTCGGCCTGGACCCGGTCACGGCGGACGGCCCCACGCTCGGCGCGCCGCTCGGCGGGCTCGCGCCCGAGCGGGTCGCGGCCGCGCTGGTGCACGCCGGCCTCGACCTCGTCGGGCTCGAGGTCCGGCGGCCAAGCCTCGAGGAGCTCTTCGTCGAGCTCACCGGGGAGGGCTTCGATGTCGCCCGCTGACACCGCCTCGGTCGTCTCCCGGCCCGCGGCCGCGCCGCCCCCCGCGCCGGCGACCAGCCGCGGCGCCTGGGGCCGGCTCGTGCGCAGCGAGCTGCGCCTCGTCTTCGGCCGCCGCCGCAACATCGCCCTGCTCTGCGGTCTGGCCACCGTTCCGCTGCTGCTCGGCGTCGTGCTCTTCGTGACCCAGGACTCCGCGCTGTCGGGGCAGGGCCCCGGGTTCGTCAGCCGGGTGACCGGCAACGGCCTCTTCCTCGTGGTCGCCGCGCTGTTCATGTGCCTGCCCTTCCTGCTGCCGCTGACGATCGGCATCGCCTCCGGAGAGGCGATCGCGGGCGAGGCCGCGGCGGGCACGCTGCGCTACCTCCTGACGGTGCCCGTCTCCCGCACGCGCCTGCTCGGGGTCAAGGCGCTGGCCACCATGGCCTTCGTCGCGGCGGCCGTGCTCGCGATCGCGGGCGTCGCCCTCGTGACCGGCGCGGCCCTGTTCGGGCTGACGGACGTCACGCTGCTGTCGGGGTCGACCGTGCCGCTCGCGGACGGCATGCTCCGGGTCGCGGGCGTCGCGGGCTACGTCGCGCTGTCACTGACGGGGCTCGTCGCGGTCGGGCTGTTCTTCTCGACCCTGACCGAGGTCCCGGTCGGGGCGATGGCGGCGACCGTGATCCTCGCGATCGTGTCCGCCGTGCTCGACACCCTCCCCCAGCTGGCCGCCATCCACGGCGGGCTGCTCACCCACCACTGGCTCGACTTCGCGGAGTTCCTGCGGGTCGAGATCGGCTGGGGCGTGCTCGGGCAGGGCCTGGCCGTGCAGGCCGCGTGGGTCGCGATCTTCGGAGCCCTCGCGTGGAGCCGGTTCACGACGGCCGACGTCTCCTCCTGACGAGCCGCGCTGGTCCCCTGGCCTGACCCCCGCGCGCGCCGGGCTCCGCCCAGGGGCCGACGCGAGCGGGGTTCCGCAGTGCCTAGGCTGGTGCCATGGGCTGGTGGGATCGGACGAACCGCTGGCTCGTGGCACGCGCGTTCGCGTTCGACCTCGTCGGGACCGCCTTCCTGCTGCTCGTCAGCGTCCCGACCGCCGTCTCGTTCACGGGCGCGTCGCTGGGCCGGCAGTCGATCTGGTCCGTGGTGCTCATCACGCCCCTCGCGTGGCGGCGCACCCGCCCGGTCGCGTCCGTCGTCGCGGTCTACACCGCCGGCCTGCTGCACGTGCTCGCAGGGGACCCGCTGATCTTCCCGGCCGACATCGCGGTGCTCATCGCGCTCTACTCCGCGGCGGTGCACGCGCCGCGGTGGGCGCTGCGCGCCGCGATCGCCGGCGCGCTCGCCGGGTCCGTCCTGCTCGGCATCTCCCTCGGCACCCAGCACGGCATGGACGCGCTGAGCGCCGTCGCCTTCTGGCTGTTCGCCTCCATCACCGCGCTCGCGGTGTGGGCCTTCGGCCTCGTCCGGCGGTCGCGGCGCGAGACCCTCGGCGCGCTGCGCGACCGGGCCGAGCGGCTCGAGGTCGAGCGCGACCAGCAGACCCAGCTCGCGACGTCGGCCGAGCGGGCGCGGATCGCCCGGGAGATGCACGACATCGTCGCGCACTCGCTGTCGGTGATCATCGCCCAGGCCGACGGCGGCCGGTACGCCGCCGAGGTCGACCCCGCCGCCGCGGCGCGCGCGCTCGGCACCATCGCCGAGACGGGCCGCACCGCGCTCGCCGACATGCGCCGCCTGCTCGGGGTCCTGCGGGTCGACGCCGACGGCGCGGGCACCGCGGGCCTCCTCCCCCAGCCCGAGGCCCAGGACCTCGAGCAGCTCATCGAGCAGGTGCGCACGAGCGGCCTGCGGGTGTCCTTCGTGCGCATGGGCGCCGCCCGGCCGCTGCCGCCCGGCGCCGGCCTCGTCGCGTACCGCATCTGCCAGGAGTCGCTCACGAACGTGCTCAAGCACGCGGGGCCTGACCCGGCCGTGACCGTCGTGCTGCGCTGGCTCCCGGCGGCGCTCGTCCTCGAGGTCTCCGACGACGGCCGCGGCGCCGCCTCGCTCGTCGTGTCGGACGGCCGCGGGCAGGGCCTGACTGGCATGCACGAGCGCGCGGCGATGTTCGGCGGCACCGTCGCGGCCGGACCCCGCCCCGGCGGCGGCTACCGCGTCCGCGCCGAGCTGCCGATCCCCGCCGTCGCCCAACCTGTGCCGAACCCGCACCCGAACCCGAACCCCGAGGACCACCGTGACGCACCCGCCCGCTGACGAGCCGACGACCCGCACCGCTGGGGCGGCCCCGATCCGGGTCGCGCTCGTCGACGACCAACAGCTCGTGCGTGCCGGGTTCCGGATGGTCATCGACTCCCAGCCGGACCTGCGCGTCGTGGCCGAGGCGGGCGACGGCGAGGAGGCCGTCCGGCTGCTCACGCGCGGCGCGGCGTCGGGCGAGGCCGTCGACGTCGTCCTCATGGACGTGCGGATGCCGCGCCTCGACGGCCTCGCGGCCACCGCGCGCCTCACCGAGGCCGCCGCGAGCGGCCTGAGCGTGCCGCGCATCATCGTGCTGACGACCTTCGACCTCGACGAGTACGTGCTCGCCGCGATCCGGGCGGGCGCGAGCGGCTTCCTGCTCAAGGACGCGCTGCCCGAGGAGATGCTCGCGGCGATCCGGACCGTGCACGCGGGCGACGCGGTCATCGCGCCGTCGAGCACCCGCCGCCTGCTCGAGCACCTCGTCACGGCGCTGCCGCCCGCCGCTCCCGCCGGCGGCGGGCCGAGCCCCGCCCAGCGCGCGCTCGACCAACTCACCGACCGCGAACGGGAGGTGCTCGTGCTGATGGCCCACGGGCGCTCGAACACCGAGATCGGCCACGACCTGTTCGTCGCAGAGGCGACCGTGAAGACGCACGTCGGCCGCGTCCTGGCCAAGCTCGCCGTCCGGGACCGGGTCCAGGCCGTCGTGCTGGCCTACGAGACGGGACTCGTCCGCCCGGGCAGCTGACCGGGTCGCCCAGCAACCACTGGGTCGAGGGCGAGCGGGCGCGGGTCCGACCGTGGGGGGACCCGCGGGGGGCCCTGCGGGCGATGCGGCACCCCCGGCCCGGTCCCTAGCGTCGAGAGCGTTCCCCTCGTCGAGCTCAGGAGTGTGTCGTGGACACCACCGTCTTCCAACCCGCCGGTTCGCTCAGCCGCGGCGCTGGCCCTCGCCCGCCGGCGGCGGTCGCCGCGCGCGCCCGCGGCCTGGCCAAGGTCTACGGCACCGGCGCGGCGGCCGTGACGGCGCTCGACGCCGTCGACGTCGACTTCGCGGCCGGCGCGTTCACCGCGATCATGGGCCCCTCGGGCTCCGGCAAGTCCACGCTGATGCACCTGCTCGCGGGGCTCGACAGCGCGTCGTCCGGGCAGGCCTTCCTGGGCGCGACCGAGATCACGGGGCTCGACGACGGCGACCTCACCCGGCTGCGGCGTGACCGCGTCGGCTTCGTCTTCCAGTCGTTCAACCTGTTGCCGATGTTCACCGCGACCCAGAACATCACCCTGCCGCTCGAGCTCGCGGGCGCCCCGCTCGACCGCGCGTGGTTCGACACCCTCGTCACCACGCTCGGCCTCACCGAGCGCCTCACGCACCGCCCGGCCGAGCTCTCGGGCGGGCAGCAGCAGCGGGTCGCGATCGCGCGCGCGCTCATCGCGAAGCCGGACGTCGTGTTCGCGGACGAGCCCACGGGCAACCTCGACTCGCGCTCGGGCGCCGAGGTGCTGAGCTTCCTGCGCCGCTCGGTGCGCGAGCTCGGCCGCACCGTCATCATGGTCACCCACGACCCGACCGCGGCCGCGTACGCCGACCGCGTCGTCCTCCTCGCCGACGGCCGCGTCGCGGGCGAGATCGCCGACCCCACTCCCGAGTCCGTGCTCGCTGGCCTCGACGCGCTGCGCACCCTCGACGGGCCGGTGGCCTCCTGATGCTGCGCCTCACGCTCGCCCAGATGCGCCGCAGCCTGCCCCGCCTGGCGGCCGCCGCGCTGGCCATCGTCCTGGGCACCGCGTTCGTGGCGGCGACCCTCATCGCGAGCTCGGTCATCGCGCGCACGAGCTACGACGCCGTCTCCGCGTCGTACGCGGACGCCGACCTCGTCGTCATCGCCCCGGCGGCGATGTCCGGGACGGACGGGGCGGCGGGGGCCGCCGATGGGTGGCTGAGCCAGGCCGACCTCGCGGCAGTGCGCGCCACGCCCGGCGTCGCCGCGGCCGACGGGTACAGCCCGGTCTGGATCGAGCTCGTCGCCGGCACCCAGCGCGCCCAGACCCAGGTCTCCGCCGTCGCGTCCGACGCTCGCCTCGAGGCGCAGACCGTCGTCGCAGGAGAGCTGCCCGCCGCAGCCGGCGAGGTCGCCCTGCCCGGCGCGATGGCCGAGCGCCTCGGGGTCGGGGTCGGCGACACGCTGACCGTCGATCGGGGGCCGAGCGAGGACCTGACCGTCGTCGGGCTGCTCGACGACCCCTCGGGTGCGTTCGCCACGAGCGGCGGCGCCGCGATCGCCTCGACCGCCG
Source organism: Pengzhenrongella sicca (assembly GCF_017569225.1). GTDB lineage: Bacteria > Actinomycetota > Actinomycetes > Actinomycetales > Cellulomonadaceae > Pengzhenrongella > Pengzhenrongella sicca. Next base: position 2,406,542 of record NZ_CP071868.1, read on the forward strand.
ACGCCGAACGCTGGGCCGCGCAGGACGCCGGCGACGCGCCCGTCACCTACGCACGCGCCGTCGTCGCCGTCGCCGCGGGCACGGACGTGCCAGCCGTGCAGGCGTCCCTCGCGGCCGAGGCGCCCCCGGGCTCGGCCGTCCGCACGAAGGACGAGCAGGCCAAGGTCATCACGACCGAGCTCACCAACGGGTCCGACGTCTTCACCGCGATCGTGCTCGGCTTCGCGGCCATCGCGATGCTCGTCGCCGCGCTGGTCATCGCCAACACGTTCCAGGTGCTGATCGCGCAGCGCACGCGGACCCTCGCGCTGCTGCGCTGCGTGGGCGCCGACAAGCGCCAGCTGCGCCGGTCGGTGCTCATCGAGGCGGGCCTGCTCGGCGGCGCGTCCTCCGCGCTCGGCCTCGCGCTCGGGGTCGGGCTCGCGCAGCTCGCGCTGACCATCCTCGGCAACGCGAACCTCGACGTGCCGCTCCCGAGCACGATCTCGATCACCCCGGCGGTCGTCCTCGCGCCGCTCGTCATCGGCACCCTCGTGACGGTGCTGGCCTCCCTCGCACCGGCGCGCGCCGCGACCCAGGTCGCGCCGTTGGCGGCGCTCCGTCCCGCCGAGGCCCCGGTGCTGACCGAGCGGCACAGTCGCCCGCGCCTCGTGGCGGCGGCGCTCCTGACGGTCGCGGGCACGATCGCCCTCGTCGCAGCGGTGGCCCTCGGGACGCGCATCGACGTGCTTCTCGCCCTCGCGCTGGGGATCGTGGGTGGCGCGCTCTCGTTCACCGGCGTCCTGATCGGCTCGGTGTTCTGGGTCCCGACGGTCGTGGGGGCCGCGGGTCACCTGCTCGCTCCCACCGGCACCGCAGCGAGGCTCGCCGCCGCCAACACCGTCCGCAACCCGCGCCGCACGGCGGCGACCAGCACCGCGCTGCTGATCGGGGTGACGCTCGTGACGATGATGAGCACCGGCGCGGCGAGCGCGCGGTCGACGATGAACGGCGCGCTCGACGACCAGTACCCGGTCGACGTGATCGTCAGCAGCGAGAACGCCGCCGGCCCGATCGCGCGAGCCGTCGGAGCCGTCCCGGGCATCGCCGACACGGTCACCGTGCCGACCCTCACGGTGACGGTGAGCACGCCCGCGGGCGACGATTTCGCGGGCGGCGATCCGGGCGGCTACGCGATCGCACGGGTCATCGCACCGACCGCAGCGTCGACCGTGATCCGGGCCACCTCGATGCTCGCCGGCCTGACCTCCTCGAGCGTGAGCATCTCCGCACAGACGGCCGCGAGCCTCGGCATCACCGACGGCGACGTCGTCACGATGACCGCGATCGCTCTGGCCGACGACGGGGCCGACGCGCCCCTGCCGGGCGCCGTCCCGCTCGAGGTCACCGCCGTCGTCACGGACCTGCCCGAGGGGCTGCTCATGACGCCCGAGGTCGCGGCGCGGCTGACGACCGCGGCCGCCGGCGCGACCCGAGCCGACGCCGCGGGGGCCGAGGTGTGGGCGCGCCTGTCCGACGTGGACGACGCAAGCACCGTCGTACCCGCGATCGAGGACTCCCTCAGCGAGACGTCGGTCTACGTCAGCGGCGCCGTGGTCGAGCGCGCGCTGTTCCAGCGGATCATCGACACGCTGCTCGCGGTCGTCGTCGGGCTGCTCGCGGTCGCGGTCGTGATCGCGCTCATCGGGGTCGCCAACACGCTGTCCCTGTCGGTGCTCGAGCGCCGCCGGGAGTCGGCGACGCTGCGGGCCCTCGGGCTGACCCGCCGCCAGCTCCGGCTGACGCTCGCGATCGAGGGCATGCTCATCGCGGGGGTCGGCGCGGTGCTCGGGGCCGTGCTCGGCACGCTGTACGGCTGGGCCGGGGCGGGCGCGACGCTCGCCCCGATCGGCACCGTCAAGCTCGAGGTTCCGTGGCGCGACCTCGCGCTGGTCGTGCTCGTCTCGCTCGCGGCCGGCCTGCTCGCGTCGATCCTGCCCGGACGGGCCGCGGCGCGCACCTCCCCCGTCGCCGCCCTGGCGGTCGAGTGATTGGTGGTCGAGTGAGGGCGGTCGGGTGCGGGCGGCCTAGTGAGCGCACGCGCGGGCATTGACCGCGCGTGCGACACTGAAGAAGTCGGGGAACATTCGAGCGCGTCAGGCAGTGGCGTGCCGTCTCCGATGCTCGCTGAACGCGGGTTCGAGCCCTCGGATCAACGGTTGCCATGCCCGCGTACCGCCAGGCCCCTGACTCCAGCACGACCGCCGTCGGCGACGGCCAGTCCAACGGCCACCCCCACGACGCTGCGCGCGAGCTGCAGGACCTGCTGCTGTCGACCGAGGGCGTCGAGCAGTTCCTCGGCCAACTCATCGAGCTCGCGGTCGCCTCGATCGGCGGCGGCATTTCGGCCGGCGTCACGGTCGCCCGGGACGGGCACCCCGCCACGGTCGCGAGCAGCGACGAGCGCGCGGCGCAGTACGACGAGATCCAGTACGGGTACGACGACGGGCCCTGCCTCACCGCGATGCGCGCGCGCAAGCTGGTGCTCATCGAGGATATGGAGCACGAGGAACGGTTCAACGGGTACCGCGAGCACGCCCTCGCCCTCGGCGTGCGCTCGTCGTTGTCGCTGCCGCTGGACGGCGGAACCCGGTGCTACGGCGCGCTGAACCTCTACTCGCGGAGCGCCCAAGCGTTCGGCCCACGCGCCCAGGCCGAGGCGCAACGCTTCACCGACGAGGCGTCGCGGGCCCTGAACCTCGCCGCGCGGATCGCGCATCACGCGGAGATCTCCGACCAGCTGCGCACGGCGTTGACCTCGCGCACCGTCATCGACCAGGCGATCGGGATCATCATGGCGCAGAACCGGAGCGACGCCGACGTCGCGTTCGCCATCCTGCGCACCGCGTCGCAGAACCGGAACGTCAAGCTCAGGATCGTCGCCGCCGAGATCATCACGGCGGTCAGCAACAAGGCTCCGGTCCCGCACCGCCCGTTCGGGGAGTGAACCGCCCCGGCTGGGCGCGCGTCAGCCGTTCACGAGCGTGAGGAACTGCGCGAGCAGCGGGCCCGCGGTCGTGGAGCCGTACTCGCCGACCTCGACGTAGACCGCGACGGCGAGGTCGCCCTGGATCGCGATCATCCACGCGTGGTTGCGCAGCTCGTCGTCCGCACCGAACTGCGCGGTGCCGGTCTTGGCGAGGACCTCCGCACCGGGCACGTCGAGCAACAGCCCGGCCCCGCCCTCGGTCACGACGGCGCGCATCATTGTGCGCAGGGCGGTCGCCTCGTCGGCGCCCAGCGCGGTGGCGGGCGCCGTCCCGGCGGGCGCCTCCGTGCCCACGAGCCACGGCACGACGGTCGCGCCGCTCGCGATCGACGCCGCGACGGTCGCCATCGCCAGCGGCGAGACCTGGATCGTCGCCTGGCCGATCATCGACGCGGCGTGCTCCGTGCCGGTCGCCTCGGCGGGCACGGTGCCGAGGAACGCCGGGTAGCCGAGGTCGGCGTCCTGGCCGAGGCCGAGCGAGCCCGCCGCCACCGCGAGGTCGCCCTGCGCGACCAGGTCGCGCGCGCCGACGAACGCGGTGTTGCACGAGTTCGCGACCGCCGTCTGCAGCGTGATCTCGCCGTTCGCCGCCGCCGGGTAGCCCGGGAAGTTCTCGAACGTCCGGCCGTCGGCGTCGACGCTCGTCGGGCAGCTGACCGCCGACTCGGGCGTCAGGCCGGTGCGCAGCAGCGCGAGCGAGCTCACGACCTTGAACACCGAACCCGGCGCCGCCGTCGCGAGGGTCGCGGTGGAGTACCCCGCGCTGCCGGGTCCGCTCGCCGCCGCGAGCACCTCGCCCGTCGAGGGGCGGATCGCGACGATCGCGCTCGCCGGGACGACCGGGTCGAGCACGTCCTCGGCGGCCTCCTGCACGCCCGGGTCGAGGGTCGTCTGCAGGGGCTGGCCCGGCGACGCGGGCGTCGCGAACACGTCCCGCTGCGTCACCCCGTCCGCGGCGGTCGCGACCACCGTGAGCGCCGGGAGCCCGCGCAGCTGCTCGTCGTACTGCCGCTGCAGCCCGGACAGGCCGGTGAGGTCGCCCGCGACGACGTCGCCGGCGGACGCGTCGACGATCTCAGCGGTCGCGGGGCCGGCCGCGCCGAGGACGGGGCGCGCGAAGCGCCGGCTCGGGGCGAGCGGCAGCGTGTCGGGCACCTGGATCGCGCCCGGGACGGCGGCGGCGGCCGCGAGATCCACGCCCGGTTCCTCCGTCCGCACGACCAGCGCCTCGACGAAGGCCTTCTCCCCCGCGGCCGCGACACGGGCGGCGTAGGCCTCGGGGTCCAGGGCGAGCACCGCGGCCAGGGCGCGGGCGCCAGCGCCCTGGCCCGCGGCGTCGACCCGGGTCTTGTCGATCCCGAGCCGAAGGACGGGGCGAGGCTCGACGAGCACGGCCCCGCCGGCCCCGAGCACGTTCCCCCGCGCGGCGCTGGTGCGGCGCAGGCTCAGGGTCTCGCCGGCGAGCAGGTCGGGCGCGAGCAGGAACGGCGTCCACCGGACCTGCCAGGCGTCGTCCACGAGCTCGAGCGCCGCCGTCGTCGTGTAGGTCCAGTCCACGTCCGACGCATCGAGGTCCCAGGTGTAGGCGAGGGGGACCGTGGCGGTCGTGGCCGGGTCGCCCTCGACGACGGTCGGCTCGCCGACGACGATCGCCGGCGCGAGCGGCGCGAGGCCGGCGAACGCCGCGGTCAGCTGGACGGTCGCGTCCGCGACCGACGCCCCGCCAAGGGCGACGTCCCCGAGGTCCTGGGTCGTGATCCCCGCCGCCAGGGCGCGCGCCGCGCCCGTCGGGCTCGGCGTGTCGGGCGTGCACGCGCCGACCCCCGCGAGCACCATCGCCCCGACCGAGACCGCGGCGGCGGCCCGAAGCCCCCGTGCCGTGTACCGCGATGACGCCGTCCGACCCTGTGCAGCTGTGCGCATGTCTGTCGTACCCCCTGGCGTCGATCTTGCCAGATCCGCAGGTCAGGCAGCGACAGGCGGCTCGAGCACGACGGTCGGGTGGTTGCGCCGGGAGGACGCCACGCGCCACCGGTCGGCGAACAGGGCGAGCAGCTCGCCGTCGCCGCGCAGCAGCACCTCGACGCCGCGCTCGGCGTTCAGCGCGGCGGTCCACTCGCGCGTCGTCTTCATCGCCAGCGTGTAGCTGAGCCGCTCGAGGCTCACAGGCGAGTTGAACTCCGTGGCCATCCGGTGCTCGGCGACCTCGAACTGCATCGGACCCACCGCGGCGAGCACGGGTGCCTGGTCGCCCCGCAGGTCCGAGCGGAGCACCTGCACGACGCCCTCGGCCTCGAGCTGGGCGATGCCCTTGCGGAACTGCTTGTACTTGCCCGCGTCCTTGGCGCGCACGACCGCGAAGTGCTCGGGCGCGAACGTCGGCAGCGGCGGGTACTCGACCGGCTTGTCGAGGAACAGCGTGTCCCCGACCCGCAGGTCCGAGCCGTTGACCAGCCCGACGACGTCGCCCGGGTACGCCGAGTCGATCACCGTGCGCTCGCGCCCGAAGGCCTGCTGGGCGTACTTCGTCGCGAACGGGCGGCCCGTGCGCGCGAGCGTCGCGACCATGCCGCGCTCGAACAGCCCCGAGCAGACCCGGATGAACGCGAGCCGGTCCCGGTGGGAGGTGTCCATGCCCGCCTGCATCTTGAACACGAACGCGCTGAACGGGTCGTCGATCGCCCGCAGCGTGCCGTCGACCGCGGCCCGCGGGCTCGGTGACGGCGCGAGGTCGACGAGCACGTCGAGCAGCGCGTGCACCCCGAAGTTGCGGACCGCCGACGCGAACAGCACCGGCGTCGAGACGCCCGCGAGGAACGACTCGAGGTCGTGGTCGGCGCCCGAGGCGCCGAGCAGGTCGCTCTCCTCGACGGCAGTGGTCCACACATCGCCCTCGAGCGCGGCGGCGGCGTCGGCGTCGAGCGTCTCCTGGGGGGCGATGTGCGCGCCGCCGGCCGACGGGGTGAACCGCACGTACTCCCCCGTCGCCCGGTCGACGACGCCGCGGAAGTCGCCCGCGACCCCCACGGGCCACGTGAGCGGGGTGGGGGTGAGCCCCGTGCGCTCGGAGATCTCGTCCATGAGCGCCAGCGCGTCCAGGCCCGGGCGGTCCCACTTGTTGACCACCGTGATGAGCGGGATGCCGCGGTGCTTGCAGACCGCGAACAGCTTCATGGTCTGCGCCTCGAGGCCCTTGGCGGCATCGACGAGCATGACCGCGGCGTCGACGGCCGACAGCACCCTGTAGGTGTCCTCGGAGAAGTCTGCGTGCCCGGGGGTGTCGAGCAGGTTGATGACCGTGTCGCGGTAGGAGAACTGCAGCGAGGCCGAGGTGATCGAGATCCCGCGGGCCTGCTCCATCTCCATCCAGTCCGAGACGGTGTGCCGGCGGCCGGACTTGCCGTTGATGTGGCCGGCCTCGGTGATCGCGTGGGCGTGCAGCGCGAGCGCCTCGGTGAGCGTCGACTTCCCAGCGTCGGGGTGGCTGATCACCGCGAACGAGCGCCGCCGCGCGGCCTGGGCCAGCACGCCGTCGTCGTGGATCGCACTGCTCGTGGCGCCGTGCTGCACCAGCACTCCTCGTGAGTCGGGTCGGTCACTCGGGATGCCGGTCAACCGACCCCCACTTTACCCGCGACTTCCCGGCCGGCGCCCTGCCCCGGCGCGGGCGGGCACGTCGACGTGCGGATCGGGCGCAGGCGGGCAGGATGGAGCGATGCAGACACGACGAATTGGAACGCAGCAGGTCAGCGCCATCGGGCTCGGCGGGATGCCCATGTCCATCGAGGGCCGGCCCGACGAGGCCCGCTCGATCGCCACCGTCCACGCCGCGCTCGACGCTGGCGTGACGCTCATCGACACCGCGGACGCGTACCACCTGCACGCGGGCGAGGTCGGCCACAACGAGACGCTCATCGCGACGGCGCTCGCCACGTGGGGCGGCGACGCCTCGAGCGTCCTCGTCTCGACCAAGGGCGGCCACCTGCGCCCCGGCGACGGCACCTGGACGGTCGACGGCCGGCCGGAGCACCTGCGGGCCGCGGCCCAGGCCTCGCTCAAGCGCCTCGGCGGCGACGCAATCGGCCTGTACCACTTCCACCGGCCCGACCCCGCCGTGCCGTACGCCGACTCCGTGGGGGTGCTCGCCGAGCTGCTCGACGAGGGCACGATCCGGTTCGCGGGCATCTCCAACGCGACCCCGGAGCAGATCCGGATCGCCCAGGAGGTGCTCGGCGGCCGCCTCGCGAGCGTGCAGAACCAGTTCTCGCCCGCGTTCGGCTCCAGCCGCCCGGAGCTCGACCTGTGCGACGAGCTCGACATCGCGTTCCTGCCGTGGAGCCCGCTGGGCGGCATCTCGTCGGCCGCCGACCTGGGCGCGCGCTTCGCCCCGTTCGGCCAGGTCGCGCGCGAGCGCGGCGTCAGCCCGCAGGTCGTGTGCCTGGCCTGGCACCTGGCGACGTCGCCCCGCGTGATCCCGATCCCGGGCGCCTCGCGGCCCGAGAGCATCCGCGACTCGGCCACCGCGGCCGACCTCACGCTCACGGCCGACGAGCTCGCCTCGCTGGGCTGAGCGGCACCCGGGCGGCACGCGATGGGGCGGGGTGCGACCCAGGGGCCGGGACAGGGCGATCGCCCGGGCCCGCGCACCTCGGCGGCCGCGCGGGTCCGGGGCCGGGTGCAGGGCGTCGGTTTCCGTTGGTGGTTTCGGTCGGAGCTCGAGCGCCGGGGCCTGACCGGCACCGCGACCAACCTGGCCGACGGCAGCGTCGAGGTGACGCTCGCCGGCGCGGCGGACGCGGTCGCGGACCTGCTCGCGGCCCTGCACGGGCCCGACGCCCCGGGGCGGGTCGACGCCGTCGACCCGCTCCCCCCGCCGCCGTCAGAGCGCTGACGGCCCCGGGGCCGAGGCAGGGCTCGCCGTGGCGGCGAGGGCGTGGAAGATCGGGCGCAGCGCCGGGTACAGCGTCCGGTACACCGCGTACAGCGCGTCGTACTCCGCCGCGACCGCCGGGTTCGGGGCCACGTCGCGCCCGCTCGGCAGCGCGGCGACCGGCGGCGCTGCGTCGGCCAGCGCTGCGTCGCCCAGCGCACCGTCGCCCAGTGCTGCGTCGGCCCGCACGAAGTCCCAGGCGAGGATCGCCGCGCCCGCGGCGCTCACCTCCGGCGCGGCGCACACGCGAACGGGTCGCTGCGTGATGTCGGTGAGGATCTGGATCCACAGCGCGCTGCGCGCGCCCCCGCCGACGGCGCGGATCGACGTGATCGGCGTCCCCGTGACCTCCTCGAGCCGCTCGAGGTGCAGCCGCAGCTCGAAGCCCACGCCCTCGAGGATCGAGCGGTACAGGTGCGCGGGCGTGTGCCGCCCGTGCCAGCCGACCGTCGCGCCGCGCGCGAGCGGGTCCCAGTACGGGGTCTGCGCCGCGTTCCAGTACGGCAGCGTCACCAGCCCCTCGGCCCCGATGGGCACCCGGCTCGCACCGAGCTCGAGCTCTCGCCCGGGCTGGCCGTCGCTGCCGGCCGCCCCGAACTGCTCGCGGCACCACGACGCGAGGTAGGCCGCGGCGTTGAGGATGGTCTCGAGCGTGAACTCCCCCGGGCGCAGCCCGGCGAGGGTCCGGAACGCCGGGTCCCAGCGGTAGCCGCGCGACTGCACGCCGAGCACCATCGACGTGCCGAGGTTGAGGTAGGCGATCCCGGGCTCGGTCGCGCCGAGCCCGAGTCCGGCCGCCTGGCCGTCGCCGATGCCCGCGACGAGCGGGACGGGGCTTGGCAGGCCGAGCGAGCGCGCGACGTCCGGCGTGAGCGGCGCGATCTGCTCGCCGGCCGCGACCAGGTCGGGAAGCTGGTCCCGCCGCAGGCCGGCGAGCTCGACGAGCTCGTCCGACCAGTCGAGCCGGCGCAGGTCGAACAGCCCCAGGGTGTCGGCGGAGGCGTGGCTCGTCGCCCAGCGGCCGGTGAGCCGCGCGGCCAGGTACGCCTGCACGTCGCCGACTCGCGCCGCGGCGCGCAGCACCTCGGGCTCGTGCGACGCCAGCCAGGCGAGCTTGTAGATCGCGGGCGTCGTGTCCGGCGGCTTGCCGGACAGCTCGTGCACGCGCGCCGAGCCGAGCGCCGCGATCTCGGCGTGCGCGCGCCCGTCGAGCCAGAGGATCGCGGGTCGCAGCGGCCGCCCCTCGCCGTCCAGGCAGACGAACGTCTCCCGCTGGTGGGTCAGGCACACGGCCCGGACGCGACCCGGGTCATCGAGCTGGGCGACCGTCGCCGCGATCGCGGCCTGCGTCGCGGCCCACCACTGCTCGGCGTCCTGCTCGTGCTGGGACGGCGCGGGCTGGGCGGTGCGCAGCGGCCGGGAGGCCTGCGCCACGACGACGCCGTCGGTCGTCGACGCGATGGCCTTCGCGGCGGTGGTCGACAGGTCGACCGCGAGGACGAGCCCGCCGCCGTCGACCGTCGGCTGACCGCTCACGAGGTGGGCGCCACGATGACCTTCAGCCCGACCCGGTCGCTCGCGACGGCGAAGGCCTCGCCGGCCCGATCGAGGCCGAACGTGTGGGAGACGACCGACGCGACGTCGACCCGGCCGGCGGCGGCGAGCGCGATCGAGCGCCGGTAGACCTCCTTCATCCGCCGGGAGAGCTTGATCGTCAGGCCCTTGCGGCGCGCGACCGAGGCAGGGAACGACGTGTCGTCGCGGTCGGGAATGCCCGCGAGGATGACGCGGCCACCGGGCCGCGCCGCCCCGACCGCGAGACCCACCGCCGCGTCATTACCGGCGGCCTCGAACGCGACGTCGACGCCGCGGCCGCCGGTCGCGGCGAGGATCTGGGCCTCGATGTCGGGGGCGTCGGCGTCGAGGACGACGTCGGCGCCCATCGCCGCGGCAGCGGCGCGCCGGTGGGCGAGCGGCTCGACCGCGACGACGGTGATCGCGCCGCCGGCCCGCGCGAGCTGCACGAGGCACAGCCCGATCGGCCCGCAGCCGATCACGGCGACGGCCGCGCCGATGCGGGGCTTGCCGAGGTCGTGGGCGTGCACGGCGACCCCGAGCGGCTCGAGCATCGCGGCGTCGGCGTCGCTGAGGCTCGTGGGAACGGCGTGCAGCAGCTCGGTGGGCCAGGCGACGTACTCGCGCAGGCCGCCGTCGTTGGCGCCGTGGCCCGCGAACCCGACCGTCGGGCAGAGGTTCCGGTTGCCCTCGAGGCACTGCTCGCACGCGCCGCACGGGCGGGCGGGGTCGACAGCGACCCGCTGCCCGTCCAGCGGGCCGCCCTCGACGACCCCCGCGAACTCGTGCCCGAGCACGAGCGGGCGCGTGAGCTGGGCGTCCCCGATGCCACCCTGCGCGAACCAGTGCAGGTCCGAGCCGCACAGCCCGATCGCCGTGACCCGCACGAGGCTCTCGCCGGGGCCGGTGACGGGGCGGGGCTCCTGTGCCACCCGCACGTCGCCGATCGCGTGCAGCCGCGCGACGCGCATCGTCGCGGCCGGGGCCGGGCCCGAAAGGCCCGCTCGGTGCGACTGCGCGGCCGGGGCCGCCTGCTCAAAGGGTGTGTCTGACATGGCTTCGACCCTAGACGCTGCGATCGGCGACACTGTCCCGGTGGTCGTGCAGCCGGTGACTCCCGAGGCGCTCGTCGGCCGACTTGTCGGGTTCGTGACCGCGCTCGATGCGGGTCGGCGCTGGCGGATCGCGATCGACGGCGCGCCCGCTACCGCGCCCGGCGACCTCGCCGACGCGCTCGTCGGGCCGCTGCGGGCCGCGGGCCGGCCGGTCGTGCGCGCCAGCGCGAGCGACTTCCTGCGCCGCGCATCGCTGCGCTGGGAGCGCGGCCGCGAGGACGCGGACGCGCTCTTCGAGGACTGGCTGGACGCGGGCGCGCTGACGCGCGAGGTGCTCGTCCCGTTCGGGCCGGCGGGCACCGGCCGCTACCTGCCGTCGCTGCGCGATCCCGTCCGGGACCGGTCCACCCGAGCCGGGACGCTCCAGGCCCCGGCAGGCGCGGTCCTGGTGCTCGACGGCACCCTGCTCCTCGGCCGGGTCACCGCGCTCGACCTGTCGGTGCACCTCGCGCTCCGGCCCGAGACCCTCGCGCGGCGGACGCCAACGGCCGACCGCTGGTCGCTGCCCGCCTTCGCCCGCTACGCGGCCGAGGTCGACCCCGAGCGCGCCGCCGACGTCGTCGTGCGGGTCGACGATCCGCGGCACCCCGCGCTCGTGCTCCCGGTATGAGGGACGCCGTCGGCCGTCCCGGTGGCCTGCCGCGACGGCCCCTGCGTCAGCGGGCGGCCGGGCGGTACGCCGAGATCAGCCCGTCGAAGAGCTCGTTCAGCCGGCCGTCGACGACCCGCCGGGCCGGGTCGGCGTCGTGCCACGCGACGATCTCGCGCGCGCCCTGACGGAACGGGACCGCCGGGGCGAACTGCGGCACGAGCGACCGGATCTTGGTCGTGTCGAAGATCATCGCGTGCGCCTTGTCGCCGAGCAGACCCGCGCCGATCTCGGGATCGGCCGCCGCGATCGCGTCCGAGGGCACGTGGACCAGGCGCGCCTCGACGCCGGCTGCGGCCGCGAGGTCGCCGTAGATCGTGTTCCAGGTCGGCGCCTCGTGCGACGTGATGTGGAACGCCTCGCCGATCGCCGTCGCCGCGCCGAGCAGCCCGACGAAGCCGACCGCGAAGTCGGTGGTGTGCGTGAGCGTCCACGGCGTGGTGCCGTCTCCGTGCACCACGACCTCGAGGCCCCGCCGCATCCGGTCCACGACGGTCCAGCCGCCGTCGCACGGGACCGTCGTGCGGTCGTAGGTGTGCGAGGGCCGCACGATCGTGATGGGCGTCCCGCGGTCACGGTAGGCGCGCACGAGCAGGTCCTCGCAGGCGATCTTCTGCCGCGAGTACTCCCAGAACGGGTTGCGCAGCGGCGTCGACTCCACGATCGGCAGGTGCGTCGGCGGCGTCTGGTAGGCCGACGCCGAGCTGATGAACACGTACTGACCCGTGCGCCCGGCGAACAGGTCGAGGTCCTGCTGGACGTGCTCCGGCGTGAACGCGACGAAGTCCGCGACCACGTCGAACGACTCGTCCCCCAGCGCCGCCCGGACGGCCGCGGCGTCCCGGACGTCGGCGTGCAGGACGCGCACCCCCGCGGGCACGGGACGGGCCGACGACGCACCGCGGGTCAGGAGGGTCAGCTCGATCCCCACGGCCCTGGCGCGGGCCGCGCACGCCGCGCTGATGACCCCGGTACCGCCGATGAACAAGACTGTGAGCGCCACGGGTGACCTTCTCCTCGAACCTGCCGGTAGGGCGGGACCGCGCCCGACCGGGCCGCGCCGCCGCCCTCACGGTAGCCGTGCCATGTACAGACCGCCGCCGCGGGTGCATCGTGGAGTGATGGGAGAGGTCGTCGCACTGCCGCTGCGGCGGGCGAGCGTGCTGCCCGACGTCCGGGGAGACCGGCGCGCGCTCCAGGTCACGTGGCACGCGCAGGACGACGTGTTCGTCATCAGCCTCTGGCGGGCCGGGGAGTGCACCGGGAGCGTGCGCCTCGCCGCGGCAGACGCCGCGATCCTGGTCGGGGCGCTCGCCGACGGGCTCGCCGAGCGGGGCTGACCGGCTCAGTTCTTGATCTCGGCGCCGCCCATGATCGACGTGACGTGCACGTTCAGCTCGGGTGCGTGCGGGTCGACGGGCGCGATGGTCTTGTCGTCCCAGCCGCCGAGCACGGGCAGCCCGCTCACCCGGACGCGCCACGTCGGGGGCACCTTGATCTCGACGCCGCCCCACAGCACGAAGACGGCGATGTCGGCGCGGTCGGCGAGCCCGGCCTGGCGCAGGTCCACGGCGATGCCGCCCATGATCGCGCTGAGGCTGCCGCCGCGGAAGGCCTGCGACCGCGTCCGGCGCTCGGAGCCCCACCAGATCACTGCGGAGTTGATCACGTCGTCGTCGTCGCCGCGGGAGCCCAGCCGGGTGAGCAGCGTCAGGCCGACCAAGATGATCCCGATCGGCCAGAGCAGGTTCCACACGTTGACGTCGATCAGGTCGAGCCGATCGAGCTGGAAGAACGCGCCGACAGCGATCACGAAGACCGGCCCGATCCAGGCGCGCGGCACCGCGAACAGCGCCACGAGGCCGATCGCGACGATCACGAGCGGCCAGTAGGTCGAGAACAGCTCGCCGAGGCTCACCTCGACCACGCCGAGCTGGCCGAGCAGCGCCGCGACACCGACGGCGACGACGAACGCGCCGAGCAGGGCCTGCGACAGGGGGCGACGATTCATGCGGCCACGGTAGCGGCGCCGGCGCCCCCCAGATGCCAGATCGGCTCCGGTCAGTAGGGTTGCAGCATGCGCTACCGCACACTCGGGAACAGCGGGGCAGTCGTCTCCACCTACGCCCTCGGCACGATGACGTTCGGCGCCGAGGCCGACGAGCTGACGTCGCACGCCATCCTCGATGCGTTCGTGGGGGCCGGCGGGACGCTGGTCGACACGGCCGACGTCTACAGCGCGGGCACCTCGGAGCAGATCATCGGCACCTGGCTGGCCGCCCACCCCGCCGAGCGCGAGCAGCTCGTGCTCGCGACGAAGGCGCGGTTCGCTATGGGCGCGGGGGGCAACGACCTCGGCACGTCGCGCCGGCACCTGGCGCGGGCGCTCGACGCGTCGCTCACCCGGCTCGGCGTCGAGCAGATCGACCTGTACCAGCTGCACGCGTGGGACGCGGTGACGCCGCTCGCCGAGACGCTCCGGTTCCTCGACGACGCGGTCCGCGGCGGCAAGATCGCCTACTACGGCTTCTCGAACTTTCTCGGCTGGCAGCTCACGAAGGCCGTGCACCTCGCCCGCGCGCTCGGATTCACGCCGCCAGTCACCCTGCAGCCGCAGTACAGCCTGCTCGTGCGGGAGATCGAGTCGGAGATCGTGCCCGCCGCCCTCGACGCGCAGGTCGGGCTGCTGCCGTGGTCCCCGCTCGCGGGCGGCTGGCTGACCGGCAAGTACCGGCGCGACACCGATCCGACCGGCGCGACCCGCCTCGGCGAGGACCCCGAGCGGGGCATGGAGGCCTGGGGGCCGCGCAATGCGCAGGAGCGCACCTGGCGCATCATCGACGCGGTCGTCGACGTCGCCGGCGCGCACGGCGTCAGCCCCGCCCAGGTGGCGCTGTCCTGGCTCGAGGCGCAGCCTGCGGTCACCGCCGTCATCCTGGGCGCGCGCACGGTCGAACAGCTCACCGACAACCTCGGCGCGGTCGCCGTCGAGCTCGCGCCCGCCGAGCTGGACCGGCTCACCGAGGTCAGCGCGCCCGTCGTCGGCGACTACCCGTACGGCCCGGCCGGAGCCGACCAGCGCCACCGCGCCGTCGGCTGATCGCGACCCCGCCGATGGCCGCGCCGCCGCCGGGTGCCGGGCCGGGCATCGAGCCGGGCGTCGGACCGCCGCTGGAATCTGAGGTGCCGCTGGGGGCCGAGCTGGCCGCCCGCCGTGACGACGCCGTGGCCGCGGTCGACGCCGGCGAACGCGACTTCGGCCGCCTCGTCGAGGCGGCCAGGTCGGTGTCCACCGACGACGAGCACGATCCCGAGGGCGTCGGCCTCGCGGTCGAGCGGGCGCTCGTCGTCGCCGCGCTCGAGCGCGCACGCGAGCGGGTCGCCCGGCTCGACGACGCGCTGGCCCGTCTCGCCGACGGCACGTACGGCCGGTGCGACACCTGCGGCGGCCAGATCGGCGCCGACCGGCTACGCGCCCTGCCGGCGACGACCACCTGCATCGGTTGCGCGAGCGCGATGGGCCGGCGGTCCCTCGGCGGCTGAGCGCTCGCAAAATGCCCGCTGTGTCCCTTGCGTTCCGCGGCCGGCTGGCGCAGGCTGAACAGGCGGTGCATGACACCGCAGTGGGTTCAGACTCGAGCTCCGCACTCTCTCGGACGGATCGGCACACCGGCGCCGGACGAACGGACGACGTGATGGGGCTGGGACATGACTGAATCTTCCGCCGACGGGCCGATCATCCCCTGGAACTGGCAGAGCGGCGCGGCCTGCCAGAACAAGGACGAGACCCTCTTCTTCCACCCCCCGGGCGAACGCGGTTCGACCCGCCGCCGCCGGGACGCGCTCGCGAAGGCGATCTGCGCGACCTGCCCGGTGATCATGCAGTGCCGGGCCCAGGCACTCAAGGTGCGCGAGCCGTACGGTGTCTGGGGCGGCCTGTCCGAGCACGAGCGCGAGGCGCTGCTGCCTCCGCTGGTCCGCGACGCGATCTGACGGTCTGTACACCCGACTCCTTCGCGCCCGATCGGGCGGCGATCAGCCGCGCGGGCGGACGTCCAGCTCCACCTCCAGCTCGGCGGCCAGCGAATTGGGCTCCCACGCACGCCGCTGCACGAGTCGCAGCGAGGCCGCGCCCGCCCGCAGCGCCTCGAAGCCGAGCACCCGCTCACCGCCGCTGCCCCGGGGCGTGGTCGCCGCCTCGGTCCGGTCCTCGACGAGCCGCAGGGCGGCGTCGTCGAACTCCGCGTGCCAGCGGTACCCCGTCGTCGCGTTCTCCGGCAGGCGCACGACGACCCGCTCGCCGACGGGAACGACCTGCCGTGCGGTGGAGGCGGTCGGCCGCAGCTCGAGCGTCATGGTCGAGAACTCCCCTCGTGCGGGCGCCACCGTGGGGATTGGCAGGCCCTGCGGCCGAGAGTACGCTCGCTCGCCGTCGGCAATGGTGCCGACGAGGTGCCTTCGCGAGGGGATGTCCGATGGGAAATCGGGGACTCGTCGACAGTGGATTCGTCTATGAGAAGTACGAGGAGCGCCCGCACCCCGGGATGCGCCTCGGCCGCAACCAGTGGCTCGACGGGCGCAGCCTGAGCTACATGGTCGAGAACGACGCCCGAGAGATGAGCGGCGCGCTCGACGACCAGCGCTGGGACCGCGTGCTCCCGATCCTCGACCAGGGCCAGCTCGGGTCGTGCACCGGGAACGCCGGCGCGGGCGCGCTCGGCACGCAACCGTTCTACGACGCCGTCGGGCACGCCGTGCTCCCGGCCGGCGACGCGGCTGCCGCGCAGGCGTTCGCCGTCCAGCTGTACGCCGACGCCACCGTCGCCGACGGGTACAGCGGGACGTACCCGCCCGACGACACGGGCTCGTCCGGCCTCGCGGTCTGCAAGGTGCTCAAGAGCCGCGGCGTCATCGCGGGCTACCGGTGGGCCCGCTCGCCGTACGGCCTGCTCCGCCTGCTGCAGAAGGGCCCGGTGCTCCAGGGCATGCCCTGGTACACGGCCTTCTTCGAGCCGGACGCCGACGGCTTCATCGACGCCGACCCCGCCTGGCCGGGGAGCGGCATCTCGGGCGGGCACGAGGTCGAGGCGGTCGGCGTCGAGATCGACTCGGCAGACGCGTTCAGCAGCGCGCTCATCTACGCCAACAGCTGGGGCACCGGCTGGGGCGACGCGGGGTACTTCCGGATGCGGCTGCGGACGTACGAGCGGCTGACCGGCGTCGACCTCAAGCAGTTCGTGGTTTAGGGCACACTTAGCGCCCGCTTCCCGGACTCGGTCGGTGCATGGACGCGGCTGGCACGTCGGCGTGGCGGTGGTTGTCGCCCGAGAAGGCGACGCCGGTCGAGCCCTGCACCGCGCCGAAGCCGAACACCGCAACCACCACGAGTGCCGACATCGCCGCGCGCGTCAGCCATCTGTAGCGGCGCCCGATGGTCAGGGCGACGGCGACGGTCACGACGTAGCTCACCGCCAGGGCAATCGTCCACGTGACCCCGGCGGACTGCCGGTCCGCGGCGGTGCAGCCGACCGGAGCGGGATACACCGCTGGGCACACCGCCTCCATCGGGACGGCCACCCACCAGATTGCCGCGCAGGCCGCGACGGAGACGATGGTCGCGGCAGTCACCGCACGCCTCGCCGACGTCTCGGGCCTCACTGCCGAGGTGCTGGCACCGGTCATGCCGCCAGAGGCTACCCAGCGGGGCGCCACAGGCGCCGGCAATCGTGGCCACGACGACACCTGCGTTGAGGTGTGGTGACGGGACGCGGGTAGCGTCCGTTGACCATGAGCGCACGTCGGTCGACGCCGCCCGGCCCCTCCCGACGCCGCCCGGCCCCGCGACGCCGCCGGTCGGCTACGGACAGCAGTTCATCCGCGACATGGGTCAGGGCCTGGCCGAGATTGCGGTGCCGGGCATCGCGGTCCTCGTGGTCGTCGGTGGGCTCGGGCTGCTCGGCTACGCGCTCGCCGATGGTGTCGGGCTCGCGGTCGACGTCGTCCGCCACCGCTGACGCCGTCTCCAGGGCGTCGCATACCGACCGCAGCTGGGCGGGGTTGAGCCGCGAACAATCGGGAGGCGTGACCGTGATGGCACGGCATAGCATCGGGTCGACCACTTACCTGACGGCTGACAACTCCTACCAGCTCGGGAAAGCTCGGCCGTGCCTGTGCACCAGCCTGACCAACACGCAGACCCTGCTGGCTCGGGCGTGAGTGCGGGGCGCGGGCAGACCCCGTTGCTCACAGCCCTGGGCGTGAACTTGCTCTTGGGAATCCCAGGTGTCGTTCCAATCTGGATCTTGTGGTTCCTCGCCGCGAATTGGCCGCTCGCGGCCGTGGGCTGGACGCAGACGGAACCGACGGAGAACGACGGCACGGGGCCGTGGCTCCTGATCGGGGGACCGGTGGTGGCGCTTTTCGCGCTGGTCTGGTGGCTCGTCAACCGCGACCTGCGCCGCCGAGTAGCACTGGCCCCTTGGCAGTACTGGCTCGTGAGCGCATTGGCGACGCTCTTGCCAACGCTCGTTCTTGTGCTCGTTCTATGAGACGCCTCGAGCCTGATTGTGCTGTGCTGGCCCCTTGAGATTCAGTCTCGAAATCGACGTTTCCTACGATGGGCAGCACCGGGCCTACGCGCGGTCACACGTCGTCGCGGACGAGCAACCGGCGGTCCCGTAGGCGAGCGCCCGCCGGTTCACTCTCGCTCAGCGCCGATCGCGTCGGCGCCTACGGTGCTGACGTCTCAATTCGACGCAGGCGTCCAAGATCTGTCTTCTCGGCGCTTCTCATCCGCGGGGCCAACCGTCGAAAGCACGAGTGCGGCGGCCGGAGGAACGGCCGACGGCCGCTGACCCGGCCTTTCGACATGTTCGGGACGGGCTCGCGTCTATTGTGAGGCCAACGCTGTGCTCGTGGAACTCAGGAGGTGCAGTGCACCCCGCTCTCACATCCACCGACGGCGGTTCGAGACCGTGAGTCCGAGGACTCCGCACCGGGGCGCTCTCGTCGTCGGAGCGATCACACTGTTGCTCGTCCTGGCGGGCTGCGGCAGCAAGTCAACGGCGGCCCCGCTCGAGACCCCGCCGCCTGACGCCACCCCGGAGGAGGTCGTGGGCGCTTACATCGAGGCGATCAACGCAGAGGATCCATCGACGCTCGCGGCGATCGCGACCCCTGATCTTGCTCAATCCACCATCGACGGCTGGTTCGGCACAACCATCGAAGAGGTGCAGATCGACGCGGCCCTCGACGGAACACAACTGGCCATCGGCACGGAGTACGAGGCGCAGGACAACGCCTGGGTCCACATCGACGCGGTGTTTCATCACACCGACGGGTCCCTACCTGAGGGCGAGCTCACCGGATGGGGCTACTACCTCACCAGGGACGAACCCTCGTCGAGCTGGTACATCTGGACCCAGGGATCGTCGTAGTGCGACACCCTCGACCATTGCGCCGCCACGGCGATACCAACTCATCGCTGCGGCCGCGACGGTCGTCGTCGCGGGCCTGCTGGTGACATACCTCGGTCACGGCTCGATCTCCAGCGCGATCGGGGACGGCCTGTACGCGGCGCTGATCTACCTGCTCGTCGCGTTCGCCACGCCACGCTCGCGCACCCGCTTGGTCGCGGCGATCGCGCTCGGACTGTGCGTCGCCGTCGAGCTCATGCAGCTCACCGGAGCTTCCGCCGCCGTGGTCCAGTGGTGGGGACCAGCGCACTACCTGCTCGGGACCACCTTCGAGCTCGTGGACCTCGCGGCGTACACAGCTGGAGTCGCAGTCACGGCGCTCGTCGACCGAGGACGCTCCACGCAGGCGCTGACCACGACGAGCTAGGACGCCCGCGCCAAGCGCTACGTCGGGTACAACTCCGCCCGGGCCCTCCGTCCCGCTCACATCAGTTCGACGCGGTCGGCCTGGGGTCCTCGATCGCTCTGTCGCACCTGGTACCGGACCCGATCGCCCTCTCGCAGCGCGTCGGCGCCCCTGATGACCGACACGTGCACGAACAGGTCCGCGCCCGCGGCGTCTGGGGCGATGAAGCCGAAACCCCGCTCCTCGTCGTAGCGCACGACCACTCCCTCGCCGCCGCGCACCGGGGCGTCGTCGGCCGCCTCGTCGTGTCCCGACCGAGCGCGGGTCGTCGAGGTCGCGGGCACGCCCCGAGGTGTCGAGCTGCGCGTGAGGGCCACGTCGCGCGCGTGCGGGCCCCTCTCGCTCTCAACGACGTCGTACGTCACCCGGTCCCCCTCCTGCAGCTCGGTGAGACCGCCGGTCAGCGCTCGGACGTGCACGAAGACATCGGGGCCGCCCGATTCGGGGGCGATGAACCCGAAGCCCTTGTCCCCGTCGTACCAGGACACGGTGCCGTCGGCCCCGTCGGATGTTCCGGCCTGCTGGGTGGCCTGGGCCCCCAGCGGAAGCAGATGGTCAGCCTGCGGGCCCTTGTCCCCGTCGGCGACGAGGAATGCCACCCGCTGCCCATCCGCGATCACGCCGCCTCCGACGATGGCCGAGCTGTGCACGAAGATCTCGGCACCACCGCCGTCGGGCGTGATGAAGCCGTACCCCTTGGCAGGCTCGTACCAGGCGACGGTGCCGAGCACGCCCAACGGCTGATCGGCGGACTGGTCAGCCGTGACCCGAACGCGGCGTGCCTGCGGGCCGCGGTCGCCCTCGCCGATCTCGAACTCGACCACCTGGCCCTGCCGGAGCAGCTTCATCGCGTCGTCGCTGACGATCTCGGACGCATGCACGTACAGGTCCTCTGCCTCCTGCCCGAGGGCGATGAAGCCGAACCCCCGGTCGGTGTCGAACCAGCGGACGGTTCCCTCGGTCACGGCTGACTCCTTGTCAAAGCTACGGTCGGTGTTCACCCAGTGTCCCCGACTCTGCGACAAGGCCGGCGCCAGGCGATGCTCGCACCGTCGTGGACGCGGAAGACGCGCAGTTCGACGCCGGCGGCGTACGGCTCGCTCTGTACCCGCTGGGCCAGCTGCGCGATGAGGCCGCGCCCGACAGCGACGGCCGCTGCCGTTGCGGCCGACGCTCGGGTGGTCGCCGCGCCAGTCGACCGCGAGCGGGGCGGCTACTCGGCCTACGTCGCCGACCCGGAGGGCTGCCGCTGGGAGATCGCCTGGTTGCCCGGCTACCGGCAGCCACATCGCGGTCGTTTAGGGGTGCCCTCGTCAGCGCCGGGTCGGCCCGACCGCGATAGGCCTCTCGCCAGCATGTTGTCTGGAACTCGGCGATCTCCTGAACATCAGCTGTGTCCGCCGCGCGGATGACCACCTCGGCGTGCTGGCGCTGGATCTCGTTGCGGCTGGGCACCGCGCTACCGCAGTTCGCCGGGCAGGAGCGAGAAGATCATCGAGTCGCGCCGGCCTCCTTTGAATGCGAGGTGCGAGCGAAGGACCCCCTCGTGCACGAATCCGCAGCGCTCAGCCACCCGCTGCGAGCCGTCGTTGTCCGGCCCGCAGGTCAGCTCGATCCGCTGCAGACCCAACGTCGAGAAGGCCCAGCCGGCAAGGAGCCGCACGGTGTGTGTGGCCGCACCGCGCCCGCGGGCGTCGGGAGCCAACCAATACCCGATCCCAGCGCGCGCCTGGTTGAGGTCGACGTCGTACAGGGACGCGCCCCCAAGAATGACGGCCTCGTCCAGCGGGCTCGCGATCGCAACAGTCAGCGCAGAGCCGGACTGGCGGGCCTGCTCCTGCTCGACGAAGTACTCACGCGCATCCGCTTCGCTGTACGCCGTGGTCCGAGACCAGGCGAACTGACGAATGACCGGGTCGTTGAACGCCATCAGCTTCTCTGGGACGTCCTGAGTACGCCAGGGACGCAAGAGCACCACGGCGTCGCGGAGCGGGGGCGTCGGGTACTCGAGCGCGGCCATGCGGACGACCGTACGGGAATGACATCAACCGGCGAGCCACCGAACATCCCATCAGCACGATGTCGATATGCGGTGCCGGAGAGTGCTCACTCAACGTCTGGGTGGGGGCGAGGGGCCTCAGAGCTCGAGTTTCGACTGTCGCCGCACGTGACGCTAGTCGAGGAAGACATGGTCGCTGATGCGCGTCCATGAGCCCGGAGCCGACGGAGCGGCGGCGCCGTCGGCAACGAGCGCAGCGGTGACCGATGCGGCACCTACGTTGAGGCTGAGATCACGACAGCGCCTGCCCTCTCCAGGTCGCGTCGCGCCCTGTCTTCTGGCGCCGCGTCGAGGATGATCCCGCTTACCTCGTGCAGCCGTAGCACTCGGAAGGGCGAGGCTGCGCCGATCTTCTCGCTGCTGCCCAGGACGTAGGTGTCGCCGGCCCGTGCGGCGAGGGCTCGTTTCATTGCGGCCTCGTCGGGATCACCGGTCGTCAAGCCGGCCTCATGATGGATGCCGGTCACGCCGAGCATGAAGATGTCCGCGTTCACCGCCGACGCCGCCTCGACTGCGGCCGCCCCGCAGGTCACGAGGGAGTGCTTGAAGAGTCGACCGCCCAACAGCTGCACCTCGACGGTCGGATGGTCCACCAGGGCGACGGCGATCGTGGGGCTGTGCGTCACAACCGTCGCCACCAGGTCTCGGGGAAGCCTTCGCGCCACGGCGAGGGCCGTCGTGCCGCCGTCGAGGATCACCGTGCAGCCTGGATGCACCAGCCGGGCCGCCGCGCTAGCGACCCGCTCCTTGCTCTCCACGGCCACCTCACGGCGCCCGGCGTAGTCCGTGACGGCGGGCGAGACAGGCAGCGCTCCGCCGTAGACGCGCTGGCAGAGCCCCTCAGCAGCGAGCTCGCGGAGGTCCCGCCGGATGCTGTCCTCGGAGATGCCCAGGTCCGCGGCGGTGGTCTTGGCGACGATGCGGCCGTCCCGGCGGAGCCGCTCGAGCAGTTCGTCACGTCGTTGGGCAGCAAGCACGTCCCGCCCCCTTCCCCTTGTTTCTGCATGTTGTTGCCGACTATTCTACACTCATGCCACCTCAACCACTGCTCATTCTCATCGCCGGCCCCTACCGGTCCGGCACCGACGACGACCCCGCCCGCATGGCGGCCAACCTTCAGCGACTGGAAGAAGCGGCGTGGCCGCTGTTCCGCAGCGGCCATGTCCCGATGATCGGGGAATGGGTCGCCCTTCCAGTTCTGAGCTCCGCGGGCGCGACTGGTCCCCTCGACCCGCTCGCTGAGCAGGTGATGTACCCGACCGCGGAGCGCCTGCTGCAGCACTGCGAC
Organism: Pengzhenrongella sicca; assembly: GCF_017569225.1. Lineage (GTDB taxonomy): Bacteria > Actinomycetota > Actinomycetes > Actinomycetales > Cellulomonadaceae > Pengzhenrongella > Pengzhenrongella sicca. Next base: position 2,429,067 of record NZ_CP071868.1, read on the forward strand.
GGCGTCCTGCGGGTGCCGGGCAACTCCAAGGGTGCCGACCAAGACGTCGCCATCGCCCGGCGCCGCGGGCTTCCGGTCTGGTTCGACATCGCGGACATCCCCGGCTACGTGCCGCAGAGCACGCCGCAGGCGTCATCGTGATGACCGGCCAGATCCGGCCCAGCACAGCGTCAGCGTCACCCCGCTCGCGCGCAGCCGGCCCCCATCGCTCGGCGCCAGGCGCAGCCAGTCCGCGCGGTCAGCGCCCGGCGAGCATGTACTCGAGAACCTGCGCCACGCCGTCGTCGGCGGCCGCGGGCGCCAGGTGATCCGCCGCTGAGACGGCGTCGGCGTGCCCGCCCGTCATGGCGAAGCTCGTCCCGGCCCAGCGCAGCATGTCGACGTCGTTCGGCATGTCGCCGAAGCTCACGACCTCGGCCGCGGGGATCCCCCACGACTGGGCGAGCTCCGCCAGGCTGGTCGCCTTCGTGACGCCCAACGGCCCCATCTCGAGGATCGCGATGGCGGGGCTCGAGTGCGTCGGCGCGACGAGGTCGGTCACGTACTCGCGGCCTGCGGCGAGCAGGCCGTCGGGGGTGGACGCCGTGCTGAAGGCCACGAGCTTGATGACGGGCTCGGAGTCGAGCAGCTCCTCGAGCGTCGCCGCCTCGCGCTGGCTGCCGGCGATCGCCACCGCCGGGGCCAGGCCCTCCACGCGCCCGGACCCGCGCGCGGCCTCGTAGCCGCTCTCGACCCGAATCTCGTCGGCGGTCTCGACCGCAAACACGACATCCGGCACCGCGGCGCGCAGCCGGCGAGCGACCTCGATAGCCGCCTCGTTCGAGATCGAGCGCAGGGCGACGACCGAGTCGGCGGCCGAGTCGAGCGTGATCGAGCCGTTCGCGCAGATCGCGAAACCCGTGTGTCCGGTCGCATCGACGACCGGCTGGAGCCAGCGCGGCGGCCGCCCGGTGACGAAGACGACGCGGACGCCGGCGCGCGCGCACGCCTGCAGGGCAGCCCGGGTGCGCGCCGAGACGGACTGACCGTGCGGGACGATCGTGCCGTCGAGATCGGTCGCCACCATGGCGAAGTTGCGGGGCGCCGTGAACGGGTGCTGCACGAAGTGTCGGGTCTCCAGACGTGGCGACGACGGGGCGCCGCAAAGGGGTGAGTACCCCAAGTATCCCTTGAACCGGCGCGGGGCGAGCTAACGGGCGGTGAGCTCGAGCGCGACATCCTCGGTCGTGACGAGCACGTCGAGATACCCGCCCGCGAGTGCCCCCGCGATCGCATCGAGCTTGTCGATGCCGCCCGCGACCGCGATGACGTTCGGCATCGTCTGCAGGTCGCGGATCGGGATGCCGATCCGCAGGCGGTGAAAGTCGGCGTCGACGACCCGCCCATCGCGGTCGTACCACTCCGCGAGGATGTCCCCGACGGCGCCCTGCGTGCGGTACTCGGCGAGCTGGTGCTCGTTGACGACGCCGTGCTGCAGGATCGTCGCCGACGACAGCGCCGAGCCGATCCCGATGAGGGTCGCATCCGCCTGGGCCGCGAGCTGGAGCACCGAGGTGACCGCGAGCTCGTCGCGCAAAGCGGCGGCGATGTTCGGCGCCGAGGCGAGCAACGGCGCCGGGAGAAACCGGATGTGCGTGCCGAGATCATTGTTCGACGAGCCGAGCACCCGCCGCGTGTACGCGTCGATGCCGCCGGCGATCGTCGCGATCGTGACGTCCTTGAGCGAGTCCCGGCTGAGCGCGAACAGCGCCCGGAGCACGGTGTCGCCCCACCCGATCCCGATGATCGCGCCGGGCCGCAGGTGCCGGCGCAGGTACTGCGCACCCGCCTGGCCCAGCTGCTCGTTGATCTCCTCGGGCGACCTGTTCACGCCGATCTGGGGAACGACGACGACGTCGGTCAGCCCGTACCGGTCCCGCACGGCGCGGCTCAACTCGAGCGCCGTGAGCTCGTCTGCGCTGATCTCGATGCGAACGATGCCGAGGTCCTTCGCCCGCTCGAGCATGCGCGCGACCGTCGCCCGCGACACCGAGAGCTGCGCCGCAATCTGCGCCTGGGTGAGGTTGTCCTTGTAGTAGAACCACGCGACCCGCACGAGTGTCGCGCGCGAGTCGGACCGCTCGCTGCCCGCCCACGACGTTCGGTCAGAGACCATGCCCAGAACGTAGCACCGGTGAGCATCGGTTCATCTCACGATCATATGGTTGACGTCTGCGCAGGCTGCGGTCTACCGTCCAAATCATCCGAAAGCAGACGAATGACCCGACATCGCTCGGGTGCCGATGAGGCTGGGGCGTGGCAATGGAGTCCGTCGCACACGAGCCGACGCAGGCCGGTGAATCGCCGTCACCGCGCCTCGAGATCCGGACGGTCAGCAAGCGTTTCGACGCCGTCGTCGCGCTTCGCGACGTCTCCTTCACCATCGCCCCCGGGGAACTGCACGCGCTGATCGGCGAGAACGGCGCCGGCAAGTCCACCCTGGTCGCGATCGTCACCGGGCTCCAGGAGGCCGACTCGGGCGCCGTCCTGCTCGACGGCGAGACCGTGCAGTTCCGCGACCCGAAGCAGGCGCGCCGGGCCGGCGTCGCCGCCGTGTACCAGGACCCGAACCTGTTCCCGCACCTGTCCGTCGCGGAGAACATCTTCGCCGGCGAACACCCCACCCGGCGCGGGCAGGTCGACAAGCGGGCGATGCGCGAGCAGGCGACGTCCCTGCTCGCGCGCCTCGGCTTCGACATCGACGTCGACCAGGCGGTCGCCGGTCTGACCGTCGCCGAGGCGCAGTTCGTCGAGATCGCGCGCGCGATCTCGACCGACCTCAAGATCCTCATCCTGGACGAGCCGACGTCGGCGCTCACCCCCGGCGAGGCCGTCAGGCTGTACGACGTCGTCGCGCGCCTCAAGGCCGAGGGCACCAGCATCATCTGGATCTCGCACCGGATGGAGGAGATCCGCCACCTCGCCGACACGATCACCGTGCTGCGCGACGGCCAGCACGTGCGCACCGCGTCCGCCGACGACCTCGACGACGACGCGATGATCCGCCTCATGGTCGGCCGGTCGGTGGTGCTGACCCCGGTCCCCCGCCAGACCCCGCTCGGGCCTGTGCGCCTGAGCGTGCGCAACCTGTCTCTCGACGGAGTGTTCGACGACGTGAGCTTCGACGTCCACGCCGGGGAGATCGTCGGCGTAGCAGGGCTCGTGGGGTCCGGCCGCACCGAGATCGCGCGCGCCATCTTCGGCGCCGATCCCGCCGGCTCCGGGGAGATCGTCGTTGACGGCACGCCGGTGCGGGCCCTCAGCCCGCGGCAGATGGCGCGGCGCGGCGTCGTCTACCTTCCCGAAGACCGCGACGCCGAGGGCGTCATCTCGACCATCTCAGTGGCGCGGAACATCGCCCTGCCGAGCACCGCCGCGCTGTCGACGTTCGGCCTCATGCACCCGAGCCGCGAGCGCCGGATCGCTCGCGAGCAGAAGGCGGCGCTGAGCATCAAAGCCGAGATCGACCACCCCGTGAGCTCCCTGTCCGGCGGCAACCGGCAGAAGGTCGCGCTCGCGCGCTGGCTAGCAACCAAACCGGCCGTGCTGCTGCTCGACGAGCCGACGCACGGCATCGACGTGGGCACCAAGGCGCAGGTGCACGACATCATGCGGGACCTCGCACGCGAGCAGGGCCTCGCCATCCTGATGATCTCGTCGGACCTGCCCGAGGTGGTCGCCGTGAGCGACCGGGTGCTCGTCATGGCCCGCGGGCTGCTCGTCGCCGACCTCGACATCGTCGACGCGACCCAGGAGGCGATCATCGCCGCGGCGACCCGCAGCGCAAGCCTGACGGGCGACGTCGCATGAGCCGCACCGGGTCGATCGCCCTGAGGGTGCGCTTCCTCGGCGTCGTCGTCTTCCTGCTGCTGCTCGTCGCCGCGTTCGCCCTGGTGTCGCCGCAGTTCCTCACCGTGAGCAACGGGCGCACGATCCTGTTCACCGCGGCGATCCTCGTGGTCGCCGTCGCCGGCCAGACCATCGTGGTCCTGACCGGGAACCTCGACCTCTCGGTCGGGTCGATCATGGGCTTCACCGCCTACGTCGTGTACGACGTCAGCTCCGGTAGCCCGGGCCTGCAGGCCGCCGTCGTGCCCCTCGCGCTCGTCGTCGGCGCGGTGCTCGGCTGGCTCAACGGCTTCCTGGTGGCCGTGCTCGAGATCCCGTCCATCGTCGCGACCCTCGGCACCCTCGCGGTGTACCGCGGCGCGACCGCCGTCTACGCCGACTCCGGGCAGGTCACCTCCGGCATGATCCCCGGCTGGGTGAAGTCCGTCTCCACCGGAACCGTCGCCGGGATCCCGTACTACGTGCTCATCGCGGCCGCGGTGGTGGCCCTCGTCGGCTGGGTGCTCAGCAGCCTGCCGTGGGGGCGCCGCATCTACGCCTACGGCTCCAACCCGCGGGCGGCGCGGTTCTTCGGCCTCGACCCGACCCGGATCGTCATCGGCGCGTACGTCGCCGCCGGGATGATCGCGGCGCTCGCCGGGCTGATGCTCGGCGGGCAGGTCGGCGTCATCGGCTCGCTCCTGGCCAACGGGTACGAGATCCAGGTCCTCGCGGCGGCCGTCATCGGCGGGGTGAGCATCTGGGGAGGCAGCGGGAGCGTCGTCGGCGCGGCGCTCGGCGCCGTGGTGCTCGCGACCATCAACAACGGACTGGTGCAGCAGCAGGTGCAGGAGTACTACCGCCTGCTCATCCAGGGCGTGACGATCATCCTCGCCGTCGGAGTCGACGCCGTCGTGCAGCGCCGCGTGACGGGCATCAACCGACGCCGCCGCATCATGGAGGTCGCGAAGTGAGCCTCGTCCGCCTCGCGCGCCAATACTCCTGGGAGCTGCTCCTGGTCGTCCTGATCCTGGCGGCCGGAGCCTGGGCGACCACCCTGTCTCCCTTCTACCTCGAGGCCGCTCAGATCCTCGGGTCCGCGCAGTACTTCGCGATCTTCGGCATCCTCGCCTTCGGCCTCATGACGGTCGTGATCCAGGGGGAGATCGACATCTCCCTGGCGTCCACGCTCGCCGTCGGCTCCGTCACCTTCGCCCAGCTCGCGACCAACGGGTTCCCCGTGGTCGTCGCGACGGTGATCGTGCTCGCCCTCTGCGCGACCCTCGGCGCGATCAACGGGGTGCTCGTCGCGTACGCCAACCTGCCGTCGCTCGCGGTCACGCTCGGCACCCTCGGCGCGTACCGCGGGCTCGCCTACATCATCGGCGGTGAGGCCGGCTTCACCGGACTGCCAGAGTCCTACACCTACCTCGGCAGCCACCTCCTCGGGATCGTGCCCGCGTCGTTGTTGGTGTTCCTGCTCCTGGCGGCCGCCACCGCCGTCCTGATGGCGGCGACCCCGTTCGGCCGCTACAGCTACGCCATCGGCAACAGCTCCCCCGCGAGCGCGATGGCCGGGGTGCCGGTCAAGCGGGTCCGCGTCGGCGCGTACGTCGTCGCGGCCCTGACTGCGGGCATCGGCTCGCTGCTGTGGATCGGGCAGTACTTCTCGGCCCGGGCCGACAACGCCGACGGCTCGATCCTGTTCATCCTCACCGCCGTCGTGCTCGGCGGTGTGTCGATCAAGGGCGGCAAGGGCACGGTCGTCGGGGTCCTGCTCGCGGTCCTGCTGCTCGGCGTCCTGTCCAACGGCATGGGCCTGGCGAACTTCCCCGGCTCCAGCCAGACCCTGATTCTCGGCGCGCTCCTGATCGTCAGCATCGGCCTGCCCAACGGCGTCGTGAGGCTGCGCTCGTCGCTCTCGCGCCGGCAGCGCGCCGCCACGGCGGCACGGCTGGTGACTGACGACGACGCCCGCGCCCGCTCGCCCGGCTGAGCCGGCACCACGGCACTGCCCGACCCACCCCGCGCACCGCTGCACCTCCACCACCCACCTAGCACCAACTCGAAGAAGAGGATCTCCCGATGTCCATTCGCAACCGACGCAGGAGTCGCACGATTCTGGCCGCCTTCGCTGGCGCCGCGGTGCTCGCCGTCAGCGCGTGCAGCGGCTCGAGTGACGAGCCGGCGGCCGGCAACGAGACGTCCGCAGCCGCCGCCGACGTCAGCATCTTCATGGCCCCCAAGTTCACGGGCCTGGCCTACTTCGAGGTCGCGCGCGCCGGCGGCGAGCGGGCCGGCGAGGAGCTCGGGATCGACTTCCAGTACGTGGGCTCGGACGAGCCGGACGCGACGGCGCAGGTCCAGACCCTCGAGAACTCGATCACGCAGAAGCCGTCCGCGCTCGTGGTGAGCGCGATCGACGGCGGCGCCGTGTCTCCGTCGCTCAAGAAGGCGATGGACGCCGGCATCGTCGTCGTGACCTACGACGCCGACGCCGAAGTCGACGCCCGCGACATCTTCGTCAACCAGCTCAGCTACGAGTTGGCGGCGAGCACGATGCTCGACGCCGCCCTGCTCAACGACCCCGAGGGCGGCAAGATCGCGTTCGTGTCGGCCTCCCCGACGGCGCCGAACCACACCGCGCACGTCAAGATCATGAAGGAGCTGATCGACACCGACCCGGCGTACTCCGCGCTCAGCTACATCGACACCGTGCAGTTCGCCGGGGACGACGAGCAGAAGAGCTTCGACATCGCGGTGAACCTCATGCAGGACCCCGACCTGAAGTTCATCATCTCGTCGTCGGCCGCCACCGTGCCGGCCGCCGCACAGGCCGTCGTCGCCCAGGGCCGGCAGGGCGAGGTCTACGCGACCGGCTTCGCGCTGCCGAGCTCGATGAAGGAATTCGTCGCGGACGGCTCCGTCAAGGCGTTCGCCCTGTGGGACCCGGCCGAGCTCGGCTACGTCGCCACGATGGCCGCGAACCAGCTGGTGACTGGCGAGATCACGAGCGAGGAGGGTCAGGTCGTCAAGGCCGGCGACGCGGGCGACTTCACCGTCGGCGCCGACGGCGAGCTGCTGTACGACAAGCCGCTCGTCTTCACCGCAGAGAACATCGACGAGTACGACTTCTGATCGTGTCTGGGTCCTCGCTCCGCCTGCGCCGGCTCTTCGACGCGACCTCGCACCGCTCGTTCATGGTCGCGTTCGACCGCACGCTCGCGGGCGGACCCGAGCCGTACGCGGTCGACTCGGCCGCGACGGTCACCGCCATCGCCGCGGCCGGCGCCGACGCGATCCTGCTCAGCCCCGGACTGATCAAGCAGCACGGGCACCTGCTCGCCTACCGCGGCGGCCCCGCGATCGTGTGCCGAGTGGACTTCCCGTTCATCGCCGGCTTCGCGCGGGGCCGCGGGGAGGAGTTCCGCGTGATCGCCCGTGCCGAGGAGGCCGTCGCGCTCGGTGCGGACGCGTTGGTCATGTTCCTCATCCTCGGCCACGAGGAGCAGCGCACGTGGGGGACGAACGTCGAGGCCGTCGCGCGGACGGCCGAGGCCGCGCGGCGCGTGGGGGTTCCGCTCATCGTGGAGGCGGTGCCGTGGGGGTCGCAGGCGCCCGATCCACGCGACCCGCAGCTCGTCGCGACTGCGGTGCGCATCGCGGCCGAGCTTGGCGCCGACGCCGTGAAGACGGAGTACGTCGGCGACCTGGCGAGCATGCGCGACGTCGTCGCCGGGTGCCCGGTGCCCGTCCTCGTCCTGGGCGGGCCCACGGTCGACGACGTCGGCGCCCTCGTCGGGTTCACGGCGGACGCGTTGGCGGCGGGAGCGCGCGGCGTCATCTACGGCCGCAACGTCTGGCAACGCACAGACAGCGCGCTGGTCAGCGCTCGGCTACGCGCGGTGGTGCACGGGGGCGCGGATGCCACGTGACGTCGTCGTCGGCCTGGACTCTGGCGGGTCGTTCGTCAAGGCGTCGTTGTTCGACGTGACCTCCGGGCAGTCGATCAGTCGGGGGCGCCCGGTCCCGGTGCAGCACGCCGCGCCGGGGCACAACGAGCGCGACCCGCTGCTGATGTGGCAGGAGCTGGCCGCCGCCACGCGCGAGGCGATCGACGCGCTGCCGGGACGGGGAGACAGGATCGCCGCGGTGGGGGTGACCGGGCACGGCAACGGCCTGTACCTGGTCGACGCGGCCGGCCGGCCGACCCGGGACGCCGTCCTGTCCTCGGACGTGCGCGCGACGTCGATCGTCCGGGGGTGGAAGGCCGCCGGAAAGCACGAGCGGCTCTTCGCGACGACCCGCAACGGGCTTTGGCCGGGCCAGCCGGCCGCGATCCTCGCGTGGCTCCAGGAGCACGAGGCCGGGGCGCTCGACGGCTCGGACGCCGCGCTCATGTGCAAGGACTTCCTGCGCGTCCAGCTGACCGGCGTCGTGGGCACGGAGCTGACGGACCAGAGCTGCAACGGGCTGCTCGACAACCTCAGCCTCGACTACTCCGCCGATGTGCTCTCCGAGCTCGGCCTCGAACGTCAGCGCCGCCTGCTCAAGCCTGCGAGCCTGCCCGAGGACGTCGTCGGCAACGTGACACGCGCGGCCGCCGAGGTCACGGGAATCCCGGCGGGGACGCCGGTGATCGCCGGCCTCGTGGACAACGTCGCGCTGCACCTCGGCTCGGGCATCCTCGACGGGTCGAAGATGTGCGTCGCCGCAGGCACCTGGAGCGTCAACCAGCTGCTCGTCCCCCGCGAGGCGCTGCAGCCCGGCGGCGTCGTCGAGAGCATCGCCCCGTTCGCGGCCTGCCTGTCGATCGGCCTGCACCGGGCGCTGATGATCGAGGCCAGCCCGACGTCGGCGAGCTCGTTGTCGTGGGCCGTCGACCACGGACTGACCGGCCTGCGCGCGCAGGCGCGCCAGGCGCATCGCGACGTGTACGAGTCGAGCCTCGACCGGATCACGTCGGTGCGCCTGCGGCCCGACGACCCCATGTTTCTCCCGTTTCTCGACGGCAGCCGGGACGAGCCCGGGGCCAGGGCGGCGTGGATCGGCGTCGCGTCGTGGAACGACGAGAACAACCTGTTGCACGCGATCGCCGAGGGTGTGTGCATGGAGCACCACCGGCACCTAGACCGGCTCGCGGCGAGCGGAGGCAGCGACACCCCGGTCAGCCTCTCGGGCGGCGCGGCACAGAGCAGCGCGTGGGCGCAGATGTTTGCCGACGTGCTCGGGCGCAGGGTCGAGGTGCCGTTGGGCGAGCAGCTAGGTGCCCTGGGCGCGTCGGTCGTGGCCGGGCTCGGGGCGGGCCTGTTCGACAGCCTCGACTCGGGCCTGAAGCACCTCATGCCGCCGATGCGCGTGTACGAGCCGCGACCGGCGGCGTCCGAGCACTACGCCGCGCGGTACTCGCGGTACCAGCAGGCGGTGGAGGTGCTCGGTTCGTGGACGTAGCCGTGCGCCATGGGCGAGATCAGCGCCGCGGGATCACAGCAGCAGGATCGCGGTCACGATCGAGCCGAGCGCCGCGAGCGGGATCGCGACGACCGTGCCCACGAGCGCGGCGATCGTGATCCGCAGGTCGTCGCGCAGGTAGGGGGCGTTGACCGGACCGCCGGCGGCGAGCAGCCCCGCGCGCTGCGCCGCCTCGATGCGGGGGAAGAACCGGGCGGTGCGCAGGCTGTTCTCCGCCATGGCCGCGGTCAGCACGTCCATCTCGTCCCGCAGCGGGTCCCACCGCGGGTCGGGTTGGGAGGTCCCGCGCGGATCGCCCGTCGACCCACTGGCGATGACGACGACGCCGTCGGTGCCGGTGCCGGGGCCGGCGCGACCGGGGCCGCGGGAGGCGCCGGATGCACCAGATGCACCAGATGCACCAGATGCACCAGATGCACCAGATGCACCAGATGCACCAGAGATGGTGCGGTGCGCCGCGAGCTCCGCCGTGCGCGCCTGCAACCGCTCGCGCCGAACGGCGAGCAAGACGACCGGGACGGCGAGCAGGGCCGCCAGGGCCAGCGGGATCCACGAGCTCGCGCCGTCACCCGCCCGGACGTAGCCGGCGCCGAGCAGCGCGAGCAGCGCGATCGACGCGCCCGCCAGCCGCAAGAGCACCCCGCCCGGGCGCCGCGCAAGCTGGACGAGGGACGGGATCACCTGGTTGAGCACATCGCCGGTCGCGGTCATGCGAACCAGGTTCGCACCCCCGCGGCGTGCCGGCACGCCCCGCTCGCTACGGGCGAACGCGAGACGCCGGGCTCAGGACCGCAGGCCGACCGTGTGCAGCAGTCCCGCGACGACGGACGCCCAGCCGGTCCCGGTGCCGATCCGGGTCGGCGACGGCCGGTCCGTCGTGGTGCCGTCGCCGAGCTGGCCGGAGCCGTTGGCACCCCACGCCCACAGGCTGCCGTCGGACCGCAACGCCGCCGTGTGCCAGTGGCTCGAGGCGACGGAGGACCAGCCGGCGTCGGTGCCGATCCGGGTCGGCGTCAGCCGGTCCGTCGTGGTGCCGTCGCCGAGCTGCCCGTAGGCGTTGAAGCCCCACGCCCACAGCGTGCCGTCCGACCGCACGGCCGCGGTGTGCCCGTTGCCCGCCACCGCCGCGGCCCAATCGGTCGCCGAGCCCACCTGCCCTGGCGTGAGCCGCGGGGACTCGCCCGAGGTGGTGCCGTCGCCGAGCTCGCCGTAGTCGTTGCTCCCCCACGTCCAGAGCGTCCCGTCGGTCGTCACGGCGACCGTGTGGCCCGGCCCTGTCGCGACGGACTTCCAGTTCGCGGCGGTGCCGACCTGGACCGGCGCCGCCTGCGGATCGAACGAGCCGAGGCCGAGCTGCCCGGTGCCGTTGTAGCCCCAGGCCCACAGCGTGCCGTCGGACTTGATCGCGAGGGAGTGGTAGAACCCGGCCGCCACCGAGACCCACCGCGTGTCGGTCCCGACCTGCCGCGGCGCCGTGCGGGAGACGCCGGTCGTCGACCCGTCGCCGAGCTGGCCGAGGTCGTCCAGGCCCCAGGACCACAGGGTGCCACCGGTCGTGATCGCGAGCGTGTGCCCGTACCCGGCCGCCGCCGTGGCCCAGTTTGTCGCCGTGCCGACCCGCACCGGCGCTCGCCGCGCCGTGAGCGTCCCGTCGCCGAGCTGGCCGTCGTTGTTGTAGCCCCACGCCCACAGCGACCCGTCGGCGCGGACCGCGACGGTGTGGTTGGCGCCCGCAGCCACCGACGTCCACCGCTGGGTCGAGCCGACCTGGACGGGGGCGGGGCGATCGGTCAGCGTCCCGTCGCCGACGGCGCCGAAGCCGTTCGCGCCCCACGAGAACGCCTGCAGGCCGGCGACGGGCGCGGGCTGCACGGTCACGGTCGCGGCGCCGGCGATCGCCGCGCTCGCCACGTCCGCGGCCGTGAGCTGCTGCGCGCCTGCCGTCGCCAGCACCGCGCCCGAGCCGGCCGGGACCGTGTAGGTTCCGGCGTCGCTCGCGTCGAACCGGTGCTGCGCGGGCGTGATGACGGCCGCCCTGTCCGTGCTGGCGAAAGCGACCGTGCCGCGGTAGGACGTCGCGGGGTTGTCCCAGGTGTCGAGCGCCCCGACCGAGAACGCGAACCGGGCGCCGGCGACTGCGGTCGCCGGGGCGGACACCGTGAGCTTGGCCGCGGCACCGGCGCTCACCGTGATCGGCGCGGTCCGACCGGCGATGGAGGAGACGCCGGCGTCGGTCGCCGTCACGGTGCGCACCCCCGCGGCGTGCAGCACCACGCCGGTGAACACGTGCATGCCCCGGTCGGCCGCCGTGAACCGGTAGGTCGCGGGCAGCACCGGGTTGCGCGGGTCCGTGCTGGTGAACGCGACCGCCCCCCGGTAGCCGCTGATCACGTTGTAGTAGGCGTCTTTGGCCATCACCGTGAGCGAGGTCGCGACCCCCGCCGTCGCGGTCGGCGCGGTCGTGACGGCCAGGCGCGTCGTCGGGCCAGGGGCGAGCGTGATCGGCCGGGACGTGCCCGTGATCGACGCCGACCGGCCGTCCTTCGCGGTCACGGTCCGGGCCCCCGCGGTGCGCAGCGACACCCCGGTGAACGTGTGGGACCCCTTGTCCGCCGCCGTGAACGTGTACGCGAGCGGGAGCACCGGCGTGCGGTGATCGTCGCTGCTGAACACGACGGTGCCCCGGTAGGCGCCGGTGATCGCGCCGGCAGCGTCCTTCGCCGTGACCGACAGCGCGAAGGGGGCACCGGCAGTCGCCGTCGGCGGGGCGGTCACGACCAGGCGAACCGTCGGCGCCGCGCCCGCGGGCGCCGCCGCCGCGGGCAACGCCGCCGCGGGCGCCGCCGCCGCCGGCAACGCCGCCGCGGGCGCGAGGACAGCAAGGCCCGCGACGACGAGCACAGAGGCGATCCGGCGGAGCGCCCCTCGAAGCGAGCACGCCGCAGTCTCGACGTGAATAACCATGGCGTGGCCCTTCATGGACGATCACAGACTCGGCGCCCATCGACGGGCCCGGCGTCTTTCACGGTCGCCGCCGCCCGCGGGCACTGTCAAGGACAATCACCCACATGCCAGGACATCTCCGACGCCGCCTGCGGCGGGTGTCAACCTCAAATGACAGCAAGTCAGCACCGCTTGACTGAAGCCGCAACGCCTGCCACGATGACGTCACACCACCGCGCATCTCCCCGCACTGCGCGCCCACCAGGACCGCGGACCTCCCGTGACGTCGTCGTCCCCGCCCACAGCGGTGCCCCACCACAACGGTCACATCGAGGAGAGCCCATGTCGACAGCCGCGGCCCGTCAGCTCATCGACCCCGACCGAGTGCTCAACTGGTCCGCGGAGCGTGGGGGCGACTCTCGGGCGCGCCGCGAGAAGCCGACGGATCGCGCGACGGTGCGGCGCGCCGTCGTCCTCGGGCTGGCCGCCGCCGGTGCGGCAGCGCTCGCAGCGCGACTGACCGCCCGCGACTGACGGCCCGGCCGACGCACCGACCGACCCCCTGGGAGCCGGTCGCGCACCGGACATATGCGACCAAAGGCCCTGGTCGTCGACCGGACGAGCGCGAAGATTGAGCCCACGAGCACGTTCCGGAAGGAGCAGGGCCATGGCACGCACGGTCGTCGTCGGGGTCGAAGGAACACCGTCGAGCGCTCAAGCGCTGGTCTGGGCCGCCACGATTGCGGCGGCCCGCAAGGTCGAGCTCAGCATCGTCTGCGCGACGGGCGATCCGTACGCCAGCGTCGACATCGAGTACGACGACGCGATCGAGCAGGCGGCGACCTCGCTGCTCAAGGTCTCGACCGAACGCGCGCTCGCCGTCGCGCCGGAACTCGTGATCAACGCCGTGCTCGCGCACGGCGGCGCCGCCAAAGCGCTCACGGACGCCTCGTCGCAGGCCGCCCTCGTCGTCGTCGGCTCGCGGCCCCTCGGCCTGATGGAGCGGGCCTTCGCCGGCTCGCTGAGCTACCAGATCGCCGCAGGTTCGCACTGCCCGGTGCTCGTCGTCCCGGAGGGCGCCGCCGAGGTCGGGACCGGGGTCGTCGTCGGGTCGGACGGATCGGCCGAGTCGATGGGCGCGGTCGCGCTGGCCGCCGCGGAGGCCGACCGCTTCGGGCAGGAGCTCACCGTGCTGCACGCCTGGCACACCCCGCTGGCGTTCATGTCCGTCGACATCGTCACCGAGTCCGACGACGCGTGGGTCGAGGAGAGCCGCCGCGTCATCCTCGCCGAGGCGGTTGCGGGCCTCGGCGAGCGGTATCCGGATCTCGTGATCCACCAGAAGCTGGTGCACGACCAGCCGGCGCGCGCACTGCTCGACGCGGCGCGCGGGGCGCGGATGGTCGTGGTCGGCAGCCGCGGCCGCCACGGGATCGCCCGGATGCTGCTCGGCTCGGTGAGTCACACGGTGGTCCTGCACGCCCCCTGCCCCGTGCTCGTCGCGCGGAGCTGACGGCCGGCTACGGCGCGACGGCCGGCTACGGCAGGACGGCCGGCTACGGCGCGACGATCCGCCGGACGGACTCGACCACGAGCGCGCGCCGGGCGCCCTCGGGTGAGACCTGGGCCTCGACCAGGTGACGCGGCGCGTGCATCCAGGCGGTCGCGATCGCGAAGATCGAGACGAGCACGTCGTTCGGGCTGACGTCGGCGCGCACCAGCCCCGCGCGCTGCGACTGGGCGATGGAGTCGAGCAGCGCGGCGCGGTCCGGGTGACGCAGGTCGAACGTCGCCGCGATCTCGTCGAGCCCCTCGAGCCGCGCCCAGTCGAGGATGCGCAGGTTCTCGGGCTGCGCCGTGAGGTGGTCGAAGATGCGGCCCGCCGACCCGGGCAGGTCGGCCGCGTCGAGCGCGATGGTCCGATACAGCTCCGCGGAGTTCGCGGCGACAACGGCCGCGAACAGCACCTGCTTGTCGCCGACGTGGGCGTAGATCCGCTCCTTGTTGACCGACGCGGCGTCGGCGATCCGGTCGATCCGCGCTCCCGCGAAGCCGAAGCTCGCGAACTCGGCTCGCCCCGCAGCCAGGATGCGCGCCTTGGTCTGAGCGCCCGGGGTGGTCACGGCGGAAGACTACCCGGCGCGTGAGCAAGGACACCCAACCATCTAGTTGTCTAGGGCGAAGACGCGGACCTAGGCTGACACCTTCCCCCCTCGCAGTTGAGAAAGGCTTCACCTTGCCCTCCCGCACTTTGCCCCCGACTCACTCCCCCACGCTTGAGCCGGCCGGCGACTACGAGAAGTACGACCCGATCGAGACGACCGCCGCGCACGGCTCGCGCCGCTGGTGGGTGCTCGCGGTCATCGCCCTCGCGCAGCTCATGGTCGTGCTCGACGGGACGATCGTGAACATCGCGCTGCCGAGCGCGCAGGCCGACCTCGGCCTCACCGACGCGAGCCGGTCGTGGGTCGTCACGGGCTACGCGCTCGCGTTCGGCGCCCTGCTGCTGCTCGGCGGGCGGATCGCCGACTTCTGGGGACGCAAGCGCGCGTTCCTCACCGGGATGGTCGGCTTCGCGCTCGCGTCGATCGTCGGCGGGCTCGCCCAGAGCCAGACCGAGCTGCTCGCCGCCCGCGCGCTGCAGGGCGTGTTCGCCGCACTGCTCGCCCCGGCCGCGCTCGCGATCCTGACCGTCACGTTCCCGACCGGCCGCGACCGCGGCAAGGCGTTCGCCGTCTTCGGCGCGATCGCCGGCGGTGGCGCCGCGCTCGGCCTCGTGCTCGGCGGGCTGCTCACCGAGTACGCCTCGTGGCGCTGGTGCCTGCTGGTCAACGTTCCCGTCGCGATCATCGCCGTCGTCGCGGGTTCGCGGCTGATCGTCGAGAGCCGCGCCACCGGGAACACGCGGTACGACTGGCCCGGCGTCGTGCTCGTGGCTGTCGGCCTCGGGTCGCTCGTCTACGGGTTCACTGAGGCGGAGAACGGCTGGACCAGCGGCCCGGCGCTCGGGTTCATCGGCCTCGGCGTCGTGCTCCTCGCGCTGTTCGTCCTGGTCGAGGCGCGCTCGGACCACCCCCTCCTGCCGTTGCACATCGCCGCCCAGCGGGACCGCGCCGGGGCCTTCCTGGCCGCGCTGCTGACGGGGACCGCGATGATCGGCGGGCTGCTCTTCCTCACCTTCTACCTGCAGATCGTGCTCGCCTACGAGCCCATCGCGGCGGGCCTCGCCTCGCTGCCCATGACGGCCGCCATCATGGTGACGGCAGCCGTGTCCGCGCAGCTGATGCCGAAGATCGGGCCGCGGCCGCTGCTCGCCGTCGGGCCGGTCGTCGCGGCCGCGGGGCTGCTCTACCTCACCCAGCTCGAGACCGCGGGCTCGTACGCGGCCGACGTGCTGCCGGGCATGCTGCTGCTCGGCCTCGGCCTCGGGATGATCTTCGTCCCGCTGCAGAACATCGCGCTGCTCGGGGTCGATCCCCACGACTCGGGCGCCGCCAGTGCGCTCGTCAACGCGGCGCAGCAGATCGGCGGGTCGCTCGGCACCGCGCTGTTCAGCACGATCTCGCTGACGGCCACCGCGGCGTTCATCCCGGCCGACCCGAGCTCGCCGACCGCCCCGCTCGACGCGCTCGTCGCCGGGTACACCCACGCCTTCGCGTGGGCGGCGCTGTTCCTCGTGCTCATCACGCCGATCTCCCTCGTCCTGGTCCGGGCGACGAAGGCCGACGTCGGCGGCGAGTCCGCGATCTGAGCCCCGGTGCTCCGCCCGTGGGTCACACTGACAGGGATGCGAGCAGACGCGACCAAGTCCCCCGTCGACCCGCCCGGGTCGGCCGGGAACGATGCGCCGGCGGCCGATCCGGCCGCCGGCGCGTGGTTCGTGACCGATGCCGAACGCGCCAACCCGGCGACCGCGCTGCGCGGGTGGACCACCGGGAACCTCGTCCAGCCGCTGATCGACGGACACGCCTACTTCGCGCGGCTGAACGCCGTGCTCGGGGCCGCCGGACCCGGCGACCAGGTGTGCTTCCTCGACTTCCGCGGCGACATGGACGAGCGGCTCGACGGCCCGGGCAGCGAGGTCAGCGCCGTGCTCAGCGGCGCGGCGACCCGCGGCGCCGGCGTCTTCGGCCTGCTCTGGCGCGCCCCGGCGCGCCTGCTGCGCCAGTCCTCGGACGCCAACTCTGACTTCGCCGAGCGGGTCGGCGCCGCCGGCGGCCAGGTGCTGCTGGACGGGCGGACCCGGATCGCGGGGAGCCACCACCAGAAGCTCGTCGTCGTCCGCAGCGCGGCCGCCCCCGAGCGCGACGTCGCCTTCGTCGGCGGCATCGACCTCAGCCACAGCCGCAACGACGACCCGGCACACGACGGCGACCCCCAAGCCGTGCCGTTCCCCCTGCGCTACGGCGCGCGCCCGCCGTGGCACGACCTGCAGGTCGAGGTCCACGGGCCGGCCGTTCGCGAGCTCGAGCACACGTTCCAGGAGCGCTGGAACGGCGCGAGCACCCTCGAGGCGCCCGCGCGCGTGCGCCAGCTCTACGACGGCGCGTACCACCTGGGCGCGACGGCGCCCGTGCTGCTGCCCCCGCTCCCGTGGGTCGACACCAGCCGGCCGGGAGGGCACGCCGTCCAGGTGCTGCGGACCTATCCGGCGCGGTTCCGGCGCTACCCGTTCGCCCCGCACGGCGAGCGGAGCATCGCGCACGCGCTGCTCAAGGCGTTCGCCCGGGCGCGCAGCCTGATCTACCTCGAGGACCAGTACCTGTGGTCGCGGCCGGTGGCCGACGCGCTCGCCGGCGCGCTGCGCGCCAACCCCGGGCTGCGCGTCATCGCCGTCGTGCCCCGGTACTCCGACAACGACGGCGCGATCACGCGGGTGCCCTCGGCGATGGCTCGCCGGGACGCGCTGCGCACGTGCACCGAGGCCGGCGGCGAGCGGTTCCAGGTCGTCGACCTCGAGAACGAGGCCGGCACGCCGATCTACGTGCACTCCAAGGTCGTGATCGTCGACGACCTCTGGGCGATCGTGGGCTCGGACAACCTCAACCGCAGGTCGTGGACGCACGACAGCGAGCTGTCGGTCGCCGTCGTCGACGAGGCCCACGATCTCCGCGAGCCGCGCGACCCGGCCGGGCGCGGCGAGGGCGCCCGCGAGTTCGCCCGGAACCTGCGGCTCGCGCTCGCGTGCGAGCACCTGGGCCGGGCCCCCGACGACGTCGCCGACCTCCTGGACCCGGCAGACGCCGCGGACGCGTTCGCCCGCAGCGCGCGCACGCTCGCCGCGTGGCACGCCGACGGCGGCGCCGGACCGCGGCCGCCGGGGCGCGTGCGCGCGCACCGAACGGTGCCGACCACGGCGATCCAGCGGCTGTGGGCGACCCCGCTGTACGCGAGCGTCTACGACCCGGACGGGCGCCCGCTGCGGGATCGGCTGCGCCGCCGGCCCTAGAGGGCGCGCCGGTAGCCCGCGCACCGGTGGCGCCACCCTCGGGCCGGGCTCGAGCGCACGCCTCCGCGCGGAGCATGTGACCTGAGTAGCCCCGAGTGCCTCCTGAGACGTCCCAGCTTCCCCACCAGCATCACCCGTCACATGCTCCGCGCGGACGGGGCCGGTCGGGCCCTCGCGGGCTGCCCCAGGCCCCCGCAGGACGGCGAGCGGCCCGCGGCGATGGGTGCGGGTGGACCGGACCGACGCGCGAGTGACTGGTGGGGCCGATGTGACTCCTGGGGCACCCCGTTCGACACTGTGGTCACTCCAGCACCAGGCGCGTCGCTGCGGTTCCCCACCCAGCGCGGTGAGCTGAGCGGTGCGGATGACCGCAGCCGTTAGGTGAGCTGCCCCTCGTGGATCGTGAGCACCCGGCCCGCGGCCCGCCACATGCGTTCGTCGTGCGTCGCGACCAGGATCGCCGTCCCCCGCTCGTGCACGAGGCTGAGCGCGGCCAGGACCCGGTCGACGTGCTCGTCGTCCTGGTGGCCGGTCGGCTCGTCGAGCACCGCGAGGCGAGGACCGAGGGCGAGCGCGCGCCCGAGCGCCGTCCGCTGCTGCTCGCCCAGCGAGGTCTGCCCGACGAGCCGGTCGGCCAGCCCGGCCAGCCCGAGCGTCTCGATCAGCTGCTCTCCCAGGCCCGCCCGGCCGGCCCCGCCAGCCCCGCCCGCCCCGCCAACCCCGTGGCGCGCCCGCAGGTTCAGCGGGAGCAGCAGGTTCTCCGCGACCGACAGCTCCTCGGCGAGCGCCAGCCGCTGGGGCAGCAGCGAGACGACGGCCCAGTCCTCGATCCGGTCCGCGGGCACGGAGTCAATCAGGATGCGGCCCGCCGTGGGGGTGCCCATGCCGGCGACGAGGTGGCAGAGCGTCGTCTTTCCGGAGCCGGACCGGCCGGCGAGCGCGACCCATTCGCCCGGCGCGAGGACCAGCTCCACGTCGCGCAGCACGGGCGTCGATCCCGCCCCGCCGAGTCGGTGCGTGACGTGGTCGACCCACAGCAACGGCTGGTCCTGCGCCCTGGTCCCCAGCTCCAGCACGGCTCAGTCCCCCGTTCCGGGGGGCAGGAGCCAGACGCCGCGGCCCTCGACGACGAGCCGGGCCCGGCCCTCGGGGAAGAGCGCGAGCGCCTGCGGCGGCAGCTGCAGGCGCCCGGTGGAGTCGATGCTCGCGGTGGCCGGGCCCCCGGCGTCGGACTCGGTCGAGACGACGCCGTAGCGCAGGTGCAGCTCGCGGTCGGCGGCCACGACGCCGCGGTGGTCGTGCGTCGCGAAGACGACGGCCGCGCCGAGGCTCGCGCACCGGCGCAGCTCCTCGAGCACGAGCTGCGAGGACTCGTCGTCGAGCTCGGCGGTCGGCTCGTCGGCCACGATCAACCCCGGCACGCCGATCACGGCCGCGGCGACCGCCAGGCGCTGCTGCTCGCCGCCGGACAGCTCGCGGTTGCGGGCCCGCAGGCGGTTCGCGAGGCCGAGCCGGTCGAGCAGCGTCCGGCAGTCGGCGAGGTCGGCGCCGCGCAGTCGGGCGGACTGCTCGACCTGCTCGAGCGCGGTGAGGTGGTCGAACAAGCTGTGCGTCGGGCGCTGGGCGACCGACGCGACGTCGCGGCGGCGCAGGTCCCGCAGCGCGCGCGCGCCGAGCGCGGAGACGGCGCGGGGGCCGATCCACAGCTCGCCGCCGCTCTGCCGTTCGCGCAGCGCGAGCACCGACAGCAGGCTGGACTTGCCGCTGCCCGACGGGCCCGTGACCGCCGTGAGCGCGCCCGCCGGGAACGTCGCCTCGATGCCGCGCAACGCGTGCGTCTCGCCGGTCGCGGACGGGTAGATCTTGACCAGCCGCGCGCAGCGGGCCGCGGGCCCGGTGGCGGCGCCGCGCCGCGCGCCGACGCTACTCATCGCGGAGCACCCCCCGGTCCGCGGACCGCGACGTGCGCGATGCGGAGCGCGCGGTCGCGACCACCACCGCGACGCCGACGGCGATCGCGGCGGCCGCAGCCCCCGCCCCCAGCGCCTGCGGACCGAGCCGCAGGACGAATCCGGGCGCGGCTCCCCCGCCCGGGTCGAGCAGCCGGGCGCCCAGCGGCGCGACGAGCGCGACGCCGAGCGTGCCGAGCGCCAGGCCGAGCGCCGCCATCGCCGCGAGCTCGAGCGACCGGGCCCGCCGAGGTCCGGCCCGACCCATCCCGACGAGGGTGAGGAGCAGGTCGGCCGCCCGGGACCGGGTCGCCGCCCGGTCCGCAAACATCGCGAGGGCGAGCATCGCGATCGCGCCGACGGCGACCCCGAGGGCGAGCTGCAGGCCGAGCGAGCGCCGCGCCGCCACGAGATCGGGCAGCTGACCGACGTGCTCGAGGGTCTCCGTGTCGCCAGGCGTGACGCCGGCCGGGTCGAGGATCGCTGCGAACGACCGCGCGTCGCCGTTCGTCCACAGCGACGGGAAGTACGCCGTCGGCGTGCGGTCGAACTTGCCGGTGCCCTCGGGCGGCTTGACCCGAGGGTCGGACGAGCCGAGCCAGGAGAAGAAGCTGTCCGCGGGCACCACGACGAGCGGCAACGCGTCGCCCAGCCCGGGGAACGCGGGCACGACGTCGAGGAACGTGATCGGGACGTCGTCGGTCAGGGTCGACAGCGCCGCCTCGTCCCCGGCCCGGGACGGCAGGTCGCCCACCCCGATCGCGGGGACGGGCTCGCCGGGCTCCCCGGCGACGAGCCCGGCAGTGACCGTGTCGTCCGCGCGCGCGAGCGCCGGCAGGAGCGCCTTCGCCCGGGCGAGCTCGGGCCCGGTGCCCCAGCTCGCCACCTCGGCGAAGTGCTCGGGATCGATCACGAGCAGGTCGAGGTTCGTGTACTCCGGGGGAACCGTGGTCCGGCCACGCCAGACGACGGTCGTCCCGGCGGGCAGGGGCGGCGTGCGGGCACCGGGCACCGGACCCGGGTCGGGCGGCAGGCCCGGGTCGTCCGCGGGCGGCGAGGGCAGCTGCGCCGCGCCGTCGTCCAACAGCCACGACACCTCGATCTCGGTCGTGGCGCTCGCGCCCGCGAGCACGGCCGCGCGGTCGCCGACGACCTGGCGAACCGAGGTCGCGGCGGCCACCGAGTACGTCAGAAGGCCGAGGCCCGTGGCGACGATCGTGATCACCAGGATCGACGGGGACCCGCCGGCCGCGAACCGGCGCGCGGCGAGCAGGCGCGCGGGACGCCGGGCCCACGCGTCCGGGGCGGTCCGGGCCGCCCGGCGTCGGCGGCCGATCGCGGCCAGGCGCAGCGCGAGGCGCCCGCCGACCGCCCCCGTCGCGGCCACCGCGAGCACGGGCACGACGAGCTCGAGCGCGCTCGGCGGGCCGGTGCTCGCGGGCCGGACGAGCAGACCCACGACGGAGGTTGCCGCGACCGCGACGAGCACGAGCTCCCACGAGCCCGCCCGCGCGCCGCCGATGCTCGCGCGCAGGCGCGCGGCCTGCCAGGCGAACCCCGCCGCCGTCACGCCCACGATCAGCACCCCGGCGAGCGCGGCGACGCCCGCGCGCACCGCCCCGGCCGTCACCGCGGTCGAGGTGATCGCGCCGGGCGGCCCGACCGCCGTCACGACTGCGACCGCGACCACGAGCCCGAGCGCGGCGCTCGCCGCGGCGACGAGCAGCACCTCGAGCGCGGCGAGCGCGCCGACCGTCGCCGGGCGCAGTCCGACGACGACGCCGTGCCGCAGCTCGAGCGTGCGCCGCACCATGGTCAGCACCGCCACGGCGAACACGGCGATCAGCCCGAGCGCGGCACCCGCCGTGCTGAGCGTCGACGTCCACGCGACCGTCCGGGCCGCGACGACGTCGGCGGCGCGCAGCAGCTCGGGCAGCCCCGTAACCACCTGCGGCCGCACCCGGTCCGCCGTCTCCCCCGCGATGGCGGGGTCGCGGATCTCGACCTGCAGGTCGTGGACCCCCGCGACGGTCGACCTCACCTCGGCCAGCGTGGGCTCGGCCCCCGCCAGCCGCCCCTCGAGCGCGAACAGCAGGTCGTCGCCGATCGCCGCGGCGAGCGCGGTCGTCGTCGGGACGTCCGCGACGATCAGGTAGGCGGGCAGCGTGCGGAACTCGCTGTCGACGGGCAGGAAGGGACGCCGGTAGGTCCAGCGCCTGGTCCCGTCCGGGTCGGCCGGGGCCCGGCCGCCGGCATCGACGGCGTAGACGCCGGCGACCCGGGCCGGCGCCCCCGTGCGCACGCCATGGTCCTGGATGCCCACCTCGACGGTGTCGCCCACCACGACCCCGAGGCGCTCGGCGACGGGCTGGGGCAGCCAGACGCCAGCCGCTTCCCCGGTGGCAGGCTCGGCAAGTGGCTCGGCGCGCGGCTCGCCGGACGAGCCGTCGGCAGGCACGAGCGCCGCCTGCTGGTCGGAGTCGCCGAAGAGGCGAGCCCGCTCGACGCGATCGCCGACCGCGACGTACGGAGTGAACTCACCCGGCAGGCCCTGCCGCTGCTCGACCCCGAGCGACGCCGCGGTGACCGCACCCGGGGCCAGGCCGGGGATCTCCTCGAGCGCACCGGCGAGCCGGCCCTCGCCGAGCGCTCCGGGGCCGCCGACGAGCCGGACGACGGGCGCCGAGCCGGCCGGCGCGTTCGCCGGAACGGCGGTGAGCTGGTCCGTGAGCGCGGCGTTCCCGGCGGCAGAGGCGAACAGCGGAGCCGCCGCCGTCGCGGCGCAGAGCAGCACGAACGCACCGAGGACGAGCAGGCTCCACGGCCCGCTGCGCGTGAGCCGCAGGGCAGCCCGGCGGACCAGCGGACCCATGTCCGGGACCCTAGGGCAGCCGTTCGCGCGCCGCAACGGGCCGGTTGCCCACGCGCCGGCCGATCGCGACGACCGAGCCGTAGCGCTCGGACCGCGCGAGCCGGACCGTCAGGCCCGCGCGGGCGAACGCGTCGACCGTCTGCGCCGCCTGCTGCTCGCTCGTCTCGACGAGCAGGAAGCCACGGGCGGTCAACCACTGCGGCGCCGCCGCGACGACCCGGCGCTGGACGTCGAGCCCGTCCGCGCCGCCGTCGAGCGCGAGCCTCGGCTCGTGCAGGCGCGCCTCGGCCGGCAGCAGCGCGATGGCGTCGGTCGGGACGTACGGCGCGTTCGCCACGACGACGTCGACGCGACCGCGCAGCCGCGGCGGCAGCGGACCGAACAGGTCGCCGGCGTAGACGTGCCCGCCGGCCGGGGCGACATTGCGGCGCGCACACCGGACGGCGGCGGGGTCGAGGTCGACGGCGAACAGCTCCACCGCCGTGGGCTCGAGCGTGGCCGCGAGGGCGGCGCCGACCGCGCCGGTTCCGCAGCAGAGGTCGGCGACGACGGCCGTGCCCTGGGCGGTCGTGCGGACGACGGCGGCGGCCTCACGGACGAGTCGCTCGGTGCGCCGGCGCGGGACGAAGACGCCCGGTTCCACCGCGATCCGCAGCCCGCAGAACACGACCCAGCCGACGATGTGCTCGAGCGGCTCCCCCGCGGTCCGGCGGCCGACCATCGCGGCGAGCTCGGCGTCCGTCCGCGCAGATGCCAGGAGCACCCGCGCCTCGTCCTCGGCGAACACGCAGCCAGCGGCCCGCAGCGTGCGCACGAGCTCCGCTCGGGTGGGCCGTCGGGGCGGTCGGGGCGGTCGGGGCGAGGGGACGGGAGGACCTTTCGGCGCGTCCGGGTGCTGACCAGCGGAGCCTAGCCAGGCGCGCCGACCGTGGCGACCGCGGAGCGCCCGTCCGCGGCACGGCTCCAGGGCTCGATGTCGGCGGCCGCCATCGGGCGCGCCACACGGAACCCCTGCACGACGTCGACGCCGAGCTCGACCAGCACGTCGAGCACCGGTTGGGTCTCGACACCCTCGGCGACCACGGACAGGCCGAGCCGGTGGCTCATCTCGATCGTCGACAGCAGCACCGTGGGGTCGTGCGTGGGGTTGGTCAGTCGCTCGACAAAGCTGCGG
Organism: Pengzhenrongella sicca; assembly: GCF_017569225.1. Lineage (GTDB taxonomy): Bacteria > Actinomycetota > Actinomycetes > Actinomycetales > Cellulomonadaceae > Pengzhenrongella > Pengzhenrongella sicca. The sequence continues at coordinate 2,452,793 of NZ_CP071868.1, forward strand.
TCGATCTTCACCTCGCTCACCGGAAGGCGCTCGAGGTAGGCGAGCGACGAGTAGCCGGTCCCGAAGTCGTCGATCGAGAGCCGCACGCCCGTCCCGGCCACCGCGGTCAGGACCGTCAGGCAGCGGTCGAAGTCGCGCATGATGCCGGTCTCGGTGATCTCGAGCGTGAGTCGCTCGGGCCGCCCGCCCGACTCCGCGACGAGGCGCTGGACCACGAGCGGGAGCGTCTCGTCGAGCAGGTCCCGCGTCGTGATGTTGACCGCGACCGTCAGGTCGAGCCCCGCGGCGAGCCACACGGCCTGCTGGCGCAGCGCGGTCTCGAGCAGGTGATCGGTGAGGCGGCGCACGAGACCGGTCCGCTCCGCGACGGGCAGGATCTCGGCCGGGGCGACCAAGCCGTAGACGGGGTGGATCCACCGCACGAGCGCCTCGACGCCGAGCAGTCGGCCGGTCGCAGGGTCGGTCTTCGGCTGGTACCAGAGCGTGATCGCGCCGTCGGCGATGGCCGCGTCCATCTGGGCCGCGAGCGACAGCCTGCGGTGCCGCCCGTTCTCGGGCTCGGGGGTGTACACCGCGATGCCGGTGCCTGCGACCTTCGCGGCGTACATTGCGACGTCGGCCCGGGTCAGCAGCGTGTCGCTCGTCGAGCCGTGCATCGGGTACATCGCGATGCCGATGCTCGCGCCCACGGCCAGGTTCGCGTCGTCGAGCGCGACGGGCCGCCGGATCTCCTCGAGCAGGGACTGACCGCGCACGAGCGCCTCGCTGAGGTCGGCCACCCCGGGGAGCAGGATCGCGAACTCGTCGCCGCCGAGGCGGGCCACGACCCCGTCGGTCGCCAGCTTGAGCCGCCGCCCGATCTCGCGGAGCACCTGATCGCCCGCGCCGTGCCCGAGCGTGTCGTTGATCTCCTTGAACTCGTCGAGGTCGAGCATCATGACGGCGCAGCTCTCGGCGGCCGCGACCGCCAGGAACCGGCTCTGGAACTCCCGCCGGTTCGGGAGGCCGGTGAGCGGGTCGTGCCGCGCCTCACGATCGCGCTTGGTCGCCTCGGTCTGGATCACGTCGACCAGCCGCGCGTTCTGGATCGTGATCGCGGCGTGCCCGGCGAGCGCCTCGAACAGGCGCAGGTCCTGCTCGGTGAACGTCTTCCCCGCGAAGAGCCGGTCGGTCACGATCAGGACCCCTGCCACGCCCTCGACCTGGACCACGACCGCCATCGCGTCCGTCAGCTCGGCCGGCAGCCTCGTCTTGTCGCGATTCTGCCCGCTGGTGACCAGGACGCTCGTGCCTAGCTCCGCCTCGGACCACCACGGGACGGCGCCGGGGCCGCTTCGGGCCGGGCCGGGCTCGATGCCGCGATCGGACAGGATGACGTGCGCGGCCGCCCGCGTCCCGTCCGCCGGCAGGTAGAGCTCAGCGCGTGCCGCCCCCGTCAAGTCCCGCGCCGCGGTGAGCACGGACACCACGGTGACGTCGAGGTCGACCGACGCCCCGACGGTCCCGACGAAGTGATAGAGCAGCTCAAGCTGGGAGTAGCGGGCGACGAACGCGACGTAGCCACGGTTCGACAGATACAGAACAGCGATCGCGATACCAAGCAGGACCAGCGCCGTCGGCATGCGCACGAGAAGGACCACGATCAGCAGTGCGAGGCTGCAGTTCGCGACGCACGCGAGAACCCCCGAGCGGATGGCCTGCCGCATGATCTCGGAGCTGTAGCCGTCTCCCGCCAAGTAGATCACCAGGGTGACGAGCACACAGCTGAGGAATCCCGCGACGATCATCGCCATGACCGCGGCGAACCAGCCCTGTGGGTCGGAGGCTTCCCCACTCCCGAGCAGCCCACGGAACACGAGGACCGAGACGCACACCTCGAGAGCGAAGAGCGACAGGTTGAAGAGGAACTTGCTACCGCGTTGCCGGTCGACGACGAGCAGGATGAGGCCGCTCCCCACCAGGCATGCGGTGAGGTAGTGCTCGGGCGAGATGAGGACGAGAGAAAGGACCGAGGGGAGTTCGCGCAGCGTGTGCGCATAGGCACTCCGGGCCATCGGCACGCGGATGACGAAAGCGCCCGACAGTGCGAAGCCAAGAGCCATCGCCCACCACGGAACGAAGAACTCCGAGGCAAGCTCCGGGAGCGCCCTGATCGGGCCGAGGTACAGGGCTAGCGAGGCGACGATGAGACCGACCAGCAGGAAGCGGACGCGAGTCGGGGCTCCCGCACGTGCACTTCGGCGCGGCACCAATCGTTTCAACGTCTCACCAACTTGCCTTAGCGGACCGACTCCTGCGTGTCGTCGCTACATCGGCAGGTCGCCGCGATCACTCAAGGCCGAATCGTTGTGATGTTGATCGGCACTGGCAGGAAGCACCATCTTCGGCTCGAACGAGCCCGCGTGGGGCAGGGATGGGCGCGAATTCCCCGCCCCACGCTGGGTCGCCGCAGGTCAGGCCCAGTACCAGCCCGCCCAGTACCAGCCCGCCCAGTACCAACCAGCCCAATACCACCCGGACCAGTTCCAGTCGGCCCAGTACCAACCCGCCCAGTACCAACCAGCCCAATACCAGCCGGCCCAGCTGCCCGTGCCCGCGCTCGTCCCGAGCCCGGTCGAGTCGGCGGCCTGCTGCGCGGCGGCGTCGGCGGACGGCGCGGCCGCGGCCACGGCCGCCGCGATGTTCACGAGGCCGGCGCCCTGCGAGGCGCTCGGCTCGTTGGTCAGGGTGGTGGCGGAGCTCGTGAGCACCGACTTGACCTGGTCGGGCGTCAGCGCCGGCTGATCCTGGAGCAGGAGCGCGACGGCGCCGGAGACGACCGCGGCCGCCTGCGAGGTGCCGGTGCCGCGCAGGAGCCGCTGGTCGGCGTCGCCCGCGACGAGCGGGGCCTCCTCGTCGGCGGCCGAGCCCGGAGCCCGCAGCGAGACGACGGACCGGCCCGGAGCCAGGAGGTCCGGCCGGCGCACGGCAGTGCCCGGGTTCGTGAAGGTGCTGAGCGTGTCGTCCGCCGTGCTCGACGTGCCCTGGTTGTCGGCCGAGCCGACGGCGATCACCGTCGGGTCAGCAGCGGGCATCGTCAGCGCGGCGGTGCCGCCGTCGTTGCCCGCGGACGCGACGACGACGATGCCGGCGTCCCAGGCGTTCTCGACCGCCTTCGCGAGCGGGTCGACCAGGTAGCCCTGCGCCGAGATCGTGCCTGCGGAGAGGTTCAGGACGCGGACGTTCATGCCGTCGTCGGCGCGGTGCGCGACGACCCAGTCGATCGCGGTGACGACCTGCGCGATGTCCACGTCGCCCGCGGATCCGCCGACCTTGACGTTGAGGAGCTGGGCGCCCGGCGCGATCCCGGTGACCGACGGGTCTGCGCCGGTCGCGCCCGGCAGGTCGCTGCCCGCGATGATGCCGGCGATGTAGGTGCCGTGGCCGGCGTCGTCGACGAATCGCGTCGCGGCCGAGTCGGCGCCGGCGGTCAGGTCCAGGCCGTCGACGACCTTGCCGACGCCGTCGAGGCCTGCCACCGGCGAGATGCCCGTGTCGATGACCGCGACCGTGACGCCCGCGCCGGTCAGCGGCCGGCCGCTCGAGTCGGTCGTCGCCCGCGCGGCGTCGGCACCGATGCTCGCCGCGACGTTCTGCAGGGACCCGAGGTCGCCGCTCGGCGTCCACGTGGACGCGGCGGCCGCCGGCTCGGGTGCCACAGGCGCCTCGGCGTTCGCGGCGCCGACGGGTGCCAGCACCGCCGCGACGGCAAGGGCGAGGGTCGCCGCGAGGGGCCGACCCGATCGATTCATTTCCACGTTCTGTCCATTGTTCAGTCCTTCGGTAATTGGGGCCGAGCCACCCCTGGAGCGATTATGCAGGGCGACTGAAGGCGATATGACCGGTCCCAGAAATTGTCATCCGTGCGGCTTACTGACCGCGGTTCGGCGTTTGTCACTGCGGCGCGCCGCAAGACGGCAGGCGTGGCGTGGCAGTAGGATTAGAACAATTATGCCCAAAACGCCATTGGTGCTACTTAGGACTGGATCCGCAGGTCCCGGCAGCCTCGTCGGCGGGCGCAAGCGGCCAGCACGATCACTTTTCCCGCGCAGACTGCATTCCTGATAAACTCCTCGATGCGACCGAAACAATGCGGCTTATCGCGCTTTCCGGCGCCATTGTCGCCGCCCCGGGCACCACAGACCGTCCCGAATGTCCGATATGCGTACAAGAGCCGCACAGGCGCCGCACACCGTTCCCGCGATGGCCCAGCGCGACCGGCGCGCAATACCCTGAGGCAGTGACCCTCCCCGGACCGGACCTGACCCCCGCAGCGACCCACGACTACCGAGCGCCGGGGCTCGCGGTGCGTGAGCACCGCCTGCAGGTCCCGGTCGACTGGTCGGCGCCCGACGCCTACCCGCCGATCGAGATCTTCGCCCGGGAGATCTCGGACCCGGCTCGAGCCGGCGACGACCTCCCCCTCCTGCTCTTCCTGCAGGGCGGCCCCGGCGGGCAGGGCCCACGCCCGCTCTCGCGCGGCTGGTGGTCGACGGCGCTGCGCACCCACCGCGTCGTGCTCCTCGACCAGCGCGGGACGGGCCGGTCGACGCCCGTCGACGGGCGTCGCATCGCGGCGTTCGACGGCGCCACGGCCGCCGCCGACTACCTCGCGTGCTTCCGCGCGGACGCCATCGTCGCCGACGCCGAGCACCTGCGACACACCGTCTACGGGGGACGCCGGTGGGCGACGCTCGGCCAGTCCTACGGCGGCTTCCTCACGCTCGCCTACCTGTCCGCGCACCCCGAGGCGCTGACCGCCTGCTACGTGACGGGCGGCCTGCCGTCGGTGACGGGAGACGCCGAGGCCGTCTACCGGCACACCTATCCCCGCCAGCTCGCGCGCAACCGGGTGCTGGCGGCCCGCTATCCCGACGACGTCGCGCGGCTGGGTCACCTCGCCGACCGGCTCGGCGCCGGGCCGGCCGTCACCCTGCCGAACGGCGACCCGTTCACGGTCGAGCGGCTCCAGCTGCTCGGCATGCCGTTCGGCATGAGCTACGGGATCGACGGCCTGCACTGGCTGCTCGACACGGCCCTCGCCGACGAGTCGACGGCCGAGCCGTCGGACGCGTTCGGGGCCGCCGTCGCGCACCAGACCGGCTTCGACGACAACCCGCTGTACGCCGTGCTGCAGGAGGTCATCTACCACCAGGGCGAGCGGGCCGGCGGCTGGGCGGCGCAGGCCGAGCACGAGCGCTGGCCTGCGTTCGCCGCAGCCGCGCGCCCGCTTCAGCTCACGGGCGAGGCCGTCTATCCGTGGATGTTCGACCAGATCAGGGCCTTGCGCCCGTTCCGGGCCGCGGCGGCCGAGCTCGCCGCACGCACGTCGTGGCCGCAGCTGTACGACGTCGCCCGGCTCGCGGCGAACGAGGTCCCGGTCGCGGCGATCCAGTACTACGACGACCCCTACGTGGACCTCGACCTCGCGCTCGAGACCGTCGGCGCGCTCGGCAACGCCCAGGTCTGGGTCACCAACGAGTACCTGCACGACGGCCTGCGCGTCGCGGGTGACGTCATCGTGCCCCGGCTCATGAGCCTGGCGGCGGGCACGACCAGCCTGCCGTAGGCCGGCGGTCGCCGTCGGGCCGCTACGCCGACTCGGGCCGCCCCGACAGCCCCGGCAGCCCGGCCAGGCCGGCGAGCTCGGCGCGCGAGGTGATCCCCAGCTTGGGGAACACGTGATAGAGGTGCGAGCCGACGGTGCGCGGCGACAGGTACAGGTGCTGGCCGATCTCGCGGTTCGTCATCCCGCGCGCGGCGAGGCCGGCGATCTCCCGCTCCTGCGCGGTGAGCCGCTCGTGCGCCGCGCCGGCGCGGGGTCCAGCCGACTCTCCCGTCGCGCGCAGCTCCTGCCGGGCGCGCTCGCCCCACGGATCCGCGGCCAGCGCGTCGAACGCCTCGCGGGCCGCCCGCAACGGGATCCGTGACTCCCCCACCCGCCGCTGCCGGCGCAGCCAGCTGCCGTAGGCAAGCAGCAGGCGCGCGTCGAGGAACGGCCACGCGGCCAGGCCCGAGCCGAGCGCCGCGACGAACAGGTCCTCGGCCTCGTCGTCGTCTGCCAGCAGCGGCCGCGCGTACGCGAGGTGCGCCGACATCGTCGGGGATCCGCAGCGCGCGGCGAGGTGGCCGAGGCTATGGACGACCGCCCGGGCGGAGGCGAGCTCCCCGCACTGGACCGCGGCGTCGACGAAGACGGCGATCCCCGCCTGGCCGACGATGACCCGGGCGCCGTCGTCGCCGCCGCGCAGGAGCGGTAGCAGAAGGTCGTATGCCTCGCCGGCCCGGCCGTCCGCCTGGGCGGCGAGGCCGCGCACGACGGTCGCGAGCGCGAGCATCGAGGTCGCGCCCAGCGGCCGGAACGTGGCCTCGACGTCGGCGGCGATCGCGTCCGCGACCGCCGGCGCTCCCCGCGCGGCGGCGAGCGCCCCGTCCACAAGTCGCCCCGCGGCCACCGCCGCCGGGCGCTCGATCTGCACCCCGATGCGCACGGTCTCGGCCGCGGCCGAGGCGGCCAGGTCCCAGCCGCCGAGGTGCCAGGCGGCCCAGGCGCGGGAGATCAGCGCGTCGGCGAGCCCGCCAAGCCGGTCCTGAGCGCGCAGTCGCCTGATCGCGGGGTCGAGGAACGCTGCGGAGAGCTCCTGCGCACCGAGGACCCCCGCCGCGGCGCCGAGCAGGCTCAGCTCGCCGGGATCGTCGAGCTCCTCCGCGCGCACCCGGCGCAGGACGGCCAGCACGCGGGTTCCGCGTTCGACCGGCGCCGCGAAGGCGAGGACCCCGAGCACCCGGGCGTCGCTGTCGGGCACGCCCAGCCGGTCGACCGCGTCGGCCATGGTCGCGCGGCGCTCGTCGTCGGCGCTGGTCCACCACCCCGCGATCGCCACGGTGAGCAGCGCGTCGAGCGCCAGGTCGAGCTCGCCGGCCCGGTGCATCCGGTCGACGAGCTCGGCGAGGGATCGCGTCTGCGCGACGTCCCGCCACCGGCCGTCGCCGAGGCCGCGACGCCACTGCAGGCGGATCCGGTCGAGCGGGTCGAGCGGGAGCTGCTCGGCCTCGTCCAGGAGCCGCTGCACGACGTCCCGGCGGCCCAGCTCGAACGCGAGCTCCGCGGCACGCACGAGGCGCCGACCCCGCTGGGACGGCTCCGGGCTCAGCCGCGCGCCACGCTCCAGCGAGGCGACCGCGACCCCGACGGCGCCCCGCCGTCGCGCCCGGGCGGCGGAACCGTCGAGGGCGATCGCGACGTCCTCGTCGGGTTCGGACGCTGCCGCCGCGCGGTGCCACGCCACGCGATCGGCGTCGGGGAGCACCCGAGCCAGCGCCGAGTGCGCGTCCTGCCGCTCCGCGAGCGCGGCGCCCTCGGCGATCGCGAACCGCATGAGGGGATGCCGGAACCGGATGTCGCCGCCCGCCAGCTCGACCAGGCGGGCCTCGATCGCCGGCTCGAGCGCGCGCGAGGTCAGCGGCGCGCCGACGGCGAGGCTCGCGGCCGTGAGCACCTCCCACAGCGACGGCCCGTCGTTGAGCGCGGCGACGAGCACCGCCGTCCGGCACGGCCCCGGCAGCTGGTCGATCCGCGCCGCGAAGGTGTGCGCGAGCCGGGTCGTGACGGGCACCCACGACGCGATGAGCGTGCCGGGCGGCAGGCGACTCCAGGCGATGGAGAGCTCCACGAGCGCCAGGGGGTTGCCGTGCGCCTCGCGCAGGAGTCGCCCGCGCAGCGCCGCATCGAGGCCCGGCGCGCTCGCGTCGACGAGCTGGCCCGCGCTGACGTCGTCGAGACCGCCGAGGGTCAGCACCTCCGCCAGGACGTCGGCCATCGCTCCGCGGGGCGCCTCCCGGGCCGACGCGACGATCGCGACGGCGTCGGCGTCGATCCGGCGGGCGACGAAGGCGAGCACGTCCGTCGTCGCCCGGTCGATCCAGTGCAGGTCCTCGGCGACGAGCACGACCCGCGTCGTGCCGGCGCAGTCGCGCAGCAGGCTCAGGGCCGCGAGCGCGACGGCGAAGATGTCGCCGACGGCGGTCTCGGACCGGCCGAACGCCGCGAGGAGCGCATCGCGCTGCGGGCGGGGCAGCCGCGCGGCGGCGGGCAGCACGGGACCGAGGAGCTGATGCAGCCCCGCGAACGGCAGGCGAGCCTCGGACGGGACGCCCGTGGTGGTCAGCACCACCGCCCCGCGAGCGGCGGCACGGCGAGCCGCCTGCGCGATGAGCGCCGACTTGCCGATCCCCGGGTCGCCCAGCACGAGCAGGGTCGACGGGCAGTCGCTGGCGCCGCCCAGGACGAGATCGAGACGCGCCAGCTCACCGGCCCGCCCCAGCAGGTGCTCAGCCGCCGGCACGCGCCCCATGATCACAGAACCGGGCCCTCCGGCACCAGGGCCCGGCGGCCCGACGGGTAGCGGCATCGGTCACCTGACTGATGGCGCGCGGCGCGCGGCGCCCTACGTTTTTCGTGTCGCGCCTGCCAGGTCAACCTCGAGAGGAACCGCCATGTCGACCGCCAACTCCACCCCCGACACGATCGTCCTGATCCACGGCTTCTGGGTCACCCCGCGCAGCTGGGAGCACTGGGTGAGCCACTACGAGGCGCGCGGGTACCGCGTGCTGGCCCCGGCCTACCCGGGGTTCGAGGTCGAGGTCGAGGCGCTCAACACCGACCCGACCCCGATCGTGAACCTCACCGTCCCCGCGATCATCAGCCACCTCGAGGAGGTCGTGCGCGAGCTCGAGACGGCCCCGATCCTCATCGGCCACAGCGCCGGCGGCGCGTTCACCCAGATCCTGCTCGACCACGGGTTCGGCGCGGCGGGCGTCGCGATCAACTCCGCGCCGACCGAGGGCGTGCCGGTCGTGCCGCTCTCGCAGGTCCGGGCGACGTTCCCGGTGCTGCGCAACCCCGCCAACCACCACAAGGCCGTCGCGTACACGCCCGAGCAGTGGCACTACGCGTTCGCGAACACGTTCAGCCCGGAGGAGTCCCTCGCGCTCTACGAGCGGTACGCGATCCCGGCGTCCGGGCGAATCCTGTGGGACAGCGTGCTGGCCAACCTGCAGCCCGGGCACCAGGGCACCTGGGTCGACTACCGCAACGACGCGCGCGCGCCGCTGCTGTTCATCGCCGGCAGCGAGGACAACCTGATGCCTCCCGCGATCCAGCGGTCCAACGCCAAGCACTACACGTCCGCGACCGTCACCGAGGTCAAGGAGTACCCCGGGCGCGCGCACCTGCTGCCCGCGCAGGCCGGCTGGGAGGAGGTCGCCGACGACGCTCTCGAGTGGGCGGTGGCGCACGCCCGCACGAGTGCCCCGGGCGGCGCGAACGCCCCGAGCGGCGGTGCGACGCCCGGGCAGCTCGCGTGAGCGTCGCGCGCATCACCCACATCGGGGGGCCGACGGCGCTCATCGAGGTCGAGGGCTGGCGGCTGCTCACGGACCCGACCTTCGACCCGCCCGGGCGCAGGTACCGCTTCGGCTGGGGCACGAGCTCGACCAAGGTGGCCGGGCCCGCCGTCGACGTCGACCGGCTCGGCCCGATCGACGCCGTGCTGCTCAGCCACGACCACCACGCCGACAACCTCGACGACGCGGGCCGCGCGCTGCTGCCCTCGGCCGGCGTCGTGGTCACGACGGTCGCCGGGGCGCGCCGCCTCGGCGGCGGTGCGCGCGGGCTCGCCCCGTGGGCGTCCACGCGGCTCGAGCGCGCCGGACGGCCGAGCATCGAGATCACCGCGACGCCGTGCCGGCACGGCCCGCGGGGCAGCCACGCGATCGTCGGCGCCGCCATCGGGTTCGCGCTCACGTGGCCGGGCCAGCGCGACGGCGCCCTGTGGGTCTCTGGCGACACCGTCCTGTACCCGGGCGTACGCGAGGTCGTCGCCCGCCTGCCGGTCGGCACCGCGCTGCTGCACCTCGGCGGCGTCCGCTTCCCGATCACCGGGCCGGTCCGGTACAGCCTCACCGCCGAGGCGGCGGTGCGGCTGTGCGCCGAGCTCCGCCCCCGCACGGTGATCCCCGTGCACTACGAGGGCTGGTCGCACTTCCAGCAGCCGCGCGCCGTCATCGAGCGGGCGTTCGCCCAGGCGCCCGAGCCGGTGCGCGCGGCGATCCACTGGCTGCCGGTCGGCGCCCGCACCGAGGTTCCCGTCTAGCGCTCCATCCCCGCATCCCCCGCACCCTCGCATCCCCGCACTCCCCGTCACCCCCGGCACCCCATGCACGCAAACCCCCCACGAGAAGGAGACCTCCGATGCGACGCACCGTCTGGACCCACCCCGCGCGACTCGCCCTGCTGGCCGTCGCCGCACTGCTCGCCCTGCTGGCGAGCCTGCTCACCTCCGACTCCGCCGCGAGCGCGCCCAACCATCGCCCCGAGCCGGCGAAGCCGACCATCGTGCTGGTGCACGGCGCGTTCGCGGACGCCTCGGGGTGGAGCGAGGTGATCTCGTCGCTCCAGAAGCGCGGCTACCCGACCTATGCGCCCGCCAACCCGCTGCGGAGCCTCGAGGGCGACTCCGAGTACCTGCGCAGCTTCCTGAGCACGATCGAGGGCCCGATCGTGCTGGTCGGGCACTCGTACGGCGGAGCCGTGATCACGAACGCCGCGACGGGCAACCCCAACGTCAAGGCGCTCGTCTACATCGCCGCGTTCGCCCTCGACGAGGGCGAGAGCGTGTTCGCGGCACTCGCGCTCGGCGGCGGCCACAGCGAGCTCGGCGACCACATCGTGGCGCGACCGTACCCGGGCGCCCCGGAGGGTGACGCGGACATCTACATCGACCCCGCGTTCTTCCAGGCGCTGTTCGCCGCCGACCTCCCGGCCAAGCAGGCCGCCGTCCTGGCGGCGAGCCAGCGGCCCGGCGTCGTGTCCGGCTTCTCGGCCACCTCCGGCGTGCCCGCCTGGAAGACGATCCCGTCCTGGTACCTCGTCGCGAGCTCGGACAAGACGATCCCGCCCGAGGCCGAGCGCGCGATGGCGGCCCGGGCCGGCTCGCAGACGGTCGAGATCGAGAGCTCGCACGTCCCGATGATGAGCCACCCCAACGCCGTCGTCCGCCTCATCAAGCAGGCCGCGTCGAGCTGACCCGCCACGGGCAGCCGGTCAGCTCTTGCGCCGGTACACGAGCATCGTCAGCGGGCCGAACACCGCGACGAGCCCGGCGCTGATCAGGAGCACGACGACGATCTCGTCGCCGACCGGCTGCCCGTGCATGAGGCCGCGCATCGCGGTCACGAGGATCGAGATCGGGTTGACCTCGACGAAGGACTGCAGCCAGTCGGGCAGCGTCTCCGGCGGGACGAAGACGTTGCTGACGAACGTGAGCGGGAACATGATCATGTTGCTGATCGCGAAGACCGTGTTGTCGGAGCGGACGACGATCCCGACGAGGGTCCAGATCCAGGACAGGCTGAACGAGAACACGAGCAGCAGGCCGAGCGCGGCGAGCACACCGCCCACGCCCGCGCCCGGCCGGAACCCGAGCACCAGGCCGAGCGCCAGGATGATGGTCGACGCGAGCGTGTACCGGACCGTGTCCGCGAGCAGCGGTCCGACGATCGTCGCCGGCCGCCAGATCGGGAGCGACCGGAACCTGTCGTGCACGCCGCGCTGGATGTCCCGGTTGAGGGTGAGCCCGGTGTACATCGTGATCCAGGTGACCGTCATGACCAGGATCCCGGGCAGCACGTTCTGCAGGTACGCCCCGGTCGAGCCGGCGACCGCCCCGCCGAACAGGTACGTGAACATGAGCAGGAACATGATCGGGAACGCGGTCACGTCGAACAGCTGCTCGGGCACGTGCTTGATCTTGAGCATCGCGCGCCAGAAGAAGGTCAGCGACGTCGAGACGGGCCCCGGCCGCGCCGGCCGGCCCGTCGTCGCGAGCGCCGAGCGGACGGCCTCCGGGGTGACCGTCTCGGGACGGGTGGTCGTGGTCATCGGGCCGCCTCCTCGATCGGTGTGCCGGCATCAGCGTCGTCGTCGGCCGGGCGGCCGGTCAGGGCGAGGAAGACCTCGTCGAGGCTCGGCTGCCCGAGCGCGAAGGTCGCGACCCCGATGCCGACGCCGGTCAGCTCGCCCAGCGCGCTCGCGACCCGCTCCGCGTCCTGGAGCCGCGCGGACAGCGCCGCGGGATCGGCCTCGAGCTGCATGGGCGTGCCGAGCGCCTGCCCGAGGACCCGGGCCGCCTCGGGCCGCTGGGCCGGGTCGAGCAGCCGCACGTGCAGCGCACCGGACCCGACCGACGCCTTGAGCTCGCTGCTCGTGCCCTCGGCGATCACGCGCCCGTGGTCGACGACGGCGATCCGGTCGGCGAGCTGGTCGGCCTCGTCGAGGTACTGGGTCGTCAGCAGCACGGTCGTGCCGCCGGCGACCATCGCCCGGATGATCTCCCACACCTGGTTCCGGCTGCGCGGATCGAGGCCCGAGGTCGGCTCGTCCAGGAAGATCAGGTCGGGCGTGACCACGATGCTCGCGGCGATGTCGAGCCGGCGCCGCATGCCGCCGGAGTAGTTCTTGACCTGGCGGTCGCGCGCATCGGCCAGGCCGAACGCGTCGAGCAGGTCGCCGGCCCGCTGCCGGGCGGCGGGCCGCGAGTACCCCCACAGCCGGGAGAGCAGGACGAGGTTCTCGAACCCGGTCAGGTCCTCGTCGACCGAGGCGAACTGGCCGGTGAGGCTCACCCGCGAGCGCACCGCCTCGGCGTCGGCCACGACGTCGAGCCCGAAGACGCGCGCGGTGCCGGCCGTGGGCCGCAGCAACGTCGCGAGCATCCGGATCGCCGTCGTCTTGCCCGCGCCGTTGGGCCCGAGGACCCCGTAGACGGCGCCGGTCCCGACCCGCAGGTCGAGACCGTCGACGGCCCGGGTCGAACCGAAGTGTCGAACGAGGCCCACGGCCTCGATCGCGAGCTCCGTGTCTGCGCTCATCGTGCTTCCCTTCGTCGGGCCGAGCGCCGTGCGCGCCGGTCAACCGGTGGCTGTCACCACCACTGAGACCGCGCGGCGGGCCCCGACTCATCGGCCCCGTCCCGCGGCCCGCGCACGGCGGTCGGCTATCGCGGCGGGCTCGCGACGCGGTACGCGCCGGCCCCGACGCCGTCGGGCCGCTCGAGCCGGGCCGCGAGGTCGGCGGCCGCCATGGGCCGCGCGAACAGGTAGCCCTGCGCGAGGTCGCAGCCCACGTCGAGGACCCCCGCGCGCTGCTCCTCGGTCTCGACGCCCTCCGCAGTCACCGAGAGGTTCAGCACGTGCGCCAGCCGGGCGATGGCCTCGACGATCGCGCCGGAGGCCGGGTCGGTGCCCATCTCGGCCACGAAGCTCTGGTCGATCTTGACGATGTCGATGGGGAAGCGCCGCAGGTAGGTCAGCGAGCAGAAGCCCGTCCCGAAGTCGTCCAGCGCCAGCCGGACCCCGAGGTCCCGGATCGCCGCGAGGGTCCGCACGATGCGGCCGCTCTCCTCGAGCAGGATCCCCTCCGTCACCTCGAGGACGAGCGCCTGCGGGTCCATCCCCGTCGAGTCCAGCACCCGCTCGAGCGTGCCGGGATAGTCCCTCGCCATGAGCTGGCGCCCCGACACGTTCACGGACAGGTCGAGCGCGAGATCGGGGTGGGCGGTGGTCCAACCGAGCCAGTCCTCGCAGCTGCGGGTGAGCACCCACCCGCCGAGCGAGTCGATCGCGCCGATCCGCTCGGCGGCGGCGATCGCGGCGTGCGGGGAGATCGGGCCCCGGTCCGGGTGGGTCCAGCGCATCAGCGCCTCGACGCCCTTGAGCTGCCCGTCCGCGGCGCGCACGATCGGCTGGTACGCGACGGCGAGCTGGTCGGTGTCGAGCGCCGCGCGCACGTCTGCCTCGAGCTGGTCGCTCGCGAGGCCGACGCGCGAGGCCCGCAGGTCGAGCACCTGATGCGTCGCGCCGCCGAGCCGCTTCGCCTGGTACATCGCGCGGTCGGCCTCGATCACCAGGTTGTCGGTGACCCGCTCGCCCGCCCCCGAGTACGCGATGCCGACGCTCGCGCTGACGGCGAGGCTCAGCTCGGGCAGCTCGAACGGGCGCGTGAAGGCCGCCTCGATCCGGCGGATCACGACGTCGGCGTCGCGCGTGTCGCGCAGGTCCTCGCACAGGAACACGAACTCGTCCCCGGACACGCGGGCGAGCGTGTCGCCGGGCCGGACGAGGCCGGCCAGGCGCTCGGCGACGGCGACCAGGAGCTCGTCCCCGGCGTGGTGGCCGTGGGAGTCGTTGACCCGCTTGAAGTGGTCGAGGTCGACGAACAGCACGGCCGCCGCGCCGTGCGTGCGCTGCGCGCGCGCCGAGGCGCGCTCGAGCCGCTCCTTGAGCAGCACCCGGTTGGGCAGGCCGGTGAGCGTGTCGTGCAGGGACTGCTCGCGGAACCCGTCGGCCACGCGGGCGGACTCCTCCCGGGCCCGGGCGTTGAGGATGTAGGCCGCGGCCACGTCCGCGAGCGTCTGGGCGGCGGCCTGGGCCTGCGGGTCGAGCGGGCCGGGCACGTCCCGGTACAGGTCCAGCGCGCCGAGCGGGCCGGCGTCGTGGCGCAGCGGGAAGGTGAACACCGCTGCCATGCCGGCCGCGAGCGCGGCCGGCCCGAAGCTCGGGTAGCGGGTGTCGCGCGCGAGATCGGGAACGGCGGTGGGCTCGCCCGAGGCGAAGGACGTCAGACACGGTCCCTCCCCCAGCTCCGACTGCAGCTGCTCGAACCGCAGCGCGTGGGCGTCGGAGGCCGCGAGGTAGTGCGGCGTCACGCCGGGTTCGATCAGCGTGACGCCGGCGGCGGTGATGGGCAGCGCCCCGACGATCCGTTGGACTAGCTGGTCGACGATCCGTTGGATCGGGAAGTCGGTGAGCATCGTCCGCGCGAACTCGGCGAGGATCGAGGAGATCCGTGCCTCGTCGGCCAGGGCGTCGCCCGGCTGAGCACCTGCGGGTACAGCGTCGGCGGCCACAACGCGCTCCACTTCGCCGAGCGATCCGCCGCGCGGCCGGAGGATGCCGTGGGTACGCGGCGCGGACGACTCGGACATGTCGGGACTTTTACGATAGCGCGCCCGCGCCCACGACGGCCCTCCCCGCGGCCAGCAACGCGGCCGAGACCTCCTGCGCCCCCGCACGCGCGTCCTGCTCGGGGTCGGCGGCCCAGGACATCGCCCCGTCGCGCAGCAGCACGAGCTGGAGCGCGACGCGCGGCGGGTCGTCGACGCCGAGCTCGGCCACCAGCTCGGCCGCGACGTCGCGCAGCCAGCGGCGGTGCCGCGCGACGACGACGCGCACCGGGTGGGCCGGCTCGGGGTACTCGGTCATAGCGTTGAGGAACGGGCACCCCCGGTGGCCGGGGCCGCACGCCTCGTCGCCCAGCGCGCGCGCGTACGCGCGCAGCACCTCGCCGGGCCGGCCGGGCAGGTCCGCCCGCCAGCGCGCCATGGCCAGCCGCTCGGCGTCGGCGACCGCGCCCAGGTACGCGACGACCAGGTGGTCCTTCGTCGGGAAGTGCCGGTAGAAGGTCGCCTTGGTCACGCCCGCGCCCGCGATGATGCGGTCCGCGCTGATGGCCCGGATGCCGTCGGCGTAGAAGAGTGGGCCGGCGACCGCCAGGATGCGGCTCGCGACCGGCGACTGCCCGCCAGCGCGCGTGGGCCTGCCGACCAGGGCGGCGGGCGCGGCGACCGTCACGTCGCCGGCACTCGCGCGGGGCGCTCGCGCGTGCGCCAGGCCTGCCACGCGCCCGTCGACCACAGCGCCCACCCGACGAGCAGGGGCTGGAAGAACAGCCGCGCGACGCGCGCCTGGTCGCTGTCGAGCCCGAACGCCGAGGTGTGCGTGACGAGCTGGGAGATGTTGCCCGGGAAGATCGCGACGAAGAACGCGCCGGTCGCCAGGCCGACGGGCACGCGGTAGCGCGGCGCGAGCACGAGCGCCGACCCGAGCGCGATCTCGACGACCCCGGACCCGAGCACGACCAGGTCGGCGTCGAGCGGGACCCACGTGGGCACCTGCGCGAGAAACTCCTGCCGGCTCCACGTCAGGTGGCTGGAGCCCGCGAAGACGAGCATCCCGCCCAGGGCGGTTCGCCCGATCCGCCGCCCGAGCGTGTCCGTCGTCGTGCCGAGCCGTAGCCCGCGCGTCGTCGTCATCGTGTCTCCTCGATCGCCCAGCGCGTCCGGTAGACGAACTAGTCTGTCTAGTAGACCACGCAACGGCGTCGCCCGGGGAGTCGATACCGCCGCGGGCTGGGGCGACGTGAGTCGAAGGTCACAGATCCGGGCCGGGGACCCGGCATAGCGTCGGTTGTGTCCATAGCAATGCTGCTAGACAGGCCAGAGGCGATCGTGACCATCTTCCGTTCCGCACGACCCACCGCACGCGGTGGGTCCGAACGTCCCGTCTACCCGAGCTCCGGCGCGTCGGGAGCTGACGTCGCGGCGCCCCCGGGCGCCGACGTGGGTCGCCCCCGGCACGCCGGCGGACGGGCCGTGCGCCTGACCGGCGCAGCGGCGGCCGTCGCCGTGGCCCTCGCGGGCTGCGCGACGTCGTCGTCGGCACAGGTGAGCGAGCCCGGCACGAAGGGCGGCGAGGCGAGCCTCGCCCTGCCCGACCTCGGCGCCGTCACCATCATGGGCGGCGGCTCCGGCCGGACCCTGCTGCTGGTCGGCCTGCTCGTGTGCGCGCTCGGGATCGGCTTCGGCGTGCTCAGCTACCTGCAGCTGCGCCGGATGCCCGTGCACCAGTCGATGCGCGAGGTCTCCGAGCTCATCTACTCGACGTGCAAGACCTACCTGGTGCAGCAGGGCAAGTTCCTGCTCATGCTCTGGTTCTTCATCGCGGCGATCATCATCGTGTACTACGGATTCTTCGTCGACTTCACGTGGGGCCGCGTCGCGGTCGTGATCGGGTTCAGCCTCGTCGGGATGGGCGGCTCGTACGCCGTCGCCTGGTACGGCATCCGGGTCAACACGTTCGCGAACTCGCGCGTGGCGTTCGCCTCGCTCGACGGCAAGCCCCTGCAGATGCACCGCATCCCGATGAAGTCCGGCATGTCGATCGGCATGGTGCTCATCAGCATCGAGCTGATCATGATGCTGATCATCCTGCTGTTCCTGCCGCGCGACCTCGCGGGCGCGTGCTTCATCGGCTTCGCCATCGGCGAGTCCCTCGGGGCCTCGGTGCTGCGCATCGCCGGCGGCATCTTCACGAAGATCGCCGACATCGGCGCCGACCTCATGAAGATCGCGTTCGGGATCAAGGAGGACGACGCGCGCAACCCGGGCGTCATCGCGGACTGCACGGGCGACAACGCGGGCGACTCGGTCGGCCCGAGCGCCGACGGCTTCGAGACCTACGGCGTCACGGGCGTCGCGCTCATCACCTTCGTGCTCCTCGCGGTCAACGACCCGGCGATCCAGGCGAGCCTGCTCGTGTGGATCTTCGCGGTGCGGGTCGGCATGGTCATCGCGGCCGCCCTGTCCTACCTGGCCAACGACGCCTGGGCGCGCTCGCGTTACGCCAACGTGGAGCGGTTCAACTTCGAGACCCCGCTCAGCTCGCTCGTGTGGGTCACCTCGGCGGTCTGCATCGTCTCGACGTATGCCATCACCTACGCGGTGCTCGGCGAGACCCTCGCGGCCGACGGCTTGTGGTGGAAGCTCGCGACGATCATCTCGCTCGGCACCATCGCCGGGGCGGTCATCCCCGAGCTGGTCAAGGTCTTCACCTCTACGCACAGCAAGCACGTGCGCGAGGTCGTCAAGAGCTCGCGGCAGGGCGGCGCGTCGCTCAACATCCTGTCCGGCCTCGTCGCGGGCAACTTCTCCGCGTACTGGCTCGGCATGGCGATCGTCGGCCTCATGGGCGGCGCCTACGTGATGAGCGGCATGGGCCTCGACGCGCTGATGATCGCGCCCGCGGTCTTCGCGTTCGGCCTCGTCGCGTTCGGCTTCCTGTGCATGGGCCCGGTGACGATCGCCGTCGACTCCTACGGCCCCGTGACCGACAACGCGCAGAGCGTCTACGAGCTCTCGCTCATCGAGGACGTCCCCGGCATCGACGCCGAGCTCAAGAGCCAGTACGGCATCGACGTCCAGTGGGACAAGGCCAAGCAGATGCTCGAGGAGAACGACGGCGCGGGCAACACGTTCAAGGCGACCGCCAAGCCCGTGCTCATCGGCACCGCCGTGGTCGGCGCGACCACGATGATCTTCTCGATCATCATCAGCCTGACCGACGGCCTCACCACCGGCATGGAGAACCTGTCCCTGCTGCACGCTCCCTTGCTGCTCGGCCTCGTCACTGGCGGGGCGGTCGTCTATTGGTTCACCGGCGCCTCGATCCAGGCCGTGACCACGGGCGCCTACCGAGCCGTGGAGTTCATCAAGGACACGATCAAGCTGGACGCCGGCGCGACGAAGGCGAGCGAGGCCGACTCCCGCAAGGTGGTCGAGATCTGCACGCAGTACGCGCAGCACGGCATGCTCAACATGTTCCTCGGCGTGTTCTTCGCGACGCTCGCGTTCGCGTTCGTCGAGCCGTACTTCTTCATCGGCTACCTCATCTCGATCGCGATCTTCGGGCTGTACCAGGCCGTGTTCATGGCCAACGCCGGCGGCGCGTGGGACAACGCGAAGAAGATCGTCGAGGTCGACCTGCACGCCAAGGGCACGGCGCTGCACGAGGCGACGATCGTCGGCGACACCGTCGGCGACCCGTACAAGGACACCTCGTCCGTCGCGCTCAACCCGGTCATCAAGTTCACGACGCTGTTCGGCCTGCTCGCCGTCGACCTCGCCGTGAGCATGTCCAACGAGGGCCAGGGGACGCTCGTCGCGATCCTCGCGGCCGTGTTCTTCGTGGTCTCCGCGTTCTTCGTGCACCGGTCGTTCTACGGCATGCGGATCAAGACGTCGCTCGAGGACGACGGCGCGGAGCGCGCCGAGCACGGACGCCCGGGCGGCGACGGTGCGGAGCGCGCCGCGGACCCCCTCCTCGCGCCGGAGCTGGCCCAGTCCGGACGGGGTGAGGTGCGATGAAGGTCGCGATCCGGTACGCGATGGCGCTCGTCGACGAGGACGGGCACGTCGCCGGCCACGACGCCGGCGCCACCCTCGTGCGACGCCTGCTGCGGCTGTTCCCGGACTCCCTGCTGATCGGGCCTGGCCCGCGGCACTGCGCGGGCTTCGACATGATCCCGCTCGAGTTCGTGGACGGCGCGAACACGCTCGTCATCACCATGGACGTCATCGACTCCCTCAGCATCTGGCGCAAGCTCAAGGTCAACTGCGACGAGCCGAAGCTCATGAACTTCGTGTGGTGGAACACCTCGCAGTACGAGCACCCCGTGCAGCGCGCCGGGCTGGCCCTGTCGTGCGCGCTGTTCCCGACGTTCGCCAACTCCGAGCGCACCGCCAACGAGGTCCGCGAGATCGTGACCAAGCTGACGGTCGCGCCGATCGCGGAGAAGGCGCGGATCGGCTGGGTCAACCTCGGCATCCGGCTCGAGCACGTGCGGCCGCACCGCGACCACTCGGTGCCCGTGGTGCTCTACCCGGCGATCTACATGTCCGAGCGCAAGCAGCCCCAGGTGTTCGTCGACATCGTCGAGCGCGTGCACAAGCGCACGCCGATCAAGGTCGAGGCCCGCCTGCACGAGTCGCACCTCATCTCCGAGCAGGCCATGTCCCTGTCGCGGCGCGACTGGACCTGGGTCGGCCCGCTGACCGCGCGACGGGAGGACTACTGGGAGGCGCTCGCGCGCACGACGGCGTTCCTCGCGACCGCGACGGAGGAGTCCTACGGCCTCGAGTACATCGAGGCCTTGGTCGCCGGCGCGGTCGGCGTGTTCCCGGACCGCCCCTGGGCGCGCGCGATCCTCCCGGCCCGGTACCCGTTCATCTACCGGACGCCCGCCGAGGCCGAGGAGATGCTCTACCGCGCGGTCACGGACACCGCCGCGTGCCGGCGCGAGCTCGACCAGGCCGCCGACGGCGACTTCGCCCAGTGGCTGCGCACGCGGCACGACGACGACCAGTTCGAGAAGGCGGTCGCCGACCGCGTCGGGGAGTGGTTCGGCGCCTGATCACTCCGGATGGCCCGCGCTCACGGCCCGTGACGCGCGGCGCGGGCCATCCGGTACGGCACGACCAGCCAGAAGATGGCGAGCATCACGAGCACGCCGCCGCCCGCCACCAGCGCGGCGACCCGGCCGACGACGACGTCGAACACCAGGAGCGTCGTCCCCGCCACCGCGAGCGCGAGCGCGGCGAGCCCGACGAGCGCGAGGTGGTCCGCCGCCGTGACGAGCTGGGACTTGAGGTGCCTGCGGAAGAGCACCCGGTGCAGGCTCACCGGCGCGACGATGAGCCCCGTCGTGAGCGCCGCCAGGAGCACGAGGGCCAGGTAGACGCCCCGCTGGAACGACGTGAGGTCGGCGAACCGTTGCTGGAACGGCAGCGTGAGCAGGAATCCCGTGAGGATCTGCGCGCCGGTCTGGGTTACCCGCAACTCCTGGAGCAGCTCGTTCCAGTTGCGATCCATCCGCTCGTCCGTCGACTCGCGCCGTCCGGACGGCTCGCCGCCTCCCGCCGACGCATCGGCCGCCGCATCGGCCGAACCCACACCCGCACCCGCGCCCGCGTCAGCTGTGGTGCTCATCCTGTCCTCCTCGGTCGCGCCGACGCCTCACCGCCATCCTGCCCAGCGATCGGCGCGCGAGGTAGTCACTGTGCGTCGAGGTCGTCCGTTCTACCAGACGAACTCAGCGCGAACTGACGAACTCGACGCCGGCCGGCCGGCCGGCGCCGCCCACGTCCAGCCCCGATCACGTCAGACCGCCGCCGCGAGCCGGTCGCGGAGGTCGCGCAGGGCCGCGCGCACCTCCGGCCCGCAGGTCACGGTCCACGCCATCTCGGCGGGGATCCACAGGAGAGCCGAGAGCAGCTCGGGGATCGAGTTCCCGCCGATCGGCCAGTCGACGCCGCCGTCCGGCCGCTCGGTCGAGCCGCTCGACCACACGCCGAAGTGCGCGCGGACCAGCTCGAGCCCGGCGTCGAGGTGCACGATCGCGACGTGCCGGCGCAGCGCCTGGGAGTGTGCCGCCGCGACGAACTCGGCCGCATCGGCGGCGGGCAGGTCCCGGGCCGCGAACCGCGCGCCGGTGCCCTGCACGGCCGCCATCCGGTCGATCCGGAACGTGCGCCAGTCCCCGCGCCCGACGTCCCACGCCACGAAGTACCAGTGCCGCTCGTGCGGCACGAGCGAGTGCGGCTCGACGTGCCGCGACGTCTCGTCCCCCGCGAAGCTCGTGTACCGGAACCTCAGGCGCTCGTGGTCGCGGCACAGGAGGGCGAGCCGGCCGAGCAGGTCGGCGTCGATCCGGGCGACGGGCCCGGCCGAGACCGCCGTGTGGTCCTGCAGCGCCTGGACGCGTCGCCGCAGCGACGAGGGCAGCAGCTGCTCGAGCTTGGCGAGCGCGCTCAGGCTGGTCTGCTCGCCCTGCGCGACCCCGAAGATCGCGGCCGTCCGCAGGCCGACGGCGATCGCGACGGCCTCGTCGTCGTCCAGCAGGAGCGGGGGAAGGGTCGCGCCGCGCTCGAGCTGGTAGCCGCCCGCGACGCCGGGCCGGGCCCCTACCCGGTACCCCAGCTCGCGGAGCCGGTCCACGTCGCGCCGCAGGGTGCGTGCGGTCACGCCCAGCCGTGCGGAGAGCTCCGGCCCCGTCCAGTGCCGGTGGGTCTGGAGCAGCGAGAGCAGCTGGAGCGCGCGTGCGGTCGGATCGGCCATGGGCGAAAATCTACCCGGAATCGCGGACAGAATCTGGCCGGGATTCTTCCTAGGGTCGGTCCATGACAACCACACCGATCATCAGCGCACGCGGCCTGAGCAAGCGATTCCGCGGACCCGCCGGCGCCGCCGTCGTCGCCGTGAGCGACCTGACCATGGACGTCGAGGCCGGACCGCTCACGGCATTCCTCGGCCCGAACGGGGCGGGCAAGTCCACCTCGCTGCGCATGCTCACGACGCTGCTCGAGCCCACGGGCGGCACCGCGCGGGTGTGCGGGTTCGACGTCGCGCAGCAGCCCGCCGAGGTCCGCGCCCGCATCGGGTACATCGGCCAGAAGAACGGCGCGGGGCAGTACCAGCGGGTCCGCGACGAGCTGCTCAGCCAGGGTGCGCTCTACGGGCTCGGCCGCGTCGAGCGGCGCCGCCGCGTCGACGAGCTGCTCGAGGTGCTGGAGCTCGGGGAGCTGGCCGACCGGCCGACGATGAAGCTCTCCGGCGGCCAGCGCCGGCGCGTCGACATCGCCCTCGGGCTGATCGCCGCGCCGCGGCTGCTCTTCCTGGACGAGCCGTCGACCGGGCTCGATCCCCAGTCGCGCGCGCACCTGTGGGCGCACCTGATCACGCTGCGCGAACGGTACGAGATGACGCTCTTTCTCACGACCCACTATCTCGACGAGGCGGACCAGTTCGCCGAGCGCGTGCTCGTCGTCGACCGCGGC
This sequence comes from Pengzhenrongella sicca, assembly GCF_017569225.1. GTDB lineage: Bacteria > Actinomycetota > Actinomycetes > Actinomycetales > Cellulomonadaceae > Pengzhenrongella > Pengzhenrongella sicca. Next base: position 2,475,340 of record NZ_CP071868.1, read on the forward strand.
CGGTTGATCGCGGATGACTCCCCCGCCGGGCTCAAGGCCCGCCTCGCGGGTGACCGCATCACGCTGACCGTGACCAGCGACTCGGGCAGCGCCTCGGCGACCGACGACGTCGCGCACCTCGTGCGCCGGGCCGCGCGCGAGTCCGGGGCGCCCGACGCCGAGCCCACGCTCGCCGAGACCGCCGTCGGCACGCGCCTCGCGATCAGCGTGCACCACGGCGACCGCGTCCTTCCCCGTCTCGTGCTGGACCTGCATGCGAGCGGCCACCACGTGGTCGCGGCCGAGCTCGCCCGGCCGACCCTCGACGACGTCTTCCTGACCCTGACCGGCCGCAGCCTGCGCGAAGACCACCCCGGCGAGCCGGCCGCCGATCCGATCCCCGCGACCGCTGGAGCGCTCTGATGACCTCGACGACCCTGACCGACGTCCCCCGCAGCGCCCGGCCGGCCGGCCTGGCACGCGACACCACGAGCGTGTTCGTGCGCGAGCTCCGCCCGATGCTGCACGACCCGTTCACGCTCGTGTTCACGCTGATGCAGCCGCTCGTGTTTCTCGCCTTCTTCGGCCCGCTGCTCTCGGGTGTCTCGGGGCAGCCCGTCGCGACGGCGTTCCAGAGCTTCGTGCCGGGCATCGTCGTGATGATCGCGCTGTTCGGCACGGCGATGACGGGCTCGAACCTGCTCTTCGAGATCCAGGGCGGCTCCCACGAGCGCATGCTCGTCGCCCCCGTGGCGCGTGCGGCGCTGCTGATCGGGCGCGCCTGCAAGGAGATGGTGCCGCTCGTGCTCCAGGCCGTCGTCATCACCGCGGTCGCGGCACTGTGGGGGTTCCGGCCGGACCTGCCCGGCATGGCCATCGGGCTCGTGCTCCTGGCCGTGTTCGGGCTCGGGTTCGGCGCGCTGAGCTACGCCCTCGCGATCGCGGCCCGCACGCGGGACTGGGTGTTCTGGGGCGTGCAGCAGGGGCTGCTCTTCCCGCTCATGCTGCTCTCGGGGATGCTCCTGCCGCTCGACGCCGGCCCCGCCTGGATGCAGACGCTGTCCCGCCTCAACCCGCTCACGTACATGGTCGACGCCGAGCGGGCGCTGTTCAACGGCCAGTACGGCGACGGCGCGGTGTGGCAGGGCGCGGTGGCCGCCGTCGCGGTCGCGGCCGTGGGCCTCGCGGTCGGCATCCGGGCGATGCGCCACAGCGTGTAGCCGGCCGGGCCCGGCGGCCTAGCGGCCTAGCGGTCGCCCCTCGGAGCCCCGGAGGTAGGTCGCGCGCAGCGGAGCCGGGAACCTCTCGATCGCGTAGCGCAGCATCGTGCGGGGCATCTCGGCGTGGTGGGCCGAGAGGAAGGCCTCCGCCGCGGGCCGGTCCCGGTTGCCGACCTCCCGCAACATCCACCCGACCGCCTTGTGGATCAGGTCGTGCTCGTCGTGCAGCAACCGTTCGGCCAGCTCGAGCGTGCGGTCGAACCGGCCCGCGCGGATGTACGCGAACGTCGCCATGATCGCGATGCGCCGGTCCCAGAGCAGGTCGGACGCCGCGAGCCGGTCCAGCACCGCGTCGTCGCGCTCGGGCACCGCGTCGTCGCGCTCCAGCAGCCACGGACCGAGGACGTACGGCGCGCTCGAGTCCACCAGGTCCCAGTTGTTGAGGCGGTCGGTGTGGGCGAGCAGCACCTGCACCGCGGCGGCGCGCTCGCGGTCGTCGCCGCGCTCGAACCTGCGGACCAGGACGAAGACTGCCGTGAGCCGCTCCTCGTGCCACGGGCTCCGGAGCAGGGCGGCGACGTCGTCGAGCGTGAGAGCGCCGTGGTGCCGGCGGGCCACCGCACGTTGCGCCGGCACGCGGACGCCCAAGAACCGGTCGCCCTCGCCGTAGCCGCCCGGGCCGGCCTGCAGGTATCGGCCGAGCGCGGCGACCCGGGCCGGCTCGGCGGCCGCGGCGAGCTCCGCGCGCACGGCGTCCAGCGCCGTCGGTCCGAGCGCGCCGATCTCCACGCGGGCGAGCCTAGGCCTCGGCCGGCGAGCTCGGGCCGGCGAACGCGACCGGCGCCCGGGCCTTTCGGCCCTGGCGGACCCGTGGGCGACGCCAGAGCCTGGAGCTCAGGCCTGCGCCGGGCACCGTTGCCCGGCGGCGGCGGGCCGGGCGTGAGAGGACGGCACCATGCGCGCACTGTTGATCTACGAGTCGATGTTCGGCAACACCCGCGACGTCGCGCAGGCGGTGGCGGCGGGGCTGGCCGGCGCCGCCGACGTCCAGATCGTCGACGTCGGCGCCGCCGGCCAGGGCGTGGACGCCGGGGTGGACCTGCTCGTCCTCGGCGGCCCGACGCACGCCTTCGGGATGAGCCGGCCGGCCACGCGCGCAGACGCCCACAAGCAGGCCGGGCACACCGTGACGAGCCTCGACGTCGGCGTGCGCGAGTGGCTCGAGCGCCTCGGCCCGGTGCCGGCGGGAGTCGCGGCCGCCACGTTCGACACCCGGGTCACCACCGGCCGGGTTCCGGGCTCGGCAGCCCGTGCGGCGCGCCGTCGGCTGGCCCGGGCCGGCTGCCGGCTGCCCCTGCCCGCCGAGACCTTCTACGTCGAGGGCACCACCGGGCCGCTCAGCGTGGGCGAGGTCGACCGGGCCCACGACTGGGGCGAGCAGCTCGGCCGAGCGGCCGCCGCGACCCTCGGCCCGACCACGGCCACGGCTGGCTGACCGCGGGGGCGACGATCATGATCGACACCTTCCTGCGATCCGTGCTCCCCGCGGCCGCGCCGTGCCCGCACCGTCGGACGTTCATCACGGCCGAGTCGCTCGTCGCGATCGGCGGGGTGGTCGGCGCGGCCCAGCTCGTGACCGGGACCGTGGCACCGCCGGTGACCGACCTCGCCCCGCTCGGCCTGACGAGCTGGGTCCTGCCGGGAGTCTGGCTGGCGGCCACGGTCGCGGTGCCGTCGGCCACCGCGGCATGGCTCGCGTGGCGGCGCGCACCGCTCGCGCCGACGGCGGTGCTCGCGGCGAGCGGCCTGCTCGCGCTCGAGCTCGGCGTGCAGATCCCGTTCGTCGGCCCCAGCGTGCTCCAGGCGGTGTTCGGCGCCGTCGCCGTCGGCCTCGGCGGGCTCGCGGTGCATGCCCGTCGCACCGGCTGGTGAGCCGTGGCTCCGGCCGGAGCCCCGGGCGGAGACCCGCGCCGAGGCCGTGACCTCACGGCGCGAACAACGCCTCGATGCCGGGCGCGAGCCGGGCGCGCCACCAGGCCCAGTCGTGCCCCCCGCCGACCTCCGTGACCTGCAACCACTCCCCCCGCGCTCCGATCAGCGCCGCGATCTCCCGGTTGGCGTCGGCGAGGGTGCCCTCGTAGGTGCCCACCTGCAGCACGGTGCGGGTCGCGCGCGGCGGCGCGGAGAGCAGCCACTGCCCGATCCGGCCGCCCGGCCCGGCGGCGGCGTCGGGCCACCAGAACGAGCCCGACTGGCTCAGCACGAGGCCGAACCGGTCCGGCCGGCGAGCCGCGCAGTGCAGCGCCGCGAGACCGCCGTAGCTCTGCCCGGCGACGGCGGTCAGGGCCGGGTTCGCCGTCGCCGTGAGCCCGCGCGCCGCGAGCAGCTCGGCCACCAGACCGGGCAGCAGGTCGTCCGCGAGCGCGTCGACGAAGGCGTCGTCGCAGGTCAGGTCAGCAGCACGCTCGGCCGACGTACCCGAGCCGACGAGCACGACGACGAGCGGGCGGGTCCGTAGGCCCGCCAGCACCGGGGCCACCGGCACCCCCTGCGCCCAGACCTGCCCGTCGAACAGCACGACGACGGGCAGCGGCTCGGCGTGCTCGCCGGGCGGGACCCAGAGCCAGACGGTGTGGGCGCGCACGCCGTCGGCCCGGTCCCAGGTCGCCGCGGTGAGCTCACCGGCGGCCGCACGGTCCGGGCCGGCAGCCAGCTCGGCGGCCAGCTCGGCGGCCAGCTCGGCGCGCGAGCCAGCGAGCACCGACCGCGCCTCGTTGCGCGCGGCCCGGTAGACCGGGCCGCGGTTGAGCGGGTCGGCGATCGAGTGGGTCAGCACGGCGAGCCACCAGCGCCGCGCGGCGGGCGTGTCGCGCGCCGCCGGGGACCGCAGGGGCTCGCCGAGCGGGATCAGCGAGTACGAGCCGACGAAGCCGGGCTCGACCGCGAACGCCGCCCACCACACGTCCGTGCCCGCCAGGCGCGCCATCGTCCCGGCGTCGAGGTCGCCGCGGTCGGTCAGCCCGACGAGGTCGAGATACACCGCGGCCGACGTCTCGTCCCTGGCCACGAACACCTGGACCTCGAGCCGTCCGGCGTCCACGCCACGCAGGGGGGTGCCCTGCGCCGCGGCCGCGAGCCACCACGCGTCGGACCCGACGTCGAGCCCCGGCAGCGCCGTGCGCAGGTGCTCGAGCTCGTCGCCCGGGTCGAGCCTCCCGGCCGCCACGGCGGTCAACACGGGACCAACGTCTTGGGGTGCGGCATGAGGTGAGGCTAACCTAACTCCGGCCGCGCGTTCGACGCGGCCCCGCAGCCACCCGCCGAAGGACCCGCCATGCATCTCGCGCCCCGCCGTTACCGCCTCGTGGCCCTGATCGGGGCGCTTGCCCTCACGGCGACCGCCTGCTCGACGCAAGCGAGCCCCAGCGACGCGGGCACGCCGGCGGCCGAGGACCCGGCGGGGGCCTGGCCCCGCACGATCACGCACGCCCTCGGCGAGACGGTCATCGACGAGCAGCCCACGACCATCGTCTCGACCTCCCTCACGCTGACGGGGACGTTGCTCTCGATCGATGCACCCGTCACGGCGAGCGCCGCGAGCACCCCGAGCGGCGAGTCGGGCGACGTCGGCTTCTTCGCGTGGTGGGCCGACGTCGCCCAGGAGCGGGGCGTCGAGGTGCTGTACCCGAACCTCGAGTACGACGAGGAGGCGATCATCGCGGCCGCGCCCGACCTGATCGTGGTCTCGACGACCGGCGCGGACGCGACGGCCGACCAGTACGACGCGCTCAGCGCGATCGCGCCGACGATCGCGCTCGACTACAGCGCGGCGAGCTGGCAGGACATGGCCGCCCAGCTGGGCGTGGCGACGGGGCTCGAGGAGAACGCCACCGCGACCGTGAGCGCGTTCGACGCCCGCCTCGCCGAGGTGCGCGACGCGATCACGGTGCCCGCCGGCACGACCAACGCCGTCGTGTTCCGCGGCGACGGCGGCGACACCGCGTTCGCCAAGCCGAACGGCTCGCACGGGCAGCTGCTCGCCTCGCTCGGCTTCGACGTGGTGGGGGCCGACGACGCCCTGGACACGAGCGAGCAGGCTCGCACCGACTTCGCTTTCGTCTCGCTCGAGAACACGGTCGACGCGCTCGCCGGCGAGACCGTCCTGGTGGTCAGCGGCTCCGACACCGAGGTCGAGGCACTCCTCGCCGAGCCGGTGCTCGCGAACGCGCCGGCCGTCGCGGCCGGCCAGGTGTACGCGCTCGGCGACGACTCGTTTCGCATCGACTACTTCAGCGCCAGCCTGATCGTCGATCTCGTCGAGACGCTGTTCGCCGCGTGAGCTCGGGCCGGGCGCGCCGCCGGGCGCTCGGGCTCGCCGTCACGCTCGGGTTCCTCGCCGTCCTCCTGCTCGCGAGCCTCGCGGTCGGGTCCCGACCCGTCCCGATCGCCTCCGCGTGGCACGCGCTCGTGCACTTCGACCCGACGGACGACGGGCAGCTCATCGTGCGCACGCTCCGGCTCCCCCGCACGCTGCTCGGCCTCCTGGTCGGGGCGGCGCTCGGGGCCGCCGGCGCGCTCATGCAGGCGCTCACGCGGAACCCGCTCGCCGACCCCGGCCTGCTCGGGATCAACGCGGGGGCGGCCGCCGTCGTGGTCGTCGCGATCGGGGCGTTCGGGGTGACCGACCCGGCGGCGTACCTCTGGTTCGCGCTGCTCGGCAGCGCCGCGGCCGCGACGGCGGTCTACGGGCTCGGCGGCGCGTTCCGCCGGGGCGCCAGCCCGGTCCGGCTCGTGCTCGCCGGGGCCGCCGTCGCCGTCGTGCTGGCGGCGTTCACCGGCACGGTCACCGTCAACTACCCCGACGTGTTCAACCTCTACCGCTTCTGGGTGGTCGGCAGCCTCCAGGGCCGCGGGTTCGACGTGCTCGCGCCGACCGGCGCGCTCATCGTCGCGGGGCTCGTCCTCGCGCAGGGCCTGTCGGGCTCGCTCAACGCGCTGGCGCTCGGGGCGGACGCGGGGACGGCGCTCGGGGTCTCGGTGCGCCGCACGTGGCTGCTCAGCGCCGCCGGCGTCGTCGTCCTCGCGGGCTCGGCCACCGCCGCCGCGGGGCCGATCTCCTTCATCGGCCTCGCGGCCCCGCACGTCGCGCGCCTCGTCGTCGGCCCCGACCACCGGTGGGTGCTGCCGTACTCCATGCTGCTCGGCGCGGTCGTGCTGCTCGGGGCCGACGTCGCCGGTCGCGTCGTGGCCCTTCCCAGCGAGGTCCAGACGGGCGTCGTGAGCGCCCTGATCGGCGCCCCGCTGTTCGTCGCCCTCGTGCGCCGGCGCCGGATCGCGACGCTGTGAGCGCCGCGACGGGCCGGACCGCGCACGAGAGCGACCCGCGCCGGACCGCGCCTGAGGACGACCCGCGCCTGCCCGGCCGGGTCTACCGCCGCGGCCGGTGGTCGTGGCGGTGGCGGCCGCGCTCCGTCGTCGTGTGCGCCGCGCTCGTCGCGCTGACGTGTGCGCTCGGCGTCGTCGCCATGACGCAGGGCACGATCGAGCTCACTGCGGGGGAGGTGCTCGCCGCGCTGGTGGGCACCGGCGTCGTCGACCAGACGGCCGAGCGCGTCGTGCTCGGCATCCGGCTGCCGCGCCTCGTCACCGGCATCTTCGTCGGGGCCTGCCTCGGGATGGCCGGCGCGATCTTCCAGTCCATCTCGCGCAACGCGCTCGGCTCGCCGGACATCATCGGCCTGACCGCCGGGTCGGCGACCGGCGCGATCGTGCAGATCGTGCTGTTCGACGGCGGTCCCCTCGCCGTGGCCGCGTGGGCCGTCGGGGGCGGGCTCGTGTGCTCGGCCGCGGTGTACCTGCTGGCGATGACGCGCCGGTCCGGCGGCGGCTACCGCCTGATCCTCGTCGGCATCGGGGTCGGCGCCTTCCTGGCGGCGATCAACGCGCTCCTGCTGACCCGGGTGGGCCTCGACCAGGCGCTCGAGGCCGAGATCTGGCTGCAGGGCTCCCTGGCCGGGCGCCGCTGGGAGCACGCGCTGCCGGTGCTGATCGCGTTCGTGCTGCTCGCGCCGCCCGCGGCCGCCGCTAGCCGCCGCCTGGACCTGCTCGAGCTCGGCGACGACACCGCGACCCAGCTCGGGGTCCGCGTCGAGCGGTCGCGGCTCGCGCTGATCGTGATCGGCGTCGGCCTGACCGCACTCGCCACCGCCGCCGCGGGGCCGATCGCCTTCGTCGCGCTCGCCGCACCGCAGCTCGTCCGGCGCCTGAACCGGGCGCCGGGCGCGCCGCTGCTGTCCGGCGCCGTGATGGGCTCGGCGCTCCTCGTCGGCGCCGACCTCGCCTCGCGGCACCTCCCCTTCGCCTGGTCGGTCCCCGTGGGACTGGCCACCGGCGTCCTGGGTGGCGTCTACCTGCTCTGGCTCCTCGGCACCACCCGGAAGGTCTAGCCATGACGATCACGCCCGAGGCCGCCACGTGCGCCGAACCACGGCTGCACGCACGAGGCCTGACGCTCGCCTACGGCAACCGGACCGTCAGCGAGGGGCTCGACGTCGAGGTCCCCGACGGCTCGTTCACCGTGATCGTCGGGCCGAACGCGTGCGGCAAGTCGACGCTGCTGCGTGCGCTCGCGCGGCTCCTGCCCGTCCGCGCGGGCGAGGTGTTCCTCGACGGCGCGCCGATCGGGTCCCGCCCCGCGAAACAGACGTCTCGGCTGCTCGGACTGCTGCCGCAGTCACCCTTCGCGCCCGACGGGATCACCGTCGTCGACCTCGTGGCCCGGGGACGGTTCCCGCACCAGCGCTTCCTGCGCCAGTGGTCGGCGGCCGACCAGGACGCGGTCGCCCGGTCGATGCGTGCCACCGGCACGACGGACCTCGCCGACCGGCTCGTGGACGAGCTGTCCGGCGGCCAGCGCCAGCGGGTCTGGCTCGCGATGGTGCTGGCCCAGGACACGCCGATCCTCCTGCTCGACGAGCCGACGACGTTTCTCGACCTCGCCCACCAGATGGACGTGCTCAACCTCTGCCGCGAGCTGCACGAGCAGCACGGCCGCACCCTCGTTGCGGTGCTGCACGACCTGAACCACGCGGCCCGCTACGCGACGCACCTGATCGCGATGCGCGACGGCGACGTCGTCGCGCAGGGCCCGCCGAGCGACGTCGTGACCGAGATCCTGGTCGAGCAGGTCTTCGGGCTGGCGTGCCGCGTCATCCCCGACCCGGTCACGGGCTCCCCCTGGGTCATCCCCCTCGACCCGCGCCCCTCCACCCCCTCGCCGAGTGCGACGATGCGGGCTTTGCCAGGTCCGCGCGAGCGCTAGAGGGTCGCACTCGGCGAGGGGTCGGGCGGGTGCACAGCCGGCCCACGGGCGGCTCACGGCGCGGGCCTGGACCGCGCGCCTAGAACTGGGGCATGCCCCCTCGACGCACGCCCCGCCGCTGGTTCCGACGCACGCCGCTCCGCACTCCCCGCAGGAGGGTCCGGCGCACGATCATCGCCGGCGCCCTCGCCCTGTCCGTGACCACCGCCGGCGCGTCCGTGTGGGCGCTGGACCGCTTCGTGGTCGAGCACGTCGAGATCGCCGACGTCAGCGCGTACGAGTCCGAGCAGGCGGCGAGCACGACCACGCAGGAGTCGGGCGCGGCCGTCTCCGCCGACTCGGACGTCACGATCACGACGGTCACCACCGGCAGCGGCGACGACACCGTGACGTACTACGTGGCGGACATCGTGCTCGGCGACGCCACCGCGCTGCGGTCCGCGTTCGCGCAGGACTCCTTCGGGGAGAACATCACCGAGAACACGTCCGACATCGCCGCCGACAACGACGCGGTGTTCGCGATCAACGGCGACTACTACGGCTTCCGGGACACCGGGATCGTGATCCGCAACGGCGTCGTCTACCGCGACGAGGGCGCGCGCGAGGGCCTCGCCTTCTACCGCGACGGCACCGTCGAGGTCTACGACGAGACGACCACGACCGCGGCGGACCTCGTGGCCGACGGCGTCTGGAACACGCTCTCGTTCGGGCCGGCCCTGCTCAGCGACGGCGAGGTGGTCGACGGGATCGACAGCGTCGAGGTCGACACCAACGTCGGCTACCACTCGATCCAGGGCGATCAGCCCCGCACCGCCGTCGGGGTGACCGACGACGGGCACGTCGTGTTCGTCGTCGTCGACGGCCGCAGCCCCGGCTACAGCAAGGGCGTCACGCTCCCCGAGCTCGCCTCGATCATGCAGGGGCTGGGCTGCACGACGGCGTACAACATCGACGGCGGCGGGTCGTCGACGATGTACTACGACGGCGAGGTCGTCAACGTCCCGCTCGGGACGGGCACCGAGCGCGGCACCTCCGACATCCTGTACATCGCGGGCTCCTGATGATCGTGCTGATCCCCGCCTACGAGCCCGACGACCGGCTCGTGCGCCTCGTGGAATCGATCCGGCGGGCCGCGCCGCAGCTGCACGTCGTGGTCGTCGACGACGGCAGCGGCAGCGCGTACACGGAGGTGTTCGCCGCCGCCCGCGCGCGGGGGGCCGCCGTCATCGGGTACGCCGCGAACCGCGGCAAGGGCAGCGCGCTGAAGTCCGGCTTCCGCCACGCCGCCCGCGCCTTCCCCGGCGAGGCGGTCGTGTGCGCCGACTGCGACGGCCAGCACGACGTCGCGGACATCCTGCGCGTGGCCGGCCGGGTGGAGCCGTCGGGGCGCACCATGGTGCTCGGGTCGCGCCGGTTCACGGGCCGGGTCCCCCCGCGCAGCCGCCTCGGCAACGCCGCGACCGCCGTCGCGTTCCGGCTGGTCACCCGGGTCCGGCTGCACGACACGCAGACCGGGCTGCGCGCCTACCCCGCCGCGATGCTGCCGTGGCTGGCGACGGTCGACGGCGATCGCTTCGAGTACGAGCTCAACCTCCTGCTGCACGCCGCCGGCGCCGGCTACGCGGTCGAGGAGGTCGAGATCGCGACGATCTACCTCGCCGGCAACGCGTCGTCGCACTTTCGCCCGGTGCTGGACTCGCTGCGGATCTACGCGCCGCTGGCGAAGTTCGCGCTCTCGTCGGTCGCGGCGTTCGTCGTCGACACCGTCGCCGTCCTCGCCCTCGTCGCGGCCATGGGCTCCGACTCGCTGCTCCCGGCGGTGCTCGGCGCGCGCGCGCTCAGCGCGAGCGTGAACTTCCTGATCAACCGCGCCCTTGTCTTCGACCGCGACGCGCAGGCGCCCGTCAGGGTCGCGGCCGCGCGCTACTGGGCGCTGGTCGCGGCCCTGCTGGCCGCGAACTTCGCCCTGCTCACCGCCCTGACCGAGCTGGGGCTTGCGCTCCTGCCGGCCAAGGTGCTGACCGAGGCCGCGCTGTGGGCGGTGAGCTACCAGGTCCAGCGCCGCGTCGTGTTCGCCGGCGCCGGACCCGCACGGACGGCCGCTCGCGGCCGGCCCGAGTCAGCGCAGGGCGGCGAGCAGGCTCTCGTCCTCCGGGTCGGCAGCGTTGACCTCGTCGGCGATGTACATGGGCACGTTGGCGAAGATCTTGGCGTCCATCAGCCGTAGGTCCGGCGACACGATCGGCGCGAAGCCCATCTGATCGAGCACGTCCCGCTGCAGGTCGATGCCGGGGGCGATCTCGGTCAGCACGACGCCGGCCGGCGTGAGCCGGAAGACGGCGCGCTCGGTCACGTAGAGCACGGGCTGGTCGACGCTCACGGCGTAGTCGCCCGAGAACGTGATCTGCTCGACCGCGTCGAGGAGCTTGCGGAAGCGCCCCTCCTGCACGATCGTCACGCGCCCCTCCTGGACCGAGATCTTCAGCCCGCCGGCCGTGAGGGTCCCGCAGAACACGACCTTCTTCGAGTTCTGCGTAATGTTGATGAAGCCGCCGCAGCCCGCGATCCGCGGGCCGAACTTGCTCACGTTGATGTTGCCGCTGCGGTCCATCTGGGCCAGGCCCAGGAACGCCGCGTCGACGCCGCCGCCGTCGTAGAAGTCGAACTGGTACGGGGCGTCCAGGAGCGCCTCGACGTTGGTCGACGCGCCGAAGTTCATGCCGCCGGCGGGGATGCCGCCGACTCCCCCCGCCTCGACCGTCAGGGTGATCTCGCCCGCGGTGCCCTCTTCGTTCGCGACGAGCGAGACGCCCTCGGGCATGCCGATCCCGAGGTTGACGACGTCGCCGGGCGTGAGCTCCAGCGCAGCGCGGCGCGCGATGATCTTGCGCTCGTCGAGGGCCATCGGGGCGAGCCCGGTCAGGGGCACGCGCACCTCACCGCTGAACGCGGCGCTGTACGGCTCGACGAACGTCTGCCACTGCTGCTCGGGGGTGACGACGACGACGGCGTCGACCAGGATGCCGGGCACCCGGACCGTGCGCGGGTCGAGCGAACCGGCGCTGACCAGTCGTTCGACCTGCGCGATGACGATCCCGCCATTGTTCTTCGCGGCCTGCGCCATCGACAGGGTCTCGACGGTCACGGCTTCCCGCTCCATGCTCAGGTTGCCCTTCTCGTCGGCCGAGGTCGCCCGGATGATCGCGACGTCGACCTTCACCGCGTGGTAGAAGAGGCACTCCTGGCCGCCGAGCTCGACGACCTCGACGAGGTCCGTCGTCGTCATCGCGTTGAGCTTGCCGCCCTCGACCCGCGGGTCGACGAACGTCTTGAGCCCGACCTTCGAGACGGTCCCGGGCTTGCCGGCGGCTGAGTCGCGCAGCAGCTGCGTCAGGGTGCCCTGCGGGAAGTTGTAGGCCTCGATCTTGTTCTCGACGGCGAGCTGACCCAATTTCGGGGCGAGATTCCAGTGGCCGCCGATGACCTTGCGAACGAGGCCCTCATGGCCGAAGTGGTTGGTGCCCTTGGTCTTGCCGTCACCAACCCCGGCGCAGAACATCAGCGAAAGGTCGCGCGGATGCGCCGTCGCGAGGAACTGGTCCTCGACCGCCGCGGCAATCACCTCGGCGAATGCCGCGCCGGCAAAACCGGTGACCCCCACGAAGGCTCCGTCGGGAATCAACGCGACGGCCTCGAGGGCAGACAGGACCTTAACCTTGAGCACAAATCCTCTTCCTGTACGTCTTAAGCGATGGGGGTCTTCGTTGATCTCGATCGATAGATGAGGAATTGCGCGGGCAGGCGGCTGCAACCTGTTTGGCCCCGCATTTTGAAGGTAGCACCCGATTTCGGCGTTGACGGGGGACGTCTGGGACCTAGAGCCCGGACGACTTGCGGCCCGCGCGCCGCACCGGGGCACCGCCCGGGCGCCGCAGCGGCGCGCGATGCCCCGGTGCGCGTCCGCCGAGGGCGGGCCCGCAGACCCCCGCGACCGGCTGGCAGATACCGGCCGCGACCTGCGACTCGAGGCCGCGTCCGCCGGCTCGGACACCCGCTCCGGCGGCCGGCCGGTGCGCCCGCGCGGGCACGGCGCACGGCGACGAACCACGTCCGGTCTGCCCGCTGCTGGGTGCTGGTGCCGGGTACGAAACTGCTCGAAACTCGCACAGCGACCCACCCGGAGGCCGGCCCGGGAGCAGGCCCGGCCATGGAAACGCTCCCATACCGGCGGCTCCTCGAACCGGGCCCGCTCCCGACTCGAGGACGTGTCACCCGGACGGAGCAACGGCCCGGGGGCGCGCCGTCGTCGCCGGCCGCGCGGGCGCCGAGAGACAGCAGGGCGCCGCGGCCGCGGCGAGCTCGCCCGACTGCCGGGAACCGCCCTTCGGGGCCCGCGACCCGAATGTGAACGGGGGACGAAGGTCCCGCTCGCGGACCGCGCGCATCCCTAAAACTGGTGCATCGGCGGACGCTGCAGTTTGTCGGAGCAAAGCTCGTGAGGTGCCCACCCGCCCGCAACGGCGATGGTGGGAAAGTAAGATCTGGCTGCTACCGTTAATTCTGCCGCCGCCCAGCGGCCGCGTGACGCGGAGCCAGAAGCGACGGCCTCACCGATTCGTTGTTCGACCGACAGCACGAAAGTCGCTCGACAGCGCACGAGCTTTCGCGTGCATTGCACGCCCGATCGCCTTCGCAGTCTTCCCTGCTGAGCACCTGTTAGACGCTGCTGTCTGCCCGAGCACAACTTCGAACTCGCCTCACCTTTACCCGCGACGCGCTCCAAGAAACGGATCCGCGCCTGCCGTCGCGCGCTGTACCGGCACTGCGCTCGCGGTGACGCACGTCCTTTTTCAAGCATGACCGAATGTGATGGAGGCGAAACACACGTGGGTGTAGTCGGTATCCTGTTGGCCCTCGGGCTTCTGATGTTCCTGGCCTATCGAGGCTTCTCGGTGATCTTCTTCGCGCCGGTGCTCGCGATCCTGGCGGCCGTGTTCTCCGGCCTGTCGATCCTGCCGACGTACACGGAGATCTTCCTCCCGAGCCTCGCGAACTACGTCAAGGTCTACTTCCCCTTCTTCCTCCTGGGTGCCGTCTTCGGCAAGGTCATGGATGAGTCGGGGGCCGCCCGGTCGATCGCCCGCGCGATCGTGAACAAGCTCGGCGTCAAGCGCGCGATGCTCTCCGTGGTGCTGTCCGCCGCGGTGCTGACCTACGGTGGCGTGAGCCTGTTCGTCGTCGCGTTCGCGGTGTACCCGTTCGCAGCCTCGATCTTCAAGGAGGCTGACATCCCGAAGCGCCTCGTGCCCGCCACGATCGCGCTCGGTGCCTTCACCTTCACGATGGACGCCCTCCCGGGGACCCCGCAGATCCAGAACTCCATCCCGATGAAGTTCTTCAACACGGACCTGTACGCCGCCCCGGTGTTCGGCACGCTCGGCGCGATCATGATCCTCGTGATCGGCATGTTCTACCTCGAGCGCCGGCGCAAGTCCGCGCAGGCCAAGGGCGAGGGCTACGGCCTGGGACACACGAACGAGCCCGAGATCCAGGAAGACCGCTACCTGCCGAACCCGTGGCTGTCGGCCGTGCCGCTCCTCGCGGTGCTCGTCGTCACGTTCGTGCTGCAGAAGTTCATCTTCCCGAACTGGGACGTCACGGCCGAGGTCACGCAGCCGCCGTACAACATGCTCCCCGACGGCGTCGTCGGCACCCAGAACAACTGGGCGCTCATGGTCGCGCTCGTCGTCGGCATCCTGCTGGCGTTCGTCATCAACCCCCGCGGCATCAAGGGCAACGTCGCCAAGGCGATCAACCTCGGCGCCATCGGCTCGCTGCTCGCGGTGCTCAACACCGCGTCCGAGGTCGGGTTCGGCAACGTCATCAAGTCGCTGCCCGGCTTCCAGTCGATCGGGTCCTCGCTCACCGGCATCAACTCCGGCGGCAGCCCGCTGCTGTCCGAGGCGGTCACCGTCAACGTGCTGTCCGGCGTCACCGGGTCGGCCTCGGGTGGCATGAGCATCGCGCTCGACACCTTCGGCGAGTACTACCTCAACTGGGCCGACCGGATCGGGATGAACCCCGAGCTGCTGCACCGCGTCGCGTCCATGTCCTCCGGCGGGATGGACACCCTGCCCCACAACGGCGCGGTCATCACGCTGCTCGGCATCGCCGGCCTGACGCACAAGCAGTCCTACAAGGACATCTTCGCGATCACGCTGCTCAAGGCGGGCACCGTGTTCACGCTCATCCTGCTCCAGAGCGTGTTCAACTTCGTCTGATCCTGCGCTGCACGACGCCGGGCCGCGACCACGCGTTGGTCGCGGCCCGGCGTTCGTCCAGCCAGCCGTAACGCGCCGGACACACAGGGCTCGTACCGTCCTGCCATGATCGCGGACAGCAGGCCACGCCGGACGTCCGGTCTCCCCCGCCGCGCGGGACCCGGCCGATGATCGACCGCGTCGATCCCTTCATCGGGACCGACGTCACCGACCTGCCCGAACGGACCGGGCTGGCGGCGAGCTGGTGGTGGCCCAAGCCATCGATCGGCAACACCCACCCGGGCGCGACCTATCCGCTCGGCATGGTCTCCGCGTGCGCGTACTCGGGTGCCTACCCGACCGGCTACGGCAAGTACGACCTGGTCACCGAGGGCGTCCCGACGCAGCTGCACGAGCGCCAGCTGGCGTCCGGCTTCACGCACTTCCAGCAGTCCGGCACCGGCGCGATCCGCAAGTACTACAACTACTTCCGGGTCACCCCGATGCTCCAGCCCCTCGACGCGCTCGGCGAGCTGTGGGAGATCGACGCCGAGAGCGCCGCGCCGGGCTCCTACTCGGCGACGCTCGCCTCGGGCATCCGCTGCGAGGTGACCGTCGGGCCCAAGAGCGCGGTGCACCGCTACACGTTCCCGAGCCACCGCGACGCGCGCGTGGTGGTCGACTTCTCGCTCGGCGGCCTGTCGATCCCGTTCGGGACGACCGTCCCGCTGC
The DNA here is from genome assembly GCF_017569225.1 of Pengzhenrongella sicca. Lineage (GTDB taxonomy): Bacteria > Actinomycetota > Actinomycetes > Actinomycetales > Cellulomonadaceae > Pengzhenrongella > Pengzhenrongella sicca. Next base: position 2,490,852 of record NZ_CP071868.1, read on the forward strand.
GCGCGCACCTGCATGCCGTCGGCCCCGGGATCGCGCAGGGCGAGATCGTCGTGGAGGGCGCGCCGCTCGCGGTGCACGTCGAGTGCGACACGCCCCAGTGGCGGCAGATGCTCTGGTACGACCGCCGGCTGATGCCCGGCGGGACCCGGCTCGACTTCGACTACATCCGGCCGACGACGTTGCGCCCGTTCGGCCTCATGTGGGCGGGCCCGACCGAGCCCGGCCAGGTGGTCGAGCTGCGCTTCGGCTTCTCTTTGCGGGGGGTCGAGCAGGCACGCGAGAACCTCTACGCCGACTGCGGGCCGGGGCCGTCGAGCTTCGAGGACCGGCGGGCCGCGACGGCGGCGACCTGGCGCGAGCACCTCGGCGCGATCAGCGTCGACTCCCCGTCGACCGACCGGCAGACCGTCTTCGCGACCGCCCTGTACCACTCCCTCATCAAGCCCTGCCTCGCGCCCGGCGAGAGCCCCTTCTGGCCCGCGAGCGGCCCGTTCGCGTACGACATCGCGACCATGTGGGACATCTACCGGACCCAGCTGCCGCTGCTGACCACGCTGCTGCCCGAGCGCGCGTGCGAGCTCGCGCAGGCGCTGCTGTACATCTCCGAGGAGGAGGGCAACCTGCCGATCGGCTACCGGATGGCGCGCGGGGCTGACCAGTTCTCGCGGCAGGGCAGCGCGCTCGCACACACCTTCCTCGCCGACCTGTGCCAGCTGGGGCTCGGGATCGACTGGGACTGGGCGCTCGTGCACATGCACAACGACCTGCGCCGCATGTACGGCGAGGACTTCCTCCTGCGCGGCGAGGTCCACCCGATCAGCCACACCCTCGACCTCGCGTTCGGCTACTGGTGCACGTCGGTGGTCGCCGCGCAGGTCGGCGACCAGGCGCTGGTTGCGGAGTTCGCACCGCTCGCCGCGCGCTGGGCGAACGCGTTCGACGCCGCGACCGGGCTGCTCAAGGACTCGACGTTCTACGAGGGCGGCAAGTGGAACTACTCGTTCCGCCTCGTCCACGACATGGCGGCGCGGATCGCGCTAGCGGGCGGCGACGACGCGTTCGTGGCCCTGCTCGACCAGTTCTTCGGCTTCGGGGCCGACGCCGTGACGCAGCCGGGCGTGCGACCGGGCATCGACGAGATGGCACGGGGCTACGCGCTCAACCGGTTCGAGGGCCTGAACAACGAGCCGGACATGGAGGCGCCCTGGTCCTACCAGTACGCCGGCCGGCCGGACCGGACCGCCGAGGTCGTGCACGCCGTCGTCCAGCAGCAGTTCGCGACGGGCCGCGGCGGGCTGCCCGGCAACGACGACTCGGGCGGCCTGAGCTCCTGGTACGTCTGGGCGACGCTCGGGCTGTTCCCCGTCGCGGGGCAGAACCTGTTCCTGATCAACACCCCCGCGTGGCGCGAGTCGCGGATCCAGGTCGGCGCCGCGGCGTTCACGATCGCCACCTCGGGGTTCGTCGAACCCGTGCCGGGCAGCCCGGCGCAGTACGTCCAGTCGGTCCGGCTGGACGGCGCCCCGCTCGAACGCAGCTGGCTCACCGGCACCGAGCTGCACCGCGGCGGACTCCTGCACATCGAGCTCGGGCCGGTTCCGAGCCGCTGGGGCACTGAGATCCGCCCACCGTCGACCTCACAGAGGCCGCCCTCCCCACACACCGGAGCGACATGACCCGTCCACCGACCCACCGCCTGGTGATCGTCGTCCGCGCCGACCCGGTGATCTGCGGGCACTCGGGCGAGGCGCGCAACCTCGCCGAGGCCGCGCTCGACCGCGGCTTCGACGACGTCCGCATCCTCACCTGGCCCATCGACCGCCTGCTGGAGACCGGGCTACCGCTCAAGCCGCTGGACCGCGTGCTGCCCTACAGCGACGGCATCGTCGTCGAGCGCCCCGCACCGGTCGGCGACTACAAGGTGCCCGACGGGCGCTACCTCGCGGGGCTGACCGGCCGCCTGGTCGAGCTCTTCACCGACGGCGTCCCGACCGTCTGCCTGTCCCTGTACCTGAGCCCGCACGCGGTCGCGGTGGCCGACGCCGTGCGGGTCGCGCGCAGCACCGGCCTGCCCGTCAACGTCACGACCGTCGCGGAGGCGGTCGGGTCGGACGTCACGAACGTCGTGCGGTCCTGCCTCGAGGACGGGCGCTGGGGCGCGGCCGCGCACGTGCTGGCCAACTACCTCGCCCACGACGTCTGCCTCGCGGTCTCGCAGTACACCCGCGAGCTCATTCTCTCCGAGGCGGCCGAGATCGACGCGCGGCACGGCACCACGTTCGCGGCACGATGCCAGGAGCGTGTGCACGTCTCGTACCCCGCCATCGACGTCGCGGCCTACCTGGGCCTGGACCAGGCCGAGGGCGACGCGGCTCTTGCGCGGCGCGGGCTTGAGCGCGACGGGTACGTGCTGTTCCTGTCCCGCCTGGCCCACGCCAAGGGCGTCGACGACCTGATCGCCGGATTCGAGCGCAGCGCGGCCCGCCGGTCGTTGCGGCTCGTGGTCGCCGGGAGCGGCCCGGACGCGGGCCGGCTGCGCGAGCTCGCCGCGGCGTCGCCGGCCGCCGGGCAGATTCTGTTCCTCGACGACGTCGACGACGAGGAGAAGGCGCACCTCATGGCGGGCTGCGTGGCGTACGCGCTGCCGAGCAAGCCGCGGCCCGAGTTCGTCGAGACGTTCGGGATCGCACTGGTCGAGAAGATGCTCTCCGGCGGCGGCCCGGTCATCACGACCGAGACCGGCGGCATCGGCGAGGCGGTCGGCGACACCGCCATCTTCGTGCCGGTCGCCGATCCGGACGCCATCGCGGCGGCGCTCGACCGCGTCATCGCGATGTCCGGCGAGGAACGGGCGGAGATGGAGGCACGGTCCCGAGCGCACGCGCTGCAGTTCGACCGCGCCCTCGTGCTCGACAACATCCTCTCCCTCTTGCCGAGCGCGGTCCCCGCAGCCGAGCCGATCAGCGCGTAGCTGGCTGATTCCAGGGTTCAGATTCGCAGGGTTCTGATTCCTAGGTTCAGAGGTCGTCGGACAGCCTCAGACTCGGTGTCCGGAACCGGGTCAGGCTCGGCTAGAAGGGTGGGTCGTCGGGCTGGGGTGTGTGCAACCAGGGCCGGTCGGGTGGCGGCGGGTCGGGGTTGACGTCGACGGAGGGCCGCTTGTAGCGGTGCTTGGTCGGTGAGGTCCACCACGTGTCGCCGGTGGAGGTGTCGAGGTCGGGGCGCCAGCCGCCGTACGTCTTGGCCCGATGATGGTGACGACACAACGAGTGCAGATTCTCCGCGCAGGTCTGCCCGCCGAGATCGGGGTGGTCGTGGTCGTAGGGGTCGCGGTGGTCCAGGTCGCACCGCCACGCCGGCATCCGACACCCCACGAACGTGCACGTCCTGTCCCGGGCCAGGACGGTGCCGGTCAGGTCGGCGCCGGGGCGGTACCCGCGCGGCCCGATCCCCGTCACACACCCGGTGGCGGGGTCGGTGAAGATCCGCCGCCACGTCGCGTCCGCCGCGATCGCCCGCACCAGATCCGCGGGGATCGGCCCGTACCCGGCCAGCTCCCCCGGCACCTCATCCAACCCCAACAACGTCGTCGCAGCCGCGGTCACCTGCAGGTGCGGTCGACGCCCATGCTCCGTCTTCAGCGTCCCGCCAGCCTGACCCGCCTGACCCGCCTGACCGGCCTGACCCGCCTGACCGGGCTCCTGTCCCGCTGTGCCGGGTAGTGCGGTGGTGGGGGCGATGCCGTTGTCGAGGATGTCGGCGCAGAGGTCGGTCAGGGCGTCCGCGCGCCGGGCCGCCACACCGCGTGGGTCGGCGGGGTCGGCGGAGGCGGCGATCGCGTCGATCGCGGTGAACACGGTCATCGCGTCCTTAGCGGGTAGGTACGCGGTCAACCACGCCATCACCCCCGGCGCCGGGCTGACCCGCACATACCTGTCCGCGGCGTCGCGGGCGCGCCGCTGGGCGACGGCGGCCGGGTTCACGGTCAGCTCGACCTTGCGCAGGCGCGCCTTCAACGCCGGCACCGTCAACCCCGGCGCGACCGGCAGCACCGCGTCCAGGACAGCCGCGGCCGCGTCGTCGTCGAGGTGCCCGACGCCGTCGACCAGGGCGGTGGCCTTGCGGTGATCGATCACCCCAGCCGCCAACGCCTCATTCACCGCGGGCCAGGCCGCCAGTGAGGTCCCGAGGCTGACCTTCGCCTCCGCCACCGACCGGGACATCACCAGCACCGACGCGACCTCATCACCCACGAACTCACCCAACCGCTGCGCATCCCGGCGCCGGGCCAGCTCGGCGATCATCTCGCCCTGCCGCGCCGCAGCCAACGACGTCACACGTTCCCAGGCGGCGATCGCCTCGATCAACACCGCATCATGCACATCCCCCGGGCACAGACCCTCAAGCAGCTCCACCAACGGCGAGCCCGGCACCTGGTCCATCAACGCCGTAGCCAACGCGACCTGATCGATCGGCCCCGCGATGCAGGACCCCGCGGCCGCGGCCTGCGCCAACGCCGCCCCCGCCTCCGCGAACACCCGCCCAAGCAACACCCCGAACGCCACATCCACCGAGAACGCCGGCGCAATGACACCCGTGGCGGTGGCGCCCGCCGATGTGACGCCCGTGGACGTGTCGGCCGCCGAGGTGGCGCCCGCGACCGCCAGCCCGGCCCCCGCTGGGACCCCCGTTACCTCGTCATCGCTCGCTTCGAACATGTGTACAGACTAGGACGGACCACCCACACGCACCCCACCCCGCAACCCGACCTGTGCACAAACCCACGACAGGGAGCCCTGAGGCAGCAGGCCGGCAGGGACCCGGGCGACAGCTAGCCGTGCAACGCCCGCCAGGCGTCGCCGACGAGGCGCTCGAGCACCTCGAGGTCGATGGCGTCGAGCCGCTTCACGTAGACGCACGACTTTCCGGTGGTGTGCGGGCCGAGCTCGGCGAGCAGCGGGTTGTCCGGCTCGTAGGCGTTGTGGATGCCGTAGATCGTCAGGGCCGGCGTGCGGGGCGAGAATCCGACGTCGAACCAGTTGTTGGTGCCGAGCGTGTTCGTGTGCGACGTCGAGCCGAATCCGACCATCGTCGGCCCCCACATCACCGCCGGCTGCTGGGTCACGCGCTCCATCAACTCACGGAGCACGTGACCCTCCGCTCGCCGTCGAGGGTGCGCCACCGCGTCGAGGAACTCGGTGACGTCTCGGTCCGTGGGTCGGGTCTTCGGTTCGGCCATGCACTGAACGTATCTTTTCGGCATGAGCCTCGTCACTGCCGACATCGCGGTCTCGTTGAACTTGGTCGCCGCCGGTCACGACCAGTCACAGGAGCACCCCATGGGGGCGGTCGTGGGGCAACGGTTGCACACCTGGATGTTCGAGCACGCTGACGACCACGCGGACGAGGTGGCGGGGATCCTTCGTGCCCGCGCCTACGTGATGGGCCGGAACATGTTCGGGCCCGATCGGGGCGCGTGGGACCTGGGGTGGCAGGGCTGGTGGGGGCCGGAGCCGCCGTACCACGCGCCCGTCTTCGTGCTCGGCTCGCGGCCCCGGCCGCCGCTGACGATGGCGGGCGGGACCACGTTCCACTTCGTGACCGACGGGATCGAGGCCGCGCTCGAGCGCGCCCGCGACGCGGCCGGCGACGGCGACGTCTCGATCGGCGGCGGCCCGAGCACCCTGAACGCCTACCTGGCCGCTGGCCTGGTCGACGAGCTGCGGCTGCATGTCGTGCCGTTCACAGTCGCCGGCGGGCTCCGGGTCTTCGACGGCGTGCCGGACCTGGCGATGGCGCCGGTCTCAAGCCGGACGACGCCGCAGGTCACCCACCTCGTCTACCGCCGCGCTCGAGCATCGTGAGCGGACCACGCAGCGGGGATCACTCCTCCCGCTCGGCGAGGAACCGCTCGGCGAGGTCCGCGGGCGCGCTGACCAGCCACGCGTCCTCCAGCGCCCTGCGCAGCTGCGCCTCGTCGGCGTACTCCAGCTGCAGCAGGACCGCGGCGTAGTTGTCGAAGTGGGAGATCGTGAACAAGAACGTCGGGTGCGCCTGCAGCAGGGCCTCCTTGTCCTCGAGCCCGTCCGTGACGAGCGCGACGATCGGCCCCTCGGGCACGGGGGCGCTCGCGTAACGCTTGAGGTCGGCCTTGCTGAACGGCCGCTCCCAGGCGAACACCTTCCCGCCGACGAGCCAACTCCGGTGGTCGCGGCGTTCGCCCTCGGCGACGCCGGGGAGCGCGTTCACCAGCCGTTGGACGTCCTCGAGATCAGCCATCACGGCAGGATAGTGACCGAGGCCGGCGCGAGGTAAGCCCCGGCCTCGGCCGGTTCGCTCGCCTACTCCACCGTGACGACGATCGAGTGCTGCCCGGTGGCGCCGTCGGGCACGGTGTCGACGCGATCGGCAGTCTGGACCTCCCCGGTGGCATCGGTCGCGCGGACCGTGAGCTGGTGCGACCCCGGGGTCGCGTCCCACACGAACGACCACTGCCGCCAGGTGTCGATCGAGGCCTCGGTCGCGAGCGTCGCCGCGGCCCAGTCGCCGTCGTCCACCTGGACCTCGACGGCCGTGACGCCCCGCTGCTGGGCCCACGCGGTGCCCCCGATCGCGACCTGCCCGGCGGGCACGCGGTCCAACGAGCGGGGAACCTCGATGCGCGACGCCGTCTTGATCGGCCCCTTCTCCGACCAGCCCCGGTCGGTCCAGTACGCGCGGGCATCGGCGAATCGGGTCACCTCGAGGTCGACGACCCACTTGGTCGCGGAGACGTAGCCGTACAGCCCGGGGACGACCATGCGCACCGGGAACCCGTGGTCGGCGGGCAGCGGCTCGTCGTTCATGCCGATCGCGAGCATCGCGTCCCGGTCGTCGGTCAGCGCCGCGAGCGGGGTCGACGCGGAGAAGCCGTCGATGCTGGTGGACAGCACCATGTCGGCGTCGGCCGTCGGCCGGGCCCGGGCCAGCAGTTCGCGGACCGGCAGCCCGAGCCACTTGGCGTTGCCGGCCAGGTCTCCCCCGACGACGTTGGACACGCAGGTGAGCGTCACCCAGGACTCGATCAGGTCCGCGTCGAGGAGATCCTGGAAGGAGATCTCGATCTCCTCCTCCACGAGTCCGTGCACGCGCAGGCGCCACGAGTCGACGTCGACCTGGGGAACGGCCAGCGCGGTGTCGATCCGGTAGAAGTCGCCGTTGGGGGTCACGAACGGCGCTGCGCCGACGACGCCGGACTCCACCCCGGCGGGCAGCGCGGCGGCCCGACGCGACGCCGTCGGCAGCCGGAGCGCTCGCCGGGCGGCCTCGACGGTCCGCGTCGCCTGCCCGAGCACCTGGCCTCCCACCCCGGCCAGGGCCGCGACGGCCGAGGTGACGAGGGCCGCCGCGATGAAGGACCGGCGGCCGAGGCCGCGATCGGCACCCGGCGCGGCGCGATCCGGTACGTCGCGATCCGGCGCGGTGCGATCCGGTACGTCGCGATCGCCCTCGGCCGCGCGGCGCGCCCCGGGCAGTCGGGACACGAGGACGCGCAGCGCGACGAGCCCGACGGCGCCGCCGACGAGGCTCGGGACGACCGCCACGGCGGACGCGCTCGGCCGGGTCACCGCCGCGGCCGCGCCGACCGCCGCCAGCACGACGACGACGCCGGCCCCGAGCGCCCAGCGGCGGCGCGCGAGCACGCCGGCGACGGCTGCGACCAGCGCGATCACCACCGCCATGCTGACCAGAAGGGCGAGCTTGTCGTTCGTCCCGAACGTCGCGATCGCGAAGTCCTTCAGCGCCGGCGGCGTCGCGTCGATGAAGACTCCGCCGACGGCGATCAGGGGCGCCGCCTGGGGCGCGACGACCACGGCGACGAGCTGCGCGACCGCGAGGGTGGTCGCGGCGGCCAGCACGCCCGCGAGGGCGGCCAAGAGCGTCGTGCCGACCTTGGCGTGGGGACGACGTGCACGCATGAGGACTCCATATCCGGCCGACACCGCAGGCCACCTCGTGTCGGGATGCTGCTGACACGGGGAGTTCGGAGCCGGCCGCCGCCCGGATGGGTGCGGCTTGCTCACGCGACGGGCGTGTGACATCGTCCGAGAGGCCCGCAATGCACGGGGCGACCGGACGAGGGAGCCGTACCCGGAGGGCGACAAGACGGCCACGAGGTGGAGACCGTCATGTCATGGATCGTGCTCGTCCTGTCCGGCATCCTCGAGGCCGTGTGGGCAACCGCGCTCGGCAAGTCCGAGGGCTTCACACGCCCGGCGGCGGTGGCTACCTTCGTCACCGCCCTCGCGCTGAGCATGGCCGGACTGGCCTACGCGATGCGCTCCCTGCCGGTCGGCACGTCCTACGCGGTCTGGGTCGGCATCGGCGCCGTCCTGACCGTCACCTACGCGATGCTGACCGGCGAGGAGGCGTTCTCCGTGCTCAAGGTGGCGCTGCTCGTCGGCATCGTCGGCTGCGTCCTCGGCCTCAAGCTGCTCCACTGACGTGGGCGGGACGAGCGCCTATCGGGCCGCGATGCCGTCCAGTCGAAGCTCGAGGCTCTCGTCGCGGTGACTCCCCGCCGAGCCGACGTGCTTGACCGGCGCCGTCGGGCCGTTCTTGAGCACCCCGTACAGCGCCATCGCGTGGCCACGGCCGACGTCGTACTCGTCCTTGAGCCAGGCGAGGAACTCCGTCGCCTTCGTCTCCGGGCCGTAGCCGCGACCTGCGGCCTCGTCGAGGAGCTGTTGCGGCGTACGACCCGTCTTCGTCTCGATCGCGTCGAGGTAGGCCTGATAAGACACGGGGAGCCTCTCGTCTGAGTTCACGTCACCACATCGTTCACGTCACCACATCGTCGGCGCTCGGTGCCGACCGATCAAGAGGGCGTCGGTTGTGAGAGCCGACCACGAACGGGCTGCGCGGCCGGCTGGGCTAGCGTGCGCGGGATGAGCCTGCCGCCTGACCTGCCCCGCCCCCACGCCGTCGGCTTCGTCGGGCTGGGGGTCATGGGCGCCCCGATGGCCGGGCACATCCTGCGGGCCGGCCACCGGCTGCACGTGACCGCGCGCCGGCCGGAGTCCGCCGCCGCGCTCGTCGGCGCCGGGGCCACGTGGCACCCGACCGCACGGGAGCTCGCGGGCCGGGTCGACGTCGTCGTCCTCATGCTGCCCGACCTGCCCGACATCGAGGCGCTCCTGGCCGGCGCCGAAGGCCTCCTCGCGGGCGTCGCCGAGCCGCTGCGGGTCGTGATCAGCTCGACGGTGTCGCCCGCGGGCGTCCGGGCGCTCGACGCGCGGGTCCGGGCCGAGACGGGCGGGCTCGCGCGCCTCGTCGACGCGCCCGTGAGCGGCGGCGAGGAGGGCGCGGTCGCGGGCACGCTCTCGGTGATGGTGGGCGGGCAGGCCGACGACGTCGCGCCCGCCCTCGCCGTGCTCGCGGCCACCGGCCGGGCCGTCCACCTCGGGCCGCTCGGGGCGGGGCAGGTCGCCAAGGCATGCAACCAGCTCATCGTCGCGGCGACCGTCCTCGCGCTCGGGGAGGCATCGGTCATCGCCGAGCGCGCCGGGCTCGACGTCGCCGCGATGCTCGACCTGCTCGGCGGCGGGTACGCGGCGAGCCGCATCCTCGAGGTGAAGAAGACGCGCTTCGCCGAGCACGACCACAGCCCGTCCGGCCCGGCGAAGTTCATGGTCAAGGACCTGCGATTCGCCGCCGACGAGGCGCGCCTGACCGGCACGGCGACCCCGCAGCTCGACGTGCTCCGGGACGTCTTCACCGCCCTGACCGCGGCGGGCCTCGGCGACCAGGACACCGCCGTCGTGCAGGCCTACCTGGAGGGCCTGACCCGGCGGGAGAGCTGACCACGGGGCCGAGCGGACTCTCGGGGCGGCTACTCGTCGATGACGGTGTCGCGGGTGTGCTCGCCGTAGAAGGCTGACTGGCGGCGCATGAGCTCGCGCATCGAGACGTCCGGCCCGACCCCGTACACGGTGCCGCCGAAGTCGAGCGTGCGCTGGATCGCCCAGATCTCGTCGTGCCGGTCGGGCGGCAGGATGCTCGCCGGGTCGCCGACCGCGACCCACCCGATCGGAACGACCGCTCCCGCGGGAACCACCGTGTTGACCTGCACGACGCCGTTGATCCTCACCTCGGCGCCGGCCCCGATCCGGCTCCCCGGGAACAGCGACGCCCCAGTCGCGATGAAGGCCTCGTCGCCGACGGTGGCGCCGTTCACGTGCGCGTGCGGACCGACCATGACAGCCGAGCCGTTGACTGCCGGGTGGCCCGCGCGGCCGCGGACGAGGGCCTGCTCCATGATCACGGTGTCCGCCCCGATGGTCACCCAGCCGTCCTCGGCGGTGACGACGGCGCCGTGCAGCACCCGCGCGCCCGCTCCGACGCGCACGTCGCCGACGAGCACGGCCGTCGGCGCGATGTACGCCGAGGGGTCGATCGACGGGTCCTGGTCGCGGTGGCGGACTCTCACGGTGCATCGAGTTCGCGCAGCTGCGAGGTCAGGTCGCCGCCGGCGTCCCCGGTGTTGACCGTCCCCTGGGGCTCGATGAGGAGCGCCTGCACCTCGGCTGTAGCTCTCGGACAATGCTCGACGCCCCGTGGCACCACGAACACATCCTGGGGCCCGAGCACCACATCGCGGTCGCGAAGCTGGATCGTCAGCTCTCCGCTGAGCACCAGGAACAGCTCGTCGGTGTCGGGGTGCGTGTGCCACACGAACTCGCCCAGGATCTTGACGACCTTGAGGTCGTAGTCGTTGATGCTCGTCAGCCGGTGGGGCTGCCAGTGCTCGGTCATGCTCGAGAGGGCGGTCAGCACGTTACGCACGTCGTCGCTCATGAGGTGAACGGTAGCGAACCACCGGTCGCGACCCGCCGAAGTAGTCCATCCGCGGTGAGGCAGTCCTTCCTGACGGACTACTTCACCGCGGAAGGACTACTTCGCCGAGGAAGGACGACCTCGCCGCAACCGGCGCCGTCGAAGACCCCGCTCAGCGCGCTCCGAACGGTCCGTCCGTCGCGAACGCATAGGCGGCGAAGCGCTCGCCGATGAGGCGGTGGGTGGCGGTGTCGGGGTGCAGCGCGTCCGAGAGCGGCAGCGCGACGGCGTCCGCCTCGCCGTACAGGGCGGTCCCGTCCAGGTAGTGCAGGTTCGGGTCGTCGGCCCGGCGCTCGACGAGCGACGCCATCGCCTCGCGGATGACCCGCAGGGTGAGGCTGCCCTGCGCCTGGTCCTCGCTGCGGCCGGTGGCGATGAACCGCACGCGGCCGGCGGCGAGCTCCGCCGGGTCGAACGCGCCCGGCCCGGGCGTGTCCTCGTGGATGCCGCAGAACAGGGGTGAGATGAGCACCAGCGGCGTCGTCGGGTGACCGTCGCGGATGGTGTCGAGGAAGCCGTGGATCGCGGGCACGAAAGCGCGGAGCCGCATCAGGTCGAGGTTCACCACGTTGATCCCGAGCGCGACGCTGATCAGGTTGGCCGGGGCGTCCCGGATCACGCGCGCGAGGAACGGGTCGACGAGCGCGGAGCCCCCGAAGCCGAGGTTGCGCAGCTCGACGCCGCCCTGGAGCGCGGCGACGGCCGGCCAGATCTGGGTCGGCGTGCTCGCGTTCGAGCCGTGGCTGATCGAGCTGCCGTGGTGGATCCAGGCCGGGCGGGTCGGCTCGACCGGGCGGACCGGTGCGTCCGTGCGCAGCTCGATCAGCTCGATGGACTCGTTGTGGGGCAGCCAGAGCTCGACCCGCTTCTCGCCCGCGGGCAGCCCGCGGAATCTCGTCGCGTACGCGGGGCCGGGATGGAACGCCGTCGCGCCGGTCTGGAGGTTGGCCTCAACGGCGTCGCCGCCCACGAGCAGGTCGCTCGCGACGAACGCGCCGTCGACCACCAGGTCGATGCTCCCCCGCGGCCGGTCCACGCCCACGTAGGTGAGCCGGGAGGGGTGCGAGACGAGCTCGATCGTGCGGGCCGCCGTCGACAGCACGAGGCGGACCCCGGAGGGCTGCCCCTCCATCATCAGCAGCTGCGGGTCCGGGTACTGGGCGCGCACCCAGGCCGGCAGACGGTGCGGGCGCAGCCCCCGGGCGGTGAGCTCCACCTCGGCGGCGCCGTGGAGCATCGGCGCGGTGAGGGGGGTCGTGATCGGCGTTGTTGTCATGGCTGGATCCTGTCGGGAGAGTCGGTCGGCCACACCAGCAGGAGGGCGTCGAGCGCGTCGAGGGCGCGTCGCCAGGAGTCCTCGGGGCCAGGTTGGCTGTGGTCGAAGCTGCCGATGCGTTCCAGGGTGAGGAAGCCGTTGATCGTGGCGCCGATCAGGCGGGTGGCGTGCACCTGCTCCCCCGGCGGCAGGCCGTAGCCCAGCAGCACGGCGTCGGTCAGCGCGACGAAGGTGCGCGCTGCGCCGGACTCGACGGCGGCAGGTCCGGCTCGCCGTTCGAGCGACTGCCAGCGGCCGGGCGAGGCCTGCGCGAACTCGCGGTGCGCCTGCGCGAAGCCGTGCAGCGCGAGCCGCCCCGAGCGCCCGGCGATCGCCACTGCGACGCGGTCGGACAGCTCGGCGAGCGCGAGCGCGGTAATGCCGTCCAGCAGTGCCGCGCGGTCGCGGACGTGCGAGTACAGGCTGGGGGTCTGGACGCCGAGGCGGCGCGCGACCGCCGACAGCGTCACGCCGTCGAAGCCTGCCTCGTCGGCCAGGTCCGCGGCGCCGGCGATGATCGCCGCGGCGGAGAGAGATATGCGGGCCATAGGCACAAGCCTATACCCATTAGGTGCCTACCTATGACAGCCAGGGCTTGCCGTTGGCTAGCGCTGCAGCTCCGGGATCGCCGCGAGGTACGCCCGCACGTTACGGGCCACCTCGCCGACCGAGTCCCCGCCGAACTTCTCCAGCAGCGCCTGTGCGAGCACGAGCGCAACCATGGCCTCGGCGACGACGGCGGCGGGCGGCACCGCGCACACGTCCGACCGCTGGTGCTGGGCCGTGGCCGGCTCCCCGCTCGCCGTGTCGACCGTCGCGAGCGCGTGCGGCACGGTCGAGATCGGCTTCATCGCGGCGCGGACCCGCAGGATCTCGCCGTTGGACATGCCGCCCTCGATGCCGCCCGCGCGGTTGGACCGGCGGCGGATCTGGCCGCTTGCGCCGTCGCGCTCCATCTCGTCATGCGCGGCCGAGCCGCGGCGCGTCGCGGTGCGGAAGCCGTCGCCGACCTCGACGCCCTTGATCGCCTGGATGCCCATGAGCGCCCCGGCCAGCTGCGCGTCGAGCCGCCGATCCGCGTGCACGTAGCTCCCGATCCCCGACGGCAGGCCGTAGGCGAGCACCTCGACGACCCCACCCAGGGTGTCCCCCGCCTTCTGGCAGTCGTCGATCTCGGCGACCATCGCGGCCGACGTCGCGGCGTGGGCGCAGCGCACCGGGTCGGCATCGAGGAAGATCGCGTCCTCGGGCAACGGCAGGTCGGCGCCGTCGGGCACGGCGACGGGGCCGATCGCGACGACGTGCGAGACGAGCCGGATGCCAGCGACCTGCTCGAGGAAGGCCGCCGCGACGGTGCCGAGTGCCACCCGCGTGGCGGTCTCGCGGGCCGACGCGCGCTCGAGCACGGGCCGGGCGTCGTCGAAGGCGTACTTGCGCATCCCGACGAGGTCGGCGTGCCCGGGCCGCGGCCGGGTCAGCGGCGCGTTGCGCGCCCGGTTGAGCAGCACGGGGTCGGCGACCGGGTCGGCCGACATCACGTCGACCCACTTGGGCCACTCGGAGTTGCCGATCTCGATCGCGATCGGTCCGCCCTGGGTCAGCCCGAGGCGGACGCCGCCGAGGATGCGCACGGCGTCTTGCTCGAACTTCATCCGCGCGCCGCGCCCGTACCCGAGCCGGCGGCGCGCGAGGGCGTCCTGAACGTCCGTGGAGGTGATGGCGACGCCGGAGGGGAGCCCCTCAAGGATCCCGACCAACGCCTCACCGTGCGATTCACCTGCGGTTAGCCAACGAAGCATGGGGGGATCATTTCACGTGATCGGGCCGCGGCCCGACCGCTACTCCGTCGCGAGGAAGGGGTTCTTACCCGGTACGGCCGCCGGCAGCGGGCTTGTGTTTTCGGCGATGGGGGCCGCCGTGGGGTTAGTGAGGACATAGGCGAAGCCCGTGATGATGATTTCCTGGTCGCCCGCCTGGACCTCGGGCCGCCCGCCGCCGGCCGCCGCGGCTTCGAGGGCCCTAGCTCCCAGACCGCCGACCAGGAAGAGTCGCGCCGACGCCTGCTGGACGTCATCGAGGAACGCGAGCGTGTTCGCGTACGAGCCCTGAACTGTGATGGAGAGCGGTATTGCAACCAGTCCCTCGATCGCCGCGGGAACAGGGGCCTCCGTCGTGGTCGCAGTCTCGGCAGATGTGTCCGTCGACGCGGCCTCGGTGGGCGCGACCGGCTCCGCGACGACGGGCGCCACCACGGACACTGCCGCCGACGGCGACAGTGCCGTGATGGCCACCTCGTTGGCTGCCGCCGTGTCGCTGAGGTCCCGGACCAGGGCGGCCAGCGCAGCGCCGGTCGGAATCTCCTCCTGAAGCTTGGTCAGCTCCGCCTTGAGCTCGGGCAACTGATCGAACTGCACCTTGAGCGCCGTGATCGCCGACTCGAGCGCCACATTGCTTTGACGGGTCGTCTCGGCCTGCGCGCGGGAATCTGACGCGGCGGCCAGATTCGGCGAGATCGCGAGCAGCCACGCGGCGGCGAAGATCACCAGCGCGACGAAGACCGCCCCGCCGATCCAGGTACTTCTATTCGTTCCGCCCATGTCAGCTCGCCCCTTCGGCTGTAAAGCGATTCGCTAGTGCGGCATCGGTGAACTGCACCGTGACGCTGACCGCGTACGAGGACTCGCCGGACTCGCTGGCAGTGAGTGTCGCGCCGGTGAACCACGCATCCGCAAAGCCCGGGATCGAGTCGAGGGCGTCGAGCCACGCGGCGGTGTCGGGCTGCGACGGGGTCGACCCCGTGAACGTGATCTGGCCGACGCTCTGACCTTGGAGTGGGTCCGCCGGGACAGGAGCGGCCTCCATCGCTGTTGCCCCCGTCACCTGGTAGGACTCGATCCTGACGTCGGTGGGCAGGACGGCCGTGATTGCGTCGAGGTAGCCCTTCCAGAGGACTTCGGTGGACATGGCGAGCTGGCGGGCTGCTTTGGCGGTCCCGAGCGACGAGAGCACCTGGGGCACCTCGGCGTAGGTCTGCTGTTCAGCCGTGAGCCGCGCAGTGTCGTCCCGCGCGGTCGCGAGCTCCGCGGCGGCCGTCGAGGCGGTCATTGCGCTGAGCCCGAAGCCGGTTGCGCACACCGCGAGCACCAGCACGAGGCTGATCGCGAGGTTGCGCTTGACGCCGCGCAGCGTCCGCGCCGCGCGGATCTCGGGCGGCAGCAGGTTGACCTGCGGGTAGGCCGGGGCCATGGCCGCCGCCTCGCGCGCCTTCACGCCGCAACCCCGTACGCGAGGCCGATCGGCATCGCAAGCACCGACGAGCGTGGGACGAGCAGGTCTGGCCGGGCCGTCTTCGCGATCGTGAGGGACGCGAGCGGGTCGCCGGTCGTGACCCGCAGCCGGGTCGCGCTGGCGAGGTACTGCCCGAAGCCGAGGAGCTGCGAGCCGCCACCGGTCAGCACCGCGACATCGATCCCCGCGCCCGGGTTGTTCCCCGAGTAGTAGACAAACGTGTTGCGGATCGCCTCGATCAGCGGCTGCACCACGGAGCTGATCGCGTCCGCCGAGGCGACGTCCTCCACGGTGCTGGCCAGCCCGACGCCGACCTCCCGCTTGAGGTTCTCGGCCTCGAGGCCGGAGATGCCCATAGCGACGGCGACGGCGTCCGTGATGTTCTGGCCGCCGAACGGCAGCATGCGGATGAACTTCGGGATGCCGTGGTCCACGATGACGACGTGGGTGATCCTGGCGCCCACCTCGACGAGCGCGACCGTCTGCTCGGCGAGCTCCCCCCTGCACAGCGCACGCTGGAGGGCGAACGGGCTGAGATCGACCAGCCGCGGGCGCAGCCCGGCGGCAAGCACGGCGAGGACGTTCGCCTGGACGGTGTCCTTGGTCGCCGCGACCAGCATGCCCTGGAGCAGGCGACCGGTCTGGCCGGTCGACTCTCCCGTCGGGTAGTAGTCGAGCAGCGCCTCGTCCGTCGACATCGGGATCAGCTCTTCGACCTGGAACGGCAGGGACTCGTTGATCTGCTGGCGGGGCACCCACGGCAGCTCGAGCGCCCGGACGACCACGCGCTGGTTCCCCACGCCGATGTTGACGTCCCGCGAGGTGAACTTCGCCTGCGCCCAGAGCTCGCGCAGCGCCGCGCCGACGACCGCCGTGTCCTCGACCTCCCCGTCACGCACCGCGCCGAGCGGCAGCGCCACCTCGCCGTAGCGCGTCAGGGTGGGCGTCTGCCGTCCGCCCGAACCGCCGCCGAACACCAGCTCGGCGGCACGAACCTGCGTCGTGCCGATGTCGAGACCGATGACTACTGCCTTGGCCACGGAGGATCCTTGTCTGAGTCGAGTGCTGTGCGTCTAGTGGTGTTATCGGGACGCGCGGGCCGCGCCTTGAGTTCTCGGGCTACAGGACCAGATCGAGGTACCCGGTCCAGATCGCGCCACCGAAGCCGATCCCGATTGCGGCGCCGAGCAGCATCCACGGTCCGAACGGAATCCCGCTCTTGCGGTTCGCCCGGCCGCTGAGCAGCAGCCCGACCGAGAAGACCCCGCCGAGCAGGAAGGCGGCGAACCCGCCGACCGCGAGCTCGCCCCAGCCGAGCCACGCGAGTGCGGCGCCCAGCAGGCCGGCGAGCTTGACGTCCCCGAACCCCATCCCGGCCGGATAGGCGACGACGAGCAGGAAGTAGGCCGCCCAGAGCACGACCCCGCCGATCAGCGCCCGCAGGAGCGCGGGCCAGTCACCGGATCCCCAGCTCGCAACGGCTAGCAGCACGGCGAGCACGGGGTACGACGGCAGCACGATCGCATCGGGCAGGCGGCGCGTGTCGAAGTCGATGAGCGCCAAGCAGACGCCGATCGCCGCGAGGTACAGGTACGCGAGGGCCGCTGCGGAGACGCCGAACCGGAGCGCGACGAGGGCGAACAGCACTGCGGTGCCGAGCTCGACGAGCGGGTACCGCGGCGAGATCGCCGCGCGGCAGTCCCGGCAGCGGCCGCGCAGGTTCAGCCATGACAGCACCGGCACGTTGTCCCGGCGCCGGATTTCATGCCCACACGCGGGGCACGCGCTCGGCGGGCGCACGATCGACTCCGCGCGCGGCACCCGCCAGACCACGACGTTGAGGAAGGATCCGATGACCAGACCCACCGCGAAAAGGAATGCAACGATCACGGAGCCGCAACCTCGCGCTCAAGGGTCCAAGTGGCAGCAGCCGCAGTTGCAACGGGGCCACCCACGGAGCCGTACAGCGGGACGGAGCGGTACGTCAGGTCGAGGCTATTGATGTTCTGCGCCGAGGAACCAGTGATGTACAGCTGGCCGAAAAGGTTGACAGTGCCGCTGAAATTCACGATCGGCGCCTGGATGAAGCTGGTGAGCAGCGAGGCCGAGTTCACCGTTCCATTGAAAGTGAAGGTCGAGGACGCTCCAGTTCCGATCAAGTAGAAAGTGTGAGCCGCTGAACTGGTGAAGCTCAGGCTAGTCGCGGTGATGTTTGAGCTCGTGAGCAGCACCGCATCCCGAGTGAACGCGAGGGTCCCGGCGTTCTGGAAGTTGATGTCGCAGGTGGTCGTCAACAGCACTTTCGCCGTGCCCGCGTTGAGATAGTTCTTCACCCAGGTGCCGCGGTCGTCGGCGGAACCCGTGCATGGCACGGCGACCGCTGAACCGTAGCCCGCGTCCGTCCAGCCCTGGAGCTGTGCCGCCGCCATCCCGAAGACGACCGGAGCTGAGATCGTCGGAGCAGGCAGCCCGCTCTGGTTCGCGTAGCAGCGGTTCGCTGCCGTGCAACCCGGCGCCCAGGTGACGCTGCTCGCGGCCCTGATATTTCCCCCGACGGTGATCGCCTGGTTCGAGTTCTGCCCGATATTCATCGAGCCCCCGGATGACGTGAGGTTGCCGCCGATCGTTCCGCCGTTCTGCGCCGTCATGTCTCCAGTAATCCAGACGTCGCCCGTCACTTGGCAGGACGGGCCGTCAAACCGCAGGCCACCGCCAGCAATCCAGAGGCCCGCGGTAGACGCACCGCCGTTGCAGTTCAGGCTGTATGTCTGGTTCGTGGTTGACTCGATCGCGACAACGGCACTGCTCCCGGTGACGTTCAACCGAGGTATCTGGCTCGTCAGATTCCTGCCGTAGAAGACGTAGGCGGCGGTCGCGGCCGGTGTTGTTCCGGCCGTGAGCGTGAGCGTGGAGCGCAGCGCCCGGCGGACGACCTTTGCACCCTTGGTCACTGTGCCAGTCGAGGTCACCAGGATCGTGCAACCGGCAGGAGCGGATGTCGTCGTCGTGACCATCTGGACCGCGTAGGCGGAGACGTTCGGGCTGCTCGTCAGCGCTCCCGAAAGGGTCGTGGTGCCAGCGGCCGGACAAGCCGTCGCGGCGCTGAGCTGGGCCTGGGCCTGCGCCATGCCGGCACCGGCCGCCCCGATGGCTTGGGTGCCGTCCCTCAGCGAGATTGAGCGCACGACAGTCGGGAGTGTGATCGCGGCCGTACCGAGAACGACTGCACCCGCAAGGAGAACGACGGCGATCACGAGCGGCAGGGCGAAGCCCTCGTCCGATCGAGACCCCGCCCGAGCGCGACGACGGAAAGCTAGCATGGCGAGGTACCTCCCACAGGAACGGGCGACGCAGTCGTGATTCGATCGTCATAACTACCGGCTTTGTCCGTCGCCACGGCCAGGTCCAGCGAAAGAACCGCACGAGCGGCGAACGACGCGCCTCCCGACGGCGACGGGGCGGTCGCTGCCGTGAGGACGAAGGGCGCGGTCACTCCCGCTCGCACGTTGGCGCTCCGGACGGACCACACAGTCGGTCGAGCCGCACCAGCCACCCAGTTCTGGCTCAGGAGCCCGGTGCTTCCCAGCTTCCATGCGTAGCACCGCGTCACACCCGAGTCCGGGATCGTAAGCACGACGCAGGTCCCGGAGGCTTGGCTCGTCGAGCAGGTTGCGTCCGAAACCCAGACAAACGTTGCGGCCCGGCTTTGGTCGTCCAACCGCTCGATGGAGGTTCTCGCCTGATTGGTCGCCTGATCCGCGAGCCGTGCGGACTTCTGGCCTCGAAACACGCCGGTGACCATACTGAGGATCAAGAAGGTGACCATCGACATCAGCGCCATCGCGACCAGCAGTTCGACAAGGGTGACCCCTGAGTCGTCACCGAGTCCGCGTGCCGCCCGATGAAAACGACGCGACCTCATGGTGCCCAGATCCTCGTCTGCGTGACGATGCTGCGAGCGGCCGCCTGGGCCGTCCACGTCACGGTCACGGTCACGGGATAGACGCCAAAGCCGTCCACGCTCCCGCGGACTGCGGACACGAGGTAGGTGCCGCTGCCACGCGTGCATTTCACAGTCTGGAACAAGCCCACCGCAGGAACGCACGCTCCCGTCGCTGCGAGAGTCGCCGCCCCCGCGCCCGTGTTGGCCTTCACGACGGCGAGCGATCCGCGAAGCAGGTCACTCCGCTGGCTGGCGAGCTCCGCCGCAACAGCCTGCTTGCGCGCGTTCGCCTGCGCGCGGGCTACCGAGATGGTGAGCGTACCGAGCCCTGCGGCCACGATCGCGAGGATAAGCAGCGAGACCATTACCTCGACAAGCGTGAAGCCGCCGTCGTGAGCGCGGCGGACCCCCATACGCAGTGATCGCATGAGGGTCCGCCGTCTCGTCAAGGCTGAATTGAAAGGTCAGGAACCGAAGGCACCGGTCGGCTTTGCCCCACACGCCACGGCGGTGAGTCCGGTGTTGGTCACGGATGCAATCCTCGAGTTGTTGGTGACCTGAACGCAGTACTGGGAACCGTCCGCAGTGATCCACGCCGCGTTGAAGGTTGAACCGGCGCTGAGGCGAGGAGTGATCGTCTCAGCCAGCCCGCCCGCTGTGATCGTTGTCGCTGTATATGCCGGCGACGTGCCCGTGAAGGCAAGAGCCGTGACACTTCCCTGCGACGCCGAACTGATCAGATCGGTCGAGATCGCCGTTGCATCCGACTGAGCGGAGGCGGTGTACGCCTTGTTTCTCTGGTTGAGGTACACCGGAATGGCGATCGCTGCGAGAATACCGATGATAATGATGACGACGAGAAGTTCGATGAGCGTGAAGCCCTTGTCCTTCTTTGCCATTGCCTGATGAATTCGAGCCATCATGTCGTGCTCCTGTTCGAGTCGAGAAGAAGTTGCGACCTTGCCGCGTTCAATCGTCGACCTGATAGCCGACATCTGGGTACAGGCAGTACATCGGCCAGTCGTACCCAGGACTTTAGGTGAGAGAACGAGCCATCTTGGGCTCCCGTCCCGCAGATATGACGCATTAGGGACATACCGGTCCAACCACTATGGCTCGTGATGACACGGCCTACTGGACCAGATCGAAAACCGCAAAGATCGGCAGGTACATCGCCACGATCATCGCCCCGATGATGGAGCCGATACCGACGATCATGAGGGGTTCGA